>JADGEM010000066.1 GCA_016744375.1 Gammaproteobacteria bacterium
CAAATCGATCATCAATAGTTGTTGACTGGACACTGATTGTCCCCAGGTCATCAGCCAATAACAAAGAGGGAATAATAACTGAGGTTGAAACCAGAAGGGCTGGATATAATTTACTTTTAAAATAGGAACAGGACATAATTACTCACTTAATATCTTTTATAGATTGCCAAAAAGAGGCACAAACGTCTTATATAGCAAGACATATGCCAAACATAACTAATTGATAATATTAAGATTAAATTAAATGCTTATTTTATTTTGCGTTAAATACCTTGGTAACCATGTGGTATCACATAAATTGGATGGAATGGTAATAAATTTTTTGTGGGAACGGTAGAACAGTGAGTCAGTTGGCTGAGCCTGATTTGCACTGAATTTACTCGTCGCTTCTTATGAGTTAAAATTTACACCTATAATTTTAACCCCAGAATGTATCTTAGAAAGGATTTATGCAAATGGATGTTCAGTTTCCTGAAAGTCATACCGCTGACCATTCCAGTCAGGCAGATAGTACGATTACTAATCTTATTTATTTACTGCAGGCGATTGCAGTTTTACTGCTTTACCGTTCTTCATTGCAGTTATTCTTAATTATGTTAAGAAAGATGACATTAAAGGGACCTTATCTGAATCACATTTTCGCTGGCAGATCAGAACATTCTGGTTTAGTTTATTATGGGGAATTATTGGTGGGATTCTGGTGTATGTGGTGATAGGCTTTGGCGTACTTTTTGTCAACTATATTTGGGTGATATATCGAATCATTAAAGGCTGGTTACGCTTTAATGATGGCAAAGCAATGTACTTAGAGTAAGATGTACTTAGAGTAAGATGCCTAGCGCTTAAGATGAGATTTGGCAATAATTTTAGTGGCGATTTCTTCAATAGAGCGAATGGTTGTATTGATTGTTGGTATGGCTTCGCGAGTGTATAATTTTTTTATCTGACTGACTTCAAGTTCACATTGTTCAAGTGATGCATAGCGACTTCCCGGCCGGCGTTCTGTGCGAATTTCCTGTAACCGTTTGACATCAATTTCAAGACCAAATAATTTGTCTTTAAATTGCAGTGCCCAGGAGGGAAGCTCATAACTTTCCAGATCTTCTTCTGTGATGGGGTAATTGGCTGCCAGAATGCCAAATTGCATGGCCAGATAAAGTGCTGTCGGTGTTTTACCGCTGCGGGAGACTCCGATAAGAATAATATCAGCTTTGGCATATTGTTTCACAGAAAGGCCGTCATCAGTATTTAGAGCATAGTTAACGGCTTGAATTCGATGGTCATAGGCTTCTTTATCTTCTGAAGAATGTTTTTTTCCAACTCTATGTGAAGAATGAATGTTGAATTCTTGCTCTAACGGTGCAATAAAGTGTTCAAATACATCCAGCATAAGCGCTTGAGAATTGTGTAAAATTGTTTTTATATCTTCTTGAACCAGTGTGGAAAAAATAACTGGTCGAACACCGTTTTCCTGAGCATTACGATTGATTAGTTCAACCACTTCCAGGGCTTTTTTTTCAGTGTCGATATAGGGCAGAGTTTGGGTAACAAAGTCCACTGAGTCGAATTGAGATAAAAGGGTTTGTCCCAGTAACTCAGCTGTAATGGCGGTTTGATCGGATAGAAAAAAAATGGTTTGTTTCATCGGGCTCTATTACCTGATACAGATTCATCGCTAAATCATAAAAAATTGGACACCTGGGAGTATGGGCGGTCACCCATGCTCCCAGCAAAGAAAAGTCAATAAAAGTGAAATGAACAAAATTACATTATCTAGTTTTGTTCAGCACTATCTGTTTTCTCTAATGCTTCACCAAGATATTGCCAGGTTTGCACGACTGAATCTGGTGTTAGAGAAATACTATTGATCCCCTGCTCAACCAGCCAAAGTGCAAACTCTGGATAATCAGAAGGGCCCTGACCACAAATACCAATGTATTTATTATGCTTGCGGCAGGTTTCTATAACCCCTTTAAGCAGCTTTTTGACTGCAGGATTCTGCTCATAAAAAAGATGAGATACCAGACCAGAATCTCGATCAAGACCAAGTGTCAGTTGGGTCATATCATTTGAGCCAATAGAAAAGCCATCAAAAAATTCCAGAAATTCTTCCGCCAGTATCGCATTAGACGGAATCTCACACATCATAATGATTCTCAGACCATTTTTTCCTCTTTCAAGCCCATTTTCAGCCAATAACTGAATGACTTTTTCTGCTTCTTCCAGTGTTCGGACAAATGGCACCATAACGGTCATGTTTGTGAGGCCCATTTCATTGTAGACTGTTTTTAAAGCCAGGCACTCCAGTTCAAAACAATCTCTGAACTCTTCTGCGATATAACGTGAAGCACCACGAAAGCCAATCATTGGATTTTCTTCATCGGGTTCATAACGGGGACCACCGACCATGTTTGCATATTCATTTGATTTAAAATCTGACATCCGGACAATCACTGGCTTGGGAGAAAATGCTGCGACAATGGTACTGATCCCTTCAATCAGTTTATCAACATAAAAACTAACGGGATCTTTATAACCTGCAATGCGTTTAACAATTTCAGCCTGTATATCCGCTTCCTGTTCATTAAACTCGAGCAATGCTTTGGGATGGATACCGATTGAATTATTAATAATAAATTCCAGGCGTGCCAGACCGACACCATTGTTGGGAATAGAAGCAAAATCAAAGGCACGCCCTGGATTGCCGACATTAATCATCATTTTATTATTTAAGGCAGGCATGTTAATGCTTTCTGATGTTTCAATATCAAAATCCAGTATCTCCCGATATACCATGCCCGTATCACCTTCAGCACAGGATGCCGTAACCGGCTGATCATTTTTTATTTGAGTCGTGGCATCGCTACAGCCGACAATTGCAGGGATGCCTAGCTCTCTTGCAATAATTGCAGCATGACAGGTACGGCCGCCGCGATTAGTGATAATTGCTGCTGCTCGCTTCATAACTGGTTCCCAGTCCGGGTCGGTCATGTCGGTAACCAGTACATCACCAGCCTGAATGAGATCCATTTCACTGATGTCCTCAATGACACGGGTTCTGCCAGCACCAATTTTTTTACCAATGGCACGACCACTGATGATGACTTCCCCTGGTTGTGCTAATTTATAGCGCTGAGTGACTTGTATTTTTTCCCGACTGGCCACAGTTTCCGGGCGAGCCTGAACGATGTAAAGCAGGCCTGTACTATCTAATGCCCATTCAATGTCCATGGGGCGGCGATAGTGTTTTTCAATGATAACAGCACGATGTGCCAGTTCATGTAACTGTTCGTCTGAGAGACAAAACTGTTGTTGTTCTGACGTATGAACGGGAACAATTTTAGTGGTTTCATCAGATTTGTTGCTGTAAATCATCTTGATTTCTTTACTGCCTAGTTTGCGACTGAGAATGGCAAGACGATCAGAGGCTAGTAATTTTTTATGTACATAATATTCATCTGGATTCACAGAACCCTGAACGACTGTTTCTCCCAATCCATAAGAGGCTGTAATAAAAACAACATCTCTGAAACCTGATTCAGTATCAAGGGTGAACATGACGCCACTGACACCTTTGTCGCTGCCAACCATGTGCTGTATCCCAGCGGATAGAGCTACCTCACTGTGTGAGAAATTCTGATGGACACGGTAGGCAATGGCCCGATCATTATATAAAGAAGCAAAGACTTCTTTGACATAATGCAAAACAGAGTAGAGCCCGCGAACATTTAAAAAGGTTTCCTGCTGGCCGGCAAATGAAGCTTCTGGCAAGTCCTCCGCTGTGGCAGAGGAACGCACAGCCACTGAAACTTCATTATCGCTATCTTTATAGGGAGCATTCATTATTTCCCAGGCATCACTGATATCAGCCTGTAGATCGTCCTGTAAGGGGGAATCAACTACCCATTGGCGAATTTTAGCTCCACTGGCTTGTAAGGCATCAACATCATCTATGTTAAGGTTATTTAGCTCATCGTTTATGCGTTGTTCAAGAGTGTTATGTTTCAGAAATCGTCGAAAGGCTTCAGCTGTTGTTGCAAAACCGTTAGGGACACGGATACCTGCCTTGGTTAATTTACAGATCATTTCTCCCAGAGAGGCATTTTTACCACCGACAATTTCAACATCATTTTTGCCGAGCTCTTCAAACCAGATGATATTCGTACTCATAATAAAATCTCTTGTTGTTAGTAAAAAATAATAAATCTATAATAATTTTTTCTTGGAAGCCTTATATATTATTTTTGGATTGGTACAATTTTTGATACTGCCGCAATTACATTTGCCACCCCCGCCACAGCCGCCGCCTTCTTCTCGGGCAGGACCCAATTCGGGGTGTTCGGAGGCAAATTTACGTGAGTATTTTTGTACCAGAAACCATAGAAATAAAAAGCCCACCATAAAAAACATGGCCACAAAATAACGTATGATAATATCCATTGCTAACTGCCCAGGCCTGCAAAGCCCATAAATATTAATGATAAAATTCCGGCCAACATCAGACTTATGGCTGCTCCCTGACTGGTATTGGGCAAATCAGCCAGTTCCAGTTTTTCTCTTAAGCCAGCCATTAAAATAATGGCCAGAATAAAGCCGGCACCTGCACCAGTGCTATAAGCCAGTGATTGATACAGATCGTAATCTTTGTGAGTTTGAAATAGTGCTAATCCAAGTATGGCACAATTAGTTGTGATCAGTGGCAAAAAGATCCCTAAGGCTTTAAATAAACCGGGTGAGAATTTTTTCATCGTCATTTCAACCAGCTGTACTGCTGAAGCAATCACTGCGATATAACAAATTAAACGTAAAAATTCGATTTCAAAGTACACCAGCAGCTCATTTATAAAATAAGCACTGATAGAACTAATCAACATAACCAGAGTAGTTGCCAGCCCCATTGACCAGGCGGTATTTAATTTTCCGGAAACACCAAGGAAAGGGCAAAGACCCAAAAACATGGCCAAAACAAAGTTATTGATTAAAAAGGCATTAAGAAAAATAAATGAAACTGAATCAGGAGACATCAGGATAGCCCTCCTTCTTTAGCAAGAGCTAATGATGCTTTGCGCTCTTTGAGCCAGTTAAACAATAATAACCAGGCACCCAGAACGATAAAACCTCCGGGTGGTAAAATCATCACAACCCAGGGTTGGAAGGCCTCTCCAAAAACAGAGTAACCGAGTAAACTGCCATTGCCTAATAATTCACGCACACTGCCCAGAGATAACAGGGCAATGGTAAAACCGATGCCCATGCCCAGACTGTTAACCAGAGTCTTTAGTAAGCGATTTTTAGAGGCATAGGCTTCTGCCCGACCCAATATCATACAATTAACTACGATTAGCTGAATAAAGGCGCCCAGTGCATTATAAAGCTCAAGGCTAATGGCCTGTATAACATAATCCGTTATGGTCACAAAGGTGGCAATAATAACGATGTATGTTGCGATGCGCACTTCTTTTGGAATGGCATTGCGTAGCAGGGAGATTAGTGTGCTGGAACATAGTAATACAAAAGTGGTTGCCAGACCCATAGCCAGGGCATTGATAACAGAGTTTGTTACTGCCAGTACCGGGCACATACCCAGAAGCATGACAAAGACTGGATTTTCTTTCCAGATACCAGTTAAAAATGTGTCGGCAGTGATGGTGTTATCTTCTATAATCGGCATGACTTATTGCTTAGCCTCCGCTTGAGATGTTGGTAGTGTTTGCAGTTGACTCAGTTCTTCTATATAGGGTGATAGTTTGGGCAGTAACTTCTCTGCTCCCTGATTTATAGCTTTACCCACTGCTTTTGAAGTAATGGTTGCACCGGAAATAGCATCGATTTCCCAGAGATTTTTTTTGCTGCCGTGTTTCACTGTTACGATGGCATTTTTTAATGATTTTTTATCATCACTTAAGCGTGCATCTAGAGCATCAAAGTTAGCCAGAAAAGCCGCATCGGTTAGAATTTTGTCACCCAGCCCCGGAGTTTCAGTCATTTTTATAATACTAAAGCCACGAATGCACTGGCAATCAGGATCATAACCATAAAGAAGCCGTACCATATCAGCATAACCCTGAGCCGCAGCTTCAGCGGCAATTCCTTTGAGTTGACCTTCGTTATTATAGGCGGCATAAAATTTTAGATCGGTTTTTTTAGCCTTTGTTACTTTTGGATCAAACTGTTCCAATCCTGTATCAGTGAGCCGATAGCTTCGACGCTGCTGGGCACCGGGAATCACTTGAAAAATGGCTTTTTCAATCATAATACGTTGATTTTCCTGAATGGGAGCCAGCGTCAACTGCCAGGTTAAAACAACCAGTAAACCGGACAGCATGGCCACACCACCCAGAGTAATAATCATGGATAGGGAAGACGCACGCTCAGGGGCCGCAGGATGAGTCATTCTTTGCTCCCCTTACTTTTCTTGATATAGCCAAACTTCCGTGGTTGTGCAATGGCTTCGATAAGCGGCACAGTTGCATTGGCAAATAAAATAGCATACATAATCCCTTCAGGAAGACCGCCAAAGAGCCGGATAATGATCGTCATAGTGGCGATAAGAATGCCGAATAGCCACATGCCTGCCGGAGTCACAGGAGCACTGACCGGGTCAGTTGCCATAAATAATGCACCTAGCATTAAACCGCCGGAGGTCAGCATAAAGAAAGGGCTCGGATAGTTATTGTCAAAGAGAAAAAAAGCACCACTGATAACAATGGTGGAAATAAAAATGGCCAGGGGAATGCGCCAGCCCATAATGCCTCGGATAATTAAGTAAGCACCACAGAGTAAAATTAATAAACTGGACGTTTCACCCAGAGAGCCACTACTGAAACCCAGAAATAGATCATTAAAGGAAGTGGATGTCCCTTCAAACTTATGCAAAGCCAGAGGCGTTGCACCAGTAAAGCCATCAATGTTTGCAGGTACTGTAAAGGGTAACGTAAGGCTTGAAGGAATGAATTGAGTAAAACGATCAGTCAGTTCTCCCGGTGTCCAGCTGGTAATTGCAACAGGAAAAGCTGCCTGAACAAAGGCGCGACCAAGTAAGGCTGGATTAAATAGATTAAAACCCATGCCGCCAAAGAGCGTTTTCCCCATAGAAATTGCCACAAATCCGGCAACAGCACCCATCCACAGAGGAAAACCCGGCGGTAATGTCAGTGCCAGAAGAATACCTGTAATGACGGCAGTATAATCATTTAATGACTTTTTTGGATTAGAGTTTTTGTCAGAAATATAATTAAAAAAGAACTCTGTTAAAACACAGGATAGTGTTACTACCAGGATGAGTGCCAGAGCACTGATGCCAAACTGGTAAACAGCAAAGGCACAAATGGGCAGCAATGCATAAATAACGTTGTGCATAATCTGAGGCAGAGATAAAGCCCCCTTCATATGTGGTGAGGTGCGCAATTCAATCATTGTTTTGTTTCTCTATTGCCCGTTCTCTCATAATAGACTTTGAAATTCTAAAATACTGAACCAGCGGTATATTTGAGGGACAAACGTAACTGCAGCAACCGCACTCAAAACAATCCATTAGGTTGTAATTTTCCTGCATGGACTCATATTCTCTTTTTGAGGCCAGTTGGCCCAGCATTGATGGATTCAGATGCATAGGACAGGCATCAACACAACGAGCGCATTTAATGCAGGGATAAATATCATCTGAGACTTTTTCAATGGATTGTTCATTAAAAACCAATAGCCCTGAAACCGGTTTAGTGATGGGTACATCCAGTGAAGCCACCGTTGAGCCCATCATTGGACCGCCCAGTATTAGATGATTGGCTGACCCTGAAAAACCAACATGGTCTAATAAAAAACGAATGGGTGTGCCTAAGGGAACCAGATAATTTCCGGGTTTATTAATTCCAGTGCCTGTTACGGTAACAACACGCTCAATTAAGCCTTGATTCAGGGGTAATAATTCACCCAGTTGTGTAATGGTTGCAATATTCTGAACCACAACATTGACTTGATAAGGAAAACCGGCGGAAGGTACCTCACGGTCTAATAATACTTTAATTAAGAGCTTTTCTGAACCTTGAGGATAATGGGTCTGAACGGCCTTGACCTGAATGTGTTCAAAGCCTGAGAGATGTTTTTTGATGGTTTCCACTGCATCCATCTTATTATCTTCAATACCTATAATGGCCTGTTTGGCTCCCAGTGCTTTCATCAGCATACTGGTTCCCATCAGCAGTTCAGCAGGTTGCTCCAGCATAAGGCGATGGTCGGTGGTTAAATAGGGCTCACATTCACAGCCATTTACAACTAAGGTATCAATACTGTATTCAGGGGGTACTGATAATTTAACATGGGTTGGAAATCCTGCCCCCCCAAGGCCAACCATTCCAGTATCTTGTACAGCCTTAATTAATTGCTCATGAGTTAGAGAGGGGATATTAACCGGCTCAAATGATGCAGTCCTTTGACTGGCTCCAGGCCAGGTTTTTATCACAATGGATTCAGTTTTTGGCCCTCTGGCAGTCGGATACAGTTCGACCTCTTTTATGACACCACTAGCAGGTGCATGAATAGGGACAGACATAAAACCATTGGCTTCTGCAATCAGCTCACCACGAACTACTTCCTGCCCTGGAGACACAATGGCTTTGGCTGGTGCGCCAAAATGCTGTGACAAAGGAACAATCAGTTCTGGTGCAAAAGGCAGACGCCTGATGGCCTGTTCGCGCGTGTGTTCTTTTTTATCAGGAAGATGAATTCCATGGGCGAACGTTTTATGTTTAAAAAAATCCAGAATACTCATATTACTGGTATTTCTCCGCACGCTTGATCAGTTTATCTAAGCCTGATTCATTGCTGTTAAATGGAGTACCCGGATGGATGCACTCAGCAGGGCATTTTTCTGCAGCTTTGATAATATCCTTATAACTGCCGGCTTGTGGATTAGAAATGATGATCTGTTTCTGGTCGTTATAGGCAAAAATATCTGAGTTTATGGCAATGCAGTCATCGCAGGCGGTACATTCAGGTGATTCGACCCAGACAGCTTCATAATCAGCGCCATTATTACCGGCAGGTGCACTGGTTCCTGTGCTGCTGCTTGTATTTGTCATAAGGCTCATGGCTGAACCGTTGCCGCCACCTGTCATGGACAGCAGGTTATTAGTTAAACTCTGAGCCATTTCCTGACGTGTCTGTTTAATAATTGCTTCTTTGTCTGTAGTATGGTCATAACCACTGAGGGATTTTAATTGTCGCCAAAAATCTCGACGCTCCAGAGCAGAATAGGCCAGTTCTTTCGATACCTGGGTACGCATCAACTGCTGCTTTCTGTTTACTGTCCAGATATAAGGGTGTGCGATTTTCTGTTCTTCTTTATCCAGGTCAAGAAATTCATCCACGGGAAGCATTTCATCGGTCCATTTATCTTCTGGAATATTACGGAAGTGTTTGCGGAAGCGACCTTCCGTGGCGGCAAAGTCAACAAAGGTCAGAGGCACATCAAGTTGTTTTTCGTTGCCCTTGCTGTCAACATAATCCAGTTTGTAACGCGGCCAGTCCTGAACCATTGATGGATTGCCGTCCAGCTCAATGCATTCTTCAAATGTTGTTCCCTTGTCGGGATCAAATTTAAACAATGGATAAGCTCTGGATTCAACTGCCAGTTTACTTTGTCTGTCAGCACTGTCATCGGCGATGCCGTGCTCCGGTGGGCAGACGGCGTAAATATTAAAGATGGCGGGTCGAGAGCTGTTTAAGCCTTCAATATAACCTTCTAATAAATGACTGGGATGTGAGAATGAGCTTTGCAGAACATAAGAGGTTCTATGGGCAGCGGCAATCAGGCACATTTCTTTACGAATTTCTTTTTTACCTTTCCAGACTTTACTAAAGGGGGCCATATCTGAAATCTGGCTGACAAACCCTGAAGTACAGGCTTGTCCTCCGGTATTGGAATAAACCTGAGTATCCACAATCATGACCTTAATAGGGACACCGGACATCATCATACGGGATAAATTCTGAAAACCAATATCGTACATGGCACCATCACCACCTACAGCAACAACGGGTGGGCAAAGATGAAATTCTTCGGTACTGAACTGTTCCCAGTTGAAGCGGGTAAAAAATTCTTTATGTTCGGTGGCACTGTATTTCCCGGCGAGTTCCAGCTCTGCCATGCGCACGGCTTTAAAACCTTCAGCCATTTTAACCATATGACCTTCAAACAGACCCATTGCCATGGAAGGGGAGTCCTGAAACAGATTACTGGACCATGGGAAAGGATAGGGGTTGAATGGGAAGGTTGAACCCCAGACTGAAGTACATCCCGTTGCGTTAATAAAGCCCATGTCTGAACGGCCGGTGTTAGTGACCCCCGTGGTGTATCTCCACTTAAGCTGTTTCAGGTTTTCCAACAAGTCAGTCACCCACTGCAGCCATTCAGAATCCAGAGGTTCGCTGTCATTTTTGGTGTCAAGCTTACTGGTTAATTTTGTTAATGTAACATCGCTGTCCTGATTTTCATCCAGCAAATTATGAATGGCATCAGTATTATTTAAATCAATGTTCTGTGCCAGTTTGAGCCTTATATGATTTTCCAGATCACCAATTAGCTGATCGATTTGAGCCAGATGTTTTTTTACTCTGGGCTGCATTAATGCTGTGATAGTACCAGTAAAAAGATGGATAGCAGTTTTTTCACCACAGCCCAGGCAGGCACCATCACCACAGACCATTGAACCGTAATTACGTTTGTTTAGCAGTAATGTTTCCAGAGCACCGATGCCTTCATCAATATCATCTATGCGAATATAATCATCATCGGTTGTGGGCAGGGCTTCCCAAAAATTCCATTCGTTGCGCAATTTTTCAACGCTTTCTGTGGTCTGAGTATCAATAGTCAGAGCATCATCTTCACAAACGTCGATGCAGAGCATGCAGCCCTTACAGGTGTAGGGATTGACTGTGATGGAAAACAATCCACCGCTGCCTTTGGCTTTTTTCTCTTTATTGGCATAGTAAGGTTTGGTTGCCGAGAATTTAAAATCACCCAGTGATGCCATAAACCAGCCAAATTCTTTTTCCAGAGTTTTCAGCTCTGACTCTTCCAGCTCGGATTCATTAAGTGTTTCTAAAATAGCCTGATCTAATAGCTGGTTAACGTTTGCCTTATCACCATAAGGTTCAATTAATACTCGTAATTTTTTCTCAACATCACGTAGAGCACGACGCAAAAATTGTGTTTTGTGGCCGATGGTTGCATGGGATGAATCTCCGGATACTCCAGTTTCAATACGAGTGATAATAGTGGCAAAAATCTCACTAAAAGTGTTCACAAGACCGGGCATGGCACTATCCGGGCAAACCGTATAACAATCACCGCAGGCAGTACAATTTTCTGCATTCCAGGTGGGATGCTCAAAACGAATTTGAGTCATATCGCGGAACACACCGGTAGATGCGGGGATTTGACTGATAGCTAAAAATGGATCGGCTAGATTATCATTACCCTGACCTGCAAGGTATAAGCTGCCGGTTTGTTCCCAGAAGTGATGAATGTCGGATAATTTTTCAGAGCCTTGCTGTTGCTTTTTCAGCAGGGCAGGTAAATTGACCACTTTTTTGGCAATGGTTGAGTATTTTCCTTCAATAACCTTGTCAATAATTTCAGTAGTTTCATCAAAACCACGTTTAACAACCCGTAAGTTATCTTCAACGACTGCTCGGCCTTTGTTACCGAATTTTGATTCGAGCTGGGCTTCAATGGCTTTAAATAACTCTTTCTCGCCCAGGCCTGCACTTTCCATAATGGGTGAAGCGACAAAAAATGCTCCCTGAAATGCGGTACCCTGCATACGATATTGCAGATCAGGATTGCCGGCTTCTTCACGGGCAATTTTAAAGCCGTCAACGTAAAAAATTCGAATGTCATCATCAATGATCTTTTGTCGTCCTTTTAATGGCAGTGAGTTCCATACTGCCTGAGGTGATTCCAGATTACTCTGAATCACCAGAACACCGCCTTTTTTCAAACCGAAGAGGGGATTGGAGTGTTCAAAAACATTGGGATCAGGTGACAGAACAATATCAACATAATGAAATTCACAGTTTACCTTAATTGGCTCAGGCGCAGCAGACAGATAATAAGTTGTTGGTTGTCCTTTTTTCTCTGAACCATATTTGGGATTTGATTTAATGTGATAACCCAGTAAATCAAATAAAGTCAGTGATAAGTTTTTGCCCGTTGTTATTGCTCCCCAGCCGCCGACTGAGTGCATGCGTAAAGTAATAGCACCTTCAGGCATTAAATTGGGGTTTTCACTGCCTCTGATTGACAGATCTGCCAAGTGTGGATAGGCATCTAATAATTCCTGTTGAGCTATTTCCTGCTTAGGTGAATCAGGCTGACTATGAACAAACTCAATGGATAAATAATAAAATGGCAGCTGCTTGCCTTCAGGCAGCATATTTTCTATAACACCAATTAAAGCTTCAGGTTGTAAATCACGGCTTCCTAAGCCGAAAGAACCGGAATAGAGTGTGGGTTTATCTGTTATTTTGTCAAATGTTGCATAATCCGGATAAGGCTTGGTTTTGCCCTGATTATCAAAACATTTACTCAGGGCTGCACGGATTTCTCTGATTAAGGGGAGATCTTCAGCCAGAGGTTGATCGGTTCTTTCAATGACAGTGACGCCTTTTTTGCCTTTTAAAATATGGCTCAATACATCCCCGGGGAAAGGGCGATAGAAACGCATATTTAGAACACCAATCTTGAGACCACGAGTCTCACGTAAATAATCAGCGACTACTTCAGCCTGAACGATGACACTACCCTGTGCAGCAATGATATAATCGGCATCATCGGTTTTATAGCAACCGACACGTTCGTATTTTCGACCAGTGAGATGGTAATACTCATCCATGACCTGTTCTGCTAATGCATCAATATGCTCATAAAAATAGGGCCGTTGTGCGGCAACTGTCTGCATATAGGCATCCTGATTCTGTACACTGCCGGTGGTTACAGGATTATCAACATCCCATGACATAGGTACACGGCGACGTTGTTTGCCATAAATCATTTTTTGAGCGGCTGTCGGGCAGTCAATCATATCTTCAGGGCGGCCAAGATATTCAGCAATGAGCTGGCGTTCAGGTACTTGCAGTAATTCAATCAGGTGAGTGGTCAGAAAACCATCCTGGGCAACAATTGTCGGAGTCAGAGCTAATTCAGCCAGTTTACGCATCATCAGGGTCAAATCTGCAGCTTCCTGGGCATCTTTTGCCATGACTTGAATAAAGCCTGTGTCATCAATACAGTGATAATCATCATGGCCACAATGAACATTTAAACTGGCTTTAGTAATGGCACGGCAGCCAATATTCAAAACATAGGGTAATCTTTTACCGGCTGCGGTATAAAGTGACTCGTGCATAAAAGCCACACCCTGAGCAGAAGAGAAGTTGACGGCTCGAAGCCCCGTCATAGAAAGACCCGCAGTTACTGCTGCTGCTGCATGCTCACTTTCGGGTTCAATAAAAATCAGAGGCCGGTCAGAAGTATTAATATGACCTTTGCCTACTTCTTCAGCCCAATATTCACCCATTTGCGTTGAGGGTGTAATAGGGTATGCACCAGCAGCATCTGAGGCCTCACGTTCGCACATAATAACCGCACCATTGCCATCCATAGCCATACGTTTTCCTGGATAAGGGAATGTCTTTTTTTCTTTTGAAGAAAGATTATTACGAATTTTATCAAACATCATTGAGTCCTTAGTTTTGACTTATGGCTATTATTCTAGGCTTATGGGGAGTTGTTATGCTCTAGGCAAAGGTTCAGTTCGTAAAATGGGTTCTTTACGGACTATTTTATGGGAGCTGATGCCTCGTTCCGATTCTTTGTTGTAATCTTTCCAGACAATAGAGCCGGTAGGGCAACGCTCTATAGCGACTTTAGATGCTAGGCCGTTTTTATTATAATCAATGACTGCTAAAGCATTTTTAATGCTGATAAGACCCTCGGGAGCATCACTGACACAGCGACCACAGGCGTTACAGGCGACACTGCAATGTGCCTCGCTTTCATCCATATTGTCTTTGTTATTACAGGCAACCCATAACTTATTGCTAATGGGCTGTAAGGAAAATAAATCTTTTGGACATTCAGCGACACAATCGTTACATGCAGTACAAAGATCTTCATCAACAACAGGTAAACTGAATTTGTTAAATGAGATGGCGCCAAAATCACAGACCTTAGCACAGTCTTCCAGACCCAGACAGGCCCAACTGCAGCCTTTTCCTCCACCAGAAACCAGGGCAGCAGCGCGACAGGTTTTTAAGCCTTCATAGTTAGCTCGGGTATAAGAGACATGACTGCCACCGGCACATGCCAGGCGAGCTACCTTTTTTTCATGAGCGGTGACTTGAACACCTAAGAAATCAGCAATGACCTGATTCATATCTTTGCTGTTGACTGTGCAGAGACCCGGATCAACTTTCTTTGCAACCAGAGCTTCTGCAAAAGGTCGGCATCCTGGTGTGCCGCAGGCACCACAGTTGGCGTGAGGTAGTAATTCTTCCACTTCATCAATTTTAGGATCTTCATACACATATAAGCGTCGATTAGCAACGGATAGAATTCCGGCTAAAATGATCCCCAGGCTGGCCATAAAAAAACTAGCAAGCAGTAATTGATTGATAGACTCAGTGGTTATTTCCATCGTTATCCTCGAACAACATGAATTTAACTTCTAATATGATTTCCAGATACTTTATACGGGTATTTATTATTAGTCACTTCAATTATTTCAATCTTGTATATTGAAAAACTTAATACTATAATTTAATCAATAGGATATCGGAGTCAATATGAACAAAATACCAGCAATGTACTACAAACAAAACCGTATGAAACAATTACGAGCTTTTTGCCATGCAAGTCGTACTGGTAGTATCAGTGAAGCTGCTGAACTTTTATTTCTGAGTCAGCCAACGGTATCATTGCAGATTCAGGCACTTGAGCGAGAGCTCAATATTGATTTATTTGAACGCCGCGGTCCCAAAATACTCTTAACTCCGGAAGGAAAATTACTTTATGAATTATCGAATTCATTAGTTGATGGTATTGATAAGTTACATGAGACCTTTGCTGCGAATCTGGGGCGCCTGGAGTCAGGTGAATTAAATATTGCTGCAGGTGAATCAACCATCCTCTATATACTGCCAGAGTTTGTTGATCAATTTAATAAAAAATATCCTCAAATCCACCTGAAATTGCTGAACGTGACTGGACGTGATGGCATGGCTATGGTCAGAGCGGATGAAGCTGATTTTGCTGTGGGGTCTATGCTAGAAGAGCCAGAAGACATTATTTACAGACCTATATTCACCTATAATCCTGTTTTAATCACACCGGAAGGGCATCCTCTGGCTGAAAAAGAGAAGGTCACACTGGAAGATATCAGTCCACATGGTCTTATTCTGCCGCCACATCATTTGAGTACCTGGCGGGTGGTTGATATGGCCTTCAGACAGCAAAATCTGTCTTTCAAAGTCTCCCTTGAGGCGGGTGGTTGGGAAATTATAAAAAAATATGTTGAATTGGGTATGGGGGTATCGATTGTCACGGATGTTTGTCTAACGGGCGATGAAAAAATAGTACGAAAACCTTTGGACGATTATTTTCCAAAGAGAAGCTATGGTCTGGTTTTAAGAAAAGGTAAATTTCTATCACCTCAGGCTAGACGTTTTATAGAGATTATGGAACCTGATTTTTTTATTGATAATGAGCAAGAGTAATTTTTACGATTGATGTTCGTTCATCACTGGGAAAGCTCTGCTATAGTCAGTAATCTAAATTATACGAAGTCATTTAACGGGCTTGCGTTGATAATCAAGTAGTTTGTTAGCAAAATATTTGTCACCAAGTTCCGGGTCAATTGTTTTTCCTTCCATGTCGACTAATGGCAGGTCATACTCATTCCAGCCACGTAGCCCTGTCTTCAGTGAGGAGACGTTGTTATACCCCATTTGCATCAGGGTATAGGCTGCAAAAATACTGCGACTTCCAGAGCGGCATACAACAATAATCTCTTTATCTCGTGCCTCGACTAGTTCGGGTTCGGTTTCCTCGTGATCCCATTCCACTGCTGTTTCCAAAATACCTCGTGGTACATGCAGTGAATCTTCGATGTACATTGTATCGTATTCCTGATTTTCACGTACGTCCAGGAATAAAATATCATCACCCTTATCCAGTTTCTCTTCAATATCCCAAGGGAAGTACTCTTTAATCTGAGGAGCAATTTGTGCCACAAGATCTTTATAGGTCACTCTTTTCATAATTTTTTGAATCAACTTTAGAAAAACACGTTAAGAATAGGAAATTTAATCAAAGTTTTCAAGTTATATGGCTGATTTGCTCATGATAATACCGATTTTAATGGGGGTGATTTTTTTGGTTGCTTGTATTCAATTTCGGCTAAAAATAATTCGGCAGTTGCCAGAGCATCGCTCAATGCGTTGTGAGCTTTATATCTTGGGAGTTTATGACTATCTCTCAGGTTAAAAAGACGCAAGTCGTTAGGTGAATATAATGATGTGCGTTGATCCAGTCTCTTTCGTGCAATCATCAATGTATCGATGATGGGAAAAATTGGAGCCATTCCATAAAGTTGTTTACAGGTATGTTGTAAAAAGTTTTTTTCAATTGGGGAAAAATGGACCAGAATTGCTTTTCCTGCCATTGCATACAATAACTTTTCTATTACCGCTTCAACCTTTTGTCCCTGAGATTTTGTATCATCAGTAATTTGATGAATAATAACACCTTCTTCTTTTAACTCACCCTGAGTGCAGATCACCTGATGATAGGCAGATGAAAGTAATATTTCAAATGAATCAATACAAATATGACCGACGCTGAGTATTTGATCGGTTTTGGCATTTAATCCAGTTGTTTCAAAATCCATGGCTAAAATAGGCGTTTTATTCAATGGCGTTTTAGGATCAGGAAAAGGAACTGATAAGAAATCTCTTAAAGGTCCAGGGGGCGCTTTGGCCAATAAGCGCTTTCTTTTAGCCTCATATCCAAACCATTGACTTAACATTTTTCAACCTATTTTATAGCGCATTTCCAGATAGTTTTGCAACGTCTGGATAACCTTGAAGGTATCTTTCAAATGACTCCTCTCTAATTTTGATAATTCAACCGGAGCCATAAAGTTATTTGTTTCAGCACCAATGTTAATTTGCTGAGCCTGGTGTTTCATTCTTAAGCTGCTGATAAACTCAAGAGAATCTAATAAGTCATCAGCGCCTTCTGAACTTAAAGAACGGCTTCCCCGTACCCGCTTTAAACGTTCAATGGTATTTATTTCACTGATGCCTTCTGATAGGGCATAAATTCGAGCTAAATCAACAATTGGTGCTAAGCCATTGTGCTTTAAATCAAGAGTATCATTATGTTTGCCATCATGAATAAGCACAAAATCACGGAAGAAACCCAGAGGTGGCTTTAACTTCAAGGCATTAAAGCTCAAGTGAGCCAGGAATAAATCATTCTTTGGAGAAAGTTTTAACATTTTTTCTCTGACATCAGCCAGCAACTGATTGTCACCGTAAAGACTGCGTAAATCAAAAAAAATACTGGAGTACATTAAGGCTTTTGGGGAGGGGGTTTTTATCCAGTTGATAAAATATTCTGACCATTTTTTTGCAGGTTGACGCCACTTAGGATTCGTTGCCATAACATCACCTGGACAATAAACATAGCCGCACTGGTTTAGGCCGTCACAGACAAATTTTGCCAGTGCTGCAAACCACTCATCATCTTCCGGCTTCATTTTATCTGAGATAATTAAGGCATTATCTTGATCGGAATGACTGCTTTGTTCACGTCGAGCATGTGATCCTGCTGCCAGCCATGCATAAGGAACAGGAGCTTCTCCCAGTTTATCTTCGGCCAGTTTAATCAATCGTCGAGTCACTGCAGTACTAATAGCTGTTATTATTTTGCCAATATGATCAGCACTAGCACCCATGTGAACAGACTGTAATTGCAGTTGAGGAATAATTTGACAGCTTTCCTGTATCTCTTCAATAGAGTCGGCTTTGCTGATGGCATTGGTGATATAAACTGAATTTCGTCCTTCAAGACGAAGCAGATCAGTCACACTAATAATGCCTAAAAGTTCCTCTTCATCGATAATAGGCAAATGTCTAATCTGTTTTCGGGTCATTGTCATCATGACTTCAAAGGCATTACTATGTGCTGATGCAGAGATAATATTGTTTGTCATTATCTGTTTAACCGACTGGGAGGTTGATACGTCTTGAGCAATACAACGTCGGGTAATATCTTTATCGGTTAATATACCAACGACTTCTTTTTGATCCAGAATAATTAATGATGAAACATTGTTGCTTGACATGATAACGGCGGCATCACGAATGCTTGTTGATTGTTCAGCGGTTGCAACAAAATGATGCATGATGTCTGAAATCTGTGTGTTCATTAAAGAGGATGCAAGTGTATTGGTTTCCTGAACGTTAAATAAATCCTGCTTAAAGTGCCGATTTGATTTTTTTTGTAGAAAGGATAATTGTTCCGGATAGTCTTGCAAAATATTCGCTATTGCCTGGCATTCAATGGTGTAGACCAGAGTATCTTCTTCAACCTTTATGGTGAATTTAACATCTTCCTCAATATGGCAAAAAGCGGTGCATATGTCACCTTCACCTAATTTGCCTAATAATTGATTATTATCAGATAATAAAGATACAGCGCCTTTGCGTAATAGATATAGGCGTTCAGGTGTTTTAAGCTTTTCGCTGAAGGAGGTGTCACGACGAATATAACGAATATTTATTTTTTTTATAAGTCGTTCAATAATTGCTTGAGGTAAATTCTCAAAAGGGTGAATACTGATTAAAAAATCAGAAATTTCCTGTAATTCAATTTCCATGAGCTAGTACTCGCTGCTATAAAATTCACTAAAATAGTAGCCTTTATTAACCATACTGATTATGCGTATTTTTAATTTAGGAGATTGTTTTAATAGTGATGATATTCGGGTGTTTGATTGCCAGAGTTGTTTGTTATTATCTGCTGTCAATTGATAACGGGTTTCTTGGTTATTTTTGTCAACAGAAGACAGAAGAACTTCTTCAAGTGGATGGTTTGACTCAATTATAGTGTGATTGTTTTCGTTAAATAGCGTGAGCGTGAGCTGATCGTTTTTGAGTCTGCATGGATTTTTTAAAAGGTTGCAACGACCGTCAAGAGTGAGCTGAAATAGATTTCTTTTTTGTGCTTGTTCCTGTGCATAATAATCTGCAGCAATATAACCACCGACAACTAAGAATGGTGCAATAAAAATAGCAATTTTAGTATGCCTGTTCATATTTTTCCTTTAGACAAAATGACTCAGTTAATTGACTGAGTCATTTTTGACAATCACAAAAAATCAGTGACCAGTTGCTGCAGCTGACGATCCAGAAGGGATACGAATATCTTCGATCATTTGCTGAATATTTTCTGGTGGACGTTCATTAAGGATTCTGGAGACTGCAAAGGCTACTCCAAAGTTAACGAATGCACCGATCGCACCAAAAGCCTTAGGATCAATTCCAAAGAACCAGTTGCGTGCCATGTCACCAAGGAAAGCAGTACCTTTTATAAACATAATCCCTTCATGTTGGAATATGTACAACAAAGTGACACCAATTCCGGCTAACATGCCTGCTACAGCTGCTTTACTGCCAATGGATTTAGCAAAAATACCCATCATCAATGCCGGAAATATTGATGATGCAGCCAGTCCAAAGGCAAGGGCCACGGTTCCTGCGGCAAATCCCGGCGGATTTAAACCGAGATATCCAGCGATTAAAATAGATACCGTCATAGCAATCCGGCTTGCTCTTAACTCCGTTCGCTCTGTAATTTCAGGCATAAACACGCCTTTCATTAAGTCATGAGAGATAGAAGAGGCAATGGCCAGCAATAACCCCGCTGCCGTTGATAAAGCGGCTGCAAGTCCACCTGCTGCGACGAGTGCGATGACCCAGTTAGGTAAATTAGCTATCTCAGGATTTGCAAGCACCATAATATCACGGTCTACTTTGACCAACTCATTTTTTTCTTTATCCGCGACATACTGAATTTTACCGTCACCATTTTTATCTTCAAATTTTAATAAACCGGTTGTTTCCCAGTTTTTAAACCATTGAGGACGCTGCTCGTATTCCAATGTTTCGCTGGCAGCAGGTTGGATGGTATTCATCAGATTCAGACGTGCCATTGCACCAACTGCAGGTGCGACTGTATATAGGGCGGCAATAAAGATCAAAGCCCAGCCTGCTGAAGAACGTGCACCTCTAACAGAAGGCACAGTAAAGAAGCGCATAATAACGTGTGGTAAACCTGCAGTACCAATCATCAAAGATAGAGTATACATAAACATGTTTAATGTACTGCCCAATTTAGCAGTGGTATATTCTTTAAAACCCAGATCAGTGACGACTAAATCAAGCTTGTCTAATAGATAAACACCACTGCCATCGGACAGGGTGCTACCCAGACCAAGTTGTGGAATAGGATTACCTGTCAGGTGTAGTGAGATGAAAACAGCAGGAACAGTATAGGCAAAAATCAGTACACAGTATTGAGCAATCTGAGTATAAGTAATACCTTTCATTCCGCCAAGTACTGCATAGACCCATACGACAAACATGCCAATGCCGAGACCTAAGCCATACTCCACTTCCAGAAAACGTGAGAAAGCAACACCAACACCTTTCATCTGACCAATAACATAGGTTAGAGATGCAATAATCAAACAGAGTACTGCAACAACACGTGCAATATTGGAATAATAGCGATCACCGATAAATTCAGGAACGGTAAATTTGCCATATTTTCTTAAGTAAGGTGCCAGTAACATGGCAAGCAGAACGTAACCACCGGTCCAGCCCATCAGAAAAACAGAACCACCATAACCTAAAAAGGCAATCAGACCTGCCATAGAGATAAAGGATGCTGCGCTCATCCAGTCAGCACCGATTGCCATACCGTTGAGAACGGGATGTACACCGCCGCCAGCCACATAGAATTCACTGGTTGAACCTGCTCTTGCCCACCAGGCAATAGCGAAGTAAAGACCAAAAGTACCGAAAACAGCAATGTAGGTATATAATTTTAACTCATCCATTGTCTATTTCTCCTCATCTTCATGAACATCATATTCTTTGTCCAGTTTATTCATCCGATATGAATAAAAGAAAACAAGAACAACAAAGGTATAAATAGAACCCTGTTGGGCAAACCAGAAACCCAGTTTATATCCGCCCAGATGGAAGTTGTTTAATGGTTCGACCAGGATAATGCCAAAAAGAAATGAAACGACAAACCATATGCTGAGGCAAAATGCCATCAGGCGCAGGTTTGCCCTCCAGTAGGATTGGTGTTTATTCATGCTGTTCTCCTTGAGAAGAAATGAATTAAAAAAATCTAATTAAATTGTACCGCTGGCAATTTAGTTTATTTTTTTAGAATTAAGAAATCAAATAATTATTATTTAAAATATCAATACTTGGGTTGTTCTCCGCTTTGATGAGTGAGGTTTTATCCAAAATAGAACATACTCTTCTCATCAGGAATGGAGGTTTGCCTGATTTTCAGTTTAAAATATTCA
>JADGEM010000067.1 GCA_016744375.1 Gammaproteobacteria bacterium
ACTGGCAGCCTATTTACCCTTTTTTATATTCTTTGTTATTTTTCCAGAAACAATTTTATCAGTCTTTGGTGAAGAATTTATTCAGGCAAAAGATATTCTCCTGATCCTGGCCATTGCTCAATTAATTAATTCAGCAACGGGCTTGGTCGGTTATTTTCTGATCATGATTCATTATGAAAAAATGGAATTAATAATACTACTTTTTTCATTTTTTATTATGCTGCCATTAATGATAATTTTAGGTCACTCTTATGGCATTCTAGGCGTAACAATTGCCTATGCCATAGGAATTGCAATTAAAAATATCACCTCATTAATTTTTGCATTGTATGTTATGGAACAATTAGAAAACAGAGGTACTCACTATGAAACAACTTGATTTTATTATAATCGGTGCACAAAAATCAGCCACGACATCATTGTTCAAATATCTCATTGAACACCCTGACATTCATATGCCCAGTGATAAAGAAGCCCCTTTTTTTAGTGATTCAAATCTTTATAAGAACGGCTGGGAACAATTCACACAGCAATATTTTAAAGATATACCTGAAAATAAACTTTGGGGCACAGCCACGCCTCAATATATGGGTGATCCCAGAGCTGCTCAAAGAATTGCAAAACAAAACCCGGATGTGCGTCTTATCGCTATTTTACGCAATCCAATTGATCGTACCTATTCACATTACACAATGTCTATTCGTCGTGAGATAGAAAAAAGAAATTTTGATAAAGCAATCAATGATTTGTTAAACAGTGAGCACCTGGAAAAGTATCGTAAGGAAACGCCTCCAGAACATGAAAAAGGCTATATTCAATCAAAAAATAAAGACAATAATTTTTACTGTGTCTGGAGTGAATATGGTCGAATTTTATCACAATACAGAGAATATTTTACTGCTGAACAAATGTTGGTTTTATATATGGATGAATTATTGAACGATCCACAAAGCAGTCTTGATAAAGTCATCCATTTTCTTGGATATAAAACTCCGTTCACTCCTGTCAATTTAGGAAAAAAATATCATCAGGGAGGCAGTCAAGTCATTATCCCTAACACCTGGAAAGAAGCGATCAAACAAAATTTAATTTTTCGTTTCTTTTGGAACCATGTGCCCTCAAGAACACGAGGAAATATCAACTATTGGTATGAGCAATTGAACATACGTAAAAACAAAGAAATACAGGGGCCATCAAAAAAAGCTCGGAAATTATTAACGAAGCACTTTTCATCTGATATTAAACAACTGGAAAATATAACTCAATCGGCCGTACCATGGCCTGAGTTTTAAATAAATGATTGTTTGTTTTCAGTGGTTATGGTTCAAACTGTATTCAAGGAATATCCTAATGAGACTCAATATTAATGTAAATATATTTCTGATAATAATTGTCGCTGCTGGATTTAGCATGTCTAGTCTGAGCTATTGGTTCATTATCAAAGCAGAAGAAAAATCTCTACTTATTGAGTTTCAAAGAGATGTGGACGAACGAGCGGCTTCTATGTATCGAGAAATTTTAGTTAATTTTGAAGTATTACAATCATTGTCGATTTTATTCCATAAAGGCACCGTACCAGAACTTACCCGTTTTCAGAAAGAAGCAACAAAAATTATCGGCAGGCATAGTGGTATTCAGGCTCTGGAGTGGATACCACGAGTCACTCAATCTGAGAGACTCCTGCACGAATCTAAAATCAGAAAATATTTTCCAGGGTATATGATTTCTGAACGACACAAACAAGGCGTAATGGCAAAAGCAGAAGAGAGAGAAGAGTACTTTCCTGTCTATTATGTTGAACCACTGGATGGAAATGAAGCAGCATTAGGTTTTGATCTTGCTTCCAACCCCAGACGATTACAGGCACTATTAAACGCCAGAGACAAGGGATTAGCTCAAGCAACGGCTAGTATTACATTGGTTCAGGAACGTGAGAAAAAGAAAGGATTTCTTATATTTCTACCCATTTATAATGGTAATTCAACAACGATTGAACAACGTCGTGAAGAACTTGTTGGGTTTGTTCTTGGAGTCTTCAATGTAGGAGATATTTTTATTAGTTCAGCTTTGTCTAAAATTGTGCAAGGTATTGATATGGCAGTTGTTGACAATACATTTTCAAATGAACCCGAGATACTTTTTACTTATCAGTCTCATGCTGGTTTAATACAAAAAGAAATTTCTTATAGGAAAGAGTTACCAGAAATATGGGGCAGAAAATGGCTCATAACTGCATCTCCAACATCCAGCTATACTGCCGTCAGGCAAAGCATATATCCCCAATTAACTTTTACAGCTGGTATTGTCTTGACAATATTAATCGTCTTATACATCAAGATCCTTGCCCGGCGTGAGATCTCTATTAAGAGAATAGTACGAGAAAAAACAAAGGCCCTGAAAGAAGCGAACAATAAGTTAAGTGAGCTTTCACGCACAGATGCACTGACAGGAATTGCTAATCGCAGAGTTATGGATGAGTTTCTTAATAGAGAATGGTCTCGGGCCATTAGAAACAAATCAAAAATTTCTTTTATTTTAATCGATATTGACTACTTTAAAAACTATAACGATAACTATGGGCATCCTTCTGGTGACGAATGTTTGCGAAAGGTAGCAAAAAAAATTAATAGTCTGGTTAACCGTCCAGGTGACTTGATGGCTCGATATGGTGGAGAGGAATTTGCCATCATACTATCAGATACCAGAAATGCAGAGATGATAGCAGGTAGCAGCCGAGAATCAATAGAACACTTACAGATTCCGCATAATTTCTCTGAAGTGTCAAATTATGTCACAATCAGTGTTGGCATATGTACAGTTATTCCAGAGGTTGGTAGCGACAGCAGCTTGATTATTTCTACGGCAGATAAGGCTCTCTATAAAGCAAAACAGAATGGTAGAAATAAAGTAGAAAAGGGATATCTAAATTTTAATGTGAAAGATGCCAATAATAACTTCATTGAATAATTATAATTGCCTGTTATTGCCTGACAGCAGAGTAATTTTATTTAAAATATTCTGTCTCCCAAACCTTTCTCATGAAATATGCAATTATTCTATCTCCCTGGTTCATATTCTTCATATTGAGGTAAATTTCCAGTGATGGTTTCCCAATTTGCTTTAGATTTTGTAAAGATATGTGCCATTGGTCTTTCTATAATATCTGAAGTTAGTGTTCCCAATCGAATCCGCACCTGAGAAGGCTTTGATTTTGTTTTGCTCATGATTGGAGATCCGCAAGTTTTGCAAAAGTATTTTGTTTGGCCGGGTGTGGATTCATAACTGGTAAGGTTGTCTTCACCGGATAGAAAAACAACATCATTTATATCAACATTACCATTTGTTGCAAATGCACTTCCTTGAGCTTTTCGACATTGTGAACAATGACAATGAACAATATCTTGAATTTTCCCACTAATTTTGAGCTTAATTACACCACAAAGACAACTGCCATTATACATTGAATTTTCCCATTTTTACTTTAGCGGCACAGCTTTCGGCTGTCCGAGTGAATTGTTCATTAAGTGATTTACTGAACACCTAAAATTATTGATATAATAAATAAAAGAGGTATCAAAAATACAATAGGATTCAATTGCCGAATTAAAATAATATAAGCCTTAAACGAATTTATTTTTTCTATATTTTTTAATAATGGCAAGATAGCTTCATTATAGATTTTATCATCATACAAGTGATTCTTTTGATTATTTGATTCACTGAGTTGTATTGGTATTGAGATAACTTTTGTTATTAATATTTTATTATTTAACCCTAGTTTTATTTGTGAGCAGTCAGTTTTAAAATGTTTACCTCGGTCGTAGAGGGTGACTTGACTGCCATTTATCATTAGTTTTGTATTTTTTACATAATAAAATACTAGCCAACAGTAAACGACAAGAGCTATAAGAGAAAGTAATAAAACATTTAGTTTCTTATCGCTATAACATTCGAAAATAGCCGATACATCATCACATACTCCTAAAGTCCATGGAAATACGACCACTATAAGTATTAACAAGAGTGTTGCTGCAATTAAAAGCCTTAAGACCTTATTAATCATTATTATATTAGGCGTTATCCAAGTATCCATATTATTATTTTCACCTTGTGATAGTATAGAATACCCCCCTTTTTTATGTTTATTCAGTAAATCCACAATAACTGATTTCAAAATCTGTTTCAAATCTTGTAAACACAAATAACAAAGAATATTAATATTCCTTGTTATTACAGCATTAGAAAATACAATTATCATTTTTAAGCAATCATACATACTCCAATATCTTAAATGCATACTTTAATACAGTCACTCTATCGATAGAGCCTAAAAGACAAAATAGTCCAAATATTTTGTTTAGAAATAAGAAAAAATACATTATCATACCAAAAATAATATTGATTCAGATTTCAATTCAATTGAAGAGGACCCAAATATGGCCACAAAAAATTCAACTCCAATAGAAACTGCAATTCAAATCACTTTGATCGGACTTTTGGGTTTATGGTGCTTTCAAATAGCAAAACCGTTTATTAGCCCAATAGTCTGGGCAGGTATTATTGCCATTGGTATTTATCCGATTTTTTTATGGTTAAAAAACAAAACTAGACTCAGTGCAGGCTGGACAGCAACCATTGTAACTCTTGCTATGTTATTAACGCTCATCACACCAACTGTTATTATTTCTGGTGCATTAATTGATAATACTCAAACACTCTCAGAACACCTAAAAAAAGACCAGCTGGAAATACCTTCACCACCTGAAGGTGTCGCTGAATGGCCTCTTATTGGAAAAAATCTGAATAAATTATGGACTCAAGCATCAGAAGATCCCAAAGCCGCACTCGGCCAATATGATACTGAATTAAAAAGCATCGCTAAATGGATCATATCCACAGCAGCGGGCGCCAGCCTCAATATACTTATTTTCATTTTTTCTATTATCATTGCTGGTGTCTTTATGGTATCAGGTGATGGAGTTAAACAAACTTTTATCTCTATTTTTGATCGAGTTGCAGGAGGGCGGGGTTCCGAATTTACTGAACTGTCTTTATCAACCGTTCACAGTGTCGTAACTGGTATCCTTGGCATTGCTTTGATTCAGACCTTATTGGCTGGTTTGGGTTTTATTGTAATGGATATACCTGCAGCAGGCGTATTGGCTTTTGTTTGTTTAATAATGGCTATTGTTCAAATTGATATATTACTGGTATTAATCCCCCTTTCTATTTATGTATTTTCTGATCCAGGTAGCAGTACTGGGGCAGCAATTGCCTTTTTAATCTGGAATATTGGTGTTGGTTTACTCAATAACGTATTAAAACCCATCTTACTAGCCAAAGGGGTTGATGCACCAATGTCTATCATTTTTGTTGGTGCAATTGGCGGAATGTTATTGTCTGGAATCATTGGTTTATTTATTGGTGCCGTAATTATGGTTCTTGGATATACATTGTTTATGGCCTGGTTAAACCCAAAAACAATCTCCTAAACCAAGCAGTAATAAGGAGATTAGAGACATTAAAAAGATCAGCATTCCTTTTGCCGTAAGTGATTATCTGGAGCTGACCAGATCGGAGTGGGAATTGTGGTTCACCCTAAAAAGAAAGGTTGCATCCCCAACGCTATCTCTAAGAAGCCAATAATACGTATAAATGCGCCTCAACTGAGCGAGCCAGGGCATCAACCTCATAACCCCCTTCAAGACTCGAAACAATACGTCCTTGAGAATGCTTTTCAGCAACCATCATTATCTGCTCAGTCGCCCATTGGTAATCCGCTTCTGAAAAATTTAGATTAGCCAGAAAGTCATCTTTATGCGCATCAAACCCAGCCGATATAAAAATCATTTGAGCTTCAAACTCTTCTAATGCCACAAGCCATTTGTCCTGAACAATCTGCCGAAAGTCCTTTCCTGTTGCCCCAGCACTCAATGGTGAGCAAATAATATGAGAATTATTGGCAAAAGGTTCTGCTGGATAGAAAGGGTGCTGGAAGGTTGAGCAAAATAAAATTCTTTCATCATCACCAATAATATTTTCACTGCCGTTGCCATGGTGTACATCAAAATCAAGCAAAGCCACTCGTTCTAGACCATAGCTCTCTAAAGCATGTCTGATGCCAAGCATGATATTGTTGTAAATACAAAATCCCATAGCACTATTGGCTTTTGCATGGTGCCCCGGTGGCCTTACAGCACAAAAGGCATTATTAACCTTCTGTTGGAGGACCAAATCAGTGGCTAGAATGACAGCACCAGCCGCTCTGTTTGCTGCTTCAAGTGAGTGGTATGATAGCCGTGTATCAGGATCAAGATAATAAGCCCCTTTTTCTGATATTGGGCTATTGGCTTTAACAAAATCCAGATATTCAGAATTATGAACTCGTTCAAGCTGTTCTCTGCTCACTTGTGGCGCTTCAAAGCGTTCCAAACGTTGAAATAAGCCAGAATCATGCAGTTGTTTATCAATTGCTCTTAATCGATTAGGCGATTCTGGATGACCACTACCATTATCATGTTTCAGACACGCTGAATGTGTAATGTACGCTGTATTCTGTTGACTCATTTTAAAACACCAGGCTCATGTGAAAAACAAAGCGTAGCATAGTTTTTCACATGAGCTTTTGAATAGATTTAATTTATACCAATTTTTTTACCAATTGTTGACTAATTTCTTGAAAATAGCCATTTCTCATTATTCATAATTTCATCAGCATTTAAATCTTACTTAATAGGTCAGTTGCCGTACTTCAATCTATACTCATTGACTGTGATTTCTATAGGTAAATATTGCCAGGTCCACAAGGTGTTCTGAACGTATTGTCATAACAATTAATCATAATAACGGCTTTATTAAGAGTTAATGCCTTTTTCTATAGTAAAAAATACCCTTAGATATTAATTTTTCTTATAAAAACACTCCATATTGTAATGATATTAAAGCATTTCTTTGAATAAAAAATTCTTCAAATTAACTGACAAATCTGTAAATACATCCTATTATTAAATATAATAATGACTTGATTTTTAAGGATGGCACTTTTGTCTTCTGCGCCAAGCACACTAACGCAACAACCTGCAATTCTCATTGTTGATGATCGAGAAGCTAATCTTCTTGCACTGGAATCACTTTTGGAAAGCTGTAACGCCAAAATCTATACAGCTACTTCGGGCAATGAGGCATTGTCCTTATTACTTGAGCTCTCTTTTTCTCTGGTATTACTGGATGTGCAAATGCCTGACATGGACGGTTTTGAAGTGGCAGAGATCATGCGCAGCAATCCGCAAACCCAGTCAATTCCTATTATTTTCGTTACCGCTATTAGTACAGAAAAGGACTATATTTTTAAAGGATATGAATCTGGTGCTGTTGACTATCTGACTAAACCGATTGAACCGGTTGTATTGAATAGTAAAGTTAAAGTGTTTTTAGAATTATGGACAGAAAAAAACAAACTGATCTCTGCACTGACTGATCTTGAAGAAGCCAATCAAAAAATCAAGTTACAACATGATAAATTACAGGAACTGGCTATTCGAGATCATTTAACTGGGCTTTATCACCGACGCTGGTTTGATGAAGTCAGTATCAAAGAAGTGGCTCATGCTGTTCGGCATAAAATCCATTTGTCAATTGCAATGATTGACATAGATTATTTTAAGAAGGTCAATGATTCATACGGGCACAGCACCGGAGATGAAGTACTGATTCAAGTCTCAAAAATTCTTCATGATAGTATCCGTGAGGATGATACATTATTCCGCTATGGTGGTGAAGAATTTGTCATACTCTTTCCTCATACTTGTCATGCTGCTGCAGTTGCTACCTGTGAACGTGTTCGTCAGAATGTAAAAAAACATAATTTTATATATAATGATGTGAGCCTTAACCTAAGTGTTAGTATTGGCATTGCTGAACTTCTTGAACTGGAGCAACAAGTTGTCAGTAGTTTGATTGAGAATGCAGATGAACAATTGTACTTGGCAAAAAATAAAGGGCGTGATCAAGTAAGTTCCAGCTTGCTGCAAACAACATCTATTATGACACATGGGCCATGTTCTGGAAAAAATGCTAATAATTCAACAAAAAGGAGCAAAAAAAATGCTGGATAAATCTCTATTATCAAACTCTATATTATGAGTAATTGAGAATAAATTTAATGCTTAATAAGAATCTTGCTACTATTTTTTCTGGAATTTCTCGTCAGCTATTAATATGGTTTTTACTTATTTCTATTGTTCCTCTAAGTATTGTTAGTTGGGTGAGTTATCAGAGTGCTCATGAACAACTATTTGATAGCACAAGACAGACTCTCTTGAATATTGCTGAGGTTCAGACTCTCTTTATACAGACCAGTTTTGACAGAATAACGCTGGATCTGGATGAGGTTTCAGATTGGCAGAGTACAAGCCATTTTTTGAGTTCACTTGATTTAGCCTATCAAGCAGATTTAAAAAAAACAAATCACACATTAAAAGATTTTACACGCAGCTATTCCTGGCAAAAGATAGTCACTAAATACTCATCTGATCTTATCGGTTTTATTGATGCTTATCGTTATTATGATGCTTTTTTAATTGATCCTAAAGGCAATATTCTCTTCACTACGCTTGGAGAAAGTGATATTGGAATGAATCTTTATCATGGCCAATTATCTCAGAGTAAATTCGCTCAGGCCGCCCAGCAATCGTACCTCTCAGGCCGCCCCATGTTTTCTGATCTCGAATTTTATTCACCTTCTAATAATAAACTATCAGGTTTTTTTATTAATCCTGTTCTTGATAAAGAGACTGGGGATAAAATTGGCCTGGTTGCCTTTCAAATTACTGCAAAGACATTTGATCAATTATTGACAAAGAAAAATCAATTCGGAGAGACTGGCAAGCGCTATTTGATTGGAGCTGATCAAACTCTTCGCATTGGTAATATTACCAGTGATACCCATTCAGTACTGAATAAAAAAATAAAGACACTGCAAACCAATGACTGGCATCGCAGGTATGTTGAGGCTAATGTTCATCAAAAGACAAAGGCTGATAAAACAATATCAATCTACCCAGGTCTTGATGGCAGCGAAGTGCTTGGAATCCACAGCAATATCAATATTCTTGATGTTTCCTGGGGGTATATTGCAGAGATTAGTGTTGATGAGGCTTTTGCTTCATCCAATAATCTGGCTCAACTGATACTGTTGATGGTGTTATTTAATGTGTTTGTGGTGATCATCCTTTCATTATCTGTGACCCGAAAAATCGTTAATCCCATTACTACAATTGCCTATGCTTTAACTAAAGTTGGCAAAGGTCAATTCCCCAAACTGGAACTCAAAGCCGACCATGAATTGGGACAATTAATCAGTGGTTTTAATCATATGATCTGGAACCTTCAGGAATCAAAGCAGATAACTGAAGAAAATCTCTGGATTCAGGAAGGACATAGTCAGCTAAAAGATGAAATGCTGGGTGATCTGAATATGACAGAATTGGCCCAAAACTGCATTACCTTCCTATGTCATTACTTAGATGCCCAGATTGGCATTTTTTATACTGTCCGTGATAAAGAAATAAAATTAACGGGTAGTTATGCTTTTCATGCAGGAGAGGTACATCAAAGTAAAATGTCCATAGGTGAAGGCATGGTTGGACAAGTTGCCCTTGAAAAGAAGATGCTGATCCTTACAGATATTCCTGATAATTATCTAGCTGTAAGTTCAGGACTAGGAAGTTGTTCTCCACAGACGATTACAATCATTTCTTTATTGCATGATAATCGCGTTGTTGCATTGCTTGAATTTGGCCATAAAGCTGTTTTTTCAAAACTGCAAGAAAAACTGATTGAACTCGTGGAACCGACAATCGCAATCTCTGTGCAAAGTGCTTTATCAAGAGAGCAGATGGAAGCTTTACTTCTACAGACACAAACTCAAGCTGAAGAGCTGCAGGTTCAGGAAGAAGAGCTCAGGGACAGTAATACTCAACTGGAACAACAAGCGGATAATCTACGGCACTCAGAAGATATTTTAAGTAAAAATCAGGTTGAACTGGAGGACAGGAATAATCAACTTCAGGCCCAGCAAGAACAACTACGAGTCGCTAATGAAGAACTGGAAGATAAAGCTGGAGAATTAAAAACATCCCATGACATGGTGGAAATAAAAAATAAGAGGCTTGAGCAGATTGGTCTTGAGCTGGAGAAACGAGCAGAAGAATTGACTTTATCCAGTCGTTATAAATCTGAATTTTTAGCGAATATGTCACATGAACTGCGTACACCACTCAATAGTTTGCTAATTCTGGCTAAGTTACTGACTGATAACAAAGGCGAAAATTTAACGGAACAACAGTTAGAATTTTCTCGAACCATCCATGATTCAGGGAGTGATTTACTTGAGTTGATTAATGATATCCTGGATCTGTCCAAAATAGAATCAGGAAAAATGGAAGTCAATATTGAAGTGATTCATCTTGATGATTTTATCAGTGGCTTCGATGCAAAATTCCAGCCTATGGCTAATGATAAAGGAATTCAATTTGAAATCCAGGTTTCTGATGCGCCCACGCAATGGCGAACTGATGGACAAAAACTTGGACAGATTATTAAAAACTTACTATCCAACGCCTTTAAATTTACCGAGCAAGGCAAGGTGATATTACGCATAACTTTGGCTTCACCTGATGCACATTTTAATAATAGTAATTTGAACTCAGAAAGCATTTTGGCGTTCTCGGTGATTGATAGCGGTATTGGTATCCCACTAGACAAGCAAAAAAGTATCTTTGAGGCATTTCAACAAGCTGATGGGACAACAAGCCGCCAGTTTGGTGGCACGGGATTGGGTTTATCCATTTCAAGGGAATTAGCCAAATTACTTAACGGGGAAATTAAAATTGAGAGTGAAATGGGTCAAGGCAGTACTTTTACACTCTATATTCCTAAAGAAATGATACTTATATTACCTGATCAAGTTATAGAAACCCCGATTGCACCACGAACTCTAAGTCAATTCTCTAATAAAACTCAAGCAAATTTGCCCGTTACCAATAAATTTGAAACAAACCATAAACAGCATCAAGCGCCTAAAAATCAAGAAATAACTCCTCAGGAAAAAGCTCTGGCTTCATCCGTGATACCAGATGATCGGCATGATATACAAACAGGTGATCGTTCTCTACTTATTATTGAAGATGACACCCGTTTTGCTTTAATTTTAGCTGATACCGCAAGAGAAAGAGGATTTAAGGTATTGGTTGCTGCCGATGGTGAAGCCGGCCTGCACTTTGCTGATTATTACCAGCCCAGTGGAATTATACTTGATATCGGTCTGCCTAATATGGACGGCTGGCAAGTAATGTCACATCTAAAAGAGCAGTCAAAAACCCGCCATATTCCTGTACATTTTATGTCTGCTCATGATGATCAATCATTGACAGCCTTGAAGAATGGTGCGGTTGGTTTTCTGACCAAACCAGTTAGTATGGAAGACATGGAGCTGGCATTCGGACGTATAGAACACATTATTGATCGCCCTGTAAAACAACTGCTCCTGGTAGAAGATAATCCTGTTCAGCTTAAAAGCATGCGGGCATTAATTGGTAATAGTGACGTAAAAACCATCACCGCAGGATCTGGCGCCGAAGCAATAGAACAACTTGCTACTCAAGATTTTGATTGTATCGTTCTGGATTGTGGTTTACCAGATATGAGTGGTCTTGAGTTATTGGAAACCTTACGTGCACAGGTAAAATACAAGCAAATTCCACTGATTGTCTATACAGGAAAAGATTTGTCGCCGAAAGAACAGGCTCTTCTGGATAAATATGCCCAGAGTATTATTATAAAAGATGTTCGTTCACCAGAAAGATTGCTGGATGATACAACCTTATTCTTGCATCGGGTGGAATCAAATCTTCCCAGAGAGCGACAACGTACTATTCGTATGCTGCATGACAGAGAATCTGTTTTTGAACAACGCAAAGTGCTGGTAGTAGATGATGATATGCGTAACGTTTTTGCCCTGTCAGCTGCTTTGCAGGAAAAAAATATGATTGTTCTTGTGGCAAAAAATGGCAAGGAAGCATTGAACAAACTAGAAAGTGATCCTGATACGGCTATTGTTTTAATGGATATTATGATGCCCGAAATGGATGGCTATGAAGCCAGTCTGAAAATTCGTGAACAAGCTTGTTTTAGCAATCTGCCTATTATTGCTTTAACCGCCAAAGCAATGAAAGGTGATCGGGCAAAATGTATAGAGGCAGGTGCTAGTGATTATCTGGCAAAACCAGTGGATATTGAAAAACTCCTGTCAATGATGCGAGTGTGGTTATATCGCTAAGTAATTTATTCTTACAATTGTCCTTTTTGGGCAAGGTAATACAGAATGACTTTTAAAATAATAAAAATTAAACAAACACTTTAAACAATATGATAATAAATAAACCAGAAATTTTGATTGTTGATGATCAAAAAGCTAATTTACTGGCCTTGGATGCTTTACTGACTGAAGTTGATGCCAATGTGTTTCATGCCAGTTCAGGCAATGAAGCTCTGTTTGAATCACTCAATCATGATTTTGCTTTAGTGCTTCTGGATGTACAAATGCCCGTTATGGATGGTTTTGAAGTTGCTGAAATCATGAGGAGCAATTACAAAACCAGACATGTCCCTATAATTTTGTAACCGCTATCAGTAAAGATCAAAAACACATCTTCAAAGGCTATGAAAGTGGTGCGGTTGATTATTTATTTAAACCACTGGAGCCTGATATACTGTTGAGTAAGGTCAGAATTTTTTTAGAGTTATATCAACAAAAACAGAAACTCTTTCAGCAAAAAGAAACACTTCATGAAATGCTGGTAAAAATTGAGGATAATAATCAACAGCTATTAGATGAAATCAGTGAACGAATTGGCGTTGAGCGTCAGTTGAGAATTTTATCTCAAGCCATTGAGCAGAGTCCTGTCTCAGTGATAATTACTGACAAAGATAATAATATTGAATTTGTTAATAGTAAATTTGAGCAAGTCACGGGATACACTCAAGATGAGGCTCAAGGTCAACCACTTTGTTTTTTGAAATCTGCAGGTACTCCCAGCTTTGTGGCCAATGATATACTTCAGAGTGTACATAAAGGAGAGATATGGAGAGGTGAACTGTGCAGTGTTAAAAAAAATGGAGAGCAATTTTGGGAACACCTTTCGATTTCACCCATAACAGCAATGGACGGAAAAATTACTAATTACCTGTCTGTTCAGGAAGATATTACTCAACGAAAAGAGTATGAAGAGGCATTATTACGCAAAACAAATTATGATGATGTCACTGATTTACCTAATCGAATTTTAGCTCTTGATCGGCTGATTCAAGAATCAGCCAGAGTAATGCGAACTGATATCAAAATCGCTGTGTTATATATTGATCTGGATGATTTTAAAAAGATTAATGATTCTTTGGGCCATCATCTTGGGGATCAGATCTTAGTTGAAGCTGCTCAGCGTTTAAAGTCATTTATTCGAAAAGGCGATACTCTTGCTCGACTAGGTGGTGATGAATTTATTATTGTATTGATTGATGTTGATGCTGAAGTTGGGGTTGAGAAATTTGCCCAAAAGGTTCTTAAGGCATTTTCAACGCCTTTTTCCATTGAGGGAGAAAAGATAGTACTCACCACTAGTATTGGAATTACTTTTGCTCCAGATGATACTATTGAACCTCGTATACTGATGCAAAATGCAGAACAAGCTATGTATCAGGTCAAAGAGCGTGGAGGTAATGACTTTAGCTTCTATACTCCAGAAATCAATGAACGGCTCAAGCAACGTCTTGCTTTGGAAACCCAACTCCGTAGTGCCCTGGCTAATAATGAACTGCAAGTTTATTATCAACCCATTCAGGATGTTAAAACTGGAAAACTTATTGGCGCTGAAGCTTTAACTCGCTGGTACAACCCTGAATTAGGTCATGTTTCACCAGAGCAGTTTATACCCATTGCCGAATCTACAGATATCATTCATGAATTGGGTTCCTGGGTTATGAATCAGGCTATTACTGAGGCTTTGAAATGGAAGCAAGAGTTTGGATTATCCTTGAGGGTTGCGGTTAATGTTTCTTCTCGTCAGTTTGCAAAATATAATCTAGTGCATTCTGTTTCACAATTGCTTCAGCAACAAGGTGTTTTACCTGAAATGCTTGAGTTAGAAATTACAGAAGGCTTACTAATGCAAACGGATGAAGCCATTATTACTGCTTTAAATGAATTAAGGAGTATGGGCGTACGTCTCTCAATTGATGATTTTGGAACAGGCTATTCCTCATTGAGCTATCTTAAACGCTTTCCAATCAATACGCTTAAAATTGATCGGGCCTTTATTCAAAATCTCACTATTGACCGTGAAGATTCGGTATTGGTCAAAGCAATTATTGCCATGGCACATGGTTTGGGACTGGAAGTCATTGCAGAAGGTGTTGAAGAAGTAGAGCAGCTTCAGTTTATAAAACGATATGGTTGTAATCTGGTTCAGGGGTATTATTTTAGTAAACCATTACCCGCTGATGAATTTTCTGCCTATATTAGCGGTATGGTTAAATAATGCAGGTGAGATATGGGCGAAGAGTCATTAGAAATTGAACAGTTATTTTGTACTCTGTTTGAGACTTATGGTTATGATTTTCGTCATTATGCTTATGAGTCCACGCGACGACGTGTATTACAAAGAGTTCAACATGAAGAGCTGAGTTCAATTTCTCAATTGCAGCAACTGATATTAAAAGATGAAAATATTGCCGATGCTCTGCTTCGGGATTTATCAATTAACGTCACAGAAATGTTTCGTGATCCACTTTTTTGTTGTGAATTACGCCAGCGAATTCTTCCACGTTTAACACAACACGAGCATATAAAAATTTGGCACGCCGGCTGTGCAACCGGGGAAGAAGTTTATTCAATGGCTATAATGCTGAGTGAAATAGGCTTGTACTCTAAAAGCCAATTATTTGCTACTGATTTTAATAATACCGTATTGGATAAGGCAAAACACGGGGCATTCCCCCTTCAAAATATGCGTTCTTATGTGCAAAACTATCAACAATCTGGTGGTAATCAGCCATTTTCTGATTACTATCATGCAAATTACTCAGCTGCTATTATGGCAGAATCACTCAAAAAGAATATGATTTTTGCTCATCATAACTTGACTATTGATCAATCCTTTGGTGATATGAATATGATTGTTTGTCGCAATGTGATTATTTATTTTAATCGTATGTTACAGGAACGTGTTTTGCAGTTATTTTTTGATAGTTTAGTAGATGGTGGCTTTCTTTGTCTGGGATCTCATGAGAGTTTGATATTAAGTCCTTTAAAAAATAAATTTAAGATTGTTTCATCTGAATATAAAATATATAGAAAAATCAGTCACTCTAAAAGTGGGTAACTAAAAATTTAAAATGAATAATAACATCATTAAATTAATTGTTATTGGTACTTCTCAGGGAGGGCTTCAAGCTTTGAAAAAAGTATTGATGCCTCTGCCATGTGATTTTCCAATTCCCATTTTAGTCGTCAGGCATCAGGGAGCAAAAGCAAACAATTATATTGTTAAAGTATTGGATAAAGAATGTCACCTTGATATCAATCTGGCTCACGATGGAGAAAAACCCCGACAAGGAAGTGTTTATATGGCTCCCCCCAATAAACATTTATTGATTTCGACTAATGGTAATATGCAACTATCAAGTGGAAGAAAAGTAAACTTTTCACGACCAGCAATCGATCCTTTATTTCAATCTGCTGCTGAAGCTCTGAGTTCCAGCTTATTAGCAATTGTTCTAACGGGTGCAAATAATGATGGCGTTGAGGGAGTCAAAGCAGTGAAAAAAAAAGGCGGTCGAGTTATGATTCAAGATCCAGAATCTGCAGAAGCTGATACGATGCCAAAAGCAGCTATGGCAGCCGTAGAAGCTGATTATGTGGTCTGGGGTGATCAAATCGGGCCTTTTCTCTGGCAACAACAGATGGACGGCTGGCCTTAGGGACTGGCAATCAGAATTAAACATTAATCTTTCTATCTAGAGAAAAATAATTATGAACAATACTTATCTGTCGTTTGTTGTACTTTTAACCTTTATTTTTTTGACGGCTATAAATGCTCATGCACTTGATAACACAAATAGACAAACGATCAAGGCTCTATATATTCCTTTGGCCGATCATTATGCAGCACTGGTCGCCTATGAGCGCTATCGTGATGAGATGGTACAGGCAGATTTTCAGATTGAGCAAATGAAAAACTGGGATTTATTACGGGCTTATTTTCAGTCGGGTGAAGTGGACATGGCCTATGTTATGAGTCCACTTGCTATGGATATGTTTAATGAAGCCCCTCATTTTCGCTGGATTGGCTTAATGCATCGGGATGGTAATGCCCTGGCAATTAATGATTTGATTAGAGATAAAATTAATCTGCCTACTCAACGCAAAGATCGTAAACCCGATCGACAGGTTGCCGAGGCTCTTAAATCCATCTATCAAAAAAGAAATCAGCAAATTGAAATAGGCATGCCGCACCTGCTGGCTACTCATACTGTGGTACTTTATCGTTACCTTAAAGAACATGGTTTGAAGGTGAGTTTGAGACCTTCCAATGATGCGCAGATTCGAGCGATTGCTATTGCACCGCCACGCTCTCCTGCTTTTATTAAAGGTAAAAGTAATCGTGCTCAAGCTGCAGCATTTGAACAATCATTGCCTTGGGCTGATATTGTAGAAACCGGTGGTTTTGGTCATGTTGCCTGGTATTCTAAAGATGTCATGCCTTGGGAAAATGGTCATGTTGAGTGTATTGCACTGGCAACAGATAAAGCCATTGCTAGTAAGCAGGCTGCCATTAAGGAAGTCATGTCATATATTCATCGTGCAGGTGCTGATATTGAGTTGGCCAGGAGTTCTGGTGGAGAAGCAATGGATGAAATTGTAAAAATTATCCGTAAGCATATTCCTGCTCATACTCGGGAAGCTATTATCGCCAGTCTTGATCCGAAGTTACGTGTTATTAATTATAATCATTTGAATGTAGACAAAGCAGGGTTAAAACAAATTATGGATCTTGCTGTTGAAGGCGGTATACTTAAACAGCCTGTCAATATAGACAGTTTTGCTGACACTCAGTTTGCTCACCCATAGTACTTATTGGTTCAGATTGATCTGTATACCCTCCGACTCTAAATGCCAAATTTTTTCATTTACAATAACAAACTGCCTTTTGGAAACCTGTCTTGTAAAAATTTCTGTTGATCAGCAATAATCCGCCGAGTATTTTTCAAATACAAAAACTCAGACCAGTTTGGAACAAAAGGGATTGCTAATAATAAATGTCCCCACTCTTCCGGAGTTCGGTTGCTCTTGTCATGATTACAGGTGCAGCAACTGGTTGCACTGTTTAACCATGAGTCATTTCCACCCCGACTTTTTGGAATAATGTGATCACGAGTTAAGTTATGTGGTGAAAAGGTTTCACCACAATAGAGACACATATGGCCATCTCGAGAAAAAAGCCCTCTATTTGAAAATGGCGGCACATACTCTTTTGCTAAGCGTTTGGACATCACTCTTTCTTTGGTTAACAAAATTGAACTGACAGTCACCTCTGAACGAAGACCTGACATTCGATTGTAGCCACCTCGAAAAAGAAACTCTTCATCTCCCAGATTGGCAATGACTCGCTCACTTGCCATCAAAGTAATCGCTTGTTTATGATTCAGCCATGCGGAAGGATTTCCAGCAATGTCTAATTGTAAGATTGGGATCATTATTAATCCTCCATGTTATAGTCAGTTAATATATGACAATTTATGATTACACTCATATTTAAACAACCTTTATAAATAATCTCTCAATCATATTATAAAGGTTGCTATTTAAATCATCCTTTAACACAGACGACTTGTCGTAGCGAGTGTACCACTTCAACCAGATCACTTTGATTTTCCATTACCTCATCGATATCTTTATAGGCACCTGGAATTTCATCAATAACGCCTTTATCTTTGCGGCATTCAACACCTTCAGTCTGTGCTTCCAAATCAATTTCACTGAAATGTCGTTTTGCTTTGCCGCGACTCATACGTCGACCGGCACCATGTGAACATGAGCAAAATGATTCAGGGTTTCCTTTACCACGAACAATATAGGATTTGTCCCCCATACTACCGGGAATAATTCCTAATTCATTCTCACCTGCATCTATTGCCCCTTTACGGGTCAGATAGACTTCTTCACCAAAGTGATTTTCCAGTGACACATAATTGTGGTGACAATTAATCGCTTCTTTGGTCACACCAAATTTCCGCAGTTTCTTCTTTAGAGCATCAACGATCAAACGCATCATCTCACGACGATTGTTCAATGCATAATCCTGAGCCCAATTCACCGCTTCAATATAATGATCAAAATGCTCAGCACCCTCACTAAAATAAGCAAGATCTTTATCAGGCAGATTCTGGATATGTCTGCCCATGTCTTTTTGTGCCAGGCGGATAAAATATTGACCAATGACATTACCCACACCACGACTGCCAGAATGAAGCATTACCCAGACATCATCATTTTCATCGATACAAATCTCAATAAAATGATTACCACCCCCAAGTGTTCCTAATTGGCGAACCCAGGTTTGGTAAGGCTTTTTTTGCATCTTTAATAATTTCGGATGCTTGTCTATAAGGCTATCCAGCCCTACAGACAACGCTCGAATTGTCGATGCTCTGGCCTTATCTGTCTTATGCATATTGAATCCCACTGGAATGGCATCCTCAATGGCAAATCGTATGGCCCGTAAATTATCAGGCAAATCATTCGCCTTGATCGACAGGCGTAAAGCATTCATCCCGCAGCCAATATCAACCCCGACCGCAGCGGGTATAACCGCTTTGTGACAAGGAATGACTGAGCCCACAGTTGCCCCTTTACCATAATGTACATCTGGCATTGCTGCCACATGGTGATGGATAAAAGGCAGTTGTGAAATATTCAGTAGCTGCTGATAGGCTTCATGTTCAATATCATCCGTGAAGATTTTTACTGGCACTTTGCCTTTTGTAATTTGTTTCTTAATTGGCATAATTTTTCTACCTGTTTTCTAACCTTACTCTCTATAATAAGAATGACGTTCAACGCCATCATATCTTTTGGTCTGTAGACAACAATTCTTGAAATCTACGACCTGAACCACAAACACAGGGGTCATTCCTACCCAGTTTTTCAGAAAGTTCTTTGTTTCCATGTACTATCCTTGTGCCACGTTTTACCCTTGTTTCAGAGGGGTATCCTTTACGGCGCTTACTGGTTATCTCAAAAGGAATATTCCTGATTGATTAAGTTATATTTACTCATGATGCACCTCCTGGTGATAGTATTTTCATTTATATTTGCTATGCATACCTGGCGATAGAAAATCCTTGTTTTCTGGCCCAGCGATAAATCACTTCCATTTCAACATCGCTTGCAAAACGATTTCGTAAACCGCGGATCTGGCGAATGGTTTTACTGAGTGTATGCAATTCGATTGTCAGTAATTTTTGTCTCATTTGAGCCTTGTTTGCATAGAGACAATTCTGCAATTCCATTGTCCATATCGATGTCTTACCTGTAAAACAGGAACGAGCATAAGATGCAACACAATGGCTCTGTTTACGACCTTCAGCAATCAATTCATTACTACTCAGTAATTCACTGATTGTCCATATTTTCATATTACGACTATTTTCACGGCCTTCTACATAGTTATAATCAACAAACTCAGATTTAACCCATTGTAAATCGCCACCTCGTAACTCCCTGCCCAATTGTCGATGCCAGATTTCAACCTGATTCAATAAAGTGTCTGCTGTGCGCCCGCGCATAGTGAAGTTAGGTTGCGCAGGGCCTTCTTCTCTGGCAACACCACGCTCAATAAACACCATACGATTTTCATATTTCTGATTCCAGATATAATCCACAACGGGATTATATTGACTGACATCCAGCATTGGATTATCAATAAAAAATCGCATCACACTGATACAAAATTCATTATCAGTAAAAACGCGTGCCAACTGAGTTCCAGACACCCCATCAGCTATGACTTTATTTCCACCCAGAGCATGGATCTGTGCCCAACGAAAAGCGGTATTGATCTCATAATTGGCAGGGGCCTGGATAAAATAATGTGCCATCTTTTTAGTCATTCTGATAGGCAATGAACAAGCCGTACGGATATTCTTTCCCACACCAATGTGGATAAACCATTTTTGAGCTTTAGCATCATCTTTGTACCAGGCTGAATCCATAAAAGCAGGCACATCGTACTGGGCAAACAAATAACGAGCCAGAGCCGAAAACTGGCGTGTTGCGTTACGTGTTCTTGGCTGCCATTCCATAATCGGACGATGCCACCAGGTATAATATTTCACAAAATTTATGATCCCTTTTACATAATCCGTATGAGTCAGTAATTTTGTCTGTTCATCAAGATACAAAAAAACATCTCGTAACAGTGCCTTATTTTGTATTGTTTTAAAACCATGACTGATCAGCTTTAAAACATCATTATTCAGATGTTTATGTTTAATTTCATTTGAATAAATTTTGAGTATCAGGTGATGTCTGTTTTCTTCACGCTTATAGTGTTTCATTTTTTGCAAGGCAGATACTTGTTTATATCGTTGCAGTTCACGTTCCAGCTGAACTTGTGTCTTATTGATGTTCGTGCTGAATCCTTGTTGCATACACCATTGCTGATATGCCTCTATCGTATGTAAATTTAAAGCACGAGCATAGTTTAGTATCGTTGTATCACGGTTTTGTTGTTTTTTATTTAATTTATTTTTACGTGCCATTTTCTTGTCCCTATTGTTATTTTTTCCTGTGCTTCTCCCAATATTAACCCAGGCCTGAATAAGTCCTTTATTACAAACGCTTAAGTAGCATTAATTTTGATATTTAATATTTTCAAAATATTGGTTGGCAAATTTTTTTACCTCTGCTTTCATAAACAAGAGCAAAAAAAAACCCCGGATGCTAAATAAGCACCCAGGGTTCTACAGTTCAGTATTTCCAGGAAGGTGCTTATTTTCAGCAACCTTCCACAAATTTTTGAAAGATTACATCATCACATAAGGTGTGTATCAGCATTAAATGATGGCAATATAGTGCTTACCAGCTCATTTTTGTACTGTCCATTTTGTTCCGTGTTTATTAGATGTAGCATAATTTTCTCTAGCTCTTTCAAAAGATTAAAAAATAATTTCTCAGCAACGTTTTACAAAGATTCTTAAAAACTCTTTATAAAATCGCTTGATTTGATTGTGGGTATTCTAGACCTATAATTTTCAATGTCAACTCTTTTTAGCAAGTTTCTTGCTTTACATTGGCAACATTCTTTCTTTATGCTTTGCAAGTAAGTCTATTTTCATTTTATTTCAAACAGTTATATAATAACTAAAGTTTAGAGCGACAGCTCACCCTAGAGTGAACTATTTTGCTCAATGTTCTTTAACAATTTGTTTGTAACAAGCTGATTTGAAGTGTTATTTA
>JADGEM010000068.1 GCA_016744375.1 Gammaproteobacteria bacterium
CATATTATCTTTTGCTTATAAAACTGTCAGAAGCTTTATATTGCAACAGATCTTGTGAGTATTAGCATCTTTCTTCACTCATCAGAGCGGAGAAGAGCCCAATGTGTTGATGCTGGTGTTGATTATATTTTGTGTAATCATCCTCCTTTTAGAAATTGAGAATGGAGGGTATAATTTTATCTAGTGGAAAAATGCATTCATTTTTTTGTTCATCCACCTTTAGATTTGTCAGGTTTTGCTATGCCCCTGCGTTCGGCAATTTCCAGACCAATTTTTTTTAATTCTTTTTCGCTGATATGTGCTTTTGCATAAGGGAAAATATGTTCATTTTCAATTGCTGCATGCTCATGCATGTTGTTCTTAAACTGCAGGCTTAATTTTTTTAGAGCTTCAAAATCTTCAGTTTTTTCTTCCAGCATTTTATTCAGGCTTTGCCATTGCGCGTCGGATTCCACATGTTCCTTAATAAGACGATTAAGCAGTTGTAATATTTCTATGGATTCAGGCTGAGTCAGTTCAGGATCAAGTGCGATAATGGCAGGGAAAAGGTGGTGTTCTTCGTCCAGATGATGTTCTGGTGAAGCAATATTAAAGTATCGACGAATTTGATCGGATGTTGTTGTGAGTTCATTACTCCAGCCTTCTTTTTCCAGGACTGTGCTGAGCTCAACCAATGTGGAAGAGAAATGCAGAATTTTTTCATGGCAACTCAGGAGTAAATCAATCGGGGCTTCAAAAGAAACATTCTTCTGGTTTTCTGCTGAACCTGTGTTCTGGGGACTAATCTGCAACATATGTGAGTACCGTATTCATAATTCCTATTGTTATTTTGAACTCTCGTATAGGATAAGAACAGGATTGTAATCTATAGTTCAAATAAATTCATTTCTATTGAATTCTCTAATCCGGGGATCTCTGTTTCAAATAAAACTTCATGTGAAAATTGATCATCAGAGACACGAGAAATTAAGGTTGCTTCCATTACCGGGGCCGTTCCTATTACCGCAAATAAACGTCCGTCTACCTTGAGAGCCTGCTTAAAGTGATCCGCAAGTTGTGGTACTGAGCCAGTTAATATCACCACATCATAAGGTGCATGTTGCGCAATGCTAAGTTCTGGATTGTCATTAAAATTTTTCATGGCATCATCAATGATGAACGTTATATTATCAAATCCTTCAGTTTTGAGTTTTTCCTGGGCTTGCTGGCTTAGCTCATCATGAATTTCTACCGTGCACACTTTTTCAGCTAAATGAGCAAGAAGTGCTGTCATATAGCCGCTGCCAGTTCCCACTTCCAGGACATTGTCCGTTTTTTGTATCTGGACAGATTGTAGAATTCTGGCTTCAATTTTAGGAGAAAGCATTACCTGGTTACAGCCAATAGGCAGTTCAACATCTGAAAAAGCTGATTTTTCCATGTTTTGAGCAACGTAATTTTCTCGGGGAATTGCATCCAGTGCATCAAGTGCCGTTGGATCGATGACATTCCAGGGTCTGATCTGTTGCTCAATCATGTTGTGACGAGCGGTTTCAAAATTCATTTCAATCATCATTCGTTTCCTTATTGAATCCGATAAGCCATAAGCTGCTACAGTTTAGGATTATAGAGGAATTTACCCTTGAAAGGTAGCGGCCCTTCCAGTGGTATAAGAAAGGTCTTTTTGTGAAGATGCAACTTGACTGAATTGTATTGTGCAACTGATTGAATGCATAATGCGTAAGAAAAATGAACAGGCTGTAGCAGGAAGCCTGATTCCTAAGGTTTTTATCAATGGCATATTTTTTGCTCTTGATTGGGCTACAATGTTGAACAGTGAACTCTTAATTGTTCAGCTTTTTTAGTTTTGAGGGAAAATTTATGCTGTTTGAATCATTCTCGGCTGCGCAGACAACTCTGCTCTGGTCTGTCTTTGGTGTGGCTTTTGTCATGGGTGCTATTGTAAACAAAACCAATTTCTGCACCATGGGGGCTGTCTCTGATATGGTCAATATGGGGGATTATAGTCGTTTTCGTGCCTGGTTGTTAGCCATCATTGTTGCTATTGTCGGTATGCTCATTCTTGAATCATCAGGAATGGTTGATCCGAATAGCAGCTTCCCTCCCTATCGCGCCAATCAGTTGATCTGGGCTGAAAATTTACTGGGTGGATTTTTGTTTGGCATTGGTATGACCCTGGCAAGCGGCTGTGGCAATAAGACTTTAATCCGTATTGGCGGTGGTAATATTAAGTCAATTGTTGTTTTTCTGATTGTCGGTGTTATTGCTTACTTTATGACCAGCCCTTTTCCTGGTTCTGATCAAACTCTGTTTTCTGTTTTGTTTTATGACTGGATCCGCCCTCTGGCAATCAGTCTGGATAGCAAACAAGATCTGGGTTCAATCTTCAGTAGTGAAAATCCAATGCAGATGAGACTGGCTCTGGGCAGTGTTATTGCCTTTCTTATTATGATTTATATTATAAAGGGAAAAGAGTTTCGGACCAATCCTGAGCATTGGTTTGCTGGTATTGCTGTTGGCTTAGCTGTTTTAGCCGGCTGGTATCTGAGCAGTTCTATGCTCATTGATATTCCTGATGAAGGTGAGCAATATACTTTGGTTGAGTATTATGAAAGCTGGGATATGGTCAGTGATACAGAAGAAGGCAAGCCGGCTCAGGGCTCACCGCTTTCACCGCAGTCATTTACCTTTGTGAATCCCATGGGCCAAACAATTGGTTATGCCAGTTCAGGCTTACAGACATCATTGCTGACTTTTGGAATCCTCTCTGTCTTTGGGGTTATCCTGGGATCGCTCGCATGGTCTCTGGTAAGCAAGAGTTTTAGAATTGAATGGTTTTTTAATTTCAAAGATTTTCTGACACATGTTATTGGTGCCATATTAATGGGCTTTGGTGGTGTTCTGGCAATGGGATGTACCATTGGGCAGGGGATAACAGGGCTCTCCACATTAGCAGTTGGCTCATTGATTGCCTTTGCAGCCATTGTATTTGGCAGTGCTTTGACCATGAAAACCCAATATTACCAGATGCTTTATGAAGATGCTTCTTTCTTTGCCGCATTGACTACAGCCCTGGTTGAGCTGAGAATGTTACCTGCCAGCATGCGGAAACTGGAGGCATTGTAAGCTTTGTAAGCGCCTACTAATTCTTAATAATAGATAAGCTAAGAGTTTTTAGGTGCTAACGGCAGTTGCTCGCAAAATCATAATTGTTATAACAGTTATGAGTCTATCTATCACAAATAGTCTGTGACTTTTAAACTGGATAAATCCTCTATCAATCAGTTTCCCCTTGAAATTTCATCAAAATTCAGTTATTTTCAACCTGCTAGGGGTCCTCATTGTTACCAATATTGGAAAAAAACAATGAGGCGAGAAACACCCTTCGAACCTGATCCGGTTCACACCGGCGTAGGAAAGCGCTTTAATCAATATAACTGCATTAAAAATAATGCCTTTTCATGTGATTAGCCTCATACGCCGACTTTAAGTTTGACCTTTTTTTAAAGATACACGAGACAGTAAGGACCAGTATGAGCGCAATCCCAGAAGAGTTTATCCGCCAGACCAGCCAATTATCTGAAGACATCACCCGCCCTTTTACGGGATCGAGAAAAATATATGTGCAGGGTAGTCGGCCTGATATTCAGGTGCCTATGCGTGAAATTGTTCAGGATGACACCGAAACCAATAATGGTATTGAAAAAAATCCACCGATTCCTGTTTATGATACTTCTGGAATTTATACCGATCCCAGCGCTCAAATTGACCTGCTTAAAGGCTTGCCAGCATTACGGGATATCTGGATTATAGAACGTGAAGATACAGAACAACTCAGTGGCCCCAGTTCAGATTATGGCACTAAACGTCAAAATGATCCCCAACTTGCCAATTTAAGGTTTGAACATATTCGTGCGCCGCGCAAGGCTGTTAACGGCAAAAATGTTTCACAGATGCACTATGCTCGTCAGGGTATCGTTACCCCTGAGATGGAGTATGTTGCTATTCGTGAAAATACTAAATTACAGGAAATGCGTGATACCGGATTGATGAGACAACATCCTCAGCATCCTGGTGAAAGCTTTGGTGCCAGTATTCCTGATGAAGTGACACCAGAATTTGTTCGTGATGAAATAGCAAAAGGACGTGCAATTATCCCGGCAAATATTAATCATCCTGAAATTGAGCCAATGATCATTGGCCGCAATTTTCTCGTCAAAGTAAACACTAATATTGGCAACTCGGCAGTTACCTCATCGATCACTGAAGAAGTTGAAAAAATGGTTTGGTCGACTCGTTGGGGTGGTGATACTCTGATGGACCTTTCTACCGGTAAGAATATTCATGAAACCCGTGAGTGGATCATTCGTAATTCACCAGTACCAATTGGAACCGTACCTATTTATCAGGCTTTAGAAAAAGTAAATGGCAAGGCAGAAAACCTGACCTGGGAAATTTTTAAAGATACTTTAATAGAGCAAGCGGAGCAGGGGGTAGATTATTTTACCATTCATGCCGGTATTCGTTTACAACATGTACCATTAACAGCTAAGCGTCTGACAGGTATTGTCTCTCGTGGAGGCTCTATTATGGCCAAGTGGTGTCTTGCTCATCACACAGAAAGTTTTTTATATACCCACTTTGAAGACATTTGTGAAATCATGAAAGCCTATGATGTGGCCTTCTCACTAGGAGATGGTCTGCGCCCTGGTTCTATTGCTGACGCCAATGATGAAGCACAGCTGGGTGAATTAAAAACGTTGGGTGAGTTAACTCAGATTGCCTGGAAACATGATGTTCAAACCATGATTGAAGGCCCGGGTCATGTACCAATGCACATGATTAAAGAAAATATGGAAATTCAGCTCAAAGATTGTGATGAAGCGCCATTCTATACACTTGGGCCTTTGACCACTGATATTGCTCCTGGTTATGATCACATTACTTCTGCAATCGGTGCGGCACAGATTGGCTGGTATGGTACTGCCATGCTGTGTTACGTCACACCTAAGGAACATTTAGGTTTACCAAATAAAGCCGATGTCCGTGATGGCATTATTACCTATAAACTAGCGGCTCATGCCGCAGATCTGGCTAAGGGGATACCCGGTGCTCAGGTACGTGATAATGCAATGTCCAAAGCTCGTTTTGAATTTCGTTGGGAAGATCAGTTTAATCTGGGGCTGGATCCTGAAAGAGCCAGAGATTACCATGACGAGACGATGCCTAAACAGGCGCATAAAGTTGCTCATTTCTGCTCAATGTGTGGGCCGAATTTTTGTTCTATGAAAATTTCTCAGGATGTGCGGGATTATGCTGCAGAACATGGTATTGTTGATATTAATGATGCCTTGAAAGAGGGTATGGCAGAAAAATCAGCTCAATTTAAAGAAACAGGCAGTAATATCTATAATAAATCTTAAAAAAGTGAGTTTGTGACATAACTTTATATGGCTCAAATTCACCAGTTTACAAACTTATAAACCTGCAGAGTTAATACTATGCTGAACCTGTTTTTTGATTGGTTTGATAATATCCAACAGTTTTTTGTTCGTCTGATTAAACTCTATCGTGTCCAGAACCTTAAAGAAAAAGGGCTTATCTGGTCTGTTGGTCTGTTAATGATGACTCTGTTGGTTATTGGTCTTGTTTTAAGTTATGTATGGAGTCGGGAGCCCGAACTGTTTAATGTGACAGAGCAGGCTCAGTCCGTGGTCAATGAAATAAATGAAAGATCAGACAAGCAGGATATTATAGTGGTTGGTGCGACAACGACTGCAACCGTTATTAACATTGGTCAAACATTGCTGAATAAACCGGGAGGCTATCTGAGTAATGATATTGCCCCCCCGGGGATTTTTTTAGATAACATTCCAAACTGGGAACATGGTGTACTGGTTCAGATTCGGGATATGGCCAGGGTTTTACGGAATGATTTCAGCATGGCGCAGTCAACTTCGACAGAAGACAAAGATTTGGCACTTGCTGAGCCTTCATTTAACAATGATTCAAAAAAATGGCTCTGGCCTGCTTCGGAAAGTAAGTACCAGGAAGGTATTGACTCTCTTTACCGTTACTTAGAGCGTTTAATTAATAAAGAAAACCAGCATGCTCAATTTTTTGCTCGAGCTGATAACCTGGTTGACTGGCTTCAGGTCGTCGAAAAACGCCTGGGAAGCTTGTCCCAAAGGTTGAGTGCCAGCGTTGGCCAGGAACGAATTAATACGGATCTGGCAGGTGATGCCCAGGCAGAACAGGCTACAAACTCACCGGACAATCTAATGGTTAAAACATCCTGGTTTAAAATTGATGATGTGTTTTATGAAGCCAGAGGAACATCATGGGCCCTGGTTCATTTACTGCATGCAATAGAGAAAGATTTTAGTCCGGTGTTAAAAAAGAAAAATGCCTTATTGAGTTTAAGACAGATTATACGGGAGCTGGAGTCCACTCAGGTTCCTATCTGGAGTCCAATCATATTAAATGGCAGTGGTTTTGGTATGACCGCAAACCATTCACTCGTTATGGCATCCTACATTTCACGGGCAAATGCGGCCATTATTGACTTGAAACGATTATTGCAAGACGGTTAACACTGAGGCGGTTGATCTTTTCTAGAAAAAACCAGGGATACTTTCAGACCAGCCGGACTCATTAAAGAGGAGCAGGTATAATTTTTCATCCCATTTATGACCCCATGGACCTGCTTTAGTTAAATGTTTACTATACCCTCTTTGTACGCCTGGAGGGATAAAGCCAAAGGGAATTCCATTGATTAGTAATGCCACAGAACGTCCATCAGGACTCCACTTAAATTCAAAAATATCAGATTGCAGCGGTGTAAACTCAGCATGTGAATGGGCATAAGTGGCTACTGCAGGGGGAGATGAAGTTCTGAACTGGGCGATTTCAGATTCTTTTGGAGCTTTGATATGATTATAAATCCAGCAATCAGCAGCCACTACTGGACTGTTGGGCTTGGTTAAATACAACCATGCTGAGTGCCCATGATCTTCAAAGCGGGCTTCTTTATGTGAGAGAGGATTTTTCTCACTGATAAGGTTTTTTTTATCCATACTTGATTGAGGAAGTGATATTGATTTTATTGAAGCTTCTTTAAAGCTCACTGATCCAATGACCTGATTTTCCACCTTCTTTTTCTAATAGACGTACATTACCCATAACCATACCACGATCAACGGCCTTACACATATCATAAATAGTCAACAGGGCAATTTGGGTGGCTGTCAGTGCTTCCATTTCAACACCTGTTTTGCCATCGGTCTCAACGGTGCATAAGCAGATAACCTTGTTTTCAGCATTAATGACTTTAAGTTGTAAATCCACATGAGTCAGAGCCAGAGGATGACATAGAGGAATAAGGTTTGAAGTTTGTTTGGCGGCCATAATGCCTGCAATGCGAGCAATGCCTAAAACATCCCCTTTTTTATGCGTGCCTGCAACAATAAGCGCCAGTGTTTCCGGCAGCATTGTAATCTCACCTTCAGTGAGCGCACGGCGGTGTGTGATTTCTTTAGCGCCCACATCAACCATGTGGGCTTCACCGTTTGTATTAAAATGTGTTAGTTTATTCATAAGTCTTTAGAGAAATTTAAATTTATCAGCCAAAAAAAAGGCCTGAAAAGTATTTATACATCCAAAATATCGTATAATTATACTAAATTTGAAAGGGTTAATCTTCTCTTTTTATCATTATGAGGTAAGCATGAGTATTCACGTTAAATTTTTTGCCAGTATGAGAGATCTGATGGGAGATGATCGCGACATTGATGCTGCGGTTGTTGAACAACAGGAAATTAGCACTGTGGATGATATCTGGAACTATTGTGCAGAAGGCAAAAAACGTTCAGATAATGTACTGGTTGCAGTGAACATGGACTATGTTGATGGTCAGACGCTGGTTAAAGAGGGAGATGAAGTTGCATTTTTCCCCCCAGTGACCGGAGGTTAAGTATGAAAATTGTAATAGACTCTACTTCTTTTGACCCTTGGAGGGTTTTAGATGACTACCAGAAGAACATGTCTGATCTGGATGGGCAATATGGCGCCACGGCAGTTTTTATTGGTACGATGCGGGATTTTAATGAAGGTGATGATGTTTCAGAAATGTTTTTAGAACATTACCCCGGAATGACTGAAAGACACCTGGAGAATATATGCCTGCAGGCAACCGGAGAATATCAACTGATAGAAAGTCTGGTGGTTCACAGAGTTGGAGCCATTAAGCCAAATGACCCTATTGTCCTGGTTGCCGTCTGGACAGCACATCGTAAACAGGCTTTTGAAGCATGCCGGGAAATTATGGAAGATTTAAAATCAAAAGCACCTTTCTGGAAAAAGGAGCAGATTGCTGGTGGTGAGGATCGCTGGGTAGAAAAAAATACCAAAGGCTATTAGTCAGAGTTGCTTCATCTATTTATTCGGCTTTTAGCTTCCCTCTTCTTCAGACGGAGGGAAGCTAATCTGTTAATTGTTTACTTTCTTAAATAGCCCTACAAATAATGCCGCCAGGATTCAGGTCGGTGATCCCGACAATCACAAAGCTTTTTCTTTTTGGGTCTTAAGTAGATCACATCACCCATATGCTTATTGTGAACTTCTCCGATAAGCCGCTCTTTTTTAGAATTTTCCCGAGATGCTTCTTCACAGTAAAAAACAATACTGCGTTTTATTTTTGCCAATATTGAATTATTAAGATGAAAACCTTCAAAGCGTAGTACATCTTCAATCTCTTCAAGTGTCACTCTGTTCAGATCATAAGTAATTTTAATATGATGATGATTAAGGGCGTGGGACATTAGAACACCGCTCAAGTCGTTAATGATAAAAACAGCTGAATGTGCTTGCTCAGGATTGGCATGCAAAGAGCAAAAATGAATTTCACGATGCTTTATAACTTGCTGACTCATATTGGTCCCCTCTGGTTGCATATTAAAGAAAGCAGTTTAGGTAAAAACAGATTGCTGTAACGAAGTGATTCCACCAAAATATAGTATATAAACTGGGTGATATTATTATTTTATTTGCTTAAGAATAATTGCTGCTGAGTGAAAACTATATAGTCCTTCAAGCTTTAAATCTAATCACTCTGTCTATTATATTAGGCTTGTACTGCAAAGATGAACATAGAATATAACCCTATAAAATATAGTAGTTTCCTATGAGTTGGTATTATTTTGGGCAATTGTTACTCTGGGCAGGCGATTCAGGTCTGCGAATGTGCTGATATGAACAAAGCTTGCTGCATACAATAAGCTCTGAACTGCTTCAGCTTGTTCATAGCCATGTTCAAATAATAGCCAGCCTTCGGGTTTGAGATAGCCCCGGCTCTGCTCAACTATCTCACTAATATCTGCCAATCCATTGTTTCCGGAAAGTAATGCACTATTGGGTTCATAATCTCTGACATTTGCTTCAAGATGAGGATCATTTTCAGCAATATAGGGAGGATTTGAAACGATTACATCAAATTTCTGTTTAGGGACTGGAATGTTTTTGAACCAATGGGAATGGCAGAAAGAGACATTGTTCAACTTTAAAGTTTGTGCATTTTGTTTTGCAATTTTGAGTGCTTTCAGGCTGAAATCAGTTGCAAGCACCTGGGCATTCGATCGTTCTGAAGCAATGGCCAGTGCAATTGCACCACTACCAGTACCTAAGTCTAACACTCGGTAGTTATCAATTAATGATATTTTTTGCAGAGCATATTCCACCAGAAGTTCTGTTTCAGGACGGGGGATTAATGTATCGGGTGTAACACAGAGAGAAAAAGACCAAAAATCTTTTTGGCCGGTGATATAGGCTACAGGCATACCTTGAGAGCGCAGGCTCAAAAAATATTCAAATTGCTGAGTTTGTTTATGAGTTAGTGTTTTTTCCGGCCAGGTTAAAAGCCAGGTTTTTGTATAGAGGGGCTGTTGCTTATCCAAATATTGGTTTAAAACTTTAAGTAATAATATTTCGCAGTCAAGTTTAGCCGTATCACTCTTGCTGAGTTGAGTCTTGCCCTGTTGCAGTATTTGAGCAATAGTCAGCAGGGTCCCTGACATCGTATTACTCTTCAGCCATTGATGCCAGTAATTCAGCCTGATATTCACTCAATAGAGGATCAATAATTGCTCCAAGATCACCATTCATTACTTCTTCAAGTTTGTAGAGCGTTAAATTGATACGGTGATCTGTAACTCGACCCTGCGGGTAATTATAAGTTCTGATGCGCTCACTGCGATCACCGCTTCCAACCTGAAGTTTTCGATCAGCGGCCTGCTTTGATTGTTGTTTTTCACGTTCAGCCGCAGTGATTCGAGATGATAACATCGACATGGCTTTGGCTTTATTTTTATGTTGTGAGCGTTCTTCCTGGCACTCGACTACGACCCCTGTGGGAATGTGAGTGAGTCGTATGGCCGAGTCTGTTTTGTTGACATGCTGCCCACCGGAGCCGGAAGCTCTATACGTATCAATTCGCAAATCTTTTGAATTAATTTCAATGGCTTTCACTGCATCCACTTCAGGAATAATAGCAACAGTACAGGCAGAAGTGTGGACTCGCCCCTGTGATTCAGTTTCTGGGACCCGCTGTACGCGATGGGCACCTGACTCAAATTTAAGTTTGGAAAATGCACCCTGTCCGACCACTCGGGCGACTAATTCTTTGTAACCGCCATGATCGCCGGTATTCTCAGACATTATTTCCAGAGACCATTTCTGAGATTCAGCATATCGGCTGTACATTTTAAAGAGATCGCCGGAAAAAATAGCAGCCTCATCACCGCCTGTACCAGCACGAATCTCAAGATAAATATTGCTGGCATCATTGGGATCTTTGGGTAAAAGCATTTTTTGCAATTCAAGTGATAATGTTTCCTGCAGTTGTTTGCCTTCTTTAAGTTCTTCTTCAGCCATTTCCTTTATTTCAGGATCTGTATCTTCAAGCATTTCCATTGCAGATTTGATCGTTTCCAGAGCTTCATTGTATTGAGCGAAACATTCAACCAGCGGACCTAACTCAGCGTATTCTTTTGAGAGTTCACGAAATTTATTCTGATCAGCCATGACTTCCTGCTGAGAAAGTAATATGGCAATTTCTTCGTAACGTTCAGAAAGTGTTTCAAGTTTATTTTGTATTGAGGGTTTCACGAGAATACTCTTGGCTATAAAATAGGGCTCACAAATGAGCAGATGTTACTTAAATATTGTGTATTTGCTGATGATGGTTGGCTGTCAGGGCTAATTATTCATTGGTTTTAAGATCAAATAACTCAATGGCTGCTTCAATGAGATCTGTGCGACCATCCATACCCGCCTGTTTGATTTGTACACAGGGTTTATGGATTAATTTATTGGTGAGCTGTCGGGCAATTTCTTCGAGTACCTGTTCTGCAGGCTTACCTTTTTCCATTTGTTTTTTTGCATTCTCAATAACCGTGTCACGTACGGTTTCAGCCTGCTGACGGTATTGTCGCATGGTTTCGATTGAACTCAGTGAACGCAGCCAGTTCATAAAATGACTCACTTCAACTTCAATAATATCTTCTGCCTTAAGAGCGGCTTCCTGGCGTGACTTTAAACCTTCATCAATAATTTCTTTTAAATCATCAACGGTATATAAAAAGATATCCTCTAAGTCCCCTACTTGTTCTTCAATATCTCTGGGAACAGCAATATCGACCATGAAAATAGGTGCATGCTTGCGTATTTTTATGGCTTTTTCAACAGCACCCTTACCTAAAATAGGTAATTGGCTGCCGGTAGAGCTGATGACAATATCGGCTTCAGCAAGATGTGTTGGAATTTCGCTTAAAGAAATGGCATAACCATCAAATTCCTGAGCAAGCGTGTGTGCTTTTTCGACGGTTCGATTAGCAATAATAATGCGCCCAATGCCAGACTCATGTAAATGGCGTGCGACCAGCTCAATGGTTTCGCCCGCACCAATGAGCAAGGCTGTGTGTTCCTTAAAATCACTAAAAATTTGTTTTGCAAGACTGACGGATGCAAAAGCAACGGAGACCGGGCTGGCGCCAATGGCTGTGTCGGTTCGAACCTGCTTGGCACAACTGAATGTATGTTGAAATAGCTTATGTAGAAGTTGACCGATGGAGCCACTTTCATTCGCCACCGAAAAGGCAGATTTTAACTGACCTAATATTTGAGGTTCACCCAGAACCAGTGAATCCAGGCCGCTGGCAACTCGCAGCATATGCTTAACGGCATCCTTATCAGGATGCAGGTAGAGGTATTCGGAAATATCAGTGTCGGGTAAATCATGATGTTCTTTGAGCCATTGAATAAGCGATTGAGTGGCTTCTTCAGTACCATCTTCGTCACAGTTGAGCTGGCAATATAGCTCTGTACGATTGCAGGTTGACAGGATAACTGCTTCATTTACGGCATTTTGAGACGTCAGATCTTTCAATGCATCAGGGATTGTCTCTGGTGCAAAAGACAATTGCTCCCTTATTTTTACAGGGGCAGTTTTATGGTTAATACCAAGTGCAAGCAACGACATAAAATATAAATTATAAGACCTGAGACATCAATTAGAGGTTATTTAGAATTAATTTATCAAACACGGCATTTTGCGCAAAATTTACCCAAAACTCAAGTATTCTCTCATTATTATTTTTAATTCAGTTATAATTATATAGATTGTGTTATAAACATGACAGCCTTGAACTCATGATGAAAGAGTCTTATAACAAAGATAAACGTTTTTCTGAATGAATTGCGGTATGAGTTGTATGGAACTTAATGACAAATAATCGTTCTAAACCAGTGGACAGGCTCCAGGTTTGTTCTAATTTCTGTTTTTGGAGAAAAAATGCATTTCGAACAATTATTAAAGCTCAGAAATATCAATTCAAAGATATTCCTTTTGAGTTTATTTCTGGTTTTAGCCTTGGCTGGATGCACAACAAATCCTGAAATGGGTGATGAAGCTATCGGTGATAGTGAAACTCATATCGAAAAGAAAGCACATGTTTCTCCACAGGTTCAACCAACTGAGCCTGCTCAGGAACTCACCCCCGAACTACTTTATGATCTTATGCTTGCAGAGCTGGCTTTGCAGCGAAATGATTATGCTCTAGCATTTGATAAATACTATCAGGCCGCTAAACAGACGGGTGACAGCCGTTTAGCTAAAAAGGCAACACGGGTTACTCTCTTTTCAAAAGATGATGCTCAGACTTTTAAAGCCGTAAAGCTCTGGTCTCAAATTCAGCCAGATAATATCGATGTCCAGCAAATTTATGCTTCTTCACTCCTTTCGCAAAAACGAGATAATGAAGCACTTCAATCTTTACACAAAGTGATTAAGCTGAGCGACAGTTTTGAGCAGGGTCTTAAGCGGGCATTTGCCATTATTGAAACAATTGATGAACAGCATCGAGCCATTCAACTTTTTACTCAATTAACTGCTCAGAAAAAAAATAGACCCATCGTAAAGCTGTATCAGGCAAAGCTTTCATTTAAGTTTGTTGATTATCCATCAACTGAAAATTATTTGAATGAGCTGCTTTCTATGAAGCCGGGTTACCTTGATGCTCTGATTCTTAAAGTTGAGTTACTTAAAAAACAAAAAAGAGAACCTCAGGCAATTCAGACTCTGGAAGAAATTTTACTAAAACTGCCTGAGAATACCACACTCAGGTTGGAAATAGCCCGGTTACTTGTTAAAAACAAGCAGTATGAGCGAGGTTTTAAACAGGTTAAGCGGTTGGCAAAGAAAGAACTTGCTCCTGAAGTTTTATTTGCCATTAGTCTGCTTGCCATTGAAATGGATAAAATGGATGAAGCAAAACAATATTTAGTACGCTTGCATGCCCATCGCTTATACGCCAGTGAGTCAGCTTATTTTATTGGTCAATTAGAAGCCGGTCGCAAGAATTATAGTGAAGCTGAAGAATGGTTTAAGCTGGTTAACAGTGGAAAATACAGCTTTGAAGCTTATCTTGGGCTGGTGATGGTTTACTCTAAACAAAATAAATTTGAACAGGCGTTTAAATTATTGGAGCACTCCAGCGCAGCTAATGCCCAACAAAACACTGATATATTACAAATTAAAGCAGAGGTTTATGCCCTGGCAAAGGATTACACCAAGGCTTACGAGATATATACCCAGGCCGTAAATTTAGCGCCAGACAATCATGATATTCTTTATGGGCGGGCTATGCTCGCAGAGAAATTTGGTCGAATTGATCTACTGGAAAAAGATCTTCACACCATTCTTGCTGCAAACCCAAAAGATAATCAAGCTCTTAACGCTTTAGGGTATACTCTGGCCGATAGAACAAATCGCTATCAGGAAGCCTATAAATACATTAAGCGAGCTTTAGAAATTAATTCTGAAGATGTTGCTACTCTCGATAGTATGGGCTGGGTTTTATATAAAATGGGTAACTATGCAGAAGCATTAAAATATTTGAAAAAGGCTTATGATAAAGATCCTGATCCCGAAATTGCAGCCCATTACGGCGAAATCCTCTGGGCTGCAGGGCAGACAAAAAAAGCGAAACAGGTTTGGGATAAAGCTTTAAAGCAAGATCCTGAGCATCGTGTGCTCATTGGTACCAGAACACGCCATCTAAAATAACAGAGACTATTAATAAGCTTTTTACAATGTACCTTATAACCTGTGTTCAATCATTTATTTCGCTTTTAGCCTCCTCCCTTTTTCACATCAGGGTACCTCATTCACTTAGTTCCACTATACTTCCGATAAGTCTATTCTCAATTCTGGGCTTATTCGTCTCTGGCTGCACAAGCCTTTCTGATTCTGTCGTTCCTGAAACAATACCCCAACAATTTACTGGTGAAATTCCTGGTAACTGGACAATAAATGGCCGAATCAGTGTTATTAACGGTGATGAGAACTGGTATGCAAAGTTTGTCTGGATACAGAAAGATCAGGATTTTCAGCTTAGTTTTACTGGCCCTTTGGGTGAAACTGAACTTCAGATAAGCCAGATTGCTCAGCATGTTCACCTCAAAACACCGTCTGGAGAGCATTATGGCACCGATCTTGAGCAATTATTACTGCAGGAAACAGGCATGGAATTTCCAATAAGCTCGTTGCGTTTCTGGTTGCAAGGACTACCAGCGTCTGAGATAAACTCGCGCTTGGAATATGCGGATGACCAGACAATTAGTGAAATCTTTCAAGATGGCTGGCATATTCAATACCCAAAAAAAATGTGGGTGGTGCAACCATCGAAATCAGAAATTCTTTTACCAAAAAAGATTATTGCTAAAAAGCAGGGCATTAAAATCAAGCTTATCATCACTCGCTGGCTTCTTGGTGAGTCTTCTTTTCAATTGGAATAATTTTTAGACGAGAGGTTCGGTAGGGAGTGCAAATCAATAATACGGATAAAATCTGGCTGGCACCGGCAAAAATTAATCATTTTTTACATATTACAGCACAGCGTGAGGATGGTTATCATGAGCTACAGACGGTTTTTCAATTTCTTAATTATGCTGATGAACTTCGATTTAAAATCCTGGAACATGATGATATCATACAGAGCAACCCCTTGCCTGGAGTAAAATCAGAAGATGATTTGATGGTTAGAGCTGCAAAATTACTACAGGAATATTCAAGTTGTACTTCCGGTGTACAGATCCATATTAACAAACGACTCCCCATGGGGGGGGGACTTGGAGGAGGAAGTAGTGATGCTGCAACCACATTGGTGGCATTGAATCAATTGTGGAACCTGAACCTGGATATACCAATCCTTGCAAAACTGGGTGTGCAGCTGGGTGCAGATGTGCCTATATTCATTCATGGCTTTGCTGCCTGGGCAGAAGGCGTTGGAGAAGAGCTTTCTGCTTTGAAATTAGATGAACCCTGGTTTGTTGTTTTGGTACCTGCAGCATCAATATCAACAGCTGATATTTTTTCTAATCCGAAATTAAAGCGTAATTGTCCACCTATCACTATCGATAAATTTTTTTCCGGGGGAGGAAATAATGTATGTGAAGTCATTGTTCGAGAACAAACCCCCGAAGTTGATCAGGCAATAAAATGGCTTGATCAATATTCAGAGGCAAAAATGACTGGAACGGGTGCCTGTGTATTTGCTGCCTTTTCTTCAGAACAGGATGCTCAGCAGGTTTTATCAAAGAAACCTGCTGTATTTGAAGGATTTATTGCTCAAGGGCAGAATATTTCCCCGTTGTATTCAACTTCTAATCTTCCCTTCCTTCAGAAGGGGGACTGAAAGGGTTACTTTTGATGTTTCCCTCATACAAATAAGTTAAAGATGGTCTGAAATCCACTTTTTTTAAAATAATTAAAAAAAAATGGGATTTGGGTGTGACAATTGAAAATTTTCGTCGTATAATCCACCCCACATTTTTGGTAAGACGTTTTTTTCACTTATCTTAATCTGTTTTTGTTTGAATTAAATTGAATATGCAGTTTATTCAATTTTAGCCAACATCGGTAGAAAAATGTTCGGTTGTTATTGTTGGGCCGTCGCCAAGCGGTAAGGCACCAGGTTTTGATCCTGGCATGCGCAGGTTCGAATCCTGCCGGCCCAGCCACTTCTTCGACCGCACCTGCTTGACCTTATAAATCAGTCTCTTAATTCGATTTTATAAAACGTATTGCGACAATTTTATTAGATAATCATTAATTAATGATTTTCTGGCAGAAATTGCTACAATTGATGTAATTTTATTATTTACATCCATAGGAGTATACAGATAGTGTCTGATTCCGACATGATGATTTTTACGGGAAATGCCAACCCGAAACTTGCACAAGACATTGCACGACATCTGAATATGCCCCTAGGCAAAGCCTCGGTTGAAACATTCAGTGATTCTGAAATCATGGTTGAGCTGTTGGAAAATGTGCGCGGTAAAGATGTGTTCATTATTCAGCCGACATGTCAGCCGGCTAATGACCATCTTATGGAATTAATGGTGATGGCGGATGCTATTCGCCGCTCATCTGCTCGTAGAATTACTGCAGTCATGCCTTACTTTGGCTATGCCAGGCAGGACAGACGGCCACGTTCAGCTCGCGTTGCTATTACAGCAAAAGTAGTGGCAAACATGATTACCGGAGTGGGTATCGACAGAATGTTGACGGTTGACCTGCATGCAGACCAAATACAGGGTTTTTTTGATATTCCTGTGGATAATGTCTATGCATCACCTATTTTACTGGGGGATATCTGGCGCCAGAAATACCCTGAGCAAATGGTTGTTTCACCGGATGTGGGTGGTGTGGTTCGTGCAAGAGCATTGGCTAAACGTCTGGATGATGCTGATCTGGCGATTATTGACAAACGTCGCCCTAAAGCAAATGTGGCCAAAGTAATGAATATTATCGGAGACGTAGAAGGTCGTTCCTGTGTCTTAATTGATGATCTGGTTGATACGGCGGGTACTTTGTGTAAAGCCGCGAAGGCTTTGAAAGACCATGGTGCTTCAAAAGTTATGGCTTATATTACCCATCCAGTATTATCTGGACCGGCCATTGATAACCTTAACGCTTCAGAGCTGGATCACCTGGTGGTCACTGATACGATACCTCTGAGTATTGAAGCAAAACAGTGTAATAAGATTCGCCAACTCAGCAGTGCAATGATTTTAGGCGAAACAATGATGCGAATTAACCGTGAAGAATCGGTAAGCTCATTGTATATGGATTAACTTTGATTTCCAGATAAGCGCTTCATATGTACAGCTCTTATCTTTTTCACCCTGCTATTGGTCGCGATGGCAGGAACTTTTAGTCTGGGTTATAAGCGCATCTTTGAATATAAAAAGAATGAGCTTAAAAAGACCAGACCTATATTTTTATTTTGGAGAAACAACAATGAGTGCAACTTATACTCTTGCTGCAGAACTGCGCACTGATACAGGGAAAGGTGCGAGCCGCCGCCTGCGTCAAGCAAGCAGATTACCTGCAATTATATATGGAACGGGCAAAGAGCCGACCATGATCACTTTCAGACATGATGATGTTGTGCATGCCTGTGAAGATGAGGCCTTTTTCTCACATATTCTGACCATTGAATATGATGGAAAGTCAGAGCAGGTCATTATTAAAGATATGCAGCGTCATCCGGCAAAGATGCAGATTATGCATGCAGATTTTCAACGTATTGATGCATCACAAGCATTGCATGTGAATGTGCCACTACATTTTATTAATGAAGAAAATAGTGCAGGGGTCAAAGGTGGTGGTATTATTTCTCACGTAATAACAGAACTTGAAGTCTCTTGTTTACCTAAAGATCTGCCAGAATATATTGAAATTGATATGGGCAATATTGATCTTAATGAATCGGTACATATGTCCGAAATTCAGCTGCCAGAAGGTGTTACCAGCCTTGTTGCAATTGATGAAGATCATGATCAGCCTGTTGCAACAGTTGTTCTTCCTCGCGGTGAAAAAGCAGATGAAGAAATCGATGAAGAAACAGATGGTGAGTCTGAAGCCGAGTCAGGCGAAGATTAATATTGTCGTTTAAATTCCTTCTTACCTGTACAATCAATTGTTTTAGAAGTATAGGTGAGCAGGTGTTTTATATAAAGCTCGAATACAATGTCTAACAACACCATTCAAATCATTGCAGGATTAGGTAATCCCGGTAATGAATATGAAAAAACACGTCATAATGCAGGTTTCTGGTTTATTGATCAACTCGTTCACCATTACAATCTGACACTCAAAAAAGAATCTCGATTTTCAGCGGACATTGCAAAATTAAGCACTTCTTCTGGAAACATCTGGTTAATAAAACCAATGAATTTTATGAATCGCAGTGGGCAGACTATTGCTCAACTGGCTCGATTTTATAAAATACCAGCGGAACAGATCCTGGTGGTTCATGATGAACTGGACTTATCGCCAGGTACTGTAAAACTGAAAAAGGGTGGAGGTCATGGTGGGCATAATGGTCTGCGTGACACAATTTCACAATTAGGCAGTAAAGATTTCTATCGCCTGAGACTTGGTATTGGTCATCCCGGTAGCAAGGAACAGGTTGTCGGCTTTGTGCTTGGAAAAACACCCGGGAATGAAAAAACGCTAATTGAAGGTGCGATTGATAAAACAATCGATTCAATTGAACTGATCTTGCAGGGTGATATGCAAAAAGCAATGAATCAACTGCATGCAAAATAACACGAGAAAATATCATGGGATTTAAATGTGGAATTGTTGGTTTACCAAATGTCGGTAAATCGACCCTTTTTAATGCACTAACAAAAGCTGGCATTCAGGCTGAGAACTATCCATTTTGCACCATTGAGCCGAATGTCGGGGTGGTTCCAATGCCCGATCCACGTTTAGATGTACTGGCCAGTATAGTCAATCCCGAAAGAATATTGCCCACATCAATGGAATTTGTTGATATCGCCGGCTTAGTTGCAGGTGCCTCAAAGGGAGAAGGATTAGGAAATAAGTTTTTGGCTAATATTCGGGAAACAGAAGCTATTGCCCATGTTGTTAGATGTTTTGAAAACGATGATATCGTTCATGTCTCAGGAAAAATAGATCCTATTGATGATATCGAAATCATCAACACCGAACTAACCCTGGCTGACTTAGACAGTGTAGAAAAAGCACATCTCAAGGCTATAAAAAATTCTAAAAGTGGTAACAAAGAAGCCATAGCACGAAAAGTCCTGCTGGAAAAAATTATAGAACATCTTGAAAAAGGTGAAACAGCCCGAACACTTGGTTTAAGCGATGATGAACAACTGGAAATAAGAGATCTGCAGCTATTAACACTGAAACCAACGGTTTATGTGGCCAATGTCGATGAAGATGGTTTTGAAGATAACCCGTTTTTGGATAAAGTCAGCGAGTACGCCAAAAATGAAGGATCTGAGGTTGTCAGTGTTTGTGCTGCGATCGAATCAGAAATGGTCGAGCTGGACCCTGAAGAGTTAAAAGAATTTTTAGACGACCTGGGTCTGGAAGAACCAGGTCTTAATCGAGTGATACGAGCAGGCTATAAATTGCTAAAACTGCAAACCTATTTCACCGCTGGAGTAAAAGAAGTCAGAGCCTGGACTATACCTGTTGGTGCTACAGCACCTAAAGCCGCTGCAGTAATTCATACGGACTTTGAGCGAGGTTTCATTCGTGCTGAAGTTATTGCCTATGAAGATTTTGCTGAGTTTAAAGGTGAGGCTGGTGCTAAAGAAAAAGGTAAATTACGCGTTGAAGGTAAAGATTATATCGTGCAGGATGGTGACGTCCTGCACTTTAGATTTAATGTTTAATAATTGGATGAAGTTTAGAAAATATTGTTGACATATTAAGCAAATAAAGTAGAATGTGCGCCTCACTTGAGTAGATGAGCATGTCTCTTTTACTAAAGACAAGTGCACTTCTCTTCATGAAGAAGAGAACGATGGCTATGTAGCTCAGCTGGTTAGAGCACAGCATTCATAATGCTGGGGTCGGTGGTTCAAGTCCACTCATAGCTACCAGAACGACAAGGGAATGAGGTTTTTTTACTCATTCCTTTTTTATTTACTTTCTTTTTTTATTAATTTAAGTTAATAAAAAGAATGTTAAAATAAAAGAAAAAAAGTGTTGACGGCAGATAATTACTGCGTATAATACACATCTCATTCAGCGGTACTCTTGTTTCAAAGCAAGAAAAACAACTGAAAAAACAATAACTTAGAATTCAATTATACAATAGCTTTTTAAGGTTAAAGTATAATAAGAAACTGATTTATTACCTGCTCTTTAAAAAGAAATCGAACAATTTGTGTGGGTTCTTAACAATCGACTCATGCGACAGGCGGTGCTAATAAGTTTACTTATTAATGCTGAG
>JADGEM010000069.1 GCA_016744375.1 Gammaproteobacteria bacterium
CGTCAGGTCTTGCATTTTATTCAGCCGTTTATTTCAGTTTTTCTTCCTGTTTTTTTAATAGTATCAATCACTTGGAATAAACGGATGGACACTAATTAGTATTGTCTTTCTTTTTTCACTAGGAGTATAGCGGGCAATCTAATTAAATCAATATCTTTCGTTCATTGAATCTTAAAAATTACTGCTAGCGCACAAAAATGAACGGTAATTCTTATTTTTTTTCCACCAGCGTTTTAATATTTTCTTTGTCAATAGTAATTTTATACCTGAAGGAGATATAATTTCAACCTGAGAAATTTTTCCAGATTTAATATTATCTATTAATGGAACCAGATAGTTATTCTCAAATTGCTCCAGCAGACCAACCCAGGAAAAAATATCTTTACTTCGAATTGCCTGAATAAAAGACTCTATGGTAATAATGCTAGAGTGATTCATTATTTCTGAGGAACTTACACCAGACAAGTATTCAGGAACAGAAAAGTTTTTTCCATAAAGGGTATAGTTCAGATTTTGTACAAAAGGATGATCAGAGTATAACGTAACGTCTTTTCTGAGGGAGGAAAAATCATCTATTATTTTCCCAGCCCCCCAAAACCACAGACTGTTAACCGGAAGTTTTTTTTCTGCAATTCTTTTTTTATTGATTGGACTCTGATGCAATATCATTTGCATCTCATTAAACAGGTTTAGCCAATACTTATTAACCTTTTGTTTAAGCAGCTGTTCATTAGTCATAGTTTGATTAGAGACATCATGGCTAAATAAGAATGATTTAATTGATTGGCCTAATGCATTTTCAGGAGGAATGGATTGAATGTTTATCGGTTTATCCGAAATGATATACCAGCGTTCAGATGTCACACATTTCAAAGTCCAAAAATTTTCTTCCTCATAACTATCAAAGAATTGATTAATTTCATCAACAAGTGATTTTGCCTCATAAAGACTAATCCCCAAAGAGCCTGTGTTTGCTAATACCAGCTGATCCCTGTCAGCGACCATAAATGAGGGATCTGCTCTCATAATCCACTTTTTTTCAGAGTTCTCTGAAGTGGTTAAATGATCACTATCAAGCAGGTAGGACAAACCAGCTATAGAAGGTTGCTCATTACTGCTTCCTGGATTTTTAGTTTTAGTGATTTCTTCTAACAGGCAGGAATAGAAATTATCCTGATGATTATCAATGACCTCAGGTATTAAAAGCTCACCACGAGAGAGCATTTTGGATAAAACCGGTAATTCAGGCAGTTCCTGTGCAGGTAATTGATCGAGATAAGGAACCGGGTCAAGAAGACCCGGGATGATAAAGCGAATCGTTTTTGAAGTTTGCTTAGCCCTAATCCGCATCAAGGTGTTCTAAACGGATGCGAACGACATCATTATTGATAGCGTCCAAAGCATTGATTTTAACCAGGGCTTCATCCATATTTTTTTCTATCGTTGTATGGGTGACAATAATAATTGTTGCACTCTCTGAATCAGAACCATGCTCCCTTTGCAGCATAGAATCAATACTAATACCATTATCCGCTAAAATACGGGTAATATCTGCCATAACACCCGTCTGATCAGAAGCCGATATTCTCAGATAATAGGCTGTTTGTACTTCACTGAGCGGTAAAATTGGAAAATCGGATAATGATTCAGGCTGGAACGCCAGGTGAGGCACTCGGTTTTCAGGATCAGATGTTAAAACTCGCACAACATCAACAATATCACCAACAACAGCAGAAGCTGTGGGTTCAGCACCAGCACCTGCCCCATAATACAAGGTTGGACCGACAGCATCACCTTTAACCAGAACGGCATTCATAACACCATCCACATTAGCAATTAAGCGCCGCTTAGGAATTAAGGTTGGATGAACTCTTAATTCAACCCCTTTATCAGTACGACGAGACAGACCCAAATGTTTAATTGTAAAACCTAATTCGCTGGCATAATCAACATCTTCCCCAGTAATTTTACTGATACCTTCGGTATAGACTTTTTCAAACTGTAAAGGAATGCCAAATGCAATTGAAGCTAAGATAGTCAGTTTGTGTGCGGCATCAATTCCTTCAACATCAAAGGTTGGATCCGCTTCTGCATACCCGAGTCTTTGAGCTTCAGCAAGCACTGAATCAAAATCACGTTGTTTCTCACGCATTTCGGTAAGAATAAAGTTACCCGTACCATTGATGATGCCGGCCAGCCATTCAATCTGGTTTCCTGCAAGCCCTTCCCGAATCGCTTTGATAATTGGGATACCACCTGCCACAGCCGCTTCAAAGGCAACCATAACACCCTTCTTCTGAGCGGCAGAAAAGATCTCATTACCGTGTTTCGCGATTAAAGCTTTGTTGGCTGTTACGACATGTTTGCCATTAGCAATGGCTTTCAAAACCAGCTCGCGGGCCAGTGTATCACCACCAATTAACTCAACAACAATAGAAACATCAGGATCAGTTACAACGTCAGCAGGATTTTCAGTTAATAGAATACCATCAGTTTTACAAATACGAGGCTTATTAATATCCCGTGCTGATGCATGGCTGACAAGAATATCTCGTCCAGCACGACGTGAAATTTCTTCTGCATTACGCTGCAGGACATTAACCGTGCCACCGCCTACAGTACCAAGGCCTAACAAACCTATTTTAACTGGCTCCAAAAGATTCTCCATTTGTTATTTACAATTTTTAGCGCAGATATTATAGCAAAGCTGATGAGATAATTAAGAAAAATTTTCACCTCTCCCTTAATATTAAAAAAAGAAGAGATAATAAAATTACCCCTGAAAGATGCCAACACCATCTTTTTTAAACATTTCACGTAGACAGCGCATGGCCTGGCGAGTACGGTGCTCATTTTCAATTAAACTGAAACGCACATGATCATCTCCATATTCCCCGAATCCAATACCTGGAGAAACAGCCACTTTTGCCTCAGTGAGCAATTTTTTGGAAAACTCTAAAGAACCCATTTCTTTATATTCATCTGGAATCGGCGCCCAGACAAACATGGTTGCTTTGGGTTTTTCTACATTCCAGCCAATAGAATCCAGGCCGGCACATAGGACGTCGCGACGCGACTGATACATGTCACAAATTTCTTTTACACAATCCTGGGGACCATCAAGCGCTTGAATAGCCGCCACCTGAATGGGTGTAAACATGCCATAATCAAGGTAGGATTTCATGCGAGTCAAAGCGGCCACCAGTGTTGAGTTACCACACATAAAACCCACTCGCCACCCGGGCATATTATAGGTTTTAGACAAAGAGTAAAATTCAACAGCAATTTCTTTTGCACCAGGGACCTGCAGGATTGAAGGTGCTTTATAACCATCAAAGACTATTTCCGCATAGGCAATATCATGAACTATCCAGATTTTATGCTCAAGAGCAATTTTGACCACTTTTTCAAAAAATTCCAGTTCAACACATTGTGTCGTTGGATTACCTGGAAAGTTAAGAACCAGCATTTTGGGTTTTGGCCAGGAGTCTTTAATGGCCTTTTCCAGTTCAATAAAAAAATCCACGTCCGGTGTCATTGGTACATGTCGAATATCTGCCCCGGCAATAACAAAACCATAAGGGTGAATTGGATAGGAAGGATTAGGGACCAATACAGCATCACCGGGACCCACTGTCGCCAGAGCAAGGTGGGCCAGACCTTCTTTGGAACCAATTGTTACAATGGCTTCTGACTCCGGGTCCAGATCAACATCATAGCTGCGTTTATACCAGTTACAAATGGCTTTACGAAGTCTCGGAACACCACGAGACATAGAATAACGATGAGTGTCATTTCTCTGTGTGGCTTCCACCATTTTATCAACGATATGTTTTGGAGTCGGCTGATCAGGATTTCCCATACCAAAATCAATAATATCTTCACCACGGGCTCGTGCTTTGGCTTTCAACTCATTAACAATATTGAAAACATAGGGTGGTAAACGTTTAATCCGCTGAAAATCGTCGTTCAAGAAAATTGCCTCATCAAATGCCTGAAAATATACTGCTTATGTCTATAACAGAGGGAATAACAGGTCGTCATATTAAAATGTACCAAAATACTTACACTGAGTGTTCCTGTCAATCTCTAATGGCACTTTTCACTGCTTTTTTTTAATTTTTCACCCTAAGTGCCATAATTTTAAGATTTCAGGCTGTTTCTTTAGCCAAAATAACATAAAATTGCTGGCTATCGGTCGAAGAGGACAATCATCTTGCTACAACTAGAAAACATAGATAATGCCTGGTCATTCCACTCCTATGATGATCATAGTGCAAAATTAATAAAACCTAATCAAAACATTCATTCACCCTCCTCTGTGGACGATCACTTACTTAAAATCACGACAACCACTCTGGTTTACAAAGAACTTATTATTTCCAGAGATCTGCCTTCTTCATTTACTGAGTTTGATGAAAACTGTGTTAAAGAATTACTGAAACAGGATGCTGACATATTCTTAATTGGCACGGGCTTAAATTCCAGGTTTCCTGAAAAATCTGTTTTACAATTTATTGCAAAAAATAAGATTCCTATGGATTTTATGAGTACTGGTGCAGCATCGCGCACCTTTAATGTTTTAACCAGCGAATCTAGAAAAGTGGCGGCACTCATTTTTTTTCAATAACTTACATAAGGACTCTATAGCAGCATGGACGCTGTAAAAACTCTTTTTAGATATAAGTTGTAGTGTAGTGGTCAAGTAATTTTGGCTACGGTTTTGTACTCATTGACAACTATATGATTAAACTCTAAAATAGCCGAAATTTTTATGGTGTTTTATTCTGTTCATTATACAGATAATAAAACTGGGAAATTGGTTAAATTCCAATGCTGCCCCCGCAACGGTAAATGATTGTATGAGAGCTCTAAGCTAAGACTATTCATTAATACGTATAGCCAAAACAATTAGTTTAGAACCAGGCCACTGTATAGAAACTTATATGGGAAGGCTTTCTCACCCTGCATATGCAACTTATAGGAATCCATGTTTTAGAGCTATGCTTTAGAACTATGGTTCCTATCCTTCACAAGCCCGGAGACCTGCCATAAAAAAACTCTTAGTATGCGGTGGGTATACAACGGGTCAGATTGCTCATGTTTAATCGCCCAGTAAACTCACCAATCCGACCTTTGTATTCCCTTCTCTATTGACAATATGTCATTACATATTGCACATAAGCCCCGCATAAAAATTAATCAATTAATACACACGGGGTGTGTGTTTCAGGGAAAATTATGACTCAACAAAAACCCTTATCAATGACTGTTTACAAGATATTTGCTTATGGTTTCTCTACTTCTTTATTACTCTCACTTCCTGCTCATGCCGAAAAAAATAATGAAACGCCTCAAATTATTGTAACTGCCAATCGGACTGCTAACACAATTGATGAAACACTGGCTGCTGTCAGCATCATCACCAAAGAAGATATTCAGCGAATTCAGGCAACATCTGTTATGGATATTTTGAAAACCACACCAGGGCTCGACTTCAGCAGTAATGGAGGCATGGGAAGTACCCAGAGTATTTATATGCGCGGCACCAATAGCGATCAAATACTTATATTGATAGATGGTGTTCCATCCGGCTCAGCGACTCTGGGAACCACACCATTTGAAAATCTACCTATATCACAAATTGAGCGGATCGAAGTTGTTCGGGGGCCCCATTCAAGTCTCTATGGCAGCAGTGCAATTGGTGGTGTAATACAGATTTTTACGAATAAAGGACAACAGGGTCAGCATAGCTTTACTAATGCAGGTTATGGTTCAGACAACACTAGAGAAGTAAATGCCGGGATCAGTGGCGGCAACCAATCAAGCGCCTACAGTTTTAGTATTGGTTATCAGGACACAGATGGCTACAATGTTCTTGGAAATACATACCCTGACACTGATGACGATGGTTTTGACAATACCTCCCTGTCATTAGGCGGCAGTCACCAGTTCAATGATCAATTTAAAATCAGCGGTAGTTTTCTTTATAGTGAAGGTAAAAATGAATATGATCGCGGCTTATTAACCAAAGAGACTCATGCCCATTTTAAAGAACAAATTGCTTCGATTACCGCTGATTATCAATTCAATGACTTTTATGCAACCCAACTACTGCTTGGTCAAAGTGTTGATGACTCTAAAGATCATCCTGGTGGAACTGCCAGCAATGATCGCTTTAAAACAACCAAAGAGATAATGACCTGGAAAAATGAATTTATAATTCGAGATCAGGATTTCTTAACCATTGGAATCGATTACCTCGACGAATCTATAAACAGTACAAATGACTATTCTGAGGACAGCCGCTGGAATAAAGCATTATTTTCCCAATACCAGTATTACGGCGATGTCTTTGATGTCAAAATAGCCTGGCGTTATGATGATAATGAATCATTTGGCAGTCATAATACCGGCAGTATTGCCATTGGTTTTGATCTGGATAAACATATCCGGGTAACCACATCCTGGGGTACAGCATTTAAAGCACCCTCATTCAATGATCTCTATTGGCCTCAACAAAGTTTTCCTTCCTTTTTCTATACTTATGAAGGTAATCCAAATTTAAAACCAGAAGAATCTGAAAGTTTTGAATTTGGTCTCAGTGGGAATTTTAAATCAGTCAGCTGGACTGCTCATTATTACCAAACAAACATTACTAATCTAATTTCCAATCAGGGACAATTAAATCCTGTGACTTTCTTTTGGGAAGAACGCCCGGAAAATATTGGCAAGGCAAATATTGATGGGATTGAATTGACCTTAAAAACTGAAATACTAAATTGGATCGTTCAAGGCAATATTTCTCATACAAACCCAACTGATGACGAAACAGGCAATATATTACCCAATCGTAGTGAAGATCAATTTCGTCTTATGATGGATCAAACTCATGGCCAATTTTCCTATGGTGCATCACTTATTGCCTCATCGGAACGCTATACCAGTAGTAATAGACGTGTGGCTGGATATGGTATAACGAATCTACGTGCAGCCTGGAAAGTCAATTCTAACTGGACCATAAAAGCCAAGATTGACAACCTGTTTGATAAAGATTATGCCACAACAGAATCATTTCTTGGCTTACCTTTTCATGCCCAGGATCGTTTTGTATTTGCATCTATTCAATACGAGATGTAATGAATAGACAGAGAGGATAGACTATACTATTTGTTATAATGAAATTAAAACAACACCCTTTTATTTTTTTATCCTCTCTGCTTATTCTGGTGCTCGTCAGTTTTCTTTTTGCTTTGTCAACTGGCTCCAGTCATTTGCCTTCTCAAACTATTCTATCTCTTGTCGATGGCACAGCCTCTCCCATACAACAAAGTCTTGTCTTTGAACTGCGTCTGCCAAGAGCACTGGCTGCATTTGCAGCAGGTGCCCTATTATCAATTGCTGGTGTCCTGATGCAGGTTCTGTTAAAAAATCCACTGGCTGATCCTTATGTCCTCGGCGTGTCTGGAGGTTCAGCACTTGCAGCATTACTGGCAATGCTAATGGGGGTCAATACATTCTGGCTAACAGGCAGTGCTTTTTTAGGTGCACTGCTGTCTATTTCTCTGGTTTTTTCATTTGCCCATAGTAACGGCAGCTGGAGCATATCCCGTCTTTTGCTCACTGGTATTATTCTTGCCTCTGGCTGGGGGGCACTGATCAGTTTTGTACTGGTCATATCTCCCCCGGAAAAAATTCATGGCATGCTATTTTGGCTGATGGGCGACCTCAGTTATGATCGCCCCTTACTACCCTCTTATATAATTTTATTTTTTGGCTTTCTCTTTAGCCTGTCAATAAGCCGTCAACTGAACATTTTATTATGGGGTGATCAACAGGCTGGCAGTCTCGGAATAGATATTAAACGCTTAAGAACCTCTATTTTTTTTATATCATCACTACTCACAGCAGGTGCCATTACCCTGGCTGGCAGTATAGGCTTTGTCGGTCTGGTGATACCTCATCTGGTACGTCTGATCATCGGCACAGATCATCGTCTCTTGATCCCGGCTAGTGCACTGACCGGCGGTGCCTTGTTAATTATCGCCGATACTCTGGCCAGAACAGTACTAGCCCCTCAGCAGCTACCCGTTGGTGTCCTTACAGCACTCATTGGAGTACCTTTGTTTCTCTACTTGTTAAGGAAAAGCCAGTAATATGTCTTTGAAAACTCATAAATTGAGCCTTTCCATTGCTGATAAAGCAATCTGTACCGATCTGGATGTCTGCTTTAATCCTGGGGAATTCTGGGGGGTCATGGGGGTTAACGGTGTTGGTAAAACCACTTTATTACAGACATTAATAGGCCTGCGTGCGATTAAAAGTAAAAACAATTCTGGGCATGGCTATATCACACTCAATCAAATTAACATTAATGACTTCAGACGAATCGATCTGGCTCAGCGTATTGGAATGATGCTGCAAGAATATGAGTATAACTTTCCTTCCACCGTGATTGAAGCAACGCTTATTGGACGTCATCCATTTATTACTGGGTGGCAGATGGAAGACAGCCTGGATCAACAAATAGCCATCAGTGCCTTGAAAAACGTCGCCCTGGAAAACTTTCTTGAACGCTCAGTCAGCACACTTTCCGGTGGTGAAAAAAGACGTCTGAACCTGGCAACCTTATTAACACAAAATCCTGACTATTATCTTTTAGATGAGCCAGTGAATCACCTTGATATCAGAGCACAGCTTGAGATTCTTTACCTGCTCAAGGAAAAATTTTCTCACCAAAAACAATGCGGCATTATGGTGATTCATGATCCGAATATGGCTTATCGATTTTGTGATCACATGCTATTACTTTTTAATGATGGTCAATGGTTGGCAGGTAAAACAGAGGATATCCTCACTTGGGAAAATCTGAGTCGACTATATAATTGTCCTATTCACTTAATAAAAGAGACACAACACACTTTATTTGTGCCGCATCTAAGTGAATCTTCCAATGAAAGCTAAACTGTATCAGAACAGCCTTCTATTAATTATTTTACTGGCACATTTAGTAATCTGTACAGTCACTCACGCACAGATTCAGGTAAAAGATGATAGCAGTCAAATAATTATCTTACAGCAACCTGCAAAAAATGTGATCAGCTTGTCACCAGGACTCACAGAATTAATCTATTCTGCTGGAGGAGCCCAATACCTAAAAGGTGTCGTTAGCTATAGTGACTTTCCTGAGCAGGCAAAAGAAATACCACAGGTCGGCAGCTATAATGCTCTGGATCTGGAAAAAATTATCGCTCTGCAGCCTGATCTGGTGGTTGCCTGGAAAAGTGGCAACCCGACACATCAGGTTGAACAATTAATAAAACTTGGACTCACCGTCTATATCAGTGAACCTAATAATTTTATGGATATTCCCAGGACGATTAATACACTTGGCAAACTTATGGGGACTGAAACAATTTCAGAACAGAACTCAATACATTTTATCAATGAATTTAAACGATTAGAAACAATCTATCAAAACAAGATAAAAAGTAAAAACAAACGAACGTTTATTCAGATATGGAATAAACCAGTGATGAGTGTCAATAAAGATCACCTGATATCTAAAGTCATTACATTCTGTGGTGGAGAAAATATTTTTGCTCAGGCAAAAGGACTGACCAGTGCACCATCAATAGAATCTATACTGGTTAATAACCCAGACCTTATTATTGCCACAGGAATGGCCGACACCTCAAAAAAATGGCTCTCTCGCTGGCAGCAATGGCCCTCCCTCAATGCAGTCAAAAATAAGCATCTCTATGCCGTTAACCCTGATCACCTGGTGCGTCATACGCCCAGAATTTTATTAGGTATTGATGAGGTTTGTCGACTGCTCAATCAACCATCACCAGTAATTAATTAAGAAAGCTTTTCTAAAATACGCTGTATTTTTTCTTTAACAATTATAGCAATTGCATCAATTTTCTCAGACTTTGCCAAGCCTAAAACGGTCACAGGATCCATAAAACTGACCACAATTTTATCCTTTATTTCTTCACGTATAATAAAACTACAAGGCAGTAAATTACCAGAATTTGGATCGGCTTCAATAATTTTCAATGCTAATTTAGGATTACATGCGCCTAAAATTTGATAGGCTGGAATACTGACATCTAATTTTTTTTTCATCGTTGCCTGAACATCAACTTCACTGATGATACCTAACTGTTCTTCCATTAAAACAGCCAGCACTTTCCCTTTAATCTCGTTAAAACTGCCGGAAAGTGTAATATTCATTTCGTACATACTAAAAACTCCTGATAATTGACACTATTAACAGTCTATTGGTAAGTTTAATTAATGACAGTGATAATTATCACTGTAAAATAGGGTCTAATTGACAACAATACTCAACTTGATTTAAACAGTCTGAACCTGGAGTTATTTGAATGAAAAGAGTCTCTATTATTGGCAGCGGTTTTGCTGCATTAACCGCCATTAAAACCCTTCGACAATCTGATATTGAGCTTGAAATAACCGTCATTAGCCCAAAAGCTGAGTTTCATTATCTACCAGGTTCAATCTGGATACCCTGTAACCTGAGGCAACCGGAAGATCTGATCATTCCTCTGCATAATTTTTTTCAACGCATGCAGGTAAGACATCTTAAAGCAAAAGCTGTTGGCACTAAAAATGCCGGAAGAACGGTCTTGACCAGCGAAGGCGAAGTTGAAAATGATGCTTTGATTATATGTTCAGGCGGCCGTTTTTTGAAAAAACTACCGGGTATTGAACATGCCATTACACCCTGTGAAGGAATTGACGCCACAGTAGAGATCAGAAACCGCATTATGAAAATGGAAGGCGGCACAATTGCCTTTGGATTTTCAGGCAACCCCAAAGAACCCAGTGCCATGCGCGGCGGCCCTATGTTTGAATTCTTGTTTGGTGTTGACTGTCAATTACGTAAAGATGGACGACGTAATAAATTCAAGCTGATTTTTTTCACACCATCAGAAAATCCAGGACAGCGATTGGGCCCCAAAGCTGTTAAGGGGCTGTTAAAAGAAATGAAACAACGGGATATTGAAACCCATCTGGGTGACAAAATGAAGCAATTCACCGATCACAGCGTGGTAACACAGGGAAAAGAGTTTCATGCCGATCTTATTATTTTCATGCCCGGTATGACGGGTAATCACTGGTTTGATAATACCGACCTGCCCCGTTCTGAGGGCGGTATGATTAAAGCCAATACTCATTGTCAGGTTGAAGGAATGGATAAAATCTATGTTGCCGGTGATTCCGGCAGTTTTCCCGGCCCTGAGTGGTTACCCAAACAAGCCCATATGGCTGATCTGCAGGCCGAAGCCGCAGCAAAAAACTTAATCGCCGAATTTAAGAATCAACCAGCTACACATACCTTTAAAGTTGAATTAGTGTGCATCGTTGATAGTTTAAATTCTGGAATGTTAGTCGCCAGAACCAAAAATCTCAATATCATACTTCCTCGAATGAGAATATTTCATTGGCTGAAACGATTTTTTGAATGGTGGTATTTGCGGCAGTACAAATAAATAGTAAACAAAAAAAGCCTTAGTTCTCACTAAGGCTTTTTTGTAGAAACAAGCAAAAATAGTTTAAGCTGTTTTCTTTTTTCTAGCAAAGCCATAATACCTGGCAATCAATCACTTTAAATTGGGGGATCTGCTTGCGTTTAGTCAATGGATTGCTGCTGCAATACTCTAAGAAATCGTAATCAATAAAACGATAGGGGCGGTTTTCATCACGTCCATGGGGAATGCCCAGCCGAGTGGTTTGTACAATTTTTTCAGGTTGCTGATTCACATCGTCAATATAGAAATGTTGGGCGTTGAATTGCTGCTGGTCCCAGTCTTTTACTTTAAGATATAATGAGCGACATAATAAAGTTTGACCACTGCAAAGTTTTTCAACAGGGCGAATTAAACCAGAGGGCAATGGATTTAAGGCCTGCATTTCTTTGATAGAGTCGGGGTGGGTAAGTTCATCTTCAAATGGAAATGCTGACTTAATTAATACGGCATTCCCCTTACCCTGGCAACTGATATTAAATGAATCATGACCCCTGGCGTAGTACATATAAATGGTACCGGGAGGCATAAAAAGTGCCTTACGCTTTTCAGTAAATCCAAGAGAGGCATGACTGCCTTTTTCTTTCAGATAGTAGGCCTCTGTTTCAATAATACGAGCAGCCAGCCAGTGCGTTCCATTTTTACATCGGATCACTTTTCCTAATAACTGTTTTGCAAGTACACAGGCATCCTGGTCATAAAATGAAACGGGTAAAAGTGACATAGCATATAAGTTTAAAGTTCAAACCCCGTTTTTATAAACTTCAGCTAATATTTCTTTAGCTCCCCTGGCAAGCAGGTCATCAGCCAGCTCAATACCCATTTTCTCAGCATCTTCTGCCGGTCCTTCAACATTTCCTTCGACCATTTCCTTGCCATCAGGAGAGCAGACAAAAGCCCGCATGGATAAGTGATCACCCTCTAGTACAGCATAACCGCCAATTGGAACCTGACAGCCGCCTTCCAGACGTTTATTTAAAGCACGTTCAGCAGTTAAACGAATCGTCGTTTCCTTATGTGCCAGCGGCTTAATAAGCTGTTGTGTTTGTTCATCATCAATTCGACACTCAATACCAACAGCCCCCTGCCCCATGGCAGGCAGACTTTGTTCAGGGGAGAGAAAACTGGTGATTCGATCTTGCATCTCCAGGCGAATAAGTCCTGCAGAGGCTAAAATAATCGCATCATACTCCCCATCATCTAATTTTTTTAATCGGGTATTGACATTACCACGTAAAAATTTAATTTCTAAATCAGGGCGATTTTTAAGTAACTGGCTTTGGCGACGCAGACTGGAAGTCCCAACCACAGCCCCTAGCGGTAATTCATCTAATGTTGAAAAAGTATTAGAAACAAAGGCATCTCTTGGATCTTCACGTTCACAAATAACGGCCAGATGCAGTCCTTCGGGAAATTCAACCGGAACATCTTTCATTGAGTGCACCGCAATATCTGCATCACCTGCCAGCAGACCTTCTTCTAATTCTTTAACGAAAAGCCCCTTACCCCCAACTTTTGCAAGTGGTACATCAAGAATTTTATCACCCTTGGAAACCATTTTGACTAATTCAACTTCCAGGCCATCGTGACGTGCCAGCAGCTCATCACGGATAAAATAAGCCTGCCATAATGCCAGTGGACTTTTTCGGGTTGCAATCTTGATTACTTTTTTACTCATATTACTCTGTCTATTAAATGCAGTCGGTTAAATTCTTTCGATTAATGGAAACTAATTGTACCAGACTCCCTCTGGATTCTCATTTATTAGCCATATATTTTATGACTACTGCCCAGATTTAAGCAGTCTGACAAAATTTTTCACCGAATCATCATCTGGGTTAAGCTGCAATAATTTTTCGGCATATTTTAGCGCACCTGAATTATTATTCATCTCCTGATTAATGGCAATCAGTGCCCTGAGAATTTCTTTATTATCCGGATGCAATTGGAAAGCTTTTTGAAGAATATCAAGCGCTTCTTCTGGTCGTTGATAGGAATTCATTGCTATGCCATAAACATAGCTGTAATGTGGATTTTCTGGTGCCAGTATGGCCGCTTTAGCCAGAGAAACAATGGCTTTTGACAGACGTCTCAGCCGAACCTGGAGCAGACCTGTTTCATGGTGAATTTCTGCATTTTCGGGAATTCGCTGTAAACTGTGCTGAAGAATTTGCAAAGCATCAGCATCACGATTCAGGTCACTATAAAACCGAGCAAGTGTTAACCAGGTTTCCGCCACTTCAGGTTGTACTTTTAAAGCCTGACGATAGAGATTTTCAGCTTTTGCATAATTATCCATTTCATAATAATCATTACCTTGGTTCAACAGCATTTCAGCCAGTTCTTCAGCCGTGGGAGTCCGGGGAATAAAGCGTTCATGGTGGGCACAAGTCCATTGCATGGCCTGCTCTTGAAACTGCACGCAAAATGTTCTCTTTGTGGATAATAACTGCCCTTCATGCAGAAACAATGGATTAATTTGAGTATGATTATCAGCCAGAGAAGTATTTGCTAGAAAAATAGACATAGTTGTTAAGAGAAATGTTGTTAAGAGGAAAGTTGTTAAGAAGAAGGTTCTAAAGCTGACAAATTTTTTAATCAAAATAATCTCGAAAGGTCTCATGCTACTTTATACTCATTTATTTATTCTGCTTTTAGTTTCTCTCCTCCCTTTAAAAAAAGAAATAAAAAAGGAAATATCCAGATGAATAGTATTTAATTTAACAAAACACTATTTGTATGCAAAAATAAAGTCTATGAGAACTATACTTCAAGAAACAATCTCAACACAACGTAAAATTCTGGTTAATCTTCTAAAACAGCCACTTTCAGAACTGGTATTAGAACTTGCACCCGATATCTCCAATACAGTACGATTAGAATCACATCTACATGAAGCATTTCCAGTGTTTCAGCACTGTAAATATCTTTATATTATGGATAAATGCGGAGTACAGATCACACAAACAATCCTGGCCCACAGCAGCGACTCAAAAAGTCTGGGACGTGATCGTTCAAAACGCCCTTATATGCAGCATGATTTTTCAGTTGATAATTTTTCACTTTCTGAAGCCTATATCAGCAAGCATAACAAACGTCCATCAGTCACAGCAATCCATGTCATAAAAGACAGTCGGCAGAAATTGATTGGTTATCTGGGAGTAGACTATGATCTGCGCGAGCTCCCCGGTACTAATCACTTATATAAAGAAAGCCTTAAATGGCAGCAAATCAAGGGTGATCCGGCGATTCGCAGCGGTTTATTTGCTCAGCAAAGAATGCAGAGTGATATGGACACCAATATTGATAATGTCCTGGCACTTATGCAGGCTTTAATATGTGAGCATGGAATTTTTCATGGAAAATTTCATTTTTCCAGCAGCCGTACCACAATCTGGCTCTTTGATGATCCTTATAATTATCGTCTTCTCAGCATGAATGAACTGAATGATCCGGATATCTGTCTGGCTTATCCTCGTCATCCCTATTCTAAACTCGCAAAGGTGCCTGAATCAGCCATACCTGAAATATTCGAATATTTTAAACAATTACGCTTTGCCGATGAAACCATTTATTTGCGAGCAGGTTCAATCAATGTTGTTAATGGTATGATCAGTCTGAATTTCTCCTGTGATGGTTCACATTACCTTCCGTATCAGGAATTTCTGGATAAAGGCATGGGTTTCTGGTTTGGCACTGAAGAGATTGAACCGTTTCAATATGATGACATCATTGAAACAATCTGCGCCAGGGGCTGTGATTATGTTTATAATTTAATCAATCAACATCGGCAGGGGAACCATTCAGAGGAGGTCAAAAATATTCCTCTCATTGAACAGGATAAAATAATGAAAGAATTAGAAGCCATTATGCAGGTTTATTCTCATACTTAATGAGTACCATCACACTTCAGGGATAGCTTTCAGGGCGATATTTATAATGCCCAGTAATTTTATATCTAAACAGCATATCTTCTAACTGCGGTCCCGAACCAATATTGTGAACAATCAAAGGATAGCCTGTTTTTTCACTCACAAGTTGAGTCACAATACCAATATGCGGCAGATTTCCAGGCAACATCCAGGTAACCAGATGCCCGGCCTGATAATCTTTTGCCTGAAGCGTTAGAGGAAGTTCTTCTCCATTGCGGCGGAAAAATGCTTGCAGATTGGGCACTCGCCGGTGGTCAATATTTTTATCGGTTCTTTTGAGTCCCCAGATCCTTTTCGATGGGTAGTCTGAAAAATTATTGGCCATATCCTCATGAACCAGCTGTTGTAGATCAGCACCAATTTTTCGATAGGCACGGATTATCACATCAGTGCACACGCCCACATTTTCTGGAACATCCCCATTGGGATAAGCCATTGAAAAATAGGAGCCATCGTAACGAATGTTAAAATTTGTTCTTTCAAGGGCTGAGTCAGCAAGATCATGCTCAAAGTTTGCTGAAACAACACTCTTTGAAATCAAGATCAAGAGTATTAAAAAGTAACGCATTATTCAGGTTGAATAATAAACAGAGTTTGAGCAATATATTGATTATTTACATACTGGCCGGGATAACTTAATACTTGCATCACAGTACCTGAAAATGAAGCATATAATTGACTGTGTTTTTTGTCCCACTGAGCATGAACCAGTTTATTTTTAATGCTGGCATATTGCGCCATTGCTTTACGATATGAAATTTTTTCTTGTTGCAGCGCCAGCTCAGAAAGTACGGTTCTATCATAGAGTTCTTCTGCTCGTTCAAACTCCTTTTTTGCTTCAGCCTGGTTAAGCCTGGTGAAATTAATTTTTGCCTGAACCTCAGACAATTGACTGTTGATGAGATGAGTATCATATTCAAGCAGCAAGTCCCCTTTTTTAACGCTCTGACCTTCAGTGACATAGACTTTATTAATAACACCGGAAACAGGCGATGTAATATTAAAGCCCGTCTGAGATTGTTCCGCCAGTGAATTTACACTCAGAAGAAGAAAAATAATGACACAAGAAAACTTCAAGTAAATTATAGCATGATATTTATTTGAAGTATCATATATAAGTTGTTGTTTATTATTCATAATAGTTCATTGATTGTCCAAGTAGTGAATCCAGTTTTGCCCATGAAACAGCCAGTTCAAAAAAAGTTTGTGCCTTAAAAAGTTGTGCCTGAGAGAGTTCAGCCATAGCATTCCCCAAATCACTGGTCACTTCTAATTCATATAATGCACGACTTCGGTCAAGATAAAGATCACGATAATCCATATTGAAATCAGGATCAGAATACTGTTGTTTCAGGTCACTGATTTTAAGCCAGAGTTCAAGTATCTGCTGTTCAAGTTCCTGTTTAATTGTGATGTTTTTTGCTTCCAGCTGGATCAGTTCACCCGTCGTTAATTTTATTTTGGCATTTTCCTGGCCCGCCTGGTAGAGAGGAATTCTAATTTCAATACCTGCACGATATTTATCCGAACTGCCTAATTCCCGAGCATAATCTGCTGCTTGCAAACGAGCACTGATCACTGGATATTTTTCAGCCTGAATGGCACTGAGTTTAAAGCGAACCGATTCAAGATGATGTTGAGAGGCCAATAAAAGAGGGTTATGCTTATAAGCAGTGTCATAAAGCAGCTCAACATCTTCAAGTTCTCTTGAAACGGATAATAAATGCAGCTGACCAGGATTGGGCTTATCCAGTTTAACTGACAACGTCCCCGGGCTGATTAATTGTGACAGGCGGTGACGAGTTAAACGTTGATCACTTAAAGCCTGAGTTCGGTCTCTACGAGTTTTTCGATAGTCATTTTCTACTTTTAATAACTCAACATCGGAGATTTGTTTTAATTCAAAGCGAGAACGAATTTTATCCAGTTTAACATAATCAACCGCCATCGTTTCATTAGCATAGTTATAAACCATATCAGCCAGCAAAACATTGAAATAGGCCTGCATGATACTTATTTTGCGTTTGGACACATAATCACTGTATAAAGACTCAATAGAAGCAATATCCGCAGTACTGGCATCAATGTAAGCTCGGGTACGACCAAAATCATACAGTCGCTTATAGATATCAAGACTTAACTTGCTGTCATTGGTTTTATCAGAAGGGACAATTTTAGAAGGATCAACATAACGCAGCCGGCCATTGACCTCAACAAAAATGCCTTGCTCAGAAGCAGCCAGATCCTGTTGGGCAGAAGCCATTTGCAGCCGTGCTGAATACGTCATCATTTCTGGTGAATCAGCCAATGTTGCTCTGGATAGCGCATATTGTAATGTCAGCGGCTCAGGCAATGGTTCCTGTGAAGTCAGTTGCAAAGGAAAATCTGATGCTATAACCATCAGGGGAAAGAACAACAGTGCAAACACACAGCAACGTTCCCTCATACTAAATTTTGATTTTGGAAACATATGTCGATTTATAAAGCTTACTTTCTGGTTAATTTTTGTGCCCTTTTATACTTAGAAAACTTGGTTTTTTTATATTCTTTATCAACAATAAATTGACCCAGCAAAAGGAACTCCTCAGCACTTGAGGTTCGACCGGTGAAGCGCATCACTCGCTTACCTTCCAGATCAAAAAAAGCAATCACAGGTGTTGCTCTGACTCGGTTTTCTTTAAAAGAAAAATCTTTTTGTGACATCATTTTACCATTAAAATCCGTTATTTCCACATCCCCTTCTATATCCATCGGGAAAATCAGGAAATGCTTTTTAAAATAAGCCTGTACATTTTCCTGATTAAGTACATTGGCTTTCATCCAATGACAAAATGGGCAGTCATCCATTTCAAAAAAGATGAGAACACCCTCTTTTCCCTGCTCTTTTGCTGTTTGTAACTCCTCAGAAAAATCACCAAAACTTGAATCAAAGAAATACTCCTCCGGATTTTTTGTAGCAGAGGCAAAACTAACGTTCATTAATACAAAGCACAAGATGAAAAACGACAGGCTTTTATATAAAGGGGAAATAATCATTTGAATACTCCAATTTTTTCACAATCTCATATTATTATGGGTTCAACACATTTTGTATGCTATTCAGGCCATCTGAGACATGGGTGAGACTCCATGATCCCGGCACTAAAAAGTACTTAAAAAGCAGTGCTCTCTATATCATATTTCGCAATAATCTTCTTTAGTCTGACATGTGTCAGCATTCCGGTAATTTTCTTTGCAACATTTCCCTGCTGGTCGATCAATATAGATGTCGGTAAACCACGAGGCTCACCCAGGGCATCAATGATTTCATCATTGACTCGAGTAACAGGATATGAAATCAGATAGAGCTCAATAAACTTTTTCAGACGCTCATCTTTCAGTCCAGGCTCATAGTTAACGCCAATAACGACAGCATCATCACTTTCCAAATGAAAATCAGATAAATCCGGAATTTCCTTACGGCAGGGTGGACACCAGGTTGCCCAAAAATTCACCAGAACCCATTTACCTTTATATTCAGATAAAGAATGAGATTCACCTTCAGTATCAGTAAAAGAAAAATCAACCGCATAAGCGGAAGTGGACAGTAATATCGTAGCACTAAACAATACTAAAAGCTGGATAATGAGTATTTTTTTAAAATAATTTTGCATACATCTCTTCATAAATGGTTATTAATCTTTTTGGCTAAAGGCAATTTTTATAGCTGAAGGCTCTTTTTGTTGCTGAGGGCTCTTACTTACAGCTGATGGCTCTTATTCCAGCTGGTAACCCTTATCAGACCGGACATTTCAGACATAACGTTCAAAAACAGACTTAATCGGTTGATCAAGTTCATGAGCTAAAGCCTTATTGCTTTGACCTATGATACCTGATAAAGGTTCATCAATGGTTGATTTAGGCAATGGAAAAGGCAATTTTTGATACAAGTCCCACAATGTCATTGATTCCAGATCAATGCCCAGGGCCCATAAGTTATTTTCTGTTTTAAGAATCCAACCCTGACTGTCTAATTCATACAATACCTCATCCAGCAACTTTTCATACCGTAAAAATGCATCACTGTTCAGTTGTTCTTCACTTAAAGCCTGACCTGTTTGAGCCGCTTCAGATAAAGCTCTAAGTACGTGAAAAGAAGATTGAAATGGGTGCGCTGTATAAATATGCTCTGAAAGTGAAAAATCAAATAATGATAAAGACCGCGTTACCACAGCACCCAATAATGTCACCACCCAGGAGATATAGATCCAGATTAAAAAAATAGGGACAGTAGCCAATGCACCATAGAGGCTGGTATAGGTTGTATTATGACTGACATACAATGCAAAACCCTTTTTAGCCAGCTCAAAAAGAAGCGTTGCACTCATGCCGCCAATTATCGCATGTAACAATGTGACTCGTGTATTTGGCACCACAAGATAGATTAAAGTAAAAGCAAACAATGTCATAATCATCGGAATCAAATACAGCAATTGTGTCCTGGCTCCAATGCTGTCAGCAGCATGAGTAATCAGGGGTAGTGACACAATGTAGGAGGTAACCATCAAGCTAACGCCCATCAATACTGGTCCTAGCGTCAGGACAGCCCAATAAGTTAGAAATGTGCGCAATAAATTTTTACTATTATTACCGCCCCAGATATGATTGAGAGCCAGATCAATTTGCCACATCAGCATCAGAGCAACAAAAAAAAGCCCCAGTAAGCCCACTAAAGTCAAACGTGATGCTTTGCCAACGAATTCATTTAAATATTCCTGTATTAACTGGCTGGAAGAAGGAATGAAGTTGACAAACACAAACTGTTGAATTTCTTGAAACAGTTCCTGGAAAACAGAAAAAGATGAAAAGCCGGCAAAAATAACTGCAACCAGCGGGACAAGTGATAAGAGTGTGGTATAGCTTAATGATGCCGCACTTTCCATACAGCGTAATTGTGAAAAACGATGCAGAACAAAGATAAAAAAATGAGAGATAAGTTTTAAATACTTTATTTGAACAGACATCTGTATCATCAGGTTAATATGGGATTGCCACCATTATTGCATAAAAAAAGGAAGATATTCATCCTCCTTTTTTATTGTCTCAGTCCGCTAGTCAAAACTATGCACTTTAGTGCAAGGCTTTAGCTGCTACACATTTTTAATGCTAAATGTTAACCTAATTCTATGAAAG
>JADGEM010000070.1 GCA_016744375.1 Gammaproteobacteria bacterium
AGTGTGGACTATGACACTCAGGGGCCTACTGCAGATAATGATTCATCGGCCAATAATGTGACTAATAATCCGGTGACCATCGATGTCATTGATGGTGATTCTGATCCAGATGGTACGATAGATCCCACTACGGTACAAATTACTGGTACCGCCAATGCGGGCGATCCGCTGGCAGTCGCTGGAGAAGGTACCTGGACGGTCAATGGTACGACCGGGGTGATTACTTTTACGCCCATAGTCGGCTTCACGGCCGATCCGACTGATATTACTTATACTGTGGCCGATAATGATGGCAATGTGTCCAATGCTGCGACGGTTAGTGTGGACTATGACACTCAGGGGCCTACTGCAGATAATGATTCATCGGCCAATAATGTGACTAATAATCCGGTGACCATCGATGTCATTGATGGTGATACCGATCCAGATGGTGCGATAGATCCCACTACGGTACAAATTACTGGTACCGCCAATGCGGGCGATCCGCTGGCAGTCGCCGGAGAAGGTACCTGGACAGTGAACGGTACAACCGGGGCCATTACTTTTACGCCCATAGTTGGCTTCACTGCGGATCCGACTGATATTACTTACACCGTGGCCGATAATGATGGCAATGTCTCTAATGCTGCGACGGTCAGTGTGGACTATGACACTCAGGGGCCGACGGCAGATAATGACAGCTCATTAAATAATGTCACTAATAATCCAGTGACCATCGATGTCATTGATGGTGATACCGATCCAGATGGCAGTATTGATCCCACCACAGTACAAATTACTGGCACCGCCAATGTCGGTGATCCACTGGTGGTGGCTGGTGAAGGTACCTGGACAGTGAATGGTACAACCGGTGCGATTACTTTTACGCCCATAGTTGGTTTTACGGCCGATCCGACTGATATTACTTATACCGTGGCCGATAATGACGGCAATGTCTCCAATGCCGCGACGGTCAGTGTGGACTATGCGACCCAGGGGCCGACGGCAGATAATGACAGTTCATTAAATAATGTCACCAATAACCCGGTCACCATCGATGTCATTGATGGTGATACCGATCCGGATGGTACGATTGATCCCACCACAGTACAAATTACTGGCACCGCCAATGTCGGTGATCCACTGGTCGTAGCCGGTGAGGGTACCTGGACGGTCAATGGGACAACCGGTGCGATTACTTTTACGCCTCAAGCTGGTTTTACCAATGATCCGACTGATATTACTTATACCGTGGCCGATAATGATGGCAATGTCTCTAATGCCGCGACGGTCAGTGTGGACTATGCGACTCAGGGACCCACCGCAGATAATGACAGTTCATTAAATAATGTCACTAATAATCCGGTGACCATCGATGTCATTGATGGTGATACCGATCCAGATGGTACGATAGATCCCACCACAGTTCAGATCAGCGGCACCGCCAATGTCGGCGATCCACTGGTGGTCACTGGAGAAGGTAGCTGGACAGTCAATGGCACAACCGGGGCGATTACCTTTACGCCCATCGTTGGTTTCACGGCTGATCCGACTGATATTACTTACACCGTGGCCGATAATGACGGCAATGCCTCCAATGCCGCGACGGTTAGTGTGGACTATGCGACTCAGGGGCCGACGGCTGATAATGACAGTTCATTAAATAACATCACTAATAATCCAGTGACCATCGATGTCATTGATGGTGATACCGATCCGGACGGTACGATAGATCCCACAACGGTACAAATTACTGGTACCGCCAATGCGGGCGTTCCGCTGGCAGTCGCTGGAGAAGGTACCTGGAGTGTCAATGGTACAACCGGTGCGATTACCTTTACACCCATAGTCGGCTTCACTTCTGATCCGACTGATATTACTTATACTGTGGCCGATAATGATGGCAATGTCTCCAATGCCGCGACTGTCAGTGTGGACTATAATAATCCACCAATTGCAATAAACTCTGATGTTCTTATGTCTGAAGACACTATTAAAACCTTTGATTTGAATGATTTTGCTTTTAATGATCCTGATGGTGCACCGACTGAAGCAGTTCAAATTAGACTGGATTCATTACCAGTGATGGGAGAGTTGTATTATCAAGGGAATTTACTTGATATAAGTGATATTGGTCTTGTTATTGATGCAACTGATGTCGGTGACTTAACATTTGAACCCAATGTAAATGATTCCGGTTCTAATGAATATAGTGATGATATTGTTGACCAATTAAGTGTTGGTGATCAGTTTACCGATTATGCAACGTTTCAATTTAGTGTTAATGACGGTCAATCCTGGAGTGCGGCTCCTGCCATGATGACTATTGATGTTAATGCTGTAGCAGATGCTCCTGATTTAAATGCAGTTTTTGTAGAGACTGTTGAGCAAACTATTGCGACAAATAACGTTAGTACCATTGGAAACGGTTTTACCGTAACAGCCCGCACAATCGATTCAACGGGTTTGTCAGATGCCTCAGCTACTAATATTAGCACCCATAGTGGCCCTGATGGATTTGGTGTTTCTGGCCAGGCTTCAGGTGCTGATAGTGAATTGGGCTTCCTGAGTGGCACAGGCTCAGAGCAACTTATTGTCAATTTTGATCATGTCGTGTCTTCTGTTGATATTTCATTTGCGTGGAAACATTCGAGTGAAAGTGCTACTTATGAATTCTACAAAGATGGAATTAAAGTTGGAGAGGGAACAAGTCTTGGCGGTAGTAATGGTGTTGATCCAGCCATAACCCTTAAACCAGATAGTAACTCTCTTTTTGATGAAATAGTTTTTACAGCTCCAAGTTCTGGTGATGATTATCTTATTAATTCTATAACTTTTGACAAATGGGTAAGTCTTGGTAATGCCGTTACTGCTGAGGAAGGGACTTCAGTTGCCCTGGATATTGCTTCTGCCTTGACTGATATTGATGGTTCTGAATCTTTGTCTGTAACATTAACAGACATACCAGCAGGGGCTACTCTTTCTGATGGTACAAATACATTTACCGCAGCGGCCTTGTCTACAAGTATTGATATAACAAGCTGGGATCTGGATGCTTTAACATTTAATTTACCCTATGTCACTGCCACCACCACCTACACATTAAATGTTGTCGCTGCATCAACCGAGTATTCAAACAATGATACATCATCAATATCATTGCCTCTTAATGTTACAGTCACTGATAATCCTGATTTATTAATCCTCAATAATAATTTAAATGCAGTTTATGAGTCATCACTGTCTGCTACAGTGAATGATGTTAGTGTATCGGGTAATATTTTGAATGATGATATTTTACCTGTCGGTACACTTCTGACGGATATATCAATTTCTGGAGGTCAAACTGATACAAGTGTTAATGGGCAGATAACAATAACCACCAAAGAAGGTAACGTCTTGGTTGTTAATACAGATGAAAGTTCAAGTAACTTTGGTGATTATACTTACACTCTTAATGGTCCAATGATACATGATCTTGTTATAGAAGATTTTGAACAGGGCGTTGAAGGGTGGGGCAGTGAAGTGAGTCAGTCCAATGGTGCAATGCTTATTGAACAAAATGAGACCGCAAGTAAAACGTTTAATCTTGGTTCAGAACATGCTGGAGAGACTGTAACTATCGACTTTGATTTGTCAGTTACGGATGACTGGGAAAGCAGTGGCTCCTATCAAGATTATTTTAATATTTCTGTTAATGGTAATTTGCACAGCAGTACTTCTTATGATGATACTGGGGAGCATCATAGTTTCAATGTGACTCTTGATGCTAGTGGAAGTGTGGTAATTGATTTAGGAGTTGTCTCTACTGCAAATGATGAATCAGCCTTAATAGATAATTTTTATATCAGGAGCACTACGGATCTCAACGAGCTTGTTGATAGTTTTAGCTACACTGTTAATGATGTAAATGGTAATACTGCAATGGCAACATTAGATATCAGTATACATGATGATACGCCTGTTGCAGGAAATGCAGTCGGATATATCACTCCAAGTCAAAGTCTTTTCAGCACTAATATTGTCATTGTCTTTGATCGCTCAGGCAGCATGTCAAGTGATCCAGGTGTGTCCGGTTTTGCAACAAGAATTGCTCTGGCTCAGGCAGCAATGTCCAATATGATTGATGACTATGGCACATTAGGAGATGTGAATGTTAAAGTCGTTGATTTTTCTTCTACAGCCGTAGAGACTTCTGATGCTAACTGGCTTAATGCAACAGATGGAAAAAATTACATCAATTCATTATCTGCAGGGGGAATGACAGATTACGATGATTCAATTAATGCTTTAATGGATGGATTTCAAAAGCCTGATGCGACACAGACCATTTTTTATTTTCTAACCGATGGCAATGAAAATGATGGTTCGAATGTTGCGTCTTTGCAAGGAGAATGGGAAACATTTGTTGAAGCTAATGCAGATGAAATGATTGCAATTGGTGTTGGCGGTGGTATTACCAATACAGCAGGGCTTGAAGTTATTGCTCATCCTGGAGCTCCGGCTATAATTTCTGATGCTGATTTAAATGCAACCTTGGCAAATAGTGTTACTTCTTATGTTGGCGGTAGTATCAGCGTGACAAGTGATGGTGGGACAGACATACATCTTGGAGAAGATAATGGCTATGTTCAATCAATAGAGATAAATGGCATTATTCATAACTATGTGCCAGGTGACGTTGCCAGCCAGACATTTACCACTGCTTTAGGAGCAACTCTCAGTTTTAATTTTATAACGGGTGAATATGGTTATGTCATCCCAAGCGGTGTTTTAATTCCAATAGGTAGCCAAGAGCAATTCTCACTTGTTCTAGCCGATAATGATGATGTCGTGCTTGGTTCTACCCTAACAATTAATGTTCAGGATACCGTGATTGCAGAGGGTGAAACCATTATTACAAATGTTGCTTCGCTTAGTGATATATCTGATGATGTTTTATTGTTTAATGATAGTGATCTCAATTTTGATTCTCTATCGGTTATTAATCGTGTAGACAATATTAATACAATTGATTATACAGTTTCAGATGGTCTTGAAACTCATGATGTAACAGCCAACATTAATTTTGTCCCAGGTAACATACTTACGGGAACCATTGCGGATGAAATTTTACTCGGAAATTCTGGTAATGACATACTCAATGGGGATGAAGGTGATGATATTCTTGCGTCTGGCCTGGGTAATGACAATCTAACAGGTGGTTCTGGAAGTGATCAATTTGTTTTCTCTGGCAATGAAAGTGGCGATAATCACATCACTGATTTTTCATCTCAGGATACAATTGTATTGACCGATCTACTTGCTGTGGATGAAAATGAAGATAATTTATCAGGTTATCTGGAGCTGGTTGCCGGCACAGATACTGATTCAGTGACCATTGAAGTTTATAATTCAAATACGGATCATAGTGGTTCACCCGCAAATACAATAACTCTTGATAATATCCACTATTCAGATTTGACCGGTGGGGGTGATCTTAATGACTTATTAACCAACCACGTCAACATTGATGATAATATTGTCTGATTCTGAAACTGAACCTTCAAAACTAAAAAAGTGCTTGTCTAATACTCAAGCACTTTAATCAATCTCTATTTCTAAATATTGTACTAAAGTACACTATTTTTTCTTTACTAAACTCTCTAAACTGGTATAAATCAAAGTAATCTCAAAGGATTATATCCTTTTTTCTATAGAGGCAGAGAACATGGCTCAAACTATTGGTCAGGTAATATTCATTTCAGGTAGTGTTAAAGCAGTTGATAGTTCAGGCAATGAACGAATGCTTGATATTAACTCAATGGTGTATCTTGGTGAAACTATCATTACAGAAGGTACAGATAGCCGGATCATGTTGAAAATGGACAATAATCAGTCTATTACCATGGGAAGAAATGATAAGCTCACACTTGATGAGGATATTTATGATCCCAATCAGATGCCTGCTGAAGAGAGTATTGTATCTGTTGAGGATATCCAGGAAGCCTTATTGAATGACCCTGATTTTGATCCTTCGGAACTTGAGGCCGCTGCTGCAGGAGGTGCAAATACATTAGGAGATAGTACTGCAGAACCGGTACTAATCACACATAACCTTCAAGATGTTAATTTTAATTTTCTTGGTACTGATGGCATTAATATTGGTGTCAATTCAGATGACCCGTTTATCAACACTAATGAGCCTGAAACACAGTTTTTATTTGGGACTTTGACTCTGTCAGGCGTTGATGTTGTGTTCGAAGGTGATACAGCAATCTATACATTGACAGTTGATAACCCACCTCTAAGAGATTTAGTGGTAGAAATTAATATCAGTCATATTGATACGGATAATGGTGATCTGATCCCTGGAAATATTTTTGTTACCATTCCAGCAGGTTCAACCACAGCTCAGTTTTCTGTGGATACCATTGATAATCTTCTGGCAGAAAGTGATGAAGATTTTAAAGTCGAAATAACTGGCACAACAGGTGGTGGCTATACCGAATTGACTATCGGCGATGATACTCAAATTACAACGATTCTTGATGAAACATCACCTATTGATCCTGACCCAGAAGATCCAGTCAACCTTATATTAATTGCACTGGATGCTCTAGGTAATGAAGTTGCAGTAAATGATGTGTTAGAAGGTAATGCGGCATCCTATGTTGTGGTAATGGAGGATGATAGTGGTACACGTATTCCTACTGCTATGGGAACAGTAGAAGTAAGGTTTAATGGTACGGGTGCGACAGATAATATTGATTATAATGCTGCTTCACAAATTGTTACCATTGGTGTCCCTTTCAGCGTAAACACCATTGATGATTATATTGCTGATAATGCTGAGACATTTACCGCACAGCTGACAGACGGCAGTTATAGTGACGCAGCAACTTATGAAAGAGTTGATTATAATCTTGGGCTGGTTACAACGACCATTCTTGATGATTCACAGCCGGGTACACCCAATGATTCTGGTGATGGTATTGAGCCTGATATGGAATCCGTGACACTCAAGTTAATTGCTCTGGACAGTAGTGGTAATGAAGTGGCTTCCAATGAAGCTCTTGAAGGTGAAACAGCCTCTTATATGGTTGTGCTTGAGGATCCCAGTGGAGCCCGCATTACGACTGCAACCGGGACAGTCCAGGTTTCTTTTACTGGTGATGTCGGTGATGTCAATACCAGTACACAAACAGTGACTCTTGGCGCCGCTTTTAGTACTGATATTTTAGATGACTATATCGCTGATAATGGTGAAACATTTACAGCACAGATTATTGATGATACCTACAGTAATGCTTCTACTTATGAAAATGTGATTCATGATATCAGTGCGGTAACAACGACCATTCTGGATGATTCCCAGCCGGACACACCCAATGATCCCAGTGATGGCATAGAGCCTGATATGGAATCCGTGACTCTCAAGTTAATTGCTCTGGACAGCAGCGGCAATGAGGTAGTTTCTAATGAAGGTGTGGAAGGTGAAGCAGCCTCATACATGGTTGTACTTGAAGATCCCAGTGGAACCCGCATTACGACTGCAACAGGCACAGCCGAGGTTTCTTTTACAGGTGACTCTGGTGATGTGAATACCAGTACACAAACAGTGATTCTTGGTGTTGCTTTTAGTACTGATGTATTAGATGACTACATTGCTGATAATGGGGAAACATTTACAGCACAGATCATTGATGATACTTACAGTAATGCTTCTGCTTATGAAAATGTAATCCATGATGTCAGTTCTATAACAACCACTATTGTTGATAACTCACAACCAGGAACACCAAATGACCCTTCCGATGATACTGTTGAACCGGATATAGATACAGTTATTATTCGACTGATTGCAGTTGAGAATGGCAATCCAATACTTGGTAATGATGGTAATTATGTATTGGTTAATGAGGTTCCTGAAGGTGATGTTGCCCAATTTATGGCCCTGGCTTTTGTACCAGGAACAACTGCATTTAATCCATCAACACAAACAGCCGAACAATTAGGTAGCATTGATTTAACCTTCACCGATCAAACCGCATCAGGTTCTGACGCAAAAATATTAGATGTCACACCAAATCATGCTCATCTTAATGTGGGTGAAACTGCTTATGACTTTAGCAACCAGTTTACAATTTCACTTGATGTGAATGCCACAGGCAATGGCGGGATAATTTTTAATAAAGAAAATGCGTATGAAATAGCTCAGGAAGCAGATGGTTCAATTCGATATGCTTTAAGAGCAGATAATGGCAGCGGTTGGGTATGGAATGATACGGGCTATGATCTGCCGTTTAATGAACTGCATAATCTGACTTTTGTGTATGATGGTGATAGTAATACGATTAAACTTTATATCGATGGCGCAGAAGTTGCCAGCAGCAGCTCGAATGTACCAGATGAACTTATAACAAATACTAATGATCTCCTGTTTGGTGAAAGAGGCAACAATAACCAGCCATTTGAAGGCCAGCTAGATAATATTAGAATTTTTAACACTGCTTTAAATGCTGTTGAAGTGGTAAATGTTGAGCTGGTCAGCAGTGGCCTCGTTTCACACTACGATTTTAACGGCATTGATCCGCTTGCTGATCTCAGTGGTAATGGAAATAACGCGACTCTGGTTAATGGTGCCAGTTTTAGTTCTGTGCCAGTAGATTACGATTCAACGGCACAGACAGATATTAGCCTGGGTTCTGTGATAAGCACTGATGTGTTTGATGATTTTATGGCTGATAACGGTGAAACCTTCCATGCCCAGATCACTGATAACTCCTATCAACCGCCTGCATCTGGTGGTGGCTATGAAACGGTTGATATTATCACTGATCCAGTGGTTACCTCCATTACTGATAATTCACTTCCCGGCACACCGAATGACTCAACAGATGACACGATTGAAGCAGACAAAGACATTGTCATAATCAAATTGTTTGCTGCTGAAAATGGTATACCTTTAGTGGATGCCAGTGGCAATTATATTCTTCTTAATGATGTTGCTGAAGGTGGCGTATCACAATATGTTGCCTTTGCTTTTGAGCCAGGAACGACTGTGTTTAATGCTTCAACACAAACCACTCAACAAGTCGGAACAGTGGATATCCGCCTCTCTGATGACACTGCAACTGGAACAAATTCTGCTAATGTTAATTCTCTTGATGTCACTGCAAACCATGCGCATTTAAATGCAGGTGAGTCAGCCTATGATTTTACCAATGCTTTCAGTATTTCACTTAATGTCCTGGCCACTGGTAATGGTGGTATTATTTTTAATAAAGAAAATGCGTATGAAATTGCTCAGGAAGCTGATGGTTCAATCCGTTATGCACTGAGGGCTGATGATGGCAGTGGCTGGGTGTGGAATGACACGGGTTACGATCTGCCGTTTAATGAGTTGCACAATCTGATTTTCAGCTATGATGGTGTGACCAATACTATTAAGCTTTATATTGACGGTGCTGAAGTGGCCAGCAGCAGCACAAATGTACCTGATGAACTTATAACAAATAATAATGATCTTCAATTTGGCGAAAGAGGCAACAACAACCAGTCGTTTGAAGGTCGTTTTGATGGAGTACAAATTTTTGATAGTGTTTTAAATGCTTCAGAAGTTTATGATCTTGCAAATGGTACAAGTGTCAGTAGTGGTCTGGTTTCTTACTATGACTTTGACGGCAGCAATCCACTGGATGATAAATCAGGCAATGGAAATGATGCCGTTCTTGCTAATGGCGCTGTGTTACATTCAGAGGTACACGCGGCTATTGATGGCAGTGAAGACTATGATTCAACAATACAGGAAAATGTACCATTAGGGCAAGTTTTTAATGTGGATACATTTGATGATTATCTGGCCGATAATGGCGAAAAATTTAACGTAGAAATAATTGACCTTTCTTATGAAGTGGGTACTTTATCTGGCTATGAAACTGTTGAAATCAGAACTGATGCAGTTGTTACTACAATATTAGATGATACGACAGGTGATTTTGTTCCTGATGAAAATGTGGACACTATTTTTGCAGTCATTAGCGGTGATTTAAATGTTGTAGAAGGAAATACTGCATCATATCGAGTTGAATTATTTGATAATAATGGCAATCCTGTTGTTGTTACAACGGCTACCAATGTGATCGTGCGCTTCAACAATGTCACCACACAAGACGGTGATACAGAGTACTCCAATGGGCAAACCCTCAGTCTAATAATTGCTGCCAATGATTCATTTGTTACTTTCTCAACTCTAACTTTAAATGATCAACCGGTTGATTCCGGTGAAGACTATTCTCTTACCATTACCAGTGTTCAGGATACAGGACAATTTGAGCGTATCATTCCGGGTGATTCCAGCGGCAACCAGACACAAGTTATTACCACTATTACTGATGTTAATGACGCTCCCATTGCTCAAGCAGATAGTGCTGATGCCATTGAGGGTGGTACAGCCAGTTTTGACGGCACAGGCACTGATATTGATAATAGCATCAATGCTGCGGGTAATGTTTTAGATAATGATACTGATATTGACACACCACATGTACAATTAACCGTATCTGCCATTACATCGAATGATTCAATAAATACGTCATCACTAAGTGGTAGTACCTTTACGATTACAGGTAAATATGGTGTTTTAAATATTAATACAGATGGTACTTTTGAATACCTTATTGATAATTCTAATACTGATGTGGATGCTTTAAATATTGGGAATAATTTACAGGAAAGCTTTGATTATACCGTTAATGATAATGAACCTTCAGGTGCACTCACAGATACTGACACCCTAACGATTACTATTAACGGTACTAACGATGCACCAGATGCACGAGCTGACATTGGCCCTGCTTTAACTGAAAGTGATAATAATGTCGGTGCTGATACTGTTAATCAGGTCGGTGGAAATGTTCTTTCTAATGATGCAGATGTTGATAATATTAACTCTGATTTTTCTGTGACTCATATTGCTCAAGGGCTGGGTCTCAATGTTTCCGGTGGAAATAATCAAGCCTTAGTTCTGGCAGAATCAGGAAATCCAGCCTTACTGGGGGGAGCAACACTAGTCAATTTAAATATTGGTTTTTCCAGCACACAGACAACAGGTAATGGCGGTATTCTTTCTTATGCGTCAAGCAGCAATAATAATGATTTTCTTCTCTTTATCTCTGGAAGTTCACTGCGCTTTTATTTAGATGGCGGCAATATTGCAACCGGTATAAGTCGAGCCGAATTATTTGATGGTGATATTCACCAGTTTGGTATGCAGTGGGATAGTTCAACAGGGCAGGCACAGTTTTACCTTGATGGTGTATTGGAAGGTTCAGGGCTTATAGGTCAGGGGCATACATTGGGTACGGATGGTACATTAATGTTTGCTCAAGAACAGGATAGTGTGGGAGGGAGGCTTGATGCGAATCAGGTGATTTCTGCAAACTTCCATAATATTGATATTGCCACTAATGCCTCAGCGTCTAGTGTGGCGCATTGGAACCTGCACGATATCAGTGGTGGCACAAGTATTGACCAAAGTGGAAATTATAGCTTATCTATTGAAAATAATGCCAGTCATTCTTCTGGCACAACCATAGCCAATACCAATGATATAGAGTTAATTGTTAATCCTGTTCCAGTGACTATTTCCGGAGCTTATGGTGAGTTAAATATTAATGCAGATGGTACCTATACCTACGATTTGTATGACAATCATTTTGCGGTTGATGCATTAAATGTTGGTGATGAATTAGAGGAACAGTTTACTTACACAATGACTGATAATGAGTCTGGTGTGGAAAAGTATGATACTGCCGTCCTGACTCTGACTATCCAGGGAAGTAATGATGCACCCATTGTTTCAAATGATACTGCATTGGCTTATGAAGAAGGTGTTGGTCATGCGCTGTTGGATCAACACGAAGTTGCCATTCAGGCACTTGGAAATGTGCTAGATAATGATCAGGATGTTGATAATACGATATTAAGTGTTACTGAAATTAATAGTCTGAGCATCACTTCCGGAAGCAGTCAAACAATTGTCGGTACTTATGGTTCATTACAGATCTTTAGTGATGGTCATTATATTTATACGGTTGATGATACAAATGCAGCTGTTGATGCTTTGAATACAGGGGATTCATTAACAGAATCATTTAACTATGCTGCAAGTGATGGTTCTTTATCCGATGATGGACAGCTTGCTATCACGATTCAAGGGCGAGATGATCGCCCGGATGCCCAGGGTAATTCAAACAGTATTAATGAATTAAGAGATGATACGTCCACCATCAATGAAATGACTGGTAATTTGATCACAGACAATGATCTCACAGAAGGTTTGGACAGTGATATTGATAATGTTATCGGTGATCTATTTATTGCTGAAAGTGTTTCTGATTCCGGTGTCGCCATCAATGCTTCCGGCGGTAATAATCAGGCGTTAGTTTATAATGAGCTGACGGGAAATAATTTAATGAGTGGTGCACAGTTGCTTGATATCAGCATCACTCTAAGTAGCACGGATAGTTCAACAGGCGCAATCTTATCCTATGCATCAAGCAGTAATAATAATGATTTCTTATTATTTATCTCAGGAAGTAATTTAAGTCTTTATGTCAATGGGGCTTCTGTTAACACCGGTATTACTCGCAGCGAGTTATTTGATGGCACCATGCATACACTGCAAACCACCTGGGACAGCAGCACCGGCCAGGCAAATTTTTACCTGGATGGCAATCTTGAAGGCAGTACTATTATACAGACAGGTCATACACTTGGCAGTGGGGTTATAACTCTGGCTCAGGAGCAGGATTCTGTTGGTGGTAACTTTGATGCGAATCAGACACTGGATATGACTCTATATGATATGCAGATTACAACAGATATCAGCAGTGCAGACTGGTCTATGGATTCAGTTGTCGGGGGTATAGTCACGGATGCAAATGGATTACATGATTTTACGGTAGATAATAACATTACCCATAGCCAAAATGTTGCTGACTCACTGAATAATAGCAATGATATCTTTGTTGAAAGTAACTTTGCCAGCATTAGCGACCCAACTACGATTGTACTGAATTACGGTACTTTAACACTTTACGCCGATGGCCGTTATTCTTATGAACTGGATGATGCCAATGCCGTTGTTCAGGCATTAAATAATGGTGATGAACTAACGGAAACTTATACATATACACTCAGTGATGGCCAAAAAGTTGATATGGCTGATTTGGATATTAGAATAGTCGGGACTAATGATTCCCCCAGACTGGATCTGGATTCAGATGATTCCTCTGCTGTTCCAGGGTCTGACTATCAAACAATTTATACTGAAAATATGGCACCTGTATCAATTGCTGATACTGACTCATTGATCAACGATGTTGATGATCTTCATATACAAACAGCTCGAATTGTTGTTAAAAATTATGATGCTGGTGAAGATGTTATAAACATTACCGCTATTGCTGCTATTCCAGGTATCTCAGTATTATCCTCTGGTGTTGTTGGTTCTGATTTCGCCATAGAATTAACCGGTAATGCAACAATTGCCTTATATCAGCAGGCTATAGAGGCAATCACTTATGCAAATACCAGTGAATTACCTGATGAGACCCGCTTGATTCAAGTTGAAGTTTCAGTGGTTGATGAACATGGTTTAAGCAGCAATACCGCTATTACTACAATATCTCTGAACGCAGCACCCGATCCCGTTGATGATATTGCCACGGTTGTTGAAGGACAGATCACGATTACTGATAATGTTATACCAAATGATGATCAGGGAACACCTTCGGCAACGGTACATGAATTTACTTACATTGATGAACTGGGAATTCTTCAAACGGCCAATGCGGGTGATATCGTTGATACTATATTTGGTCATGACTTCACCATTAATGCCAATGGTGACTGGTCTTATACATCGGATCAAAGTGAATTTCACCTCACTGGAAACAATATTGAACAAAATAGTCTTCTGGATGTAATCAATTATACCCTGATTGACAGTAATGGTGATATTTCTAATCCAGCAAACCTCTATGTGACTGTCACAGATACTGAGCCTCAAATTGGTGATCCGGTTGACAGTGCTGTTGATGAAAAATATTTAGCAACAGGTTCTGAGCCTGATCCGTCGGCAACAACGGTCATTGGAACTCTTGATCTGGCGCCGGGAGCTGATACTTTTGATACCACCTTTTCTGCCTCACAATCGGCTCCTCTCGGCCTAACATCAGCTGGTTTTGCGGTGAGTTATTCTATTGATCCAACAGGACATATATTAACAGCCAGTACCATCAATGGTCCTGTTTTTATTGTCACTCTGGTCAATCCTCAGGCAGCTAATGCCAGTTATGAATTTGAATTACTAACTGCATTGGACAACATTGACAGCTTGTCAGATATTCCTTTAAATTTCAGTATTGACATACTGGATAGTGATGGTGATTCAGACACAGATGATTTTACTGTAACAGTAATCGATGATGTACCACCTGTATCAAAGCTGATGACATTAGATGAAGATTCCAGTGAAACGATTACTACCAGTGCGGATGCGACTGCGCTCAATACCAATATTACTACTCAGGGCAACTATGGCATTGCTGTTATTAATCCTGACGGGACTTTAACTTATACGCCTTCTGGTAATTATAGTGGTGCTGATACTGTTTCTTATACAACCATTCAAGATGATGGTTCCAGTAAAATAACCTCAGTTAATATTACTGTGAATCCAATTGCTGACATTCCAACAATGGCAGACGATCAAACCATTGATGTTTATGAAGATAATAGCTTTGATGGCACCAACTATAGTTTTACCAGTGAAGGAACCTATCAGGTTAGTTTAAACCTGATAGTACCTGTTCAGAATGATGCCATAGACCAAAGTGCGGGAGCAGGTGATTCCCCTGAACGTATGGGTCTTATCAGTATGCACATTGAGAATGCCTTAGATGGGCAATTAGTTGATGGCAGTGGTAACCCAATTGGTGGTCTCATTGGATCAAATAATGTCACCATTCAATTTTATATTAATGATGTTTCAGATTATCACTATGCCGGTATTGATTTAACCAGTGCCATTGCAATTTCACAGGTAGATTTTGAAGCATTAAAAATAATACCTAAAGAAGATGATGCCCTTGATGATATTGTCCTGACCTTATCCACAGAATCTCATGAGGTTCAGGATGATGGTACTCTCTGGTCTCCTGATATTGCTTCTGCTATTGAAGATCAAGTCATCACGATTAAAGTTCATGCAGTGACTGATCCGGTTTCACTTGATGAAGAGACCAGTGCGGTTAATTATGATGGTACAGATGATGGTATATTGAATGTAAAAATTAATGAAGATGAAACCCTGGATTTAAAAGCACTATTAGTTAATACATTCGGTGATGATGATAATTCAGAACGCCATTATTTTGATGTGGAAGGATTAGAGCCTGGCACTCAAATTGTGATTCAGGGAACAACTCGAACAGCCGATGCATCAGGCAATATCACTGAAGTTGGATTTGATAATGATGAGAGTGTTTTTACACTGACTCCACCATTGAATTGGGATGGTGATATGAATAATATTACCATTACTCTTCGTTCTAGTGAAAAAAGTTCGCTAGAAGCAGCAGACCAACAGGATGCGATTATTTCTCAAAATGATTCTGTCACTCTGAATTTAACGGTATTGCCAGTTGCTGGTGATGTTAATATTTCTACACCTGAATCCGGGCTGGAAGATACTGCTATCTATCTATTTGTTGATGCAAGTGGTAATCCTACTATCAATACAACTGATAGCTCAGGAAGCTCATTTGATACAATTACTGGCGTTAAGATACTGACATCAACACTATCCGGAACTATAACAACTGATAATAGTACCCCATTGCCAGTCGCAAGTGGCCCTTATACTATTTTTGTTCCGGCTTTATTAGCAGATTATAAGATTACTCCACCAGGACAAAGCAGTACAGATATGCAGCTGACGCTCGTTGTAGAAACAACAGATGGGTTTTCAGTCGTTGAAACAACTGATACCAATTATATGATTGAGGTGACACCCATTGCCGAAATTGTTGCAACAGATACTGACAATGATAATGTTAATGATTTAACAATCAATGGTGATCATGTCTATAGTGATACGGGATCTGAAGATACATGGTTTAATCTAGACCGTGCAGAATTTGATCTTGATGGTCCCTGGAATAATCAGGATTCAAATTTACCGCCTGCAGGGGGTTCTGAACAGACTTTTGCCAGTTTCTCTGCTGAGCCTGGTTCTCAATTCAGATATTTTGATGGCAGTCATTTCGTCGTATTGACCAATACAAGTAGTCAACCATTTGTTGACGTACCACTTGAGTATATTGATAGTGTGCAATTTAAAGCGCCTTCTCAGCAGGATGGTGACTTTAATATTAGGGTTAAAGCAAAAACAATTGATACTGATGAAGATAATCCTGCCATCACTGATACCAAAATATCTGGTGAAGCAACATTAACATTACACATTGATCCGGTTGCTGATCAAACAACCGTTAGTTTGGCAAAACAATCTGGGCTCGAGGATACTGGTCTTGATGCATCAGGTGCAGTGTTAAATGATGGCCAGGATGGCATTGAGATAGATATTAAGGTCTTATCAGATGATAAAGATGGTTCAGAAACTTATAATCTTAAAATAGCGTCAATCGCTGATGGTGCTCTGCTGTCCTATAATGGACTTTTATTAACACCTGTGGCAGGTGTTATTGAAATTATTAACTTTGATAACACGATGCCCCTGTATTATGTGCCTAAGCATAATGATAATACGGATGAAGTATTATCATTATCAGCTCAGTCTGTGGAATCCGATGGCAGTATTTCAGCTTATAGTTCTCCCATTGACATGGAAATTGAACTAAAGGGTGTTGCTGACAGTCCTGTCAACACTGAACTTAATTTACAGACGGTTAATACCGTCGATTATAATGAAGTGGTGAGTGAAGATAATGCAATCAGCCTGAATGCTGTTTATCAAACCCCTGATCTCATTCAGTCTTATGACAATGATGGTTCAGAAACCTTATCCATGTTATTGACTGGTATACCTGATGGTTTTAATGTTCAGGGAGCCCAGTTTATGGGAGGTACAGGACTTGACAGACAATGGATATTTGAACAGTCGGATATTAATACCATTCAAATTACTTCACCCGAAAATTATAGTGGAGAACTGGACTTTTCTGTCAATTATGTTACTACGGAAAATGATGGCGACACCCATTCTGAAGTTCAGAATATTAAGGTACTTATTAATCCTTCAATTGATGCCACTCTTATCAACAATATGGAAATGAATGAGGATAATATTACTCTTCTGGACTTTTCACTTGATCAACAGGGTGATGCTAATGAAGTATTAACGACAGTCTGGATTGACAGCAGTACGATACCAGTTGGTGCTCAGATTGAAGACCAATTTGGAGTTACTTTAGTTGCAGATGTTGATGGCTTTATTAAACTAACCAATGCCATTGAGATTAATAATACCTATATGCATCTGCCAGAAGATTCTGATATGCCTGTCAGCGGCAGCCCTGATGTTATTGGTGAGTTTGATTTAAATGTGCGTTATGAAGTAACTGATAATACCCTTGATGCTTCAGGAATACCTGCTGTTACTATGAGCGGCGACACACCTTTTATTGTTGTTGTGCATGCTATTGCAGATAAGCCAGATGTTACAATGGATACTGCAGGTTTGACCAGCTTTAATGATGCCGGCATTGATTATATTGCTCTTGCAAGCACCCCGGGACAAGATAATGAATATACCTTTACTTTTGAAGTGGCATCAAAAGACTTAGATAGTTCAGAATCTGCAACAAATTTTCGTATTAGCGGTGTACCCGATGGTATGTTTATTAAAGATGGTATTTATGCAGGAGATATCCATGGTGGTACCACGGGTGATGGTGATGACACTGGCATCTGGTATATTGACTTTAATCAGCCAGTGGGAAGTGGCAGCACAGCCGCAGGGATATCAACACAAACCATTACTTTTATTGTTGGTCCAGATACCTTTGTTGATAATACCGATCGGTTCAGTCTTTCCATTGAAGCCTCTAATGCAGAACGAAGAGGGGGTGATTCAGCAACATCTGATCCTTATTTAATTAATCTGGGTTATGATGCAGCCGCTGCACCTAATCCTCCCGGCTCAACAACAACTGATAATGGTCCCGATGATTTTGTCACCACCCCTACGGCAAAAGATCCAATTAATGCTGTTGAAGATGTGCCCGTAAGATTATCAGATATGATTGATGCAGTGCAAAACGACATCACAGAGTTACTATCAATTAATATTCATGGTTTACCACCAGGTTCCAGTGTGAGTGGTGCTCGAACAGAAGTTGATGCCAGTGGCAACACTTTCTGGATTGCAAGCAGCCTTAATGCTGAAATTACCTTTCCTGAAAATTATAATGATAATAATAAGGGCTCTTCTTTAGATAATATTGTATTAAATATTACCTCTTCAGAAGAGAGTGGTGATAGTTTTTCATATACCGTCCCAATTCCAGGTACCAGCATACATATCACACCAGTAACAGATCAGCCAGAAGCTGGCAATAGCCTTGTTTTTGAAGATGAATCCGGAGCTGTGGTTACTGAAGCCCAGGAAGATGGTCATGTTTTAATAAATATTGATTATAATTCAATTGATAATAGTCCCGCTTACCCTAACTCGGGTGCTTATGCCGATGCACAGCCTGACGTTGCCATTCAACTCATTGATGGTCAGGGCGTATTACAAAAATCAGATGGCAGTACCTATCCTTTTGATGCCGGCACGCAAACCTGGACTGTACCAGCGGCTGATCTTGCTGATCTGGAATTTATTCCAGACGCTGATTTTAGTGGTGATGTGCATTTACAATACACGGTTTCCTCACTGGAAGATAACGCTGTAAACACAGAATCAGTGACCAATGATATTACCTTTGAAGTCATACCGGTGATAGATGGCTATGATATACCAGATACAACCTTATTAACGGCGTCAGGTAGTGAAGATTCATTTATTTCTATGGACTTTACAGGCAATCTGGTTGATTCATCCGAAGATGCAATTGCTGCACTATTAAAAGGAGTGCCTGTCGGTGTATTGGTTTACATGGGTGATGATGTGAGCAGCCTGTCTCTTGCAAAAAATGCCGGCGGTGATGCAACAAGTAATACCTGGAATATCGATGTGAATGCCGATGGTACTTTACCAAAAATATGGTTTAAACCAGAGCAAAATACCAGCGGATTGTTTAATAGTATTACCCTGACAACTATTGTTGCCGATGGTGCGGTAACAGAGAGTTTTGATTATAGTGTTGAACTGAATGTTATTCCTGTTGCTGATGGTTTATCAATTTCACCGACCCATACTTTTGGCGCAGAGGGTGATGATATTCCGGTTAACCTTAATGCGATGGTTGGCGATCTGGATGGCTCTGAAACCCTCTCTTTAACCCTGGAAGGGTTAGGTGACGGAGCTGTGTTCAAACTTAATAGTGATTTTATGGCTTTGAATAATATAGCTTATGATCAAGTGAATGATGTTTATACTCTGACTGATATTCCAGTTTCTGAAATCAGTACATTGGCTTTCTTACAAGAAAGTTTTAATGGTGCAGTTCATGTTGAAGCCTGGTCAGTTGAAACAGTGAACGGTGATAATTCTACGCTTGTTTCAGGCGATTTTAATGTTGATATTTCACCTGATCCTTCTCCTAATGAAACTTTGACAGGAACCAGTGCAAATGACACTCTGGTGGGTCTGTCCGGTAACGATATTCTCAATGGCTTAGATGGTGATGATATTCTATATGCTGGAACAGGTGATGATGATATGAGTGGTGGTTCCGGGTTGGATAAATTTGTGTCATCTGCCGACTCTGATACTGTTACTGACTATAATATGGGGGAGGGTGATGTGCTGGTCTTATCCGATCTTCTTCATTCTGATGAACCCTATTTATTAAGCCATCTCAGTGTTGAAGATGATGGCTCGGATAATGTAAAAGTTAAGGTACTGGATGAACTGGGTGCGGAGACAGGGCATAGCATTATCCTCAATGGTATCAGCTTTTCAGGCTTGGGTGTCGATCTGGCCAACCCACTGGGGGATTTATTAACAAAAGTGGATATTGATGATAGTGTTGTTTGATTTTAGATTATATAGAGGAAAATCACTGTCTGACAAGCCTATAGTGAAGTACGGATGACGACTAATTCTTAACTATTAAAAAAAAATAATAGTAATATTTATTAATTATATCATTAACAAAGGGTGAAATTTAGCCTTGAAATATTTGATATTTAGAAATAATAATTAATGAAATCAAACTGTTGTATAAATTAGTTGCATAAAATGGATACTTCTGGTAAATATGTTGACTAAGAGGTAATTTTAAAATTGATTAAATTCATAAAAAAATTAATTCGTAGGATGGCGGAATAAATTAATATTCCGTCAGCCTTAATTGGGCTAAATTCCAGGATTCTGCGGATGAGGCTCATTACACTGTTATATGAGCCTAAGCAAGCTTAGGGGAAGCTTCAAGAAAGTATTTTAAGCAAGACCAGACACCGAGTTCTGGTCAATAATATGGATTAAAAAGAGTAT
>JADGEM010000008.1 GCA_016744375.1 Gammaproteobacteria bacterium
AGAGGCTTCAGCGGTTTTTTTTAGTCAATAGCTGAAGAGAACTGGTTCCGCAGATCCGCCCTAAAAAAAGCCCGATACGGTTTGCCGTATCGGGCTTTTTTGTGACTTGCATCACTATGTAGGTGTTTACCCTAGGTTGTAATGAAATTTTACTTGACAGCTATATAAGCAAATAATAATATACAAACATTGAAATCAAATCTACTTTAATTTCTGGGGGTAGATGTATGTTTAGTTCAGCTTGCGATGTAATGAAAAAATCAGTAATGCTATCAGCATTTTTTTTAACAATTGGTGCTCTCTTAGAAGTCGCTGCGCAACTTCTAACTCTTAAAAGTATGATTCCGGTCTATTTTGCATACGCCGGTATTTTCTCCATTTTCCTTGGAGTGCTTGGAATATTTGTCGTTTTAATTGCAGTTATGATCCCAAGCATAAGCCAACGTTTACAATCCTGTCAGCACTAGTAAAAAATTAAGACAGAGTTGTTTTTAACTCTGTCTTATTCATTTCCAGTTTTATTCCGAAGTTGCTTTTTCTGCTTCTGTTTTAACACCGAACATTTTAAATATTAATGCCGCTGGACAAAAGCCGGTAAATGAGCTTTGAAATAAATTAAGCCCGACAAAGCCTGTAAACCAGAGCCAGTTCATATTGTGATAAACTGCAAGCAAAACACTCAAGATAATAAAAAAACCTGCCATAGCAGTAATTGATCTTTCTACTGTCATATTAACTCTCCTAATTTCCATCCAAAAAAATTATCTGCTTGTTCGATTTTTCAGATAACTACTTATAAGTATTATCGGCGCCATCAAAAGCAATAATAAACCACCTCCAATAATAGCATGAGGCAGATACCAGATCTCAGGTATTACCCAACTTCCAGCAAGAACCATACACAGTCCTGCAATAATAAAAACGATTGCCGTATTGACACCATCTTTAAAAGTTTTACAACCTAAAGAAAACATCCTTAATGATCACATTTATCCATTCGTTCTTTAGCTTTTGGTAATACCGATAGTAAAAATGTCGATATTAATATGATTGGTGCAAGCAGCAATAAGATAAAACCCGCAAAGACAACAATGTGATTTAAATGCCAGAGGTCAGGCATGATATTGGCTCCAGCAAGAACAATTAATACCCCGGTAACAAAAAATATTATTGTGACAATAACACCTTCGCGCATTGTCTGACAACCTAATGATAATAACATAATACTTTCTCAATCATTTTAATAGATGATAAATTTATTGTTCTAATAATTTTTTTGCAGTGCCTTTTTCCAAATCAAATTCTTCTTCTATCATGGCATTCCATTTATCCCGTTTAAAGGTTTTTTCATCAGGAATTTTACGATGAACAAGATTATAATGACACTCAATACAGGTTTTATCTTTAGCATCTTCCATATGGATTTGTAGAGTATCAGGCCGCTCACCATTAATCGCTTCTTTTACATGGCATTTTTTACATGTGGCTGAATTCCTTTTCTTAAACCATTTTCGTGCATCAAAGGCGGCTTCCGGCAAATGTAAAGCATTAATAACCGGATCATCATAGTCATGACCAAAGAGCTGCTTGTAGAGATCCTTACTGCCCATAAAATGATCCCAGGTAGCAGCAAGGACACCTTCTGAAACATGGCAATCGCCACAATCAGCCCTGACACCAGAGCGTGGATTATAGTGTGTGGAGTTCCGGTAAGGCTCCGCAGCCAGCTCCATGGAGTGACAGGATGTACAAAACTCTTCTGTACTAGTATAGTGATCAAATTCAATTAAAAACAGTATAAAGCCGACACCCAAAACACCGCCAAAGATAAGTGCAAACAAAACATGCCGGGTAATAAAAGCGGGCAGAAAATGATCAATTTTCATCATTGCTTTCCTTGGTAAAGCCTAATACATTGGTTGCTTCCTGTGTCCTGTTCAACCATTCATGGTATTCAGATTCCAAAATGTGTTCTTTAATAATTTCATCGCCTTTTTTCCCGGCAAGCTCTTTAACCTGAGGCAAGAATTTTCCGTAGAAATTTGTGGCGACTTCATGCATACCTTCCCACCATGCCATATTTGCACTGCCCATGGCCGCACCATGACGTGCACGGGTTCCCTCATTATGCCAAAGTGCCCAGTAAGTGTGTTCAATGGGTTCATCAAAAGCTAAAGGAGTTAATAAATTATTATCGTATAAAGCCTGCATTATTGCTTTAGCGGGCTTACCATACTTATCATTATAAAGCTCAACAAAATCATCAAATTGCTGCATTGAATTTTTAGTAAAGCCTTTACTATGACATTCCAGACAACTTTTCATCATAGCCTGGCGGCGACGTTTAGGGGAGGCAACCATTTTAACTTTTGCCTCAGTGCCATCCAGCTTTTTGATTGTTTCACCACGCCTGGGCAATGCTTCTGTGGTTGACAATTCTCTCTTATCTCCATCTTGAAAAATGATCAGATATTGTTTTTCTGAAACAGGTGAATTCAGGTTCCACGCATCACGCATACCGACGTCATGATTTGATTTCATTTTTCCAGCAGTACCCATGTGACATGTCACACAAGTGGGCGCCGCAGAATAATCTTTTCCTACAACCCATTGATCACTTTTTAAATTCATCTCATCCCGATGGGCTGCATACAACATTCCATGCTTTGAAGTTTCATAGACGGCTTTATCAGGTGATTCAATGCCTGTATGACAATGAGTACAGGCGCTGGGTTCTCTTGCCTGGGCTTTTGAAAATTGATGACGACCATGACAGGCAGAGCAAGAGCCCTTTGAACCATCCGGGTTAATTCGTCCAATTCCTGTATTTGGCCAGGTTGCAGGATCAAGAGTGCCATCACCACGCATCTTTACTTCAGAACCATGACATTTTGCACAACCGGAATTATTCCCGGCCAGACCGCCAAAGTGTTGTGCCAAAAGAGGCATATTGTTTTTTAGAAAAGAGACTGCCTTAACATGCACCGAGCCTTTCTGCTGTTTATATTCAACTTCATGACAACGACCACAATCTTTAGGTGAAACAATGGTTGCAATAACATGACCTTCGTGTTCTATCGCATCATTATCATCTTCATAGGCCTGATGACAATCAAGACAATTTACATTGGCTTGTGCATGGGCACTATTTCGCCATTGATGTGTCAAGCCTGATGAAGATTTGCTATGACATTCAACGCAACTTTTTCCTTCTTCCAAACCCCAGCCTGAGGAATCTAATGTGACCTTTGCCGCCAAAGAAAAATTGGATAAAAACAGAAAAAAGATGCTAATGAAAAATAGACGAATGGATATCATATTATTAATACCTGAAGCAATTAGGATTCATAAGAGAAAATCATGCAGCCCGAAAGAAATCATTTCAGACTGCAAGAGACAGGGCTCTATTCTCTTTAAAGAGCTTAAATAGAGTTTTCTGATGCCGCAATCAGCTTAGGAGCTGTGACATCTGAAGGGATCTTTTTACCGAACTTTTTAACCAGACCTGGCCATAAAAGATTGTAGTAAAGTTCCGCACGAACCAGAACAACATCCTTAGCAGGAATGCTATAGTTCATATCTCGGGTTTCAAAAGCCTTTAAGCGTGTATCATTACCCGTTTTTCTTGCTTTGGGCGGTGCTGTAAGTTTATTATCTGCATCTAATAACTCCAGACGCATATAAGCATCGTTATCACTTTTCGCCGGGTGTCCCTTTGCATTTTCCCAGACAACCATACCACTCTTATCATAAGCCGTGACTTTCAGATACATATTTCTAAATGGTGCACCTGTAGGCATAGTGTGTGGTTGTTTATTTTCCATCGTAACTATTGTCTGAATTTTATCAGCGGATTTTTTACTTTTCATAGAAAAGACCAGTGAACGCTGCAGCATGGGTTTGCTGTGGCCACCACCAATGCTATGATCAGCAAGACCATTTGATACAGGCATGTGACAAGATAAACAGTCTACCTGAGTCTGACTCTTGGCATATTCATCGCCCGTTGCACACAATGGCGCACCATGGGAGTTATTACGCCGATCATGACATCCCATACAGGCGTCTGAAGTCCTTACTTGTTGAGGATTACTTTCCATTGGCAATGATGGAATATCTTTGCCATCCATAGTGACTGCCTTGCCCAGGTGTGGATTCGGTTTTTGCTCTTCTTCCCCACCAAAACCAAACTCATCACCGGCTGAATTTAATGCGGATAGCTGATTATTGGAATTACGTCCCGGCCCCTGAATTTTATCAGCATAGTCATACGACTTGAGTCCCAGGTTTAATTTCCCATCAGGTGCGTCAATACCATTGAAGGTTTTGAGAGTATGACAGGCAATACAGTTAACACCTTCAGCATAAGCCGGTTTGGCATCAAGTTTGGTCACCTTGTCTTTAGCGGCATTAGGGGCATGACATTGCAAACATACCGGGTAATTACCATTTTTCATTTTTACATCATGTTTACCGGGGTCACCAACCACATTTCGATAAAAGGCACCATGAATCGGATCTTTAAATGCCGTACTATTGGCATGCATTGAACCTTTCCATTGTTTGTAAATTTGTTTATGACAGGTTTGGCATACAGTTGCTGACACATGATGAATCGAATCATCACTTTTTGTGTTCGCAGAAGCATTATTTGCTAAGAAAAGAAAAGCCATAAGGCCAGTTGAAATACCAGCAAGAATTAATGGTATTTTTTGCATAACAGACATGTTTGTTCCCCACTTTAATCTTATTTATAAAAGAATACAGATATAATCAAAATAAGCTAAATCAGAGAAATTGTGTGATTAGACTCAAGATTATACATGACACTTGAGTAAATAAATTCCATTTACTTACTACTATGTTCTACCCTCATAAAACAAAGAATGAAAAATATTAAATACTCTTCAAGCAGTACTGCAAAATTTTATTATGTTTTTATTTTCGCTAGTTTAATCTGTCTCCATTAATAAATACAGTCCTTTTAAGAAAAAACTGTATGCTTCATTTCATCACAATATAATGAATATCTTATTAAGATTCAGTTATTTCCAGAATTCATAATGCAATCTTTTAAATCATTTGCAGTCTGTCCGGCATTCAGGCATTGTTTTATTGCTTCAGCTTCAATTAAAAATAATTTTAGCTGTGCCGTCAGTTGCTCTGGCGAAATATTTTTTTCCTGAATTTTATCTAAAATACGCTGTTCTATTTGCAGATTTCTTTCCTTTTGCAACGAAGCGTCAGCGGACAATTCTCCTTCGTTAATATGAAGAGTCGTTTCCTCAAAGCAGGTTTCAGTTGTTTTTTTATGTTCCAGACAATTCAGTAGCCCTGTCAAATAAACAATGCTTTGTTCAAATGCCGGCATGATTTGTTGTTTTAATTCATTAATGTCTGTTTTTCTGATTTTAATATTAAAATCAGCCGCATGAAGTGGGGGGAAAAGTAGTAGCAATAGAGTAATTATTAAAAGAAGTGGTGAAAAATTTTGGCGCATAGTCTAAAAAGCCTGTTTTACAAAACGTAATAGATCAATTTATTAAGGCCATAACCTTCAGCAAGCAGTGACTTTAACAGGATTATTTGGGTTAAAGTCATATTTTTACAAATAATGAGATATTTATAAAGTATAGATCGAGTATGCACCAAAAAGAACAGTAGAAATTGTAAGAACTAAAATTCCAAACTCAAATAACTTTATAAGCGAATTAGTCATATTTTCCCTTTTTATCGTTGTACTTATCAAGTTAAATCCATTTAGAAAGACTAATACAACAATGAATTTAGCTAGGGTTTACCCTAGGACTATAGCCAAAAAGTAAAGAAAATAAAACTTTTATTTCATTTTTATTGACACAGATCAAGAAGAACTAATCCTTTTTCTTGTATTTCATTTTTAATGCAGAGCCATTAATTGTATTTTTTTCACCCATTGATGAATAAATAGTTTGCTTATCATTACCATTTTCAGCATCACTCTCACCTGAAAAAAAGCGGCCTATTGCCCTGAAAACAGTCTGAATCCCTCTCCATAATTTAGGCAACAGCCAAATGGCAAGAATAATGAATAAGATCAGGAAAATAACAAACAAAACAGGATGGTTTAAAGCAGTCCATAAACCTGCAATCACAGCAATATCTTCAGTAATTGAGGCTGTCCAATTAGATACTGGTTCTGGTGAGGTATTAATTAAAACTCGTGAACCTGATTTTAATGAATGGCTCGTTAAGGCCATTCCTCCTCCCACAATGCCTGCGGCAATACCAGCAGCAGAAGAGACATCACCAACGGCACCAGCCGCAAGAATAGCACCTGCCGGAACCCTGACAAAAGTATGGATTGCATCCCAGCCAGTATCAACCCCAGGAACTTTATCGGCAAAAAATTCAACACAATACATTAATCCTGCAGCCCCAATCACCATAGGATCCGACAATATCTGTAAATCAGGCGGTAAATCAACATTACCGGTTGCACCCATAATTCCAAGCATAAGAATGGCAGCATAAAGGTTTATACCACTTGCCCATGCAACCCCCATACTCATTGCTATAACCGCAACCAGTTGATTATATTCTTCCATCAAGGATTCCTTTTATCGGTTTCATTAACTGATATATGGTTATTTATCGATAAGAAGTCAAGGCGGAGCATTCAACCAGGGTAAATCATCCTTACTTCCAGGATTTAATAGTAAATCCTACACACATGGCATCAATAAAAGAGTAAACTTAGAGAGGATACTATTACTTAATTCACTGACAAAAATAATAGACTTCAATAATTAAAATGAAAAATACGTTCCAACTTGTCTTTACCCTATTTTTACTGGTGATTGCCCCAATTTCCACTGCGGCTACTGAAAAAGTCTCTCTACAGCTAAAATGGAAACACCAGTTCCAATTTGCCGGTTATTATATGGCAATTGAAAAAGGATTTTATAAGAATGCAGGTATTGAAGTTGAGATAAAAGAGCCCTATTCTGGTCAGGATATTATTAAAGAAGTTTTACAGGGTCAATCAACTTATGCCGTTGGCGGACCAGGTTCACTCATTGACATATCTGAAAACAAAAAAATTATTTACCTGGCCGCAATATACCAATCTTCACCACTGATATTGCTTGCTGCCCAACGCTCAAATATAAAAAATATAAAGGACATTAAAAATCTCAGAGTCATGTTGACGGGTGATAAAAAGATTGATGCAGTGCTCTTGGCCATGATGCTTTCTCAGGGCATCAATTATAATGACATCCAGATACAAAAACACAGTTATAACGTACGGGATCTCATCAACATCGATACCGACTTAATGGCTTCCTATATTTCAAATGAGCCATATGCTTTAAATGAACAGGGGCTTGACAGTATTGTATTTCATCCTAAAGATTATGGTTTTGATTTTTATAATGATATTTTACTGACCAGTCAGCAGGAGTTGAAAAATCATCCTGAACGTGTCAAGAAATTTAGACAAGCCTCATTGCAGGGTTGGGAATATGCATTTGAGCATATTGATGAAACCGTTGACATTATTCTAAGAAAATACAATACACAAAATAAATCCCGTAAAGCTTTCCTGTATGAAGCAAATGAGTTAAAGAAGCTGGCTTTTTACCGGACCCGGACCCTGGGTAACATTGATGAAAATACTCTGGAGCGAATGTTTGAAACCTATCGGATTCTGGGTTTAGCTCGCGGCTACATAAATTTTGAAGATATCATCTATTCGGATAAAAAAATGCCACTCATGTTGTCCGAACAGGAAAGTCATTATTTGCAGGCCAAAGGTCAAATTACTCTCTGTACAGATCCCGACTGGCTGCCATTTTCTATACTTGAAGATAATCACTATAAAGGTATTAGTGCAGACATTTATCAATTATTGAAAGCTAAACTACCCGTTCCAGTTAAGCTCCTTCCAACCACATCCTGGAAGCAGACACTTGAATTTTCAAAACAAAGAAAGTGTGACATTATTGATCTGGCTATACAAACCAGAGATAGAGATCAATATCTGAATTTTACTCAGCCTTTTTTAAAAGTTCCTCTGGTAATTGCCACGCGACATGAGGTTCCATTTATTGCAGATTTCAAATCATTGCAGTCTCAGAAAATAGGTATTGTTGCTGGCTATGCTTTTGTCGAAATTCTCAGAGAATCATACCCCAACATCAATATCATCGAAGTCAAGACTTTAAAAGATGGGCTGCAAAAAGTAAAAGATGGAGAACTTTTTGGTTATATAGGAACGCTTGCTGGTATTGCACATGTCTTAAAAAAAGAGTTTACCGGAGAACTTAAAATTACAGGCAAATTTATGGAGACCTGGAATATGGGCTCAGCAGTCAGGAGTGATGAAAAACAACTGTTGATCATATTAAATAAAATAATAGCCAGTATCGACAGCCAAAAAATTAAAAACATTATCAATAAATGGATAACCATCAAATACGAAAAACAAATTGATTACACTTTGATCTGGCAAATATTACTATTTGTATTATTTATTGTCATGTTCTTAATCTATCGTGAGCGAGCACTAAAAAAATACAACCGAATATTAGAAGAGCAAAAAGAACTTTATAACCTGGTTTTTGAAAACTCATCTCATGCCGTACTTCTGCTGGATACAAAAACCAATAAATTTATAAAATGCAACAACCAGGCAGTTAAGATGCTCAAAGCCTCTTCAAAAGAAAGTGTTGTTGATTTACTTCCTGAAGAACTATCACCAACAAAGCAGCCTGATGGCCAATACAGTAGTCAAAAATCATTTGATATGATTGCCCTGGCAATAAGAAATCATTCTCATACTTTTGAGTGGAGACATATTAAAAACTCAGGTGAAAAGTTTTGGGTCGAGGTCACTTTAACCTATATTCGCCTTAATCATAGGGAAGTCATTCATGTTCTTTGGAAAAACATTGATGATCAAAAAGAAATTGAGAGAAACTTAATTGAGTCAAAAGAAAAAGCCATCGCTGCAACTCAGGCAAAGTCTGAATTTTTGGCCAATATGAGCCATGAGATTCGAACACCTATGAATGGTATTATTGGCATGACACATCTGGCACTTGAAACAAATTCCAGTATCAAACAGAAAAGATTTCTGCAAACGATTGATCAGTCGGCAAAATCACTACTTGGAATTATTAACGATATTCTTGACTTTTCGAAAGTGGAAGCAGGCAAGCTTGATATTGAAAAGGTCAACTTTGACCTGATGAAACTTATAGATGACGTTATCAGACAAATTAATTTTAAATCAAAGAATAAAAATATTGGGATTAATGTCAATGTTATTTCAGAGATTCACTCATCCTTTTATGGTGATGATTTACGTATATCACAAATTTTAACAAACTTACTTGATAACGCAATCAAATTTACCTTTGCTGGAGAAATCACCTTATCAATTTGGAAACTTAAAAATAACTTTCTAAAATTTGAAGTGAAAGATACTGGTGTAGGCCTTAGCCGCAAACAACAGGCAAAGCTTTTTCAGTCATTTTCACAGGCTGACGGGAGCACAACTCGAAAACATGGCGGCACGGGTCTGGGTCTTTATATTTCTAAAAGTCTGGTTGAGTTGATGAATGGTAAAATATGGGTTCAGAGTGAACTGGGAAAAGGCAGTCGATTTACCTTTGAAATTGAGCTCCCCGAAACCTCCGACAGCAACAATTTACTGACAACACAAGATCATTACTTCGTTAGTAAATTACAAACTGATTCTAATAGAGACAGAGAACAGAGAAAAGCATTAAAAAACCAGATCAACAGACTGACTGGAAGAATTCTTTTAACTGAAGATAATCTGGTTAATCAGGAAATAATCACCAACTTGTTAGAAGAAAGCCATATTCTTATTGATATTGCTGATAATGGCCTTGAAGCAACAAAATTATTTAATGAGAACCAGTACAAACTCATCATTATGGATATTCAAATGCCGATTATGGATGGTTACGAAGCCACAAAAATAATCAGACAATCCGATGCTAATATACCAATTATTGCCCTGACAGCCAATGCAAGGCATGAGGACATGGAAAAAACGCTGCAGTCAGGAATGAATGAACACCTGAACAAACCCATTGAAATTGATAGACTCTATCAGATATTATTAAAATACCTCCCACAGCGACAGGTTTCAGGGCCACTGAGCACGACTGATACACAGGAGACCTCTAACACCTCAGATATCCCTCAATTTAATCACATCAATACCGAGCTTGGGTTATCCTATTTTTCTGAAAATACTAAAATATACCTTAAAATATTAAAGAAATTTGCCGATGGCTATAGAGATTTAAACATTGAAAATTTAGATTCAGAGCAATTAAAAAGATACGCTCATACTATAAGAGGACTGAGTTTAAATATAGGGGCAAATGAACTCAATGAGATAACAGTCAAGCTGGATGAAAAACAAAATAAAGAATTAATCCACGAGTTTGCCAGAGCTCTTTCTCAAGTAACGTCTGAAATTGACAAAAAACTCGACTTTGATTAGAGGCTGTCCTAGACTGTACTATGAATCACAGCTACTTAAAATAAATTAGATTAGGAGTCTCATTATGCCTTTGATTAGAATTTTTGCTGCGTTAGTCATTTGTTCACTTGCTTTTTCACAATCATTGATGGCCAAAGAGATTGTCATCAAGTTTTCTCACGTTACAACTGAAAAGACCCCAAAAGGCAAAGCAGCTAAATACTTACAGGAATTAGTTGCACAAAGACTTAAAGGTAAAGTCAGAATAGATGTGTATCCTAACTCCCAACTTTATAATGATAAAGAAGTATTAAAAGCACTCCTCCTAAATGATGTACAAATGGCAGCACCTTCTTTATCTAAATTTGGTAAATTTACAAAAAAATGGGGCTTATTTGATTTACCCTTCCTGTTTAAAGATGACAATGCAGTTGCCTGCTTTACCAACGGGCCAAAAGGCCAGGCTCTACTGAATGCCGCCAATAATAAAGGACTTCAGGGGCTGGGTTACTGGCTTAACGGCATGAAACAGCTTTCAGCCAATAAACCACTTATCGTTCCAGATGATGCAAAAGGTGAAAAATTTCGTATTATGAGTTCCGATGTGCTTGAGGCACAATTTAAGGCTGTCAATGCGAACCCACAGAAGATGTCATTTTCTGAAGTATACAATGCCCTTTCCACGGGTGTTATTGATGGTCAGGAGAATACCTGGTCAAATATCCGTACCAAGAAATTCTTTGAAGTACAAAGTGACTTTACCGAATCCAATCATGGCGTATTAGAATATATTCTTGTCACCAGTACAGAATTTTGGAATAGCCTTCCTAAGGACATTCAAACTGAACTGGCCGCCATTATTAAAGAAGCCACTCTAAAAGAGACTCAATGGGCTCTGGAAGCGGCACAGGCAGACAAAGAATTTATTATTGCCTCGGGCCGAACTAAGATTCATACTTTAACCAATGATCAGGCTGCATTATGGGCAACCGCTATGAAACCTGTCTGGAAACAATTTGAGGGCAACGTCGGCAAAGACAATATTGACGCTGTCATTCAATGCGGCCAATAAGCTGCAGTCTGTTATATTATTATGAGTAAATATATTGACTATATTGAGGAAGGCTTTATTGCCTTCCTCCTTACTGCGATGACCCTTGTGACCTTTTCACAAGTTGTGGCAAGATACATGTTTAACTCCGGTGCGGTCTGGGCTCTGGAATTAACAACCTATCTTTTTGCCTGGCTGGTTATGTTTGGCGCCGCTTTTTGCGTTAAAAAAGGGGTTCATATTGGTATTGATGCCTTTGTAAACATTTTTTCTTCTCATATTCGAAAATACCTGACACTTCTGGCCATCTCTTTTTGTCTGCTTTATTGTGCTATCCTGTTCAAAGGAAGCTGGGATTATATTGCCAAGCTTAAAATGATTGGCATTGAAGCTGAAGATTTACCCATTGAAGAATGGAAAATTAAAATCATTCTCCCCATCGGTTTCGCTCTCATCTTTTTTCGTCTTATTGAAGTCGCATGGAAAGTCTACAAAGGTGAAGTTGAGAGCATGCATTTTGTCAATGAAACCAAAGAACTGATTGATGAAATTGAACAGACATCCAGTTCTGATACTTCCAGCTCGAATAAAGGTGTCTGAATGACAGCAGCAGCCCTCTTTGTTATGCTTTTTTTCTTCATGCTCATAGGTGTCCCTGTCAGCTTTTCTCTGGGACTTGCCAGTACACTTGCTGTACTGTTTTTTTCTGACAGTTCGATGGCGTCTTTAGCCGGTAAAATATTTACCTCTATGGAGCATTACACGCTCATGGCTATCCCCTTTTTTATTCTCGCCTCTGCTTTTTTAACCACAGGCGGTGCAGCACGAAGACTGGTTAATTTTGCCGTTGATAGTGTCGGCTGGATCCGAGGCGGGCTGGCGATGGCCTCTGTTCTGGCCTGTATGATGTTTGCTGCGGTTTCAGGTTCATCTCCTGCAACTGTTGTTGCTATTGGTTCTATTGTTATTGCCGGTATGGTGCGTGAAGGTTACTCCCAATCCTTTTCAGCTGGTGTGATCAGCACTGCAGGTACCATGGGAATATTGATCCCTCCTTCTATTGTTATGGTGGTTTATGCTGCAGCCACCGATGTTTCCGTCGGACGCATGTTTCTGGCAGGTGTTTTTCCAGGAATACTCATAGGCACGTTAATGATGATTACCATTTATTTTGTTGCCCGCAAGAAAAACTTTCCAAATGTCCCTTTTAAAGGCTTCAAACAACTCATGTCCTCAGCTCTCAGCGCTGCTGGTGGCTTATTTCTGATCGTTATTATTATGGGCGGCATTTATGGTGGTATATTTACACCCACTGAAGCTGCCGCTGTAGCAGCAGTGTATGCCTTCATTATTGCTGTATTTGCTTATCGTGATATTAAATTTTCTCACATTCCCAGGGTCTTAATTGATGCGGGGAAGACCAGTGTTATGCTCATGTTTATTATAGCAAATGCTTTATTATTTGCTTTTGTTCTTACCTCGGAGCGGATACCACATGAAATTGCAGAGCTCATTATCTCCATTGGCTTACCAACTTGGGGATTTTTACTCATTGTTAATATCATGCTTCTAATCGCTGGTAATTTCATGGAACCTTCCGGCATCTTATTAATCATGGCCCCGATTCTTTTCCCTATTGCCATTCAGCTGGGTATTGATCCTATCCATTTAGGAGTTATTATGGTGGTGAACATGGAGATTGGTATGATCACTCCTCCGGTGGGACTCAATCTTTTTGTCACATCCGGTATTACCGGAATGAGTATGATTGAAGTCATAAAAGCAACTTATCCCTGGTTATTACTCATGCTGAGCTTCCTGATGATCATCACATATGTGCCCGAAGTCTCACTTTACCTGCCTACTTTGCTCATGGGACCTGAAACCGTTAATATGTAGTGGTACACTATTAGTTAGACTAAGGTTTACCGCCATACAGGGAAATCCTTGGTTATCAATGCAAAATTCAGGGCTGAGGCAAAGATTTTGATAACTCACGCGATTGATAATAATACAATTCAAAATAACTGATTATGAGAAAAAATACTCTTTTTTTCATTTTTCTCAGTATAGCAATCGCTCTAATAGATGGTTTATTTGTGACTGCCAACCACTATTTTACCCGTGAGACCTTTGAGACAACGTTACAGGAAGAAAGTCGCAATGATTATGCGATATATAAAACAGTCCTTGAATCAACCTATAATGGTCTCTCTATACAAGCCACTCTTTTCGCCAGCAATATTCAGATCCAGAACCTCTTCCTCCAGGGGAAAAAAGCACTCGAGCAGGAAGGTGGCGGTTCTGGTGGAGAAAAAACGGCTGAAATAAGAAATAAACTGTACCAACTGGTTGCAAACCCCTGGCAAAAGGCCACTGAAAAGTTTGATGTTCGCCAACTTCAATTTCACCTGGGTCCAGGCTCTCTCAGCTTTTTAAGGGTTCATAAACCAGAAAAGTTTGGTGATCGAATGGATGATTTACGCTTTATTATTGTTGATACCAATAAAGAGCGAGTGGCTCGAAGCGGTTTTGAAACCGGTCGGATTTATTCAGGATTAAGAAGTGTTGTCCCCGTTTTTGCATGGGACAAGGTGTTAAATAAAAAAGTATATGTTGGCGCACTTGAAGTAGGCACATCTTATAAAAAACTGCTGGAAACAATTGATCACAATATTGATATAGAGCTCAGTGTGCTCCTTAATAACCGTCACATCAAAAAAACAGTTTGGGACGAATTCATTACCGGAAATTACAACAATAATACCATTAATGATTGTGATTGCATCCTTGAAGCAAGCTCACGTTCAAATCAGGGAGCATTTCTGGACTATGTTGCAAAAAATATAAATTCCGCAAGCCAATCTCGTCAGGCAGATAGCCAGGCTCACATCATTCAATACAATAATCATTTCTACTCTTATACATTCCACCCTTTCAGAGATTATATTGGCACTAAGACACCTTCAAGAAAGGATATCGGTGCAATTTTTATTGCCCGTAATATTGATAAACAAATGTTAGTTTACAAAGAAGAACAATGGCTTAACATTCTTTATGGCATTCTTGCCTTTATTATTATTGAACTCCTGCTGGTACTGACTTTTTTAAAAGTAACCAAACACTTAACCGCTCAGGTTAAAATCCAGACGAAAGAATTGTCTGAACAAAAACGTATAATTGAGCTGGATAAAATTAAATACAAAAACCTGGCGGAGACCATCAATGAAAGTTACTTCTTTTATACCCGTGATAGACACAATCATTTATCTCATGTCAGCTCATCCATTACTCAGGTTTTAGGGTTTTCAAGGGAAGAGTTTCTAGTTGATCCGGTACAATATCTTCCCAAAAATGCACATGCAGATTTTGTACTAAAAAAAGCACATCAAACCTTTCTTGAAGAAAGCCAGAATCACTTTGAAGTTGAAATTTATAATAAGTCAGACCGAATACAATATTTATTAGTGACAGAAACGCCAAAACTGGATGCAAATAACCAGGTTAGTTTAATTGAGGGTGTGGCTCAAGATATTACCAAAATTCGCCAGGATAAAATGCTCTTACAACTACGCTGTCGAATCTTACAGCTGATCTCAGATAAACACGCTCAAAAAGATATCATAACAGCGCTTGCAGAAGGTGTTGAAGGCATTATTCAAGATGTCAATTGTGCAATTATGTTGTTTAATAAGCAAGCAAACACATTAGAGCTGGGTGCTGCTCCAAATCTGCCCGATGAATTTAAACAAAAAATCGACCATCAGGATATTAGCTCAGAAAACAATGCCTGCTCTATAGCCGCGAATACTAGCAAACGAAAAATTATTTCTGATATTCAATCACCTGATGCCCACATTTTTAAGTCTATTTTTAATAATTCACCTTATAAAGCCTGTTGTTCTGAACCGGCTCTCTCCTCTGAAGCTAAAATTCTGGCTACTGTTGACTTCTATTATACTAAGCCAACCATTCCGAACAAATCTGATCTTATTATTTTAACCACTGTGATTAATCTGGTCTCAATGATGTTTGAACCTGGGAACACTCTCCATGTAAGTGATGACTGATACTATGAAACGCTAAATTCTTACACACTTTATTCCCCTCACCTACAGTATAAATTCAAAAACTCGGCTAGAATTAAAAGATAAAGCCGACGAGGAGTTTTTAGTCATGGAACCACAAAAACAACTTGAATCTGAAATTTCTGAATTACAGCAATTAATCAATACAGGTCAGCAGCAAGGTGTTCCCAATCATTTATTAAAAATGTATCAAAGTTTAATCAAATCAAAAAAAGCAAAGCTGAAGCAGCTAATTGCTTTTTCAAATCAAGCAGATAAATACAAATAAGCTCACCAGCACAGGTTTAAAAGAGGCACATGTTGACATAAATTGAAGCCAAGATTTAGTTGGTTTTAAAATTGGGCAATTGAAAGCGGTTGTTGGCTTGTCAATGACGACAACTTATAATTGATAGTTATTGTTCTGCACTTTTATTAATACCAGAGTAAAGCGCTAGGGTTTATACCTATCGAAATCTAAGTAAATTTATATTAGAATATGCTTATTTACAGATAAAGGTAGGAATGATTATGATTATTGATACTGGCAAGGCAAACATTAGCCTACTCAATGAAACAGATAATATTATCGTGGTTGATATTTATGCCAATGGTGAATTAAGCATGGATGATGTAAATAACATTCATGAGGCTATTAGTCATTTTGATGTAACGATTCCAGTCAATACTATCTGCGTGAAATCAGGTAAAAACTATCTTTCTGATGAAGCCTTTGAATATTCTATCAATCATAGCTGCCTTCACAATCAAGTCATTTATGTTATCAAACATATGCATGACATTCACTTTCCTAGTCATGCACAGGAAACTTACTTCAAAGAGCATTTAGTAGACTACTGCACATCCATTGATGAAGCCTACTACCTGCTAAGAAACGAGACAAAACAGAAGTTCAAGCATTGTCCTTCTTAATTAAATTATCCCCTCATCCTTACTTGTAAGAACCTCACCACAATCATTTCATTCCCAAACCAGACTTTTCTTTTATCTCGTATCGTTTTATGTGTGGAATAATGGTTTCAATGGAATAGCCTGAGAACCTGGATATTAATTTTGCGGTCGTATGCACCTTGTTTAATTAGTACAAAGACTTAGATTGAAAGGTAAAAACAGGCAGTGCTACACCAAAACACGGCTTATTGATTCTGTGTAGCTTTCACTTTTAATCAGCTTGTAAGCTTCTGATTCTAAGTAAGAAAATGGCGAAGAGGGGGGGATTCGAACCCCCGAAACCTTACGGTTTACACACTTTCCAGGCGTGCGCCTTCGACCACTCGGCCACCTCTCCAAGGTCGGGAAGAATAAACTACCTGAAGTAATAAATCAAGTTATTTATTATCCAGCATTTTTTTCTTCTAACTCATCCCAGCGCTCATAGACGGACTCCAACTGATTATTTATTGCTTCCAGTTCTGATAGCTTTCTGGCCACGATAGCCTGATCCAGCTGATAGAATTCAGGTTGGGCGATTTCAGTTTGAAGTTCAGCCTGTTCTTCTTCAAATTTTTCAATTTTTGCAGGTAGATTATCCAGTTCCCGCTGTTCTTTGGAACTCAATTTTACACTACTTTTTATTTTGGCTGTTGTATTAGCGGCAGCTTTGACTTCTGCTCTTTGAGCTGGTTTTTTATCAGGTAACTCAGAAGCAACAGGCTTACGCTGTCTAAGCCAGTCATCATAGCCACCAACATACTCATTAATGCCATTGGCTTCAAAAACCAGCGAGCTGGTAATAACGTTGTTTAAAAACGCACGATCATGACTGACAATAATCAGAGTTCCCTTGTATTCCATCAATAGTGCTTCTAATAATTCGAGAGTTTCACTATCTAAATCATTAGTTGGCTCATCCAATACAAGCAGATTGGCTGGTTTAGTAAATAATTTTGCCAGTAATAAACGATTTCGCTCACCACCAGATAGTGCCTTAACAGCCACTTTTGCACGCTCAGATGAAAACAGAAAATCACTCAGATAACTAAAAACATGACGATCACGACCATTGATATTAACAAATTCTCGTCCCTGTCCAATATTTTCAACAATCGACTTCCCTTCATCCAGTTGATTTCGCAATTGATCAAAATAAGCAATTTCAAGTTTTGTTCCTAATTTAACATGACCTGACTGCGGGTTTAATTCACCCAGCAGCAAGTTAAGCAAGGTTGTTTTACCGACACCATTAGGACCAATAATTCCAAGGCGATCACCTCGCATAATGAATGTTGAAAAATTTTTAACAATCGGTTTGTTTTCATACTCATAGGAAATTTTTTCAACTTCAACAACCAGTTTCCCTGAATTTTTCTTGTCATCCAGCTCCAGTTTAGCTTTCCCCTGTACTTCTCTGCGCTGACTGCGCTCATCACGCATCGCTTTTAAAGCACGTACTCTCCCTTCATTTCGAGTACGCCGTGCTTTAATACCCTGTCGAATCCAGACTTCTTCCTGCGCCAGCTTTTTATCAAATAATTCATTGGCTTTTTCTTCAGCATGAAGCATTTCATCTTTTCGACGCAGATAAGTTTGATAATCGCCTGGAAAAGAAACTAACTGACCTCGGTCCAGCTCAAGGATACGAGTGGCAACATTTTGCAAAAACACCCTATCGTGAGTAATAAACAGGACACATTTATTATAAGATTTTAGAAAATTTTCCAGCCAGAGGATTGATTCAATATCCAGATGGTTAGTCGGCTCATCAAGCATCAGAATATCGGGTTCGATCACCAGAGCTTTAGCTAACATGATACGTCGTTTTAAGCCGCCAGACATGTTCTCAATTTGATCATCACCGGATAATTGCAAACGAGTTATTGTCTCTTCAACTTTTTGCACCAGAGACCAGCCATCAACTGATTCCAGTTCATGCTGGATATGTTCCATTTTTTTTAGTGCTTTTTCATCACCATCAGCCACATCATGCAGGACATGATTATAATCCTGCAGGAGTTTTGCAGTTTCACCCAATCCTGAAGCCACAATGTCAAACACACTGCCTTTTGCTTCATGAGGTACTTCTTGCGACAGATAAGAAACAATCAGACCATCTTTTTTACGAAGATCCCCCTCATCAGCCTGCATTTCACCCTGGATCAAACGCATTAAAGTTGTTTTACCGGTACCATTTCGCCCAATCAAACAAACCCGCTCTCCTGCTTCCAGGGAAAAATCAGCTTTATCCAGAAGAACATGGGTACCAAAGGCCAAAGACAAACCATCAATAGAAAAAATCGACATAACACACTCGCTTCAGGTAAAAAATATCTGTAAAAATTGTGCTCAGAATATAGTAAAACGAAGATTTATGGAAGAGTGATTTATCCAGATGTGCTTTTTAAAAAGTCTTTCAGTTGAGCAGCACTCATTGGCTGATAGTATATATAGCCCTGAGCCAGTTCACATGCAGTTTGTTCAACCAATACCTTCTGCGACTGACTTTCTATCCCCATAGCCACAGTTTTAATGTTTAACGCCTGTGCCATTGCGATAATGGCATTGAGGTAGGACGCCTCATGGCCATTGGACACGGCTTTACTAATAAATTTTCTGGAGATTTTTATCCGGTCAATGGGTGAATTTTTTAGATAACGCATAGACGAATATCCCTCACCAAACTGATCCAGGGCAAGGCTGATACCATTTTCGTGTAGTAAGGACAAGGTCTGTGTCGTCTGCTCACTGGTTTTTAGTAAAACAGGTTCGGTTAACTCAATACCCAGATAACAGGCTATGGAGAAGTGCTGTTTAATGAACTCTTTTAACTTTGATAAAAAAATAATATCACTAAAACCCCGTTCTGAAAAATTGGCGAAGATACGGACAGGCTGTTTCCCGGAATGACTCCAGTCATTCAAGTGTTCCTGAATTTTGTCTAAAACCCAAAGATCGATTTCATTAATAAAACGACTCTGTTCAGCAACCGGAATAAAATCATGTGGAGAAATGTGGCCCAGCTTTTTATTATCCCATCTTAGAAGCGCTTCACAGGCAACAATGTCACCACTAGATAGTTCTATTTGAGGCTGATAAAGCAGAGTAAACTCATTGTTTACCAATGCAGATTTAAGCTCACCTGATAATTCAATTTGTTGATTAACTTTATGGTTAATCTCTTCATTAAAGAAATGGAACTGGTTGCGACCTTTTTCTTTTGCTTTATACATCGCCATATCAGCAAATTTCAATAAACTACCAGCACTATCACCACTATCTGGATAGAGACTGACCCCCATACTACAGGTGATGTAAGTACTTTGTCCTTTCAGCTCAAAGGGACGTTCAAAAGCTGATTTTAGTTTTTCAACAAAAGGGGCAACTGGTTTTTCATTATCCAGATACGGCAGGGCAACAACAAATTCATCACCACCAAAGCGGCTGATAAGGTCGTATTTTCTCAGAGCACGGCTCAATCGTTCAGCAACCTTTACCAGCAAGACATCACCAATTTCATGGCCAAAGGTGTCATTAATATACTTAAAATTATCCAGATCCATAAAAATAACAGCAATACCTTTATTAAAACGTCTGGCTTCATTCAGAGTCTGTTCAAAACGTTCCAGAAACAGATTTCGATTGGGCAAATGAGTAAGTTGATCAAAGTTGGCCAGGTGCTCCAGTTTTGCTTCATTTTCTTTAAGCAATACTTCAGCTTGCTTTTGTTGAGTAATATCTCTACTAATACCAATCAGTCCTAAAACTTCATTATTTTCATCCAGAACCGGTGACTTTGTTGTTTCAAGCAACACTTTTTCGCCACCAGGGTATTCAATCCATTCTTCATTAGAACGCTTTGTTTTTGAGAGCAACATCTTTTGATCTTGCTCCCTGAAGGCTTCAGCTGTTTCAGAATCAAATAAATCAAAATCAGTCTTACCAATAATTTGTGCTTCTTTTTTTCCGAAAAATTTTTCAAAAGAGGTGTTCACCCCAATATAAACACCCTGTAAATCTTTATAAAAAATTAGAAAAGGTATTGAGTTAATCAAATTATCCAGAAATATCCGCTCTTGTTGAAGCGCCACCGACGCTGTATTATTTATAGAAATATTATCTTTAAATTCAATGAGCTGAGATACATTTGACGAAACAACCTGAAGAGTTAACAAGTTGTCGTTACTGAAGCAACCTTCTCTGTCAGAGGTAACCATTAAACAACCAATAGGCCCTGATGACAAAATATGACTTAATGGCAAAACAATAACTGACTGAATGGCATTCATATTAAACAATTCTTGCCATGGTTCAAAAGCCGTAATATTTCCGGGTGAAGCTTCTTTATGAATAAAATTTAAAGTAAAGAACTGGTTTTCTAAAATACTACGACCAGCAATGCCCAGTGACTGCAATGAATGATTCAGGATAAATGATGGTAAAGAATCGTTGAGTAAAGCGGTTGATGGCTGCTTGTTAAATGGCTCTTTGTGGAAACCTGCTGATGGCTCTCTGTGAAAATCCGCTGAAGGCTCTTTACACTGGCTTGTTTGTGCAAATCGTACGGTTTTAAAGTGAGTTTGATCATTTGATAAGAGACCGATCCAGGCGCTGTTAAACAGGTGGGAATCGGTGATTATTTGGCAACAGCTCACCATTAGCTGTTCAGTCGAAGCCTTTTGCAACATCAACTGACCAATTTTCAGCGATAAGTCCAATAACAACTGCGATTCAGGCATATCGGTATTATCCGTCTTCCCCCCGGATTATATCGGATCTCTTTGTTATAGAGTTATTTTTTTAGAGCAGTAAACTTAAGCCCTTAATTAAAGTATACCCCTTAATCTTTTTTTTTCTATGATCTAAAACAAATTCAGCAATAAGGTCTATACTGAAATTTTATAGGAAATGGCTTGCGGATTATGAAAAAACAACTTAAAAACAACATCATGCTATCAAGCCTGTGTGCATTCCTCATCATGCTCATATCCTGCAGCACTTCAACCCAGCAAAGGGGAACGGTATACAATCCAGATACCAAGGAAGTAGAACATCACAACTATGGGCCTTTTTATCAATTAAAAGCTGAAATAATACCTCAAAACCTAAAATTTACACTACTGACTCAGTTGCAGAATAAAACATTTCCAGGCGCCTATACCATTAAAGAGTACACAAGGCGCCTATTGCCCAATGACTACATGGCAAAGAGTAATACCAGCATCTATCTTAATAATATAAGTGATATGACTATCCATTTAGAATTAATAAGCATCAGCCTTGAGAACAAACAACTCCCTCTTTCAAAAAGGAGTTTAAAAATTCCTGCTCATGAAACAATAACGATTCCCCTTGGAGAAACCACAATTGATTTAAGGCTCACAACACTCAACGCTCGAATTGAGTACATGAGCAGCGGCCCTGGACTTAAGAGTGAACATAAGGAAAAGGAGTTTGATCTGCTTAGAGATATAATCATTAAAAAGGATAAAGACGTCGACAAAAAAGAATAACCCAAGTTCAGCTATACAATAAAATCTTTAAAATCATTATGTAACAAAAGGTATTTCAAATCACTCTTAACATCTATATCATTCTTTTCCGGCAGTTCATACCAACTAAAATCCAGCCTGGATAAAATATTTCTTGATTGCTGCATCACCCTATTGGTTCCCCAGTCAATGTCCATAAAAATAGCCTGAGTCACATTTTTTGCTCCGACCAGAACATAGCCGCCATCTGTGGCTGGGGAAAAAACCATATCATGTTCATCCAGTGCTTTTATCGCCAGTTCAAGATCATTTTTTGTCAGAAAAGGGCAGTCTGTACCAATTAAAATTACTTTTGAGTATCGAGTAAGAGCCTGAACCAGTGCAAAGTACATTCTCTCACCTAAGTCCCGGCCATTCTGGACAGAGAGTTCAAAGTGCCTGGCGGCTGGCATCAGGTCAAAATATGAAGTGTTGCTCTCAGGCGTGATACAAAGATTAACAGGAGATAAATGACTATCAATGACATTGCTTATTGTGAAGTCTAAAAGACGCTTGTAGAGCTCTGTAGCACCCTCTGCCCCAAGTGCTGGTATTAAGCGCGTCTTTACCAAGCCCTGAACAGGCTCCCGGGCAAAGACAATGATAAGAGTTTCAGGAAAAGATCGGTTAATGGAAGTCATAGCCATGATTATCAGTGGTAGTATTTTTTTACCAGAACTTCAGGCTTTACACCAAAAAAGTACTGTAATCTCATGCCCCACATAAAAAAAACAGTTTTAATGATGCCATTTTTTTCCCACCGACTGGATGAAGTAATCACTGTCGATTTTAAACAAACAGGCCGAGAGGATTGACCAAGACGTTTACTAAATTCTATATCTTCCATTAAATCAATCTCAGGCATACCTCCCACCTCATTGTAGATAGATTTAGCAACAAAAATGGCCTGATCACCTGTAGCAATACCTGTCAAGCAAGAACGCCAATTCATCATTTTTTCTATCACTCGAAACAACCAATGCTTTCCGGATAGGCGAACATTAAATCGGCCCCATAATGGAGTAGCAGGTTGATTTGATAAAAAAGCTTTAAGAATAATCTGATCAGCATTGTGCGGCAAAGAAGTATCAGCATGCAGGAACAGATAAATTTGCCCTGTTGCCATTTTAGCACCTAATATCTGTTGTCTTGCCCTACCCTTATCTGAAGACATCATTCGGTCAACATAGGGACGAGCAAGCTCACAGGTGGCATCCTGGCTTTTACCATCCACCAGGACAATTTCATGTCCCTGTTCTCGTAAGGGCTGAAGTTGACTGAGGAACATCTGAATATTTTGTGCTTCATTTAATACAGGAACAATAATAGAAATTTTCTGCCACACAATCATTCCCTGCTATAAAACAACTATCTCTAATTATACCTGGCTCTGATTTATACCGGGCTCTACTTTATACCAAAGCCCCGCCGCAACTGCTTCCCTGCCCAGCAGTACAAGCATAACAATGTCCGGCAACAACAATTTCACGCTTATCAAGCTCATCCAGGCGAACATCAGAAATATGCAGTTTCTTGCCATTGAGGCCAAGCGGCAGTTCCAGCATCTGATTAAAATCACAATCATAAATATAGCCCTGCCAGTCAATGCTGAGTTGATAGCGACACATAACTGCTTCCAGATTATCAGCCTGATAGGCGCTTTGAAGCAACGCCATATAGGGTTCAAATTCATTTTTTGAAATTAGCATGCTGCCAAAACGCTTGACTGGTACATTAGTGATAGTAAATAGCTGATTAAAGCTAATGCCAAATTTTTCCATAAGAAAAATTTTATAATCTTTTTCCAGTTGAACCTGCTCGGGTGATAACGTAGCCCCCTGTGGATTATAAACAAGATTCAAAATCAAACCACTGTCTTCTTTGCCATAGCCCAATTGATTTAAACTTTTTAAAGCCTTGATACTACTTTCAAAAACGCCACTACCTCTTTGTTTATTAACATTTTCTTCAAGGTAGCAAGGCATTGATGCAACAATTTCCAGTTTGTTTTCAGCCAATTTCTCTGCCAGATGCTCATAACCGGATTCATTTAGTATGGTGAGGTTACAACGATCAATAACTTTAACCCCCATATGATGCAACGCTTCAATCAATTCAATAAACTCAGGGTGCATCTCTGGAGCACCACCAGTAAGATCCACAATTTTAATCTGATTGTTTTTTATAAAATCAAGAGTCTGCATTAAGACTTCATGGGACATTTCTTCACTGCGATTAGGCCCTGCATTTACATGACAATGCAGACATTGCTGATTGCAGCGATACCCCAGATTGATTTGCAGTAGGTTAATTGTTTTTCGATTGATCGCTGGAAATGAAATTTTATCGAGAAGTGGAAGCGTATCTAGCATATTTTTTGAGAATTATTTGAGAGCTGTTTGAGAACTGTTTGAGAACTAAGAGAGGAATACTCATTCATTATTGAAAAGTCTGGATAACCAAAACCTGAATCATTACGGCAAGGTAACAAGTTGATCAAAATTGGCACTTTCAAGAATTTGTATCACTTCGTCATTCGCATTAACAATTTTAATGCGGTTTTTGTTGCGTTCAACAAATTCCCATAGTGCAATGATCATCCCCAAAGCAGATGAATCCAGATAGTCTGAATCTTTAAGATCTAATACATATTCCTGAACCTGATCAATATCGGTGTATGCTCTTCGAAATTCAGAAGCCAGTGGAAACTGGAACTTTCCAATTATCTTAATGGTCAACGCAGTTCCATTATCAGATAGGTTGGTAAGAATCGACATCAGTATAAGCTCTCCAGAAATCTTAAGTATTTATGTAACAATTGCGTATTTATACAATATTGTCTTGCAGTTGTACCTGCATTTACGCTTACTATAGAACTAAATACAAAAAAAATCATTAAATACAAAATAAAATTGGTGAATTAAGTATTTTTTTGTATTACAAAAACATTTCAGAAATTGATATGCCGGTGAAGGAAAACTAATTTATAAAAAACAGGTCTTTTATTTGATTATTTAAGCTTAGACCAGTTAATAATACAATTAAGTAAAACACACATTTTTTATCCACAAAAGCTGTGGATAAGTCTGTGTATAAATTGTTAATATCTTTCTCGAAACAGCATTAACATTGGTAGCAACATAAACTGCTCACTTTTTAACCATCCATCATAAGCGTTATATTTCAATAGGTTACATAACATTATTATAATCAACATAATATAATCTACTTAATCTATTGGATTTTTATTAAGCAAGATGTATTAGTTTAAAAAACTAAATGAATATTTGAATATTATAAAAAAATAGAAAATAAAAATAGAAATAAATCTGTTTATTATAAAAACATAAAAACCACTTCCAATTTGGACTTATGTAAGGATGAAAATATTATTTTTGGAATAAGATTAACAGTCATCCTACTTCCTCAGCGAATTAAAAATACAGGTAGTGACAACTAAAAATATGTCCTGCAGCATGCTAGCTGTCATAAATCACTTTAATGTCATTGATATCACTTATACTTAAACGCTTGAATCAAAAACTCTGAATATTTTGTAGAAAAATGCATTGTATAGTCTTTCAAAAACGCTTCATTAAATTCTGGATAATTGATGGTCATGCAATATGCACATTATCAGCCACACATTCAAATATAGAGTTTTTGAATAGCAACCAGTCCCGTATTATCCTCTATTGTTTGTTCGCTCCAGCCAGCCTCAAGAAGAACACAGTCCTAAAGTATACAGTTGCATAATATGGTATAGTTTTAGTGACAAGACCAGATATTGTGGGCACTTCATATGAGCCGATTTATAAAAATGAAAATAACACCTGAATGTAAACAATGCCATAAACCAGTATCGCTCTTATGGTTTTTATTTTCAAACGAGAACAAAAAATAACAAATCATCCAACTTGACCCGTAAAAGTGCCGTTTCGCTTTGCAACACCCTGCTTTTGCGATCAAATTAACTCAAGCATAATGTGAAAAAAGGAGTTTTCTATGTTCGAACAAATTCTAATTATTATTGGAGCATCAATTTTTGGCATTTTAGGTTTTATTCATTTGATTTATACATTTTATACGAATAAATTTAATGCTCGAAAATCAAGTGTTACCGAGGCAATGAAAACAACGAGCCCTGTTTTAACAAAAGAAACAACAATGTGGGATGCCTGGATTGGATTTAATGCAAGCCATAGTTTAGGGGCTATTCTAGTAGCAGCTTTTTATATCCCATTGGTTATTTTAGACATGGCGGTAATAATTGAATTTAAATGGTTTTCAATTTTACTTGTTCTTATAGGTTTTTCATATTTGGCGTTAGCAAAAAAATATTGGTTTAAAATACCATTTGTGGGTGTATTTATAGCAACATGTTGTTTTACAGTCGCAGCAGTACTTATAAACACATAAAAACATATTAGAGACTGCAAGCAGGATAACTTCACTCAAGCGGACATTAAGCCAAATCAAGCAATTCAAAAAAACATGATGTCGTTCAAGTTTATGCAGTCTTGAATTCAAAGCGTTACAATTACTTATTAACCTCGAACCCTGGAACCAGTTTACAGATACCTGATGACGCAATGGGCGAAAATATCCATTGCCTGACTTTATACCAATAAGTCCCGAAGAAAATAATAAAAATGCCAACACCCATAAAAATAAACAAAGTCAGATTATCAACCTGCATAAATTGCTGATAAGCAAACTTAAAGACAGCATATAATGCATAGGCAAAGCTTGAAACCAGAATTGCCCTTCTATCAACAAACAAAGCAATAAAAAAGAACAGGGTAAAAAGTAAAAGAATATAAAGACTATTCGTTTGCAAACCACCATGGTTGGACAACAACAGGCTCACCATTACCCCATGTACAATCAAAGGAGCAGCCAGCAAATGCAGCCAGAAGCCATTATCACTCAAGCTAGTCACACGCTGTGTGTCACGCGAGTCATACCACATGGCAGCAATAAAAACCATCACTCCCAGAATAACAAAAACATAAGGATGCTCCACAATATTGATACCGGATATCTCAATAGAGAGATAGATAAACCCCACGGCAACCGGGTATAAGCTAAACGGCATTTTATAGCGAACATAGAAAAACAAGCTGCTGATGCTCATTAACAATACATCTAATGAGGCATAAGAAGTTGAACTGGCATCCACCACAATATTAACAAAATAGAGGATGGATAATAGTATCGTGATGCCGGGCAAAACCAGACGTTTATGGCCCACCAGCCACTCTGCGATCAATACAAACCCCACAATAGCAAACATCTGATGCATGGTGTTTTCTGCCAGCATATTACTGGTAAAAGCAAGCAGCAACACACCCAGGGCAATAAATATATCTCCGAAGCTACGAATAAACTTCAGCTGTTCACCCGTATTCTCACGCTGTATTGTTGTTGACTGTTGTGATTCAAGCTGCTCTGATTTAAGAAAGTCAAGCAATGACACCACTTGTTCTTTAGAGATAATGCCCTGCTCAGCTGCTTTTGTAAGTAACTTCCTGTCCATAAACTTTCCTTATAATTTACTCACTACCCTGCTCTCCATCTTTGGCAACAGCCATAGCAGTGGCACATTCAACAATTGTTTTTGCCGCCAGTTCATTAAATTCATCACTCAGTGATTCATTTTCTAATTCATTCACAAAACCTGAAAAAGCCTGGGCATTTTTATCTTCATCAACTTTATGTTTGATTTTTAAGTGGGCGAGAGAAGTCCCCAGCAGTTTGATGCAAGTCGCTAATTGTTCTTTGCTGGCCTGATGAAGCGTGTCGTCAAGCAAAACATTGAGTCGGGAAATATCCTCAAGAGATAATTTTTTCATAGTCCATGCCTTTAGATAAATAGTTCATGCTTTTAAATAATTTGAACCGTGATGGGTATAATTTAGCGGCTCAACAATTGTGATTTGAGCGATGCGGGCAAATCCGATAAGGTCAGTGTTTCTTTTTCTGCATCATAAATAACTGTATCGCCCAGGGCTTCTTCATTAATCGTGATGCTCACCTGCTGATTGCGCCCACTGATTTTATTGAAGCGACGTATGACTGTTTTATTGGGGGATATTTCATTATCCAGTTCGTATTGTTCACTTTTGATGTAGTTCATAAAATCATCAACAGCACTATCTGCGACATAGCCTGAAAAATCTTTTATCACAACGTTTTGCCCTTTTTCAGCCTGTTCCAGACAATATTCAGCCGATTTTTGTTTGAACTGTGATTTTTGTTCATCATCCTGAATTTTATCTTCACAATATTGACTGACAGCAGTCAAAAGCTCATTGGTTTCATGCTTAGAGTTAATGGTTTCATCACTGCCGATAAAGTGACGAAAATAATCGGAAAGTTTGTTACTTTCCTTACCTCGAATCATCGAAATATATCGCTCAGATTGGGGTTCATCCTGCCAAAGACTTAAATCAATTCGAGCGGCAAGATGCAGTTTACTGATATCAAGATAGTTAATATTGTTAATCCCAAGATCACTGTCAATAGCCACCCCAGAAACATTATTCAGCATCACAATCATCATAAAATCACTGCCGAACAGTTTATAATTAACAAAAACCATATACCCGCCAGTCGCTTTACTGGCCTGATCAATGTAGTGTTTCAGGAGATTCATCGATTGATGAGTGTATTCAACAAAATTGATTTGTTCCTCAAGGTAACTGCTCAATAATTCCTTGCTGCCGGGCATATCGATATTATTGACACTTTCATCTGACTCAGACGACGGATGCTTCTGCTGCTCAACAAAGCGTCCGAAAACTTTGCTGGGCTTACTATTATAAGCCTTATTCAGCTCTTCAAGAAAAAGCACCTGAGTGGCTGACTCAGCAAGGCTTTCCTGACTTAATATAAGATTTGACGGCCCGGAATCGGCCTGTTTTTCAATTAAATGGACAACAATATCCCTTATGATCATAGGACTATACTACTCTGCAATTATGAACGTATTTTGAGCTGACTATCATACTGTATTTCAAGTTAATTATCAGCGGCACTTTAAGCAAAATATTTTTGTAAGATTAAAAACAGGTACCAGGCATCCTTATTACCGCTCAATTCCCTGATGGAATGCATAGCGAAAGTTGGTACGCCGACATCCAGTGTTTTAACACCAATTTCAGTAGCGGCTATGGGGCCAATGGTGCTACCGCAACCCATATCAGTGCGCACAACAAAATTCTGCGCAGGCACTTGAGCAGTCTCGGCTAAGACTTTAAAGACTGCCCCTGTTTCACAATTTGAAGCATAACGCTGATTGGCATTGACTTTAATCACCGGGCCTTTATTAATAATCGGTCCATGATTGGCATCATGTTTGTCTGCAAAATTAGGATGGACTGCATGAGCATTATCAGCGGATATCATCATTGACTGATCAATCACTCGAGTCAATGTTTCAGCAGAACCAGTCATACGTTCCAGAACTGATTTTAAAAAAGTCCCCTGAGCACCCGTTGTTGAAGCGCTTCCCACTTCTTCATGATCACTACAGACTAACAGACTGGTGCTCTCATTATCAGCCCTCATCAGAGCCTGCGTACCAACAAAACAACTCAGCAGGTTATCAAGGCGACTGCTGGCAATAAAATCTTCATTTAAACCAACATAGGAAGCATTTTGAGTATCATAAAAACTGAGTTCAAAATCCAGAATTTGATTGATACTGAGCTCATTATGCTGCTTATGCAGCTGTTCCATTAAAATGTCTTTTAGTACACTTGAGTTTGATGTCCCGGCTTCACTTTCTGTATCGGAATCATTATTAGAAGCATCATCTATGACCATTAGTACAGGCGGTATATCCGTCTGAGGATTAATATGACGTTTTTTATTGGCTTCCCGATCAAGATGAATAGCCAGACTGGGAATGCTGGCAATGGGCTTTTTAAAATCAACCAGGCAGGTTTTAATCTTATTGCTATCATCCTGATAGACTATTTTTCCAGCCAGAGACAAGTCTCGATCAAACCAGGGGTTTAATAAAACACCCCCATAGACTTCAACGCCTAGTTTCAAATAAGATTGAGATATAATTTCAGCGTTAGGCTTTACTTTTAAACAGGGACTGTCCGTATGCGCACCCAGCATACGAATTCCTGTATTCAGGATAGCCTCTTTGCCATACACAAAAGCAATAATGGAAGAACCATTACGAGTCACATAATAACGTTCACCCGCCTGTAAGGTCCAGGCATCAGACTCTGATAAAGCGGTAAAACCATAAGACTCCAGAAAAGCAATCTGATTCTGTACCGCATGAAAAGGAGTAGGTGAGGCATCAAGAAAACGGAATAAATCAGAATTAAAATTACTCATATCAGGCATAAATGATTACTCTGCATGGACATTATAGTATGAGGAGGCACGCTCCAAGGGCACAACATATTTTCGGCTGGGTAAAAGTGCCATTGCTTCTGCCTGCTCGACTTCAGTAAAAACAGCTTCCCCCCCTAACACCTGATAGTTAACATCCACCCTGACATAATAAACCTTACCAGCCTGAACATTCATTGAAATCGAACTGCCCTCTTGCTCATATTGAGCAGAGATACCATAGGTATGTTCACCAGCCTCTGTAAATAGATAAAAGTAACTGTCTTGAGCCATAGCACCAACAAGCTGATCACCTTCAGAAACATTAAAACGATAGGTTGATCCAATAAACCCGGAAGTACGATAAAAATAAATCAAAGCCTGATCCGGTTTTGCTTCCGGAAACACCGCTTTATGAGAATAATCAACTGATGCACAGGCGCTTATAAAGACAATCAGTGAACTGATAATAATGACACTCAATTTTTTCATAGGGACTCCATATTCCTTTATTTAAGTGCCTGAGCACAGTCTTTAATAAGTTGCTGGCCCTGATAAATAAAACCAGTATAAATCTGAACCAGATCAGCACCTGCTGCAATTTTATCTTCTGCATCCTGAGCTGAAAAAATACCACCTGCCGCAATAATTGGAATCTGGCCATTTAAGTGTTCCGCCAGAGTACGGACCACGTGAGTTGACTGCTCAAAAACAGGCACACCACTGAGCCCACCCTGCTCTTCTGCATGCTCTAAGCCCTGTACAGCGGTGCGAGATACCGTTGTATTGGTTGCGATAACGGCATCAATTTCTTTTACCAATAAAAGTTCTGCAATTAATTTAATATCATTATCTTCCATATCCGGAGCAATTTTAACCGCCAGAGGCACATATTTATTCGTATCCTCAGCTAAAACTTTCTGCTCAGTTTTTAAAACTTGCAAGAGATGTTTTAATTCATCACCAAACTGCAAAGTTCTCAACCCCGGTGTATTCGGTGAGGAAATATTAATGGTCACATAATCGGCCAGAGAGTAGACACACTGTAGACATTTTTTATAATCATCCGCAGCTGATTCAACCGGCGTATCAAAGTTCTTACCAATATTAATACCGATAATCGTTTCACTATTGGCTTTTTTCACCTGTTCAACCAGGTGTGCTACGCCTTTATTATTAAAACCCATGCGATTAACGATCGCCTGAGCTTCGGGAATTCGAAACAGTCGGGGTTGCGGGTTACCGGGCTGAGGTTTGGGTGTGACCGTGCCGATTTCAATAAAACCAAAACCAACAGCGGATAAACCATCAATATAATCACCATTTTTATCCAGTCCTGCCGCCAACCCTACTGAGTTAGGAAAGGTCAGCCCCATAACTGATTTGGGTGCAGCAACCGGAACTCCGAAAACAAGGCGGGATAATTTCAGAGAGTAAAGTAATTTTAATGCCTTTAAACCCAGCATATGAGCTTTTTCAGCATCAAGACTAAAGAAAAAACGACGGATCAATGGATAGATAAATGACATGGGCCGACTCGTTATGAAAATAAAAACAGATAAATACCTGATAGAGCACCAGATATCGCAACCAGAATATTCATTATTTGTATTCTTTTAGTCAAACTGGTTTTTTCCTGTTTCATATAGGTGAGAGCACCAAAAGCCGCAACAACCATAACTATTTCACAAAAGAAAACAGCAATGACAATCGAGATCTTATCACCACCACCCCATTGCTGAGTATAAGCAAGATAGGCAAGAACAGCTCCCAGAAAGGCAACGAAAAAGGGGAAAATTGATGCATAAAACCAAATTTTTTGCTTCATATAGAGTCACTCTCGTAATTTAAAGGCTCTATAGTATATCAAAAAAACTGGCAACAATTGTGTTTTTAGCTCTAGGAAAATCGTAGCTCGGCTTTTTGGCGTTGTTGAATACGTTGTAGAGACGACAGGTAATTGTCCAGTTGATGCTGATAGATAGGCTGCATATTTTTTATCAGACCGCCAATATAAGTTCTTCGCCCCGGATAAGGCTCGAAATTAATGTAGCGAACCTCAATATTACAATTAAAGGCCATAAAATCCATATCAATGTGACATTCCACAAGCGCATTGTCATCTTCCAACGGTTCCGGCCAATAACCATCCAGAGTGAATAATGCACCATTTTTAGATAAATTGCTCACCTGCCCGGTATAAACAGACTGACTTATTTTAACCTCAGAAACTGAGTCCACATTAATCCTGAAATCCTTCCGGCGTTGCCCTTTTTTAAGCCTTTTTGGGATCATTACTTCATATAAAATATCACCATCGTCCAATATGATATTGTTTACCTTCGATTGAAAAGAAAAAACCTCATGATCACTATTTACTTGAGTCATAATCGTCACTGGATCATTTCGTTCAAGAATTAAACGCCCGTCAGGTGATATCTCAGCAATAATTAGACTATTGCGTTTTTTATCCATAGTAACCGCCGTTGAACTAATTTTTCTCCCTGAGACTGATTCAATAACAAGCGAGCTATCCTGCTTCAACTGGTAAATAAATTCATCTCTGAGCAATTTTTCCAGTACTTCTTTAGACCGTTCCTTATGGAAAACATCAGTATTGAGAAAATCAAAAAAAGCCATACATTTCAATCCATCTGTGGCAATTATTTGCCGTTAAATTATACAGAACCCCAGTCTCTCTTGCGTTGAACTGCAACAGAATTAGTACCACCGTAATTTGAGTTATCTTCAAGAGCCTGCAGAAAAAAAGGATTCGAGTCGACGGTGTTATTTTTTAATGATTTGACGAAATCATTATCAGGACTAAAATGAGCTTTCGCCAATGACTCTTCAGTCATATCGATAAGATGTTCACTCATATCATGATGGGTTTCATGTCGCACGGCAGAATTGGCTATTGAAGTCACAATGCCGGCCACACCCCCCATCAAGCCACCAAATAAAAGCCCACCCACTAACCTGGAGCCCTCCGATGCATCATCATGTGTTTGTTCACGATAGTACTTCGAAATAACTGGCATATGATGCATCGGGTTAAACATGTCAACCAGATCACCAAAGGTAAAACCATCATTACCCCAAAAAGCCTCTTCTTTCTGTTGATTATTCTGAGCGCCTCCCGTATTAGCGGGCGTAGACGTAATATTTGAAACCGGCTGTAAAGTTTGTAATGCCATAAAAATTCACCTATAACACTTGCTGTGAGTAACTCTTATATTAAAACATGCAATCATCGAGCCAAAAAAAAGCACCTTTTCAATGAAGAAAAGGTGCTTTTTCACTGGGAGCATAGGCATCTTGCCCTTGTTAGCCCAGAATAGTTAGCATGGGTGAGCCCTATGCTCTCTCAGAAATTAGCGATTAAGCAAGGACTCTCCTGTAAAACCGTCATTTTCAAGAATTTCTCTCAAGCGCTTAAGTGCTTCAAGCTGGATCTGTCTGACTCTTTCCCGGGTCACACCGATTTCATTGCCGACTTCTTCCAGAGTCGCGGTATCATAGCCATGCAGGCCAAAGCGTCGATCAACCACTTCACGCTGCTTATCATTCAACTGCATCATCCATTTATCCAGACTATCCCTCATATTTTCGTCTTGTAAAAAGGCAAAGGGTTCCTGATTATCTGTATCAGGAATGGCATCTAATAAAGGACGATCCGCATCCGGTCCCATAGGAACATCAATTGAAGAAATCCGCTCATTTAAGCGGAACATCTTTTGTACATCCTTAACAGGGCGATCCAGCAAATCAGCAATCTCTTCCGGGCTGGGTTCATGATCAAGCGCCTGAGTGAGTTCTCTTGCTGCTCTGAGATAGATATTAATTTCTTTAACAACATGAATTGGTAAGCGAATGGTACGAGTCTGATTCATCAAACCGCGTTCTATGGTCTGACGGATCCACCAGGTGGCATAGGTTGAGAAGCGAAAACCCCGCTCAGGATCAAATTTTTCAACAGCACGAATTAAACCCAGATTGCCTTCTTCAATTAGGTCTAATAATGGCAGACCCCGATTAAGATAGCGGCGGGAAATTTTCACAACCAGACGGAGATTACACTCAATCATCCGCTTGCGGCCCTCTTCAATGCCTTTCTGAGCCATTCTGGAATATTTAACTTCTTGCTCTGCCGTTAACAGCGTGGCAAAACCAATTTCATTTAAATAGAGGCGTGTTGCATCCATATCCCCTCTAGATGCATCTCTACGTGATGCAACTTTGGGCTTGGAGGTTTTTTTAGAAGCAGAAACTTTAGTTGTTGCTTTTTTCTTTCTCACTGCTTTCGTTTTTTTAGTTGATTTTGATACGGCTCGTTTTACTTTAGGTTTAGGTTTTGTTTTTTTAACTTCAGCAAGACAGACATCATGTTCGTCATCATTGCTTTCCGAAGTAAACGCATCCATGACCGAATTTGAGTGCACTGCATTCATGCACTGCTCTTTAGATTCCATAGATTCCATTAAATCACCCCTTTATTAATGGTTTGGGTACTATAAAAAGTGCCCCTGGAAGAAATATCAATTCAAAGCTTTTCAATAATAAAACTAGCGCGGCAGATAAGTCATCGGATTAACTGGTTTACCATTTTTTCGAATTTCAAAATGCAGTTTATACCGATCCGTTCCTGAACGCCCTAAACGGGCAATACTTTGCCCTTTTCTTACAACCTGTCCTTCATTAACCAGCAAAGTCTGATTATGTGCATAAGCACTTAAAAATGTATCATTATGTTTAATAATGATTAATCGTCCATAACCTACAAGCCCCTGACCACTATAAACTACCTTTCCAGCCTCAGCAGATTTAATCAGGCTTCCCTTGGCGGCACTTATATCAATGCCTTTTTTGCCACTTCCCGGTGAATACCTCTGGATAACTTTTCCTTTTACGGGCCAGCTCCAGCGGAGTCGATTACTTCCTGTAAACGTTTTAGTTTTAGCAGAAGATGTCTTAGCACTCTTAACTTGAGTTCTCTTAGCTTGAGTGCTCTTTACTTGAGTACTCTTTGCCTTGCCCTGACCCCTACTATACTTTTTGCGGCCCTTATTACCAGAAACTTTAGTCTTTTTTGCATTATTTTTTGAAGAATACGGCAATAAACGTAAGTTATTCCCCACATAAATGCGATAAGGTGCCTTTATTTTGTTTCTATAAGCAAGATTTTTATAATCCTGACCATATTTCCAGGCAATAGAATAAAGAGTATCCCCTGTCTTTACCCTATAAAATGTCGGGGTTTTACCGACATGTCTTTTTTTTACACTCTGACCAGCTTTATATGAAGTCGAGTTCCGGTGTTCAACCGGTGCATAAGTCGTTGAGCAACCCGTGATAAAAAATAAAGCTAAAAAGAGTCCATTCAATGCAGAAGAAACATAAAAAGTGCTTCTGCTTTGTTTTTTTAAAAATAGCCCAATTTTCATAGTACACTTATAATTTATAAATAATATAAGCAATTACCCCACAAAATACAACAAACCAGCCAATAAAATCAATATATTGTTTTAATTTAAGTTCCATTTCTTTCCCTCCCCACTTCATTAAAGAAGCAACAATAAAAAAACGTGCCCCCCGACCAATGGCTGAAGCAATGATAAAAGGGATAAACAACATACCGATTGCGCCAGCAGTAATAGTAAAGACTTTATAAGGTATTGGTGAAAAACCAGCAATAAAAATTGCCCAGAATCCCCACTCGGAAAACCACTCCTGAGTCACAACATAATGATGTTCCCAACGTCCGCCATTGCTTACAAGTGGTTGAATTAAATCGAAAAACCACAAACCTATTGCATAACCTAAGATGCCGCCAGCCACTGAAAACAATGTTGTAATCAAGGCAAAACGAAAGGCCTTGTCAGTTTTTGCAAGCGACATGGGTGCCAGCATAACATCTGGCGGAATAGGAAAAAAAGATGACTCAGCAAAACTCAGTCCTGCCAGATAGCGTTCCGCATGTGGGTGGCGGGACCAGTTCATTACCTTGTCATATAATTTTGAAAATAATTTCATTTTTAAATTAAAAAACCTCTTATAAAAACATAATTCTACTAGGAACGTCCCTTGAGAAGAGGGACAAAACTTACTTTTTCCAGCATTTTTTTGTGAAATTTGTCTCCGACTCGCTGAAAAAGAAACAATTCCTGCTCACCTTTAATCCCCATAGGAATGATCAATTTGCCACCATCAACCAACTGCTCCAATAGTGAAGTGGGCAAAGTTTCTGGAGCAGCAGTGACAATTATTGCATCAAAAGGGGCTTTTTCAGGCCAACCCCAGCCACCATCACTATAACGGGTCAAAATGTTATTTAACTTAAGCTGACGAAATTTATCTTTGGCATTATCCAGCAAGGGCTTAATGCGCTCAACGCTAAAAACACTGAATACTAATTTTGATAAAATAGCGGTCTGATAACCCGACCCGGTTCCCACTTCAAGAACCCGTTTAACATTACCACCTTCCAGAAGAAGCTCTGTCATGCGAGCAACCATATAAGGCTGAGATATAGTCTGGCCATGACCAATAGGAAGAGAGATATTTTCATACGCTCGAGTTGCCAGAGCTTCATCCATAAACAAATGCCTGGGCATGGATGCCATCACATTCAAAACAGCCTCATTTTTTATATTATTCTCTTTGAGAATATTAATCAGCCTGTCCCTTGATCTTTGAGATGTCATCCCTACTCCCGTTATGGAGAGACTCATAAACAATTTACCTTTTTTATTATTATCATTTAAGTATTCATATCCGACAACCAGGAGCCTTACCTTATAGTTCTTTGCACTATTTCTAGAGTTCTTTTAACCATTGAGCAAGTTGACCCTGCAACTCATAATTTGTTAAATCAATTTTGATCGGTGTCACTGACGCCTGGTTATGATTCAATGCATAAAAATCAGTTCCAGGTCCTGCATCGGCTTCATCGCCAACAGGCCCTAACCAATAAACCTTTCTATTTCTAGGGTCAATGGCTTCCACTGCCGGTTCAGCTTTATGTCTTTTTCCAAGACGGGTCACCTGAACCGATTCAAGATCATCCAGAGCCACATCTGGAACATTGATATTCAGTATCGTATCCACTGCCAGAGGTTCTGTTTGAAGTTTTTGAATAATTTTAACAACCAGACTCGCAGCGGTTGAAAAATATTGGCCTTCAAAACTGCCTAAAGAAACCGCAATCGCCGGCAAACCCAGAAAACGTCCTTCCGTCGCTGCAGCCACCGTCCCGGAATAGAGAATATCATCCCCCATGTTAGGACCACGATTGATACCGGAAACAATAATATCAGGCGGATCATTTTTCAATAGCGCCGTTATCGCAATATGAACACAATCCGTTGGCGTCCCATTAATGGCAATAAAACCATTATCTGCAGTTTCCGGATAAAGAGGACGGTCAAGAGTCAATGAATTACTCGCACCACTGCGATCATTTTGTGGTGCAACAACCGTTACACGGGCAATTTTCTTCAGATGTTCAACCAGACAAATCAAACCCTCTGCCCGATAACCATCATCATTACTAACAAGAATGTGCATTTAACTTCTTTTATAATTGTTTGTTTTACTGGAGCCACATGAGATAATACTTAAAATTATACTATTTTCATATATTTGCAGACATTTATTTGTCTATTTTACCGATATAATGCACCACTGTGATCAAAAGATGAGCAAAAAACAGACAGATGAGGATTTTTCGACCTTTCAGGATGCCATAAAAGGTGTAAAACCACTGAAAAATGATCGCATTGATCTCTATGCTCATCCTAAAAACACACGCCCTTTTAGAGATAACAATCGATATAATGATGAAGCCCAACAAACCCCACTGTCGGATGAACGGGAATCACCTGATGTTTCTGGAGAGGAATTTCTCTTCTTTGCCCGCACGGGCATGCAGTTTAAAACACAAAAACAACTACGCCAGGGTAAAATCATTATTGATGATCACCTTGACCTTCATGGATACACCATAGCAGAAGCAAGAGAAACACTACTGGAATTCATTCAATTTGCACAAAAACAGCAAATCCGCTGTATTCGACTGGTCCACGGCAAAGGCTATCGGAATTCCAGCAATAAACCGGTTTTAAAAAACAAAGTAAACAGCTGGCTGAGACAACACCCGGACGTACTTGCCTTCTCATCCGCCCAGCCAAAAGACGGTGGCACCGGAGCCATGTATATCATTATTAAAAGCCACTAATCCCAAAGCTCAACCTCAACACCCTCTTCCCTCATTTTATCCGCACGACGCTGCACAAAACGCTGAAATTCAGGCTCAGTTAAATAGGCCTGAGTCAAAATATAATCAAACACAGCCTGAATATGAAAGTTTTTCAGATAAGCTTCTGAACGAAAAACAGGACCAACCTCAGAGCTTTCGCCGGGCTCATAAAATAAAATAGAAGGGGTATAATGAATGTTTAAGTGTTTAGCCAGTTTTTTCTGGCTCATCAGCTCACCACCTGGTGCAACAACTTTTTCAGCAGAATTAATATCAACCTGAGCAATAGTAAATTGCTTAAGCTGTTTATAAACCGGTAAACGTCTGAATAAGTCCCCATGTAATTCATTACATTCTAAACAATCCCCCTGTTCAAACAGTATCATCACCGGCTTTTTACTGTTCTGAATCAATGCTGATAAATCTTCGGCCTTGCTAATAAATTTTTCTTTTGGTTTATTCATTAAGACAATGGCTGGTGTCTCATTCTGTAAAGTCTCTGTCTGTGATACTTTACCCGATTGTGATAAAACTCGATCAAGTGCTGCTGAGAATTTTTCAGGGGCATAATAACCATTCATGCGAAATTGAGACTGGCCTTTATGATCAAGAAAAATCAGAGTTGGAGTAAACATCACCTTCATCCGCCGTGCGAATTCTTTTTCAGAAACTTCCTCACCATCAAATAAAGTCACTGCCTTGTCACCCCACATGTTAATTTCAATGAGATCAAAATTTTGACTCATCGTCTCAACAATAGCGGGACGAGAAAAATTATCATCCAATAATTTCTTACAATAAGGGCAACCATCCTGATGAAAATAAAGGATGATCTGCCGATTCTTATCATTTGCATCATTCAGATCATCCTGCAACTCCAGAAATGATCCCTTAAACCAGTTGGGTTTTTCATAAAAACCAGGATTCACCATCCCCTCACCAAGCTGCCCTTCAGTTGAAGCCTGGCTGACCAAGCTGAGTAAACTAAAGCTCAGCAAACTGAAAAAACAAATAAATAGTTTTTTTATCATAAATAACCCTGTTGTTGACACAATTGCTTAGTATAAATCATCACAAAACTACGTCCTTTACCCCACACTCGCAGTACTACATTATAAATAGGTCGAAACCCACCATTTTTCAATCACAACAACAGGCAATAAGCTGCCTCCCACCAGTGTCAAAAATCAGTCACCAGCAAATCCAGCTTAAAAAACACAATAACTAGTTGTATTTATTGAACTTTTATTTTTATTAAAACTTGGCACAGTATAAGCATGTACTCTAACAAGTAATTAAATGATTAGCGTGGTGAAAAAAATGGTAATTCCAACTTTATCTATTGTAAAAGGTTCATATTCAGTTGATACGGATGCTCAAAACAAGCAAGTAAACAAAACAATTGATAGCCTCAATGCTGACAAACAGGCATTACTTGAGTTGTCAAACAAACTGCATTCAACCCTGGATCTCAATACCTTAATTACCCTCTTCAAACTGGATGTAAGCCCTATTTTAAACCTGGATGATGTTTATTATCAGGCATCTGATCACAATGAAGCATTTGATGTAAAAGGCCGCCACATGGTCTCTTATCAACTCGTTCTTCAGAAAAAAGATCTGGGTGAAATTGCTTTAATCAGACGTACTCGCTTCAGTAATAAAGAACAAAAATTTATTGAAAAGATACTGGTTGCTCTGCTTTCACCACTGAACAATGCCCTGGATTATCAACAGGCAATGAGTCTTGCTCTACATGATCCACTCACAGGCATATTCAACCGTTTTGCAATGGACAGCATGGTTTCCAGAGAAATTGAATTATCACATAGAAACAACACACCTCTATCCATGATTGCCCTGGATGTTGATTATTTCAAAAAAGTCAATGACACCTACGGTCACGCCTTTGGTGATTGTGTTCTTAAACATCTGACAAAATGCGTCAAAGAATGCACCCGGACCAGTGATGCCATGTTTCGCTATGGCGGCGAAGAGTTTAATCTCTTATTAAATAACACCGAATTATCCGGTGCTCAGGAACTTGCTGAGCGCATCCGCAAGCACATCGAAGAAACCCCTTGTACCTGTGATGATCAGAACATTAATATCACCGTCAGCCTGGGTATCAGTATTCTCAATGACAATGATACCCAAGCCAGCTTCTTTAAACGTGCTGATGACGCACTCTATCAGGCTAAAGAAACCGGACGTAATAAGGTGATCTATCAGGATAGTTAAAGGTTTAGAATTATCTCTGGTTCACAGTTTATTTTTCATAAGTTTGCTATAATTCAATTAGAAACAAGCGAAAAAAAATCAAAAATTGACCGAGAATCATAATGAACCAGAAAAATCTGGAAAAACTCATCTCAACCGGCTATAGACTGATTGCCCTGGAAACCGACTCACCGGAACAGACAATCAATGACTTTCGTCCTCTGGTCAGAGAAGGTAAAGCCATTTACCAATGGGAAAATAACACCGGTCTGAGCCGCCTCGAAGCCTCACACATCAATATACCAAACACAAAAACCCCTGAAATGGTTATAAACCATATTAAACAGAGCAAACTCTACGGAATCTATTTACTGGTTGGATTCAACAATGACATAGCCAAACATGGAATACTTCAGGTGCTCAAGCAAATTGCTGATGACAAAAAAGGCAATAAAACCATCATCTTCATCGATAATTACTTTAATTACCCCCACAAACTCATGAACAAACTCCTGATCACACAAGAACCAGAAGTTAGAGCACGTACTTCAATGGAACAAATCGCCTAAAAAAGCCATATAACCATAAAAACACCAAGGGATTTAACCCGCTTATCCATGCCGCTCACTGACAACAGGCCTATTCTTCTTATATCCAGCAAGCCAATCAGATGTTTCAGAAAAATCATCCATAACTACACTTATATCTACATCTATATATAGACATATTTTCATATTATGTACTAGTATAGACATTAGAGGGTAGTAAATATGATAAAACAAGATACAAATTGCTTAGATGAGTGCAAAGATAAAAAGCAAGTTGCTTTAAAAGCAGCACTCAACATCCTAAATAAATGGGAATGCAGTGAGCAAGAGAAAACCTCTATATTGGGGGTAAGTCGGGCAACACTCCATAAGTACCAAAGCAATCCATTTTCAGCCAGGGTATCACCTGATTTATTGGAACGGATTAGTTACCTGCTTAATATCCATTCATCACTAAGAATACTGTTTGAAAATAAAGAAAATGTTTACGGGTTTGTTCGTATGCCCAATTCAAATTATTTCTTTAATGGCATGGCTCCTATGGATATTATGAGCAAAGGAACGGTTGCAAACCTTTATGAGGTCAACAATCAAATTAACACTTTGAGAGGCGGTCAATGGTAACAGAAAAGTTTGATAAGAAAGTCTGTTACCGATTAATTAATAGTAAGTTCCCCCCCATCAATCTATTTGATGATGTTGCTGAACAAGGTGAGTTTGAAGCACTATATGACGTGCAGAAAATGACTAACCCCAGAATACAAAATGAAGTGGGAAACTTGAATCTATTGCCACCCAATGAAATTCCCTACAATATAACCGGGTGCAACTGGGCAATAGCCCCCTTTACCCATATCAGACCAGAGGGCTCACGTTTTTCTAATGGCACGTATGGTATTTATTATGCCGCTAAAGATATAGACACTGCCATTAAAGAAACTGTTTATCATCAGGAAAAATACTTAAAAAAAGTCAGTGGTTTTAAATACGATAGACTTGTAATGCTCACCTTATGCACTACTTTTTCAGCAGAGCTGGTCAATATAGCTGATCCACTAATTGATGATCAAGACTGGTATGCCCTTGATAATTACAGATCATCACAACAACTGGGGGCAAGCGTAAAGAAAGATGGGTTAGCCGGTATTTTTTATGGATCCGTAAGAAATAAATATTCACACTGTTACGCCTTGTTTACACCAAAGTGTATTGATGAGATTGTTCAAGGCAGCCATTACGAATACATCTGGGACGGCTCATGTATTAGTACTGTATCCGAAATAAGTTGTATTCATAAGCCATAGTTGGGGGATACTACAGCATCTGTACAGGCAGTCTTTTGATGGGAAGATTGTTCTTTATTTGGGTGAATAATTAACACCGTTGACATGGGCGAGAGGCCCATGCTCCCAGGATTTCTAACGGCGTCGGGGTTTTGCTTTCTTTTGCTTTTGGGATTTTCTTCTGTTATCTGGCATTACCAGGCGTTTTTTATTTTTACCGCGTTGTGCTTTCAGGGGGTTAACGATGCGGCCGCGGTGATCGACTTCTGGTTTGTTGATGTGTAAGCCGACGCTTTCATAGAGTTCCTTCATTTGCTTTTCGTCGAGTTCTTCCCAGCGGCCTGGTTTTTGTCCACGTGGCAGTTGAATGATGCCATAGCGGACACGCTGCAAGCGGCTGACAGTGACCCCTAGCGACTCCCACATACGACGTACTTCACGGTTACGACCTTCTTTTAAGGTCACATGATACCAGTGGTTTGCACCCTGACCGCCCTGATAACTAACTTTGTCAAAATGTGCGATACCATCGTCCAGAGTGACTCCCTCTTTCAGTTGCTTGACATCATCATCAGTCACTTCACCGAGAACACGGACCGCATATTCACGCACCACTTCACTGGATGGATGCATGAGTAAATTAGCCAATTCACCATCATTGGTTAATAAAATAAGTCCTGAGGTATTAATATCCAGACGTCCGACCGATATCCAGCGGCCAATTTTAAGGCTGGGGAGATCATCAAAAATGGTTTTTGAGTGATCCGGATCATGGCGACTGCAGATCTCACCTGGTGGTTTGTTATAAATGAGGACTCTTTGTCTGGGTTTTTCCCAGGCAATGAATAACTCTTTGTCATCCAGGAAGATACGCTCAGACCCAATCACTCTATCACCTAACTGGGCTGTCTGTTTATCAATTTTAATGCGCCCCTGGGCGATTAAACGCTCTGTTTCACGCCTTGAAGCGTGACCAGATCGGGCAATGACCTTCTGAAGTTTCTCACCTTCAGGTCCCAACTCATGCACTTCCCGTTGAGATTCTTCAAGTGCTTCCTGTTCAATAAACTCTTCTTTAGAAGGGAGATCTTCATCTTTTTTGAAGATTCTATCGGATTTGGGCGAGCGGTAATAATTTTTCATAATGTGCATTCAACTTCAAGGCGTATTTGATATAGCTTATATTGTACCACTTTTCCAAGGAACACTTATTCCTGTTCTTTACTTTTTTTATCAATCTCATCGAGATTTTGGTAAGTTTCTTTCAAGGCATTTAATTCTGCATCAATATCAACGCTTTCATTTTGATCGCTATCAAATGGTACAGTGATTCCCGGCTCAGTATTTTCACCAGAGATTGTTGCTCCCTCTGATTCATTTACTTCGGCAACCATCTGATTATCTAAGCTTTGTGTCTCAGTATCGCCCTCCTCTTGATCACCTATCTTTTGATCATCCTTCTCTTGATCACCCATCTTTTGATCACCAAAGTCCAGTTCAGCATTAATAACATCCAGATCACGGATTTCAGACAGCGGGGGCAATTCATCCAGTTTTTTCAGGCCAAAGTAATCCAGGAAGGTTTTTGTCGTGGCATACATTGCCGGCTTGCCCGGCACGTCCCGATGGCCAATGATCCGTACCCATTCTCTTTCCACCAGAGTTCTCATTATCTGGCTGCTGACACTGACACCACGAATTTCTTCAATTTCACCCCGGGTGATGGGCTGACGGTATGCAACCAGAGCCAGAGTTTCCAGGAGTGCTCGGGAATATTTTTGTGGGCGTTCCTCCCATAATCGAGAAACCCAGGGGGCAACAGACTGTGCAACCTGAAAACGAAAACCACTGCTGACCTCAATCAGTTCAACCCCTCTGGATTGATCAGTGGATGGATAGTCCAGCATGATTTGCTCAATTGCCTGTCTGATCTGGTTTTTATCAACCGCTTCTTTTTCTGAAAAGAGTGAGGCTAATTTATCCAGAGAAATTGCCTTTGAGGCGGCTAAAATCGTTGCCTCAACAATGTTTTTTATCACTTTGGGCGTCAAGGCATGAATCGATAATTGCTCGGCTTCAGCCTCTTTGAGTTGTTTCAAAGAGGCAACAATATCAGAGTCTTCACTTTCTAAAGCTTGTGTTTCTGTGTTGTCTGTATTTTTTGAGTCGTCGGACATTGATCACCCGGTTGTGTTAATTAATTTGAAGGTCTATGTATCAAAGGAACTGTCATTTATCGCAATTTCAGCAGCTTCAGCACCGTCATTCTCCAGTGCACTGCCGGATAAAGGCTTAACATGGATTACCCCATAGGTTTCATTCTGGACAATCTCCAGCAATCTTTGCTTGCTCAGTTCCAGAATAGCCAGAAAGGTAACAACAACGCCGCTACGACCTTCTTCATATGAAAATAATGCGGTAAAACGAGTAAAGCCCTGGTTGCCGACTTTTTCAAGGACCATACTCATTCTTTCTCTGACTGACAGTGTTTCCCGTTCAATATTATGGTGGGTAAACATTGAAGCTCTCTGCATGACATCTTTTAAGGCCAGCATCAGTTCTTTCATACTGACATCCGGCTGATGAGCCGGAGAGCTGTAGTCGATGTCGGTGGAAACAGAAAAAACATCCCGTCCCATGCGCGGCAGTTCATCGATATCCATTGCGGCCTTTTTAAAACGCTCATATTCCTGTAATCGGCGGATCAGTTCTGCTCGGGGATCCTCTTCATCTTCTTCCAGGAATTCAACGCGGGGCAATAACATCCGGGATTTGATTTCTGCCAGCATTGCAGCCATCACCAGGTATTCAGCTGCCAGCTCAAATTGAAAATCCTGCATCAATTCGACATATTTGACGTATTGTTCAGTGATCTCAGCAATGGGAATATCCAGAATATCCAGATTCTGACGTTTAATAAGATAGAGTAATAAATCCAGGGGTCCTTCAAAAGCCTCAAGGAATACTTCCAGAGCTTCGGGTGGAATGTATAGGTCTTTAGGCAGTTCAGTGACTGGCGCGCCCTGCACATAAGCAAAGGGCATCTCTTCCTGCTGAGGTGCTGCATTGCCTTTTGAATTGTCTTTTGAATTCAGTTGGGGCTCAGTCATTAACAGTCCTATCGATACTGCAGGCCAATAGCCTGACGTACTTCATCCAATGTATCGCTGGCCAAATCAGCTGCAAATTCACGCCCTTCTGAAACAATGGTACGTACTAATGCACGATTTTCACTGAATTCCTTTGCTCTTTCCTGAATAGGTTGCAATTCAGCCTGTACTGCATCAATAATAGGTTGTTTACACGCCAGACAACCAATACCTGCAGTTTTACATCCTTCCTGTACCCACTCTTTGACATCATCACTTGAATAGACTTCATGTAATTGCCATACCGGACATTTATCTGGATCACCGGGATCGGTCAGACGAACCCGATTAGTATCTGTGGGCATTTTGCGCAATTTCTCATCAATCGTGTCCATATCATCACGTAATGAAATGGTATTGCCATAGGATTTTGACATTTTTTGACCATCCAGCCCCGGCATTTTGGATGCTGGTGTCAATAATGCCTGTGGCTCAGGCAGAATAATCTTGCCTGCGCCCTCAAGATAGCCAAACAAACGTTCTCTATCGCCAATGGTAATATTTTGCTGGCCTCCCAATAGGGCTTTAGCCGTGAGCAAGGCTTCATGATCACCCTGTTCCTGGAACCGATTGCGCAATTGTTTGTACAATTTGGCCTGTTTCTTACCCATTTTTTTTATCGAGGCTTCGGCTTTTTCTTCAAAGCCGGGTTCACGGCCATAAATGTGGTTAAAACGTCTTGCTACTTCACGGGTCAGCTCAACGTGAGCCACCTGATCTTCACCGACAGGAACCAGTCCGGCCCGATAGATAAGGATGTCTGCACTTTGTAATAACGGATAGCCTAAGAAACCATAAGTGGATAAGTCTTTTTCTTTGAGCTTTAACTGTTGATCTTTGAACGAAGGCACACGTTCAAGCCAGCCTAATGGCGTGATCATTGAAAGCAGCAGGTGCAGTTCGGCATGCTGTGGTACCTGCGACTGAATAAAGATTTTTGCTGAGCCGGGATTAACCCCAGCCGCCAACCAGTCAATGACCATTTCCCAGGTGCTTTCTTCTATGTTTTCTGTTTCTGCATAGTGAGTGGTTAAGGCATGCCAATCCGCCGCAAAAAACAGGCAGTCATATTCATGCTGCAGTTTGATCCAATTTTTCAAAACCCCATGATAATGCCCAAGATGAAGCTGACCTGTTGGTCTCATGCCTGACAAAACGCGCTGCTGGTGAATCGGTACGACCAAAATTGACTCCGTAGATAGTTAAGTAAAAATACTAATTAGTGTGTCTATCCGTTTATTTGACTTTATATTACTGGATAGCGCCTAACAAACGATAAAAAACCTCTGCTTCAAGCCCTGACAGGGCTGACAAAATAATTAAAACCAGGCTGATCACGGGAAAAATAATATAGGACAATAAGCCTGAAACCATTAAGCCGATAATAATAAAAAATCCATAAGGTTCTATTTTATTATACTGCTGTGATGCCCTCGGGGATAACATGCCTGAAAGTATCCGGCTGCCGTCCAGAGGTGGTATGGGCAGCAGATTAAGCACGCCTAAAATCACATTAATCGTAATACCCGCGACCGGCATTAATAAGAAAAACAAACTGATTGCTGAGCGGCTATCCAGCAGTAATACGCTGATATGTAAAAAAATAGCCCAGATAATTGCCATAATAAAATTACTGGCCGGCCCTGCCATGGCAACCCACATCATGTCTTTCTTTGGGTTGCTTAAATTTCTGGCATCAATAGGCACTGGCTTGGCCCAGCCAAAAGCAAAGCCAGTAAAAGTGATCATCAAAACGGGCACCAGAATGGTGCCGATGGGATCAATATGTTTTAAGGGATTAAAGGTTAATCGACCCAATAATCTGGCGGTGGGATCCCCTTTTCTATCAGCCATCCAGGCATGTGCCGCCTCGTGCAAAGAAACAGCCAAAAGTACTGGCAAGACCCAGATGGTAATTTTTTGTATTGTTGATGCGTCCATCGAAGAATTATATCATAGTTAGTTAAGTGGTCTATTCAAACAGTCTATTCAAACGGAATGGTATCACCCAGTCCCTTACGAACAACCACCGGCACATCATCTTCAAAATCAATAACGGTGGTAGGTTCAAAGCCGCAGAATCCGCCATCAATAATCAAATCCAGTTGATGCTCTAATATCTGTCGAATTTCATAAGGATCGGTCATGGGCATGTCTTCACCAGGCAGAATCAGTGTCGAGCTCATCAGCGGTTCATTCAGTTCTTCAAGCAATGCCTGAGCAATGACATTATCCGGGATACGAAGACCAATTGTTTTACGTTTGGGATGCATCAGTCGCTTGGGCAGTTCACGCGTTGCTTTAAGGATAAAAGTATAAGCACCCGGTGTATGAGCTTTAAGCAGGCGGTAGTGTGAATTATCCGTCTGAGCATATTTACTGATTTCAGACAGGTCACGACACACCAGGGTAAAGTTATGGGCTTTATCAAGCTGTCTTATGCTGCGAATCTTATCCATCGATTGCTTATCACCAAGATGACAGCCAATGGCATATCCGGAATCCGTTGGATAGACAATAATACCCCCCTGACGAATAATATCAGCCGCCTGTCGCACTAGCCTGTGCTGCGGATTTTCATCATGTATTTGAAAAAACTGGCTCATTTATTTGATCCTGATAACTACATATACAAATTACAAAAACTATAAAAACAAGTCCCAGACGGGTTTACATTTTGGTGGCAATTCAGCCAGCCGCCCCAATTTAATCCAGGGAAAATCAGGGTCATGAAAATCGGACCCTACTGATGCATATAAGTCAAAATCAGCGGCATGGCAGGCCATGGTTTTCATTTCATTGACATCATGACTGCCGGAAACCACTTCCATTGCCTGGCCACCGGCACTGACAAAATCCTTGATTAATTTTCGCAGTTTGGTTCGGGTTAACTTATAGCGTGCAGGATGTGCGATCACGGCAACACCTCCCGCTCCGGTAATCCAGCTGACCGCATCATCCAGAGTGGCCCAGTCACCCGTCACATGACCGGGTTTATTGGCCACCAAATAATGTTTAAACACATTGCGGACATTCTTAGCATAACCGGCATCCACCAGGAAGTTGGCAAAATGCATTCTGCCCAGCATTTTACCTCCTGAGAAACTCTGGGCACCTTCATAGGCCCCTTCAATGCCTGATTTTTCCAGCTTTGAAGCAATTTCTCTGGCCCGGGTTTGACGAAAAGCCTGAAGAGTCTGAATACCGCTTTTTAATGGGGCATAGTCCGGGTCAAAATTTAAGCCCACGATATGCACGGTTCTTTTATTCCAGGTGACTGATAATTCAATGCCGTTAATAAACCGAATGCCTGCATCTATCGCACTCTGACGGGCTTCATCCAATCCATCAGTACCATCGTGATCGGTCAGAGCAAGCACTTCAACACCAGCCTGTACAGCGCGGTTAACCAGTTCAGCCGGGGCCAGACGCCCGTCTGATGCGGTTGAGTGTGTATGAAGATCGATTTGCATTTTAAGTGACTACCCGTCTATTGTTGCAGGAGATATTGATGCAGAAGATGAAAAACCATTAATTTTAACCTATTTATAGCAGTAATATTATCTTTTTATTGAATTTTTTTATAATTATTGGGTCCTATGTAAGACTCTGTCTCTGCCCATGCTCCCGGTATGACACAATCAATAAGATCATTCCTTTTTATCCATGGTGATAAAAAGTTGTTCTTATAAGATTAAAATGTCAGAATATCAGGCGTTCCAGAGTCCGTCTAAAACTTATTAACAGGAATTTTGCACACTTAATTACCATGCTGAAATTTATCTACGACTTTTTACCTATCATTATTTTTTTCGGAACATACAAACTCACCGACAACGACATTTATGCCGCCACTACTGCAGCTATTGTTGCCACATTAATCCATTCTGCCATCCAGTGGCTGATGCATAAGAAACTGGAAAACCAGCACATTATTAATCTGGTTGTCATTCTCTTTTTTGGTGGTCTGACTTTGCTGTTTCAAGATGACACATTTATTAAGTGGAAAGTCACGGTCATCAACTGGATTTTTGGACTGGCGCTATTAGGCAGCCAATTCTTTGGTAAAAAAAATATTATTCAGCGACAGCTTGACGAAGCCATCAAACTACCTGACCCCATCTGGTTCCGACTGAATATGATGTGGGTTTCCTTTTTTATGTTTTGCGGTCTGCTTAATATCTATGTGGCTTTCTTTTATGGCGCCAATCTCACTGAAGAAGTGCGTCAGGCAATATGGGTCGATTTTAAAATGTACGGGATGCTGGGTCTGACCTTTGTTTTTATGATTTTTCAAATATTTTATTTACAGCGCCATATACTCGAAGAAGAAACTGTCGAAGATGAGGAAACGACTTAATGATTTATACCATTATTGCCACCGATATTGAAAACACTTTAGATAAACGTCTTGCAGCACGTCCAGACCATCTGGCCCGTTTAGAAACACTCAAGAATGAAGGTCGGCTTATTTTAGCAGGACCTCATCCTGCTATTGACAGCAATGATCCTGGTGAAGCAGGGTTTACCGGCTCACTGGTGGTTGCTGAATTTGAGACATTAGGGGATGCTCAGGATTGGGCTGATAATGATCCCTATATTGCTGCAGGTGTTTACGGCAATGTTATTGTTAAACCATTTAAAAAAGTACTTCCTTAAGGTACTTTCAACCTAAATCTAATCTATCAGGAAAAATATTGATGAAATTTATATCTGCACTCTTATTCTCCAGCTTATTTTTAAGCTCTACAGCTTTAATCGCAGAAGATTCACCCACAAAAGACTCAAGCCAGGAAGACAGAGTCATAGCCACAGTCAATGGCCAGGATATTGCTGAAAGCCAGCTTAAAATCGTCGCCATACAGAACAAAATTGACTATGAAAAAATTAACCAGCCTCAGAAAAAACAATTGACCAAAGCATTAGTCAGTCGCCAGTTGTTATTAGAAGAAGCTGCAAAAGATAAGTTTGATCAGACACCGGAAATCGCAGCAACATTGAAAGCTTTAACTGATAGTTATATTGCTTCAACCTATCTGATCACCATTGCTCAGGAGATTAAGGTTGATGAAAAAAATATAAAAGCCTATTATGAGAAAAATATCATTGCCAAAACCCCAGAGGAATACAAAGCCCGCCACATTCTGGTCAAAACCGAGGATGAAGCTAAAGCTTTAATTCAAGATATTCAAGGTGGTGCTGATTTTGCCAAACTGGCAAAAGAAAAATCAACCGATGTTGGTTCTGGCTCAAAAGGTGGTGATCTGGGCTGGTTTTCAGAGCAGGATATGGTTGCACCACTTTATACTATGGTTACCAGCTTAAAAAAAGGCGAACTTGGGAAAACAGCAGTGCAGTCTCAATTTGGCTGGCACGTCATCATTCTGGATGATACCCGCTCGGTTAAACCACCCGAGTATAAAACAGTTAAAGATGAGATCAAAAAAGTGCTCATCAAAGAAGCACTCAACCAATATATTGAAGACTTAAAAAGCAAAGCCAGTATTGAAATAAAATAAACCAAACTTCCCCCTTTGAAAAAGGGGGGAATATTACAAAGAAGAAAAGCCTTTTTGTAATACACCACGGTGATAAAATTTCATAATATCAATATCATAATCAACGGCTCTGACAGTTCGTGCAATGGTATAGGTTTCACCACCAATGTCTTTTTCTCTTAAAGCCAGGTCGATTAATTTTTCTGTTCTGGGCTGTTTATCATAACCCAGCAGTAAAATAATCTTTGGACGCAATTTCTCATCCTGGTTCACTTCCACCACAATTGCAATTTCATTATTGGTGAGTTCGACAATACTGCCGGGAGGGTAAACACTCAAGCACTCAATAAATTTCAGAACCAGTGCATAATCCAGATGTTTGCCACTCATTTTTGTCATAATATCAATGGCTTCCAGGTGACTGCAGCCCTTTCGGTAAACTCGATCACTGGTGAGTGCATCATACATATCGGTAATCGCCACGATTCGGGTAGCCCGGGTTAATTTATCCTGGCCAATTCCTCGGGGATAGCCTTTTCCGTCCACTCGCTCATGATGAGAGTAGGCAACATTGATCACTGACAGCGGCACCCGCCCTTTTGATTTTTTCAGAATCTTCAAACCAAGAACGGTATGATATTTCATGATCTTGATTTCTTTACCGGCTAATTTACCGGGTTTATTCAGAACTTTATCAGGTATCAGCATTTTCCCCATGTCATGCAGCATGCCGCAAAGCCCGAGTTCTTTAAGATCATTTTCAGCAAGACCGATATGACGCCCGAGTGCAACGGATAACACACAGACATTCATACTATGCTGTGAGGTATATTCATCCTTTTTTTTCAACTGGGTTAACCACATGAGCGCATCAGGAGTTTTGATCACACTACGAACAACCTGATCAACGGCCTTTTTGGCTTCATCTATGTCCAGATTTTCATTGATTCCAATATTTTTTAAAAAACCCCGAATCAGATTTGAAGTCCTGGTAAAAATTGTATCTGACGAGGTAATCTCTTTAAAAAATGAACTGGTTTTTTTCGGGGGGGGCGGATAAACAATGTTTTTACGTTTGTCTTCCTGTAAAAAATCAATTTCTTTTTCAATGATGCGAGTGGTATCAACATAGACGTATTGACAGACGTCCTGAACCTGAGAAATATGCTTATCGGTGGTCAGAAAAAAACCCTGGAATAAAAAAGGTGACTCCAGCCATGGACGGTCCAGTTCGGTGACATACTGACCCAGTACCAGTTTTTCAACGGGTACTTTCAATTTAATTAGCTGGTTATCAAGTATTATTTTTTTCATCAATCGGCTTTATGCAATTATTCACAACCGCTGCTTACAACAGCCATGTAATACAAGTATAAACGACATGTATGTAATATCAAATTTGGGATAGCTTACCATCAGACAGCAGCAGCGTTTTGTCCATACGCGAGGCCAGGCTCTCATCATGAGTCACCAGAACCAGGCTGGTATGCATTTCTTCATTTAATTTTATCAATAAATCATACACCTGCTTTGCAGTGGTATTATCCAGGTTACCTGTTGGTTCATCGGCAAGCAAACAGTGTGGATTGGTGACCAGAGCCCGGGCAATTGCTGCGCGTTGCCGCTCGCCTCCGGACAGCTCTCCGGGTTTGTGTTTCAGGCGATGACTGAGACCCACTTGTTGTAAAATATCTGCGGCCTGCTCTTTTGCCTGAGCAGTACTGTCCCCACGGATAAGCAAGGGCATCGCCACATTTTCTAATGCCGAAAACTCATGCAATAAATGATGGAACTGATAGACAAAGCCTAATGTTTTATTTCGCAAAATACCAAGTTTTTTGGCATTTAATTGACTCACATCATGTCCATCAAGCAGCAATCTGCCGGATTTAATCTTATCAAGACCACCCATCATATACAGCAATGTGCTTTTACCTGAACCTGAAGCACCGACAATGGCCAGGCGCTGTCCCGTTTTAATTTGCAGATTCAGTCCCTGGAAAATATCAACCCGCCCGGTGCCATCATCAAAATACTGATCAATATTCTTGCAGTCAATGATCACATCATTTTTAGGCTTATTCATAGCGCAGTGCCTCCGCAGGCTGTACCCGCGATGCTCGCCAGGCCGGATAGATAGTCGCTAAGACCGTCAGGCAAAATGAAATGCTGCCAGTAATAAAAACATCTGACCATTTCATTTCTGAAGGCAGATCACTGATGAGATAGATTTCCGGTGCCAGGAATTTCATCCCCAGAAGGCTTTCCAGAGCAGGCACAATGGTCTGTATGTTTTGTGCCGTCACTATTCCCGTCATAATGCCAAGCAGAGTTCCAACCAGACCAATCACCATCCCCTGTGAAATAAAAATGCGCATGATCATCCCGGGGCTGGCACCCAGAGTCCTCAAAATAGCAATATCAGCCTGCTTATCATTGACGACAATAACCAGAGTTGAAACGATATTAAACGCTGCCACCGCAATGATCAGAGACAGAATAATCAGCATCATGGTTTTTTCTATATTGATGGCACGAAAAAGATTTGCATGGTGTTGAGTCCAGTCAATCACTCGGTGATAGCCGGGAATTTTCCCTTCTATCTGCCGACTGATACGTGGTGCATTGTACAAATCATCCAGCTTAAGCCGAAGCCCTGTGACCAGACCTTTCATTTTAAATAAAGTCTGGGCATCACGGATGTGTATCAGTGCCATATTTGCATCATACTGGTTATGTCCCATTTCAAAAATGCCCACCACCGTAAAACGTTTCAGTCTCGGCATAATACCAGCAGGTGTAACATTTGCTGAAGGCGTCACCATGGTAATTTTGGAACCGACAACAGCACCAATGGAACGTGCCAGATAGCGCCCCAGAATAATACCAAACTTTGTTTTATTAAGTGCGTCGTAACTCCCCTGATACATATGTTCTGACACTTCAGAGACTTTTTTCTCTTCTTCAGGCTCAATGCCGCGAACCAGTGCACCATGAACATTGGCTGAATTGGTTAACATCGCTTCTTTACGAATATAGGGTGCAGTGCCCTCGACATGGGGCTGCTGTTCAACCAGCTCACCGACTGACTGCCAGTCCTGTAGTTTGCCGCTCATACCACTGATGGTTGCGTGGGAAGCCATTCCCAGAATGCGTTCTCTGATTTCTGACTGGAAGCCATTCATCACGGACAGCACTGTTATCAGTGCCCAGACCCCAATAGCGATTCCGGTAAAAGAACTCAGAGTGATAAAGGAGATAAATTGATTTCGGCGTTTGGCACGTGTGTAGCGAAACCCAAGGAAGAGTGAGAGAGGTTTAAACATCAGGTTATTATTATATTTTCCAGTTAATAATGAGTGCCCGTAATCTTACTACAAAGTTTATTAAAATACACAAATAAACCGGCTTCTTAGTGTGCAACAGACAGAGGTCTGACCAGTGAAATTTCCTCTGGTGCCTGATCACCTGAAAATTGAACCCCATAGGCCAGTGCTTCTACACCATTTTGTCGAGCCTGTTTGAGTGTTTCTGCATATAAGGGGTCGATCTCACTTGCCGCCCTGACCTGCTGGATATCTTCACGTTGAACGCAATAGAGAATAATCCCCCTATGTCCCTGCTGAACCATTAACTCAAGTTCCCGCAGGTGTTTGGTTCCCCGAGCAGTTACTGCATCCGGAAAAGCAGCCACACCCGGTTCAAAGCTCGCCGTCACATTTTTTACTTCGATGTAACATTTTTGGCCATTTTTCTGGGTCACCAGAAGATCGATTCGGCTTTTTTCTGAACCATAGGGTACTTCTGTTTCAATACTTTGAACATTATCTAATTCGGCAATGACACCCTTTTCAATTGCTTCTTTAACCAGCTTATTAGCCAGCATGGTATTAATACCAATTAAGCTCCCCTTTTCAGAGCTGGCATCCTGTACCGTCGATAACTCCCAGCTGTAAAGATATTTACGCTTAGGGTTATGGCTATTACTGATCCATATTGTGCTGTCTGGAACTGCACAGCCAGTCATTGAACCCGTGTTTGCTGTATGTATGGTGATAAATTGAGACCATACTCCTGCAATTTCAACGGCTGAGTCCAATTCAATATCGGCAAGAAAACGTTTATAGCGTTTGATCAAACGCGCTTTTATCAGTGGTTCACTGTATTTCATAGGATACAATCACAACAGGAAATTTTGCAAACGCTGCACTGCCTGCTGCAGGTATTTAATGTCTCTGGTGTAGGCAAAACGGATATAGCGTTCTGGGTGATTTTGGCCAAAATCAATGCCGGGAGTTACTGCCACACCTGTTGTTTCCAGTAATTCATGAGCCAGGACCATACTGTCATTGGTAAAAGTACTGCAGTCACAATACAGATAAAAGGCACCCTGCGGTTTAATCGGTATCTTAAACCCTAATGCTGATAATTGCGGATACAGATAATCCCTCCGCTGTTTAAAAATTTGTCGTCTTTGCTCCAGTATCTCAGTTGTTTCTGGCAGAAAAGCAACCATTGCCGCTTCTTGTGCAGTGGTCGGAGCCGCTAAAAACAAGTTCTGCGCCAGGTGATCGCAGGCCTGTACCAGTTGTTCAGGCACGATACACCAGCCCAGACGCCAACCGGTCATTTGAAAGTATTTTGAAAAGCTATTGACGATGATGACATGATCATCCGTTGAGTCTGCTAAAGCACCCAGAGCACAGGAAGGTTCCAAATCATACACCAGACTCTGATAGATTTCATCGACGATCAGATACGCCTGCTTATCTTTAAGCAAACGGATGATTTTTTTCATTTCATCTTCTGGGACGATGGTACCTGTTGGATTTGCTGGTGATGCAATCAGGACAATCTTAGTATTGTGCTGCCAGTTCTGCTCGATCAGTTCTGCGGTTAACTGGTAGCCGGTCGACTCATCCACTTCAACTGCCTGAATATCACCCTCAACAAAACGCACAAAATTCTGATTACAGGGATAACCCGGATCAGCCAGCATGACCGAATCACCCGAGCCAATTAAAGCACCAATTATCAGTAATAGTGCTCCGGAAGCCCCTGGAGTAACCACGACTCTTGAAGCCGGCACATCCAGATCGTAGCGAGTCTGATAAAAATCTGCGATTGCCTGTCGCAGAGACATCAGTCCAAGACTGGGAGTGTAATGAATGTTGCCTCGTTTTAATGCCTCAATGCCGGCATCGATAATAGGCTGAGGGGTATTAAAATCCGGCTCCCCCACTTCCAGGTGGATAATATCCCTGCCCTGCTGCTCAAGCGCTTTGGCTTTGCCCAATAAAGACATGACATGAAATGGTTGAATCGTTTCCATGCGCTTTGCTAAGGGTATTATTTTATCTGCTGGCATAGTTACAAAAATCGTTTTTTAAAATCAGTGTTAGGGCACTCAAAAATGGGCAAGCTGCCTATGACAGACATTTAGGCCTGAAGTATTTTTTGGGCACTTTGTAAATTAAAATATGGCTCATCGCATTGCCCCTGCAATACCTCCATCGGTTGATCCGGCTCACCAAAATCACTCAACACTAATGCTGCCCCGGTAAAGTCATGATCACTGGTATAATCATTAATTGTCACCACTGTTTTTAAACCCGCGCCATTAGATGATAACAAACCATTGTAAGAATCCTCGAACACCAGACATTGTTCGGCTTTGAGATTCATTTTCTCAATCGCATAAAGATAGATATCAGGAGCAGGCTTTTTGGCCGGAACGATATCACCTGCAGCAATGACTTCAAACCAGTCAATTGATTCGGCACCCAGAGTGTTAGTCAACAGAGCCGAAACATTTGCCGGCGTGGTTGTGGTTGCAATCGCCATGCGCACACCGGCATCACGAGCTTCCTGTAAAAGTCGAACCACCCCCACACGTAAGGGCACCGCACCATTCTCCATAAGTTGAACGTAAAACCTTGTTTTAGAGGCATGCAGCTCAGCAACAAACGCATCAAAGTCTTTAGGCTCAGTAAAAGCTTCTCCATGCTCATCCTGATAGAAATCATTTAAATAATAACGAATGCGTTCTTTACCTCCGGTAACAGCCAGTAATTGACCATAAAGCGCCACACTCCAGTCCCAGTCCAGACCTGCTTCTTTGAAAGCCAGATTAAATGCAACCAGGTGCCCATCTCGCTCTGTTTCTGACAGGGTGCCATCTACATCAAAAATTAACGCTTCTAATTGACTCATAAAAATATCCTAGATTTATTCAGGTTTAAATATTTAAAATAATTTATCACAAAATTTGTGTTTTTTCTCTGCCGGGAGGATGCGCACCTCACCAAGATAACCCTATTAAAAGTGAATTCAGTAATGAACAGTATATGGATATTCGCCGAGAAGAACTCAAGCGATTTTATAAAATTTTACAGATTCATTGTAAATAATCCTGTTTTAGGCTTAAAATGATAGGATTGAGTAAAAAAACATACTTAATATTTGCCATTGAGCACGTATTTTGGTATATATTCACATCTTTTTAACTTTCTACTTTTTAAGAAGTAGGCTGGAGTCCCAATCAATGCCAACACAAAAAAGCACAAAATCAGATAGTGCTATTGACACCTTTGAACCTTATAAGGAAAAGAAAGGTGAAGAGTATATGAACGAAAACCAGCAAGCACACTTTAGAGCCATATTGCTTGCCTGGAAGAAAGAACTAATGGAAGAAGTCGATAAGACTGTGACGCATATGAAAGATGATGCCACAAACTTTCCCGATCCCAGTGATCGCGCTTCTCAAGAAGAAGAGTTCGCACTGGAACTAAGAACTCGCGACCGTGAACGCAAACTTATTAAGAAAATTGATGAGTCAATGAAGGATATGGAAGAGCAGGAATACGGCTATTGTGAAACCTGTGGTGTCAATATAGGTATTCGCCGCCTTGAAGCTCGCCCAACCGCCACCCAGTGCATTGACTGTAAAGAATTGGACGAACAAAAAGAAAAAAGAGGTTAATACCACTTCATCCCCATGCCCAGCATGGGGATGAGCACTTCTTTCCCTAATCAGGCAAGCACTCTCCTAGCACGTCTATCGACATCAACACCCTGTGTTGCCTGTCTTCGATCTTCCTGGACCTTTAATTTATTCTCAACAGCAAAAGCCATTAGATATTCATAAGATTCTGGGGATTTTGTTTCCAGGTCTCGATCAACAATTAAACAGTTGATGCCATTTATAATACAAGGATGGGCACTTTTACAATACTGTAAGCGTTGATCTTCACCAAAACTGGCTAATGTTGTCGCTAATCGTTCACACCAGTCACTGGGCCTGAACTTATTGCCATCTTCTTTAATACCTTCTATTATTATCCGTTCAGAACTTGCTGACATTAACGATTCTCCCCAGCTGTATAAAAATAACTAAACTATTCGTTAGAGTCCAGTTGTTAGAGCCCAAGACTCTATTTAAATTAACTATAGACAGTGACATTGAAAAAAACCAATTTTGGCAAAATAAAATACCGGGGGCGATTTGCACCTTCTCCATCAGGGGAGCTTCACTTTGGTTCACTGCTGGCAGCAATGGCCAGTTATGCGGATGCCCGGCACTTTAACGGGCAATGGCTATTGCGCATTGATGACATTGATCAGGCACGTGTCGTGGCAGATTCTGACCAACACATTTTATCCACTCTAGAGCAATGCGGCTTTGAATGGGATGAAAGCGTCAGCTACCAGAGTCAAAATCTGAAACACTATAAAATGGCACTTAAAGAGCTGCATCAATTAACCGTGACCTACTTATGCTCATGCTCACGTAAACAAATACAGGCCGCATTGGAAAACAGCCATATTAAGAATGGCATCTACCCCGGTACATGCCGTCATAAAACCAGCCAAGCCGATCATCAGCAAAATCGAGACCATGCAATACGCCTTAAAGTATCCGCTGATGAAGTTTGTTTTGTGGATTTGATTCAGGGCGAATACAGTCAAAATCTGCAGCAGGATATTGGTGATTTTATTATTTATCGTAAAGATCAGGTCTTTTCCTACCAGCTCAGTGTGGTCATTGATGATTTTCAAAGTCAGATCACCCATATTGTACGCGGCTACGATCTCTTGGATTCAACACCCAGACAAATATATTTACAGCAACTTCTGGGCTATCCTGTAGCTCAATATGCCCATATTCCTCTGGCAGTCACCGAAGAAAATCTGAAGCTCAGCAAACTCAGCCAAGCCAAAAAAGTGGATTGCAATCTGGAAACACTGGTGCAGGCTGCCCGCTTTCTTGGACAAAATACTCTGGATACTAAAGATTTTGATAATAAAAGTGACTTTTGGCAATATCTTGTCACTAATTGGGATATAAATAAGGTGCCAAGGATGGAAAAACAGATGATTATGGTTTAACCTAGCTTTTAAATAATTTCATATAAATAAATTCATATAAATAATACATAGAATATTATTCAAGTCGCTATTTTGGAGCTTTTTTTGAACAATCCGGTGAGCGAAGCAACCTCTCAACCAGAACACCCTTTTATGGAAAAATATCAGGGACGATTAGTCGGAGTTTTACGCTGGGAACATCTCGATGATCTATGGCAGACCCTTCAGTCTGGAAGCACCCATGACTGGTTTATCTATCATATTGGTGAGCCACCGCCCGCCACGCCATGCAAGCCGGAAAAATTAAACCTGTTTATCGATGAAATTGATAAGTTATTAAAGCATGATCACGAACACGACTATTGCGGTATTGTTTATGCCGATAACAAAGAGACTCCTGCATTTATAAAAATATACGACCCTAATAATCTGGGGCATGTTTGTGGCTCCAACGGTGCACCTCCGCCACTTCCCGGTTGGATATTAAGTAAAATTCAACCCATTGATCTGGAAGTAGCCATTGCACCACCCGGCAATAGAAGACGCTGGTGGCAAAAAATTTTTAATTAGCCCGTTTTATTTTATTCACCTTTTGAAGGAAAGCGCATTATGTCAGATGACAAGATATATCCTATCCCACAAGCAGTTGCAGACAAGGCTTATATTACTGAAGAGAAATATAATACTATGTACCAGCAATCCATTGATGATCCTGATACATTCTGGGGTTCCATTGCAAAAGATTTTCTCAGCTTTTCTAAAGACTGGGATAAAGTCAGCGACTGTTCCTACGGGGATAAGTCTGATACTAATGTCAGTATAAAATGGTTCACAGGTGCTAAATTAAACGTGACCTATAACTGCATTGATCGTCACCTTGCAGAACGGGCTGACCAGACTGCAATCATCTGGGAAGGTGATGACCCCGAGGTTTCTAAAAACATTACTTATCAGCAGCTCTCTGATGAAGTCAATCGTTTTGCCAATGTCCTTAAAGCACGTGGTGTCAAAAAAGGTGACAGGGTTTGCATTTATATGCCAATGATACCGGAAGCTGCCTATTCTATGCTGGCCTGTGCCCGCATCGGTGCCATTCACTCGGTGGTCTTTGGTGGTTTCTCACCAGAGGCCGTTAAAGATCGAATTCTGGATTCTGATTGCCAGATTGTTATTACTGCCAATGAAGGCCGACGCGGCGGAAAGACGGTTTCACTCAAGAAAAATGTCGACCAGGCTGTGGCAAAATGTCCGAATGTCCACACTGTGCTTGTGATACAAAATACCGAGGGTGAAGTCGCCTGGAATGATAAACATGATGTCTGGTATCATGAAATTGCAACAACAGTCGATGCCTTCTGCGAGCCAGAAGAAATGGATGCAGAAGATCCCTTATTCATTCTTTATACCTCAGGCTCTACCGGAAAACCCAAGGGTGTCCTGCACACCACTGCCGGTTACCTGCTGTATGCTGCTGTCACTCATAAATACACCTTTGATTATAAAGATGGCGATATCTACTGGTGTACAGCGGATGTCGGCTGGATTACCGGCCACAGTTATATTGTCTATGGCCCACTGGCCAATGGCGCAATCACACTCATGTTTGAAGGCATTCCAAGTTACCCGGATGCCTCTCGTTTCTGGCAGGTAGTTGACAAGCACAAGGTGAATACCTTTTACACTGCACCAACCGCTATCAGAGCATTGATGAGTGAAGGTGATGAGCCTGTTAAAAAGACCGATAGAAGCAGCCTGCATCTATTGGGTTCTGTGGGTGAGCCCATTAACCCTGAAGCCTGGGAATGGTATTACAATGTCGTCGGAGAAGGCAACTGCCCCATCGTTGATACCTGGTGGCAAACAGAAACAGGCGGCTTTATGATCACACCGCTTCCAGGTGCTACCGCACTGAAGCCGGGCTCTGCATCACGCCCATTTTTTGGTGTTAAACCCAACCTTATGGATCCAGACGGTAATATTATGTCTGGTGAAGCATCCGGCTCACTGGTTATCAGTGCCAGCTGGCCGGGCCAGATGCGCACTATTTATGGTGATCACCAGCGTTTTATTGAAACTTATTTCAGAACTTATCCCGGTCACTATTTTACCAGTGACGGCTGTCGCCGAGATGCTGATGGTTATTACTGGATCACCGGTCGTGTTGATGATGTCCTGAATGTCTCCGGCCATCGCCTGGGTACTGCTGAAATTGAAAGTGCACTGGTACTGCATCATGATGTTGCTGAAGCGGCAATTGTCGGTTACCCTCATGACATCAAGGGACAGGGGATTTATGCCTACATCACACTGGTGAAAGGTGTTGAAGCCACTGATGAACTAAAAGTTGAGCTGGTCAAACAGGTTCGGAAAGAAATTGGTCCGATTGCAACACTGGATTTCATTCAATGGGCTCCCGGTCTGCCAAAAACCCGTTCAGGCAAAATTATGCGTCGTATTTTACGCAAAATTGCCACCAACGAACTGGATAGCATGGGTGACACCAGCACTCTGGCCGATCCTGGTGTGGTTGATCAACTGGTCGAAAACCGCGAAAATAAATAAAAGCCTATCAGTAGTCAATTGTCTGTGGTCGAAAACACAAGGCATCAGACAATTGACTACTGACGATCAATTTCCTTCTTCTGGTCTGAGAATTGCATATTAAATGATCAATCTGTCAATTTATGAGCAATTTTTTCATGGAAAACATCAACGATTATTCTTCTGTCAAGCTGGATATTCTAGTCGCTGAAGCAATTGGACTTGATGTTTTTTACCCGGAAAACCACAACAAACTCAGCTATTTCCCCCGAACAGGACTCCCCCCGAGAGAATGGGCACCTACTCGGTTCTGGTCACAGGGCGGGCCTTTGATAGAGAAATATAAAATGGATTTAAACTGGGGTTGGGAAGAAATGAGCGAATGGACCGCCTCAATTGAGCCCAATATCAATGTTCAGGGTGCCACCGTCCTTGAAGCCGCCATGCGAGCACTCGTCTGTTCAAAACTCCCAGGCTATATTCACGCTCCAAAATAAAAGTGTTTCCAGTAAAAAACGGCTTTTCTCCTAAAGTTTATATCACTTCAGACGCTAAATTAATTAACTGAAATTTAATTATTATTTATTAGGAATTTAAAATGGATATTTCCGGCGTTCAAACCACCGCAATTGCAAGCAGTATCAGCCAGAATGATACAGCAGGTATTGCTGTACTGAAAAAGGCGATGGATATTCAGAAGCAGTCTGCACTGCAGCTGATTGAGTCAATACCCGCACCACAGGGCAATACTGGTCAAAATATTAACGTCAAGGCCTAGGCTTCTGAGACCTCAACACTAGCCCAACTGATCATCTGCAATATGGTAGGTTGGGTCTTCAATGACATTCACTTCGCACAAACCACCCGCTTTCTTTAATAGCTTTTTACACTCAGGGCTGACATGTCTCAGGTGCAGGCGTTTATGGACACTTAAATAGCGTTCTGCCAAAGTATCAATGGCCTCAATAGCAGAGTGGTCCGACACTCGTGAGTACTTGAACTCCACTACGACATCGTCGGGATCATTTTTTGGGTCAAACAGATCCTGGAAATTATGAACGGAACCAAAAAACAGAGGGCCGTGTAATTCATACACTTTTGACTCTTCAATATCACGAGTAATCACTACCGTAATATGCTTCGCGTGGTTCCAGGCAAAAACCAGAGCCGCGATGATAACTCCGATAAAGACAGCAATTGCCAGATTATCAGTAATAACAGTGATAGCTGAAACAGAGATCAGGATAAAAGCATCTGACTTTGGAATTTTTCCTAAAATACGAAAGCTTGACCATTCAAAGGTACCGATCACCACCATAAACATCACGCCAACCAAAGCTGCCAGAGGAATTTGCGAAATCAATTCAGAGGCAAACATAATAAAGCTTAATAAGAATAAAGCTGCTGCAATGCCTGATACACGTCCACGGCCACCAGAATTCACATTAATCATCGACTGACCAATCATGGCACATCCCCCCATACTGCCAAACATACCACTGGTAATATTAGCAACACCCTGACCAACGCACTCTTTATTGCCACGTCCGCGAGTTTCCGTCATTTCATCGATCACCGACAAAGTCAGTAAAGATTCAGTTAAACCAATTGCAGCAAAGGCCAGAGAATAAGGCAGGATAATGATAAAGGTATCAAAGATCTCAGCCATAGAAGAAGCTGGCACCATTGGAATATGAAACTCAGGGAAGCCACCCGCAATGGAAGCAATATCACCTACGGTACGAGCCGGTAAATCAATGACAATCGCCAGAATTGAAACCACTAAAATACCTGCCAGGGGTGCAGGAATGGCTTTTGTGTATTTGGGTAAAAAATGAATAATCACCATAGTTAAAGAAATCAGGCCAATCATCGTCCATAACATACTGCCCTGCATCCAGACCAATGCCTCACCACCCTGTGGATCGGGCACTTTAAATTGACCAAACTGCGCCAATAAAATAACAATCGCCAGACCATTAACAAAACCAAGCATCACCGGATGCGGCACCAGTCTGATAAACTTACCCAGGTGCAGAACACCGAACAAAATCTGAATCAACCCCATTAAAACAACAGCAGCAAATAGATATTCAACACCATGAAGTACCACAAGCCCCGTCATAATCACAGCCAGCGCACCCGTTGCACCAGAAATCATTCCAGGACGACCGCCAATTACGGCCGTAATTAAACCGACAATAAACGCAGCATATAGACCAACCAGTGGATCAACCTGCGCAACAAAAGCAAAGGCAATCGCTTCTGGAACAAGAGCAAGAGCAACCGTCAGTCCGGAAAGAATTTCAGTTTTAATATTACAGGGTTGGTCCTTGGAGCAAAGGTCAATCATAGAAGATCCAGATAAAAATAGAAAAAGCCGACTACACGGATGGACAATAATTAAGCAACACATTGAAAATTGCGATTTAAAAATAACTGCTTAAAAAAGGAGCTGTATTATATATGAAATCAAGAAATTTTTCCAGCATTACCTTTTCTTATTCGAGGCAATACAATGACTAAAAAAAAACCTTTCAACCCATTTTTATCAACGATAAACTCGCGTCGCAAGTTGTTTTATCGTACTGGTATCTTCTTCAATCCAGAATTTAACCGCTTCTTTTTTCTCATCCTCTGATTTATTGACCCAATTTGTCAGTAAGGTTTCTTTATCCAGTTTTTTTGCCTCAGTAATTTTTTGATCAGAATCAACAGGCAAGGCAGTCCATGGTGCATGCATCAAGTTTTTGGGAGAGCGAAAGCGAAATTCAATATCCTTGCCGACAAATTCATCACTATTTTTAATAGTGACTAATCCAGAACTAATGTTCTGCCCTCCAGCAATAAAATCAGTCAACCCAAATCTAAAATAATCGTTTTCTGATTCATCACCATCTAATTCAACCCGTTCACTATTCAGACGAGAATCATGTCGACTGAAAGGACGAATGCTATTAATCGACTGTCCTGTTAAGGACTCATACTGGCATTTGTAATGAGCCGCAAAAACATAGCGTTTATCTGAAAAGAGACCACCTTCATTAAATCCTGAAAGAGCATGTGAGCAATCATCTCTCTTACTGAGCACATCAATCAGTGGTTGTAACTCCAGGGGAATGGTCTCTTTTTGATTATCAATTTCAAAACGAGCTTTACCTTTGACTCGATTGTTATTTAAGATACCAAGATAAGATAATTTGCCGGACAAAACAGGGCCGTTAGTATCACTGCCGGTAAATTCTTTCATTTTTACCGAATAAGGAATACTATCCCATTTATAGTTTTGCACCTCATAACCATCTGAGTCAATTTCATCGGATGTCACCAGAAAAATAAATTCAACGGGAGTATTCCAGTCAAACTGATCAAAGGTTAATACATTCGGTGAGTGCAGGTGAATGCCATATTTCTGATTATTACTTTTTCCAATTAAGGAATAAAACTTTGAGTGACTGCATAAATAGTCACTACCACCTGCACCTCCAATACGAATAAGCACTTTAATGTCCTCATCTTCAGTAAATAACTCTGGACGAGTGGCTTCTTTTGCGCCACTCATTAGAAATGGCGCATATAACAAGCGGGCATCCGGCAGCCAGTGATAGGTCTTTTTATAATAAACACTGCGGCCAATCCCTCGAGTTTTAGTCTTTGAGACCAGTTCTCTACCCTGTATACTGACTTTATATTCTTTTTCATAAAGCCAGTCTGAATCCTTACCGGAAATACGGATTGGATGGCCTTCTTTCTCATCACCAATATTGGCCGTAAATTCATAATACATGTCATCAAGCCCGCCCATACGCCAGTAATCATAAGCCTGTTCAAACCCCTTTGAATCCTTTCCTTTTTCCAGTAAGTCCCAGGTCGGACGCCATTGTGCCAGACTTAAGCTGAGCTTGGTGGCTAGAGGTTTTGTACCGCTATAAGTCGTCTGACCGAAGTGATAAAAAGGGTAAACTACGTAGCCAACATGATCGACATATTTCTGTTCTTTTTTAAGCAGTTCTCCCTTATCCAGCCGCCGGGCCAATGTTCGATAACGGGGCCCGTCAATATTATTCATATCACGGCGATGTAGTTGTATAGCCGCAGGATAGATACCATTGATATCCACGGTATTTTTGCGAGTGTCTGTCGTATCTTTGCAAGTATGAAACACCACCAGGATGCGAATTTGATCAAAGGGTGAAAGAACGCCTCCTTTTTTTGTTTTTTGATAGTCTTCTAATATAAGCCAGTCAGGCTCTGTACCCTGCCATAGCGCTTCTGGCGGGCGGGCATAAATAGCAGTGTATTGATAAGTGTCGTCATCAATATCACTAAAATCCGTATTGAAGTCCATAGCCAGCTTAGAGATTTCTTTGCTATGCAAGTGATGTATCGGAAAGCAACTCTGAAAATCAGCTTTTTGGTGTTCAGGGACATCATTACCGGCCAGAGAATACAAGTGCTGTCCATATTTACCTGTTTCACCAGCATTTTGGTTAACAATAATATCAGCAGTAAGTTCACCCGGAGAAATAATGGCCTGACTGCGCTGGTAGAAGTCATTGGCATGATGAAACTGCATCGCAAGGCTGTCCGGCATGCCCCAGCTGTCCTCTTGAGGTTCTTTTAGTAATTTAAAATGGATATCAAAACCATACCAGTTGTAATTAACCCCAGTATGATGTGCCTTTGTTCTGATCACAAATAACCAGAATTCATCCATAGTGATAGGAAAGTCTGGCTCCAGAGGAAAACGCCAACCATCATTAAGTAAAAAATTATCAATATAGGCATCGATCTGATAGGCTTTGATTTTCTTAACAAACTCAGATTGAGAACGGGTACTGATAGATGCCCGGGTAATGAGGCCAATTAAACCATATAAAGCTTCAGCACGCACCCGGTGCTGGGTATTAAGATAAAAAGAAGCAGGATTTTTTTTATAATGATGAATAGATTCTCTGAGTAAACGCTGATTAGCCAGTGAAGCCCCCTGATAAATACTGAGCTTTTTTTGCTGGGCAATAATTGTCTGAAACAGTTTATCCAACAAGACACTATCAGCCCAGGCTCCAACATTTTTAATCACATCGATACCGGCCTCAGCAATAGTGATCACCAGGGCCGCAATTTGAGTAATGCCGGAAGGCAGCGCAGCCAGAGTAAATTTAATAGCACTCCAACCATCCGCCGCAAGTGCAAGCTGTGCTTTATCAACCTCCAGTTCTTGCAACACACTGACATCACGACTCTGTTCTAAAAAAGCCATAGCCTCTCGGCTGGGTGTATACTTTGCGTGGCCGAAAAACAGACTGACAATTTCAACCCGGCGGGATTTTTCATAATTAACTTCTCCATCAATCATGACTAATCGACTTTCGCCCAATCCCTTTATCATGAGTCTGTCAGCAGCAATTCCCTGCTCAATAAGCAATTGCTTGACCGCTGTTGCACGCTGCTCTGACAAACGCTTGTTATCGGAGTTACGTCCTACAGGATCGGTATGACCCACAATAAGGATCTTAAGTGTATCATTTTTATTTAGAAATTTAACCAGTTCCAAAATTGCCTGATCATTTTTTATTTGCAGGCTATAGTGTTCATCATTAATTTGGTCCTGAGACAAATTTTGAGTAACAGCTTTATCTTCATTGTATTGACCTGTTTCAGGTTTAATCAGACTTTTATTCGTGTCAAAAAATAAACTGAAACAAATTTGCCCCTGCTCATCCGGTCTAAAGGTAGAGGCAGGAAGATTTTCAGGAGCACTTGTGTGAGCTATCACCAGCTCATCTTCCCACTCATGGAGCTGCTGGTGGTAATCCAGAAATAAAGCTCGTGCATTATACAAAGCTTTTTCGACATTCCCCCCGGCATCATAGAGTTGAGTCCCGGTATTGATCAGATTAAAAACAAGCAGAGCACCATCAATAGGTTTGGCCACTTTAGAATAAGCGCCCAATGTTTTATTGATGAATTCAGTAGGGATGTATTTATTGCTGGCCAGCCGACCACCCCAGGCATTTTTCAGAGCATCAGAAGAATCCGGTAGATTTTTATAGCGCCAGTGAAGGAAGTTATTATGTTCCAGCTTGCTAATAATTTTATCAATGTCAGTATGTGCAAAATTTGTTTTTTCTTTAATATCTTTTAGCTTATCAGGGATATTTTGGAAAATTTTATAGCCAAAATCATTAACCTGAAATGCAGTATTGACAAAACTTCTTATTTTTATATTAACACCTGAATTCAAAAGTGCAGCAGAAATACCTTTGGCTACAATATTAGTTTGTTTTAAGCCATTATCTGCAGTAAAGAAACCCTGCACCTGATCAGCCTGCTGTTTACGTAACTGCAATTCACTGACTACTGTTTTCAGTCCACTATTATTAGCCAATGACTTAGCAGATAGTGATTCCCCTTGCATTTTAAGATAGCTATCTTTAATCAGATGACTATAACTAAGAGGAAATTGCTTTAATAAACTTTCTTCTACTGTAATTGGATCACAGTTTATAATTTCAAACTCACCTGCAATATTTTTTAAACCAAAGCGGAAATTTTCTGTGAGTTGGTAACTTTGTTGAGAATAAAATGTCTCCCCACATTGCTCCAGCCAGTTATTTTCAATATCAACTGGTGTTATTTTTATTGTATATAAGCCCTTTAATAGTTTATGGACAGGAGCTCTATATATTGCTGTAAATATATTTGAATCTTTTTTCTTATCCGAAAAAACAGTTAATTTTTGTTCTAATTCTTTCGTTCCATGTTGCCAAAAAGATACGAACCAATATACTGAATCTGGATGTGAAAAGGTAAAAACAATATAACGTGACTGTGGAATTACAAAACCATGAAGTGTCTCATTGATTTGTTTTTGTTTTTTGTACCATGAACGATAAATAATATCAGGATGATTCTCATCAATTATGATGCTCTCTTTATTATCTTTTTTCTCATATTCATTATTAATTATTGTATCTAAGACTCCTTGTTCCATAGAAAGCTCTTTTCTAAGTTCTTCATCCGTTTTTGGTTTTAGAAGTTCATCAAACAAAATGGTCATTTGTTTTAATTGAATAGTGCTATTTATGTTGGGACTATTTTTATCTTTCTTTTGTTTCTCTTTTAGTTCATTTAATAAGCCATCACTGATTATTTGTACCCATTTATTACCAAGTGCTGCATAAAAAAATGATATTTGTTCTACGGTTGGAAAAAAGACATCCTGTGCATTACCTTCCACTTCTGATAATGCATACCAACGTGTCCCTTCAGAAAAATCATTATTTAGATGATTTAAGACTCCATTATAGTTAGTAAACCATGGTCTTAATTTTGTAACTGGTTTTGAACACGTATTGCCGGTTTCTGAAAAAACCATAGTTTCTGTAAAAAGAATGACACCAGGAATTGGACGATACTTACCCAAGATATTACCAGAATTATCATAATCAGCAGCGAATAAATAATTAACAGGTATATTTTTACACTGATTAAATGGTTTTGTACTAGTAGAATCACTGGACATCATTTAGTTTCTCGTTAATTAATGAAAGGCTTCCCATTCGGAAGCCTGTTTCTATATTATATTGTCGATTACCATATTTCTTATAGAAAATAATGTTCTTTTTAAGAAACCTATCATAATAATAAATAATGCTTCCACCACCACCAAATACTTTATCTCCATTACGATTAATAATAGGTCTACCTACTTTTATTTTTTCCAACTCATTTATATTTTTTATAGGCGCAAAATATGTGCCTTCATAATTTTGATAAATAAAATAATCACCACCAGGGCCAACATAGTGAGTCATTCGATGAACATTCTTACCCAATGGTATTCGTTCTAATTCACTTCCATTAAAATCCAGACGAATGAGATCTTTTATCCCTATTTGATTGATAATTTCTGCAGTTTGCTGCACATAAAAACTCTTGGAAGAAGTTTCTTTTATCGTTTCAATTTTCCCACTATTCAAATAATATCGTGATAATGATTCCGTTTTATCTCTTAAATAAAAAAAAGATTTTGAATCTGACACCCAGGGGTAACGGATTAAAAAGGCATGTTTTGTGTCTTCAACTTTTTTTCTGGTCTGTTCTTTTAAATCAACAATATAAACTGCAACATAACTGACCCTGTATTTCCCTAACATTACCAAAATATAACGATTATCAGGTGACCGATAAGTACTAAAACCTGGCTGGAGCCCTAAGTCTTCACCCTCTGGATACAAGAGTTCTGCATCCACAGATAATCTTAAATCCGTACCATCAATCTTGACACTCCATATCTCAGTTTTTTCTCGATTGGGGCCATGCCAGGAGAACTGAATGCGAGGCTGATCAAATATATCTGGATCACCATAAATCTCACGTTTTAATTCAAAGGGTTTAAGTACTTTTTCTTTAATAAGTGGAGGTCGTTTAACTGGAATTTCACGATTATCCCAGATGACATAACTGACCAATATTCCAATTAAAAGTACAAGAATAACAACCACACTCAATACCACTTTAACCCAAGTTTTCATTTTTTATCCTGTCTAATAAAAATATAAAGTTAAATCTCATTTTTAATTCCATATTCATTTTTTAAAAATTTTCTAATCTTAAATGTTCATTGAGAAATTTGCTCAACAGAAGGGAAAAAACCTTCTGCGTTTTACTTTTCGTATCAGATAAAGCATACCAGCGAGTTCCTTCAGAAAAATCATTATTTAAATGGTTTAAAACTCCGTTATAATTAGTAAACCAGGGTCTGAGTTTCTTTTCAGGCTTAGAACATATATCCCCTTTTTTTTCAAACACCATTGTTTCTGTAATAATAATCGCTCCGGGGATAGGACGATAACCATCCATAACCTCCTTAGCTGAATTATCATAATGTGCAGCAAATAAATAATTAATAGGTATGTTTTTACACTCTCCAAAATCCTTTTCGCTTTCAGTGTTATTTGACATCACTTATTCTCTCATTAAATAATGAAAAACTGGCTATCTGAAAACCTGTTTTATCATTATATTGATGTCCACCATATTTTTTAAAAAAACTCCTTCGTTGCTTGATTTTTTTATCATAGTTAAAAAATTCAATATTTGAACTATAAAATAATTTCTTACCCTTATAGGATATAATTGGAGCACTAAATGTACTAAGAATTTCAAAATCTTTCACATTTTTAGTATCAGTTAAAATTGTACCTTTCATATTCCTATATGAAACATACTGACCATCTGGACTTATATTATGAAAATGATTATTTATCTTTTCCCCCAGAAGAATTCTTTCTAGTTCATTCCCATTAAAATCTAGGCGGATGAGATCTTTTATCCCTATTTGATTGATAATTTCTGCAGTTTGCTGTACATAAAAACTCTTGGAAGAGGTTTCTTTTATAGATTCTATTTTTTCACTTTCCAAATAATATCGTGACAAAGAACCAGTCTCACCTCTTAAGTAAAAAAATGATTTTGAATCTGATACCCAGGGGTAACGAATTAAAAAGGCATGTTGTGTGTCTTCAATCTTTTTCCTGGTCTGACTTTTTAAATCAATAATATAAACAGCAACATAACTGACGCTATATTCTCCCAACATAACCAAAATATAACGATTATCAGGTGAACGATAAGTATTGAATCCAGGCTGAAGCCCCAAATTTCCATCTTTTGGATAAAGCAAATTTGCATCAACAGCCAACCTTAAATCCGTGCCATCGATCTTGACACTCCATATCTCTGTCTTTTCTCGATTTGGGCCATGCCAGGAGAACTGAATGCGAGGCTGATCAAATATATCTGGATCACCATAAATCTCACGTTTTAATTCAAAGGGTTTAAGTACTTCTTCTTTAATAACTGGAGGTCGTTCAACTGGAATTTCACGATTATCCCAGATGACATAACTGACCAATGCTCCAATTAAAAGTACAAGAATAACAACCACACTCAATAACACTTTAACCCAGGTTTTCATTTTTTATCCTGTCTAATAAAAATATAAAGTTAAATCTCATTTTTAATTCCACTATCATTTTTAAAAATTTTCTATTCTTAAATACTCATTGACTAAAAAATTTCTTTAAGTTTTTCTAATGTTGCATAGGATAAGATACAAAAAGGCTCTGTCCCTTCTTCATTTGGATCACAAATAAGATGGAACAGAGCTCCCTCAGGAAGATCATTATACATGAGCTCAACCCAGGTTTTCTTCGTGTCAGGCAAGTCATTCAGATTAACAGTCTGACTCCATGATGCATCTTCAGTCATAAGCGTATAACTGTCATTACGTTGTTCCGGCGCATCAATGTCCATTTCAAGGTGAAGATAAAGACTGGGTTTCAATTTAAACCGGTTCACTTTCATCATTTCCAGTGAATACTTTGTTTTGCTACTCACCTGCCTGTAATCTGTTTTTTCTTTGGTCGGTGCAAAAACTGGATCAACTAATTCACCTTGTTCCATTTTTTTGTTTTCTAAAAAGACTACCTGATAATCATAGACTTCAAGTTCAGGATGTTGTGCAAAACCATTCTTATCAAGATGCCCTTGTTTATAAATGGTTTTGTCTCGCATAATCCGATAGGGTCTGTCAGGAACCACATGATTGTCTTCATCAACAAGCAGGATAGCCAACCACTGAATTTCAGGTTTAACATAAATCAGTGGCGGGATGGATACTCTTTTTAAGGGGAGTGATTTAGGCTCAAGAGTTATTTCCTGCTCCATCAAACGTAATGATTTGTATGCAGCCAGAGCTTCCCTTTTTTTAGCCCGATAACCCGGATAATCCTTATCCACTTGCTGCGGCATTTTCGGGGTAACCGGACTGGCACCTGAGCCACTGCCTGGACTACCGCCTTCATTAATACGAATAGTGGCACCATTAAAACCAACTCCACCAGCACTGGTTTTCATGACACTGCCGCCTGCTTTCATACTAAGCATTTCTCCGGCATCAAAAACCAGCTTGTTACCAGCCTTGATATGAATTTCATTGCCGGCATCCAGATAAAAGTCACCTCCTACCAGAGTGTGGTGGGTCTGTCCAACGCTGAGGTGGGCATCCTGTCCAATTTCAATATTCTGGTCTTTATTGATGATCAAGTGTTTATTATTTTTGATGTGCTCAAAACGTCCTTTTTCCACGATCAAATGACGATCATGCTGGACGTGTTCCCGGCGGTCATTCTTAACCCGGTTATCAATGTCTTTTTCAGCAAATATGGCAATTTGTTCCTGACTTTTTTTATCTTCAAAACGGATTTCATTAAAACCCTTACCGCCAATACTTGAATTGGTTTTGGTGGTGCTGCGTGTTTTATGTTTCGGTAGCGGATAAGGCGGACGGTTGACAGCATTATAGAGTGAGCCTGCAACAATGGGCTGGTCGGGGTCACCATTGATAAAACTGATAAGCACTTCATGGCCAATACGGGGAATGTGTATTTTTCCCCACTGGTTTCCCGCCCAGCTCTGGCTGACGGGTACCCAGCAAGAGCTGTTTTCATCATTCTGACCTTCCCGATCCCAGGGGAATTGGACTTTGATACGGCCATATTGATCTGTGTAAATTTCTTCACCTTCAGGGCCACTGACAAAAACACCTTCCTGATAGTCCAGTTGAGGTTTTGAAGTTATTTGTGGTGGCTTAAAGCGCACGCTGTCGGGTATGAATTCACTGATATTGTGATAGTAAAAACCGATTTCAGAACCAGCATATTCTTCTAATGAAGCGTACTGTCTGACCTTGAATTTTACACTGTGTATCAAATATTTCTGATTGAAGTCCGGACGCAGATGGTTAATTAAACTGAAACGATGGCCCGGTTCCATGTGAATGACGTCATTTTTACTTTTACCGAATTGAGTCTGGCTTTTGAACGCCTGCAGGCTCTGATCAATATAATGTTGTCCAGCTTCGGCATCGGTGAAACTCAGGTGATCATGGAAGCTGTAGTGTTCCAGAAATTTACTGCTTTTGAGAAACTGTTGGCATTTCAACTCCTTAGCAGGTTTAGTGAGGTCAAAGCCGATATGAGTAGCATGGTCAAATCCGATGCGGGTGCCTTGCGAAAAGCTTTCGCAAGTACTGTATTCAGATTCCAGGCCATTGCGGGGGCGTAGTTCCAGCTCAGGACCTTTGTCTGCACCAATGACCGGCAGGGATTCATTGATGTCGGCAAATACCAGCAGGTGTTTGTCATGTTGGTGGATAAAGTGGTAGTGAATGCCTTCTCGTTCCAACAGTCGTGAGATAAAGGCAAAGTCACTTTCATTGAACTGCACAGTGTAGTCGAGCTCAGCATAGCTTTCTTTGAGATGAAATTCATATTCATCGGTCTTATGTCCGGCTTCATCCAGCAACTGAGTAATAATTTGCGGCACGCTTTTATGCTGGAAAATACGGCAGTTGATACGGTAGCTGAGAAACCAGAGTTTGGGCACCAGGGTGATTTCATAGACATAGGACTGGCCATTTTCACCCATCATGGCGGCACCTTTGATAATGCCGTGGAAGCAGCGTGCCTCGTCTTTGTAATACAGGGTGATAATAGCAGCCTGTTTAGCCAGTTCACTCAGTTCCAGATCCGGGATACCGCAGATGAACCGAGCGGTGAATTCATAGGGGGCAGATAAGGTTTGCTGACCGAAAAGTTCAAAAATTGTGGTGTCTTCAACGCAATTACTGATGTTCAGGGTCAGACGCTGAGTATTGCCGGGGGAGTGTGGTTGGGGCACTGTGATTTCCTTATCAAAGCCTGATTAATACAATATCGGCCTCATCATCCTGACGAGTACATTAGCAATATATTATCTAATATTCTTCATTTTTTCAATGCCTGATTATTTTAGCTGAATGATAAAAAGGTATTAACCTTAGGCTGACAACTGCAATTGAACCAGCCTGGCCCAGTAACTGGCACCAATGGTCAGAATCTCATCATTAAAATCATAGTGTGAATTATGTAAGGAAGCCGTCTCACCATTACCAATCGAAACATAACAGCCTTTTGACTCATTCAGCAAAAATGAAAAGTCTTCCGAGCCCATACTGGGTGGGTTATCATGGATGATACTAGCACTGCCGACCACATCCATTGCAGTCAGTACAGCATTTTGGGTTTCAATTTCGGTATTAATCGTAGAAGGGTAGCGTTTTTGATAATCAATGCTCGCGGTTGCACCATAAGCTTCACAAATGGACTTCACCACTTGGCCCAACTTCAGGATAATTTTTTCCTGCACCTGATGATTAAAGGTTCTGACTGTACCGGAAAGACAGGCTGTTTCCGGAATAACATTATAACTGTCGCCTGCATGCATCCGGGTAATTGAGACCACAACAGCATCCTGAGGATTACATTGCCGGGCACTGATATGCTGCATTGCAGTAATCACCTGTCCAGCAATAGCAATGGGGTCAATGGTATTATGCGGGGCTGCAGCATGGCCACCAATGCCCTTTATCTCAATATCAAAGACATCATAAGCCGCCATCACAGGGCCGCTGCGAATGGCAAACTTTCCCACCTCCAATCCGGGCCAATTATGCATGCCGTAAATTGCATCAACAGGGTATTTTTTAAAAAAGCCCTGCTCAACCAACACACGGCCTCCTCCTTCATTTTCTTCAGCAGGCTGAAAAACAAAGTAAACCGTGCCTTTAAAATCCTGCTGTTGCGACAAATACTGAGCAGCCCCTAACAACATGGTGGTGTGACCATCATGACCGCAGGCATGCATCATACCGGCATGAGTTGAACAATAATCAACACCGCTTTTCTCAATAATGGGTAATGCATCTAAATCAGCTCTCAGAGCAATGGCTTTTGCCCCATCTCTGGAATAATTATTAGTGCTTATAGAGCCTATGACACCGGTACCCGCCATTCTCGGATGAACTTTGACGCCAAATGAAGCCAGTTTTTGTTCAACAAATTGAGCTGTTTTTTCTTCATTAAAGGCAATTTCAGGTATCTTATGAAGTTGGTGACGCCATTTTTGGAGCATTTCTTTATTATTTACAATTTCGTCAATCAAAGGCATAGCTATTTATCTCTTTATCAAGTGATGTTCATTCGTCAATCGATGATTTTATCCTTCCCCCTTCTATAAGGAAGAAGAGGCTAAAAGCGGAATAAGCAGATGAGCACTATCTAGTAACCCAAATATTTAATCAGTGAGGAAAATCTTGTTTATCAGATGCTCTGGAGAGTCCCCAGATACCTATTGTTGTCCCAAAAAGAAATAAAACCCATAATATTATTGGTTCAGTACTGCTGAAAATCATCAGTTTATCCAGAAAAATAGAGATTGCGGCAATGATGCCCAATAAAAGTTGAAAGCCAGATGCAAATTGAATTGTACGACGCTGCACATCAGTGGAGGATATTCGCCCCATTAAACCGATGCAGCCCAGAAAACCAATCACATAAATCAGCCAGAAAGGTACGCTGGAGCCATTAATGACCAGACCAAAACTAATGAGCAGCAGAGACACACCACTAGCCATGGCTAAAAGCATTAAAAATAAAGCAAAAAGATAAAACATAGTCAGCCTGATCCCCCTTTTAATTTCACCTTAAATAAAATTTTCACCTTGTCCATACTTGCCTCATCCAACCTGGATAAATCCAGTTTAATTCGCTCAGCGTTCAAGCCGCTGGTATTTACAAAAATAACCAGTGTCTGATTATCTTGATACTCCACCCGCTGCATCTCTGACCAGAGGATGTGGTGGTTGAATTGCTTAATATTAAATAAGATCATACCCTCTTTGTTCATAACAATCTTATAAACAAAGAAATTAATACCACCTACCAGAAAAATAAAACTCACGGTAAATAACACACTGGTGAAATAGCTGTGCTTCTGCTGTTTTTTAAGTTGTGTTCGCCATCTTTTGCTCACAAAAAAAAGGATTAAGCCTGATAAAAGCAGCAAAGCCGTCCATTGCGACGAGTATTTAATAATAAATTGGTCAGGGAGTATCAAAAGTTCCATTTAATAATATTACCACATATTGTCAACATCATGAGCTACCCCTGTTTATTCCCTAAATTTTAAGCTAGAATTTAGCCAAATTCACTAACGGTACATTAATATGCTTGATTATATTTTTTTCCACAAAACGCCTTTGAAAAAATTTCAGGCATTTCTTGATACCCAAAAAATTCCTTATGAAAATGACACTGAATTTCAGGCGTCCGTTGAAGAAACCGGATTCACCGTCAGCATCAGCGATGATTATGAAATGGATATTCTGGACAAAGTAGAAGACTATTATGACGACATGATGGAGCTGAATGCAGAACTTGTTTCAGCCGAAGAACAAGCCCTTGAAGGTGCTGGAGAAATAGAAAATGCGGGCATCAGTGTTAATCTTTCTGATGGGACAACCGTACTGGCCGATGTGGACCCCAACCTCATTTACAAACTTTCAGAAGCACTCAGTCCGAGCGAAATACTTGAACTCATTAATGCAATTGCCAGTGCTGTAGAAAATCCGGACAAGCGGCCGCTTTGCAAAAGAGGATAAAGAAAGTCAGTTGTCAAAGGCAAAAAAAGTGATAAGAATTTAATGTAATAAGCCAGACTTCTTTTACAACGGACTTCAGGCAATCGAACAACAATGCTTTTTTATTCTCTAATCGATTTAAACAAAGCTTTTTGTTTATCAATTAATATTTTTGATGACAGGGTGAAGGCAGTCTGAAGTACAAATAAATTAACCAGATCTTTATCATTATCGTCAAACTCACGAATTTGCCCATCATTGTTCTGGGCATTGATAAGCTGTATGACACCAATGATTTTTTTCGCAAAATCAAAAATTGGAACCGTTAATACCGAATGAGTTCGATAGCCTGTTTTCTCATCAAAATCACGAGTTCCTGAAAAATTATATGAATCTTCATGGTATATATCATCAATAAGAATACTTTTTTCCAGCAAAACACTATTCACAACAACCATTGAGGCATTAGCAACCCCGTCTTTATGGATCTGGATACTGGGAAAATCAATATTCGGCGCTTTTTCATTAATTTCCAGGGTACGATTAAGAACCACTTCAAATACTAACTCCTGATCTTCATAAATTGAATACAGGGTTCCCGCATCGGCATGAGTCAGATCCATTGCCCCTTCAACCACAATGGCCAGTTGAGTTTGCAAATCGGTCTCTCTGGAAAGCTTTGTGGCTATCTCATTAAAAATTGCTGTACTGCCAGACATTTTTCCTTCCATACTTGAAAAGTCTTTAGATATTCCCAATCTATAGTGTAACAGATGCTCAACGAGGTTTGTTACAACTAAATGATTGGATTGTTATATCGATCACCAAACTACTATCAATATTGCTTAAAATAAAGGATATTACTATGAACACATTTGATTTTTCACCACTTTTTCGCTCTGCTGTTGGCTTTGATCACCTCTATTCAAAACTCGATCATGCGACACGTACTGCCCAGAGCCAGCCCAGCTATCCACCTTACAACATTGAACTGATTGATGAAGACAGTTATCGAATCACCATGGCTCTTGCTGGTTTTAGTGAATCTGATCTCAGCATTCAGACAGAAAACAATGTCCTGACCATTACCGGACAGCAAGTCGATCAAAAAGAAGAACGTCAATATCTACACCGAGGCATTGCTGCACGTAACTTTGAGCACCGTTTTCAGCTTGCTGAACATGTCAAGGTCACCAGTGCCAATCTGGTTAACGGCTTGTTAAATATCGAACTGGTCAGGGAAATCCCTGAAGCCATGAAACCTCATACGGTTGCCATTAACGTATCTGCTGACAGCAATGTTAACAAACTAAAAGACACTTCTGTGAAAGCAGCTTAAGAGTATATATTGCGACAAAAAAAGGGAGTATGAGCGACCTGCCCATACTCCCAGGTAATCAAAATACCCTATGGATTGAAATAATTATTATATTTTTCAGGTCTTATTACACAGGAGACCTTAAAAAATGCACAAGCTAAAAATCTCACTAATCCCGCTTATCTTTACTCTGCTTCTATCCTCTACACTGACTTCCTATGGTGAAGCATCACATCAGCAAACTGTTATGGTTTTAGGCGACAGTCTCAGCAGCGGCTTTAAAATTGATTCAGGTAAAAACTGGGTTAGTCTGCTGCAGCAATGCATAAACAATATGCATGAAGATGTGCTCATTGTAAATGAAAGCAGTCATACTGAAACCACCATTAGCGGCATAACCCGCTTAGCTGAATCATTAGAAGCCTACCAACCGGATGTACTTATCATTGTCCTGGGAACAAACGATCAATTACAGCAGATAGGTCACGCTCAGAGTGCTGATAACTTAGAAAAAATGATTCACATGAGTCAGCAAAATGAAACAAAAGTGCTTATTGTCGGCTCTCCTTTACAGAACCGGGAGCAACAACTGCTTTTTAAAACAATAGCCACAACCAACAACGTGCCTCTTATCAAAAATTTATATATGGAACTCGATCAAAATCCAGAACTATTTATTGATAACTTGCATGCCAATACTATGGCACAGCAAACCATCATGAATACTATCTGGAAGCAGTTATTCCCACTCCTGGGTCTCTGAATCAAAGTTCTAATTATCTATCTGAGCCCGTATTTTCTTATCTCTATCCTGAACCATCTGATCTATTTCCTTTGCTTTTTCCAATGTCTCAAGTTGAGCACTCAGAATATGTTTATTTTTTGCCTGCTCTTTCGTTTCAGCTGTAGCTTGTTTTTCGTCAGAGCAACCACTGCCAAGCATGAGAGCAATAAGTATAATGAGAAGTAATCGTATCATTTGTTTTCCTTAGTCAGTGTCCACCCGGAAAATGCTTTTTAACCCCTTTGAAAAAAGGGGATTAAGTTCTTGATTTGCCCTCCCCTTCTGAGGATGGAGGCTAAAAACAGAATAAACGGATGGACTCATTAATTAATTTTAATGTTTGCAGAAACTTTCATAATCCTATGAGTAATAGTAGTCGAGTTTATGGATAATAATTTCTTTCTTTGACAATTTAAAAAAATAAAACTAAAATACCCTACTTATTTACTTGGTTATTTAATATTTAGGAGTTTCCATGAAAACATGGCGTTGTAAAATCTGTAACTTTATTTATGATGAGAAGGAAGGCTTTCCCGATGAAGGCATAGCACCGGGTACTGCCTGGGAAGATATCCCTGAAGATTGGTTATGTCCCGATTGTGGTAAGGGAAAAAATGAATTTGTTATGGAAGAAATCTAAATCATTAGAGTTTAATTCCAGCTAAAAGGAGTCACACTGCTCCTTTTATTCAAACCACTCAACCAGATAAAAAATTTTAAAACCTTCAGAAGATTTTGCCGGCCCAATCACCTCGGCAGCATACATTTTTTTCCCATGATCCTGCTGAGCAACTGCCTCTTCCTTTGTCTTATACACCGTCACAGTTGTGGATGGAAAACGATCACGCTTTCTTCTTGGTGAATAAATAACGGCAAAATGCCGTTCTGCAACATTGGCAGCAGGGTGTGGATCGAGGGAGTAACCATGCATATATTTATTCATTCCTGAAACAAATTATTATTTATCTGACTATTTATTATTTATCTAACTATTATTATACCTGTTTTCTCCAAAAACATTTAATTTTAATGTACAATTATCATAATTATCATTTCACTCATATTATATCTATGAAAATAATCAGACAAACATAATGCAATTTGATTCTCAATTTTTACATCAGGAGCAAAAAAAATGTCCATCAGGCTTGAATACATCGTATGCAATAAAAAAGGTGATGAATTGAATCGCTTTGACATAAAAGCAGAAGCAGAAGCCTATGATTCTGTCATTTGTGCCGCAGAAGACATCAGTCTACTCTTAGAACCCCTGCAGAAAAAATTATCTTTGAATGAAGACCAGATTTATAGCATTTCAGAACATCTGGCCTTTCAGTCAGACGCAGTTAAACTCGCATTAAAGCAAATTAAAAAAGTAAAGTTAGCTACGAGTGCAGATCCAAAAAGCCCCCTACCACAAACGGAAGAAGTTAAAAAAAGCACAACAAAAAAATCAGCCAAGAAGAAATAGGTTTTGCTGCATTAATAATATCAGGAGCAAGGGCGGGATGCCCATCCTCCAGGCTGAACAATAATATGAACAGGTATGAAATTTTGTTATTGCCCAAGATACTGATCAATGAGGAGAGCCAATTTTTTATGTAACGTATCTTCAAATTCACCCAAATTGACGCCAAAAAGCGCAAAGAATTTTTCTGCCTGCTCCTTGCTGAGATTTTTATAGTTAATTACGTATTGCATTTCTGGTAAAGATTTATCATATCGTGGGACAATACCCCAATGAAGAAAGTCTGAATGCAGAGATAAAAACTTATTGAGAGCCAATTGACAAAATTCCTCAATATGTGTTTCACCCTCCGGGCCCAGGCAACCAGTTTCCAACCTGAAAATAACCGTCAGCTTTTTATCCTCTGGTAAAGGTAAATTATGTTTCATATATCCATATCTCTTTTCACAGCTTATATTAAATAGTGATGAGTCTATAACAATTGACTAAACTAGTCATAATAAAAAGATTAGTGTTATTCTTCTTAATGTCATAAACAAACGTTACAATACAAATGATAACAGATGATAATAACAGACAACAACTCTCTTAAAATAAGGCCGCATTATAAAATTTGAAAAACACCTGGCTGTCTCAGATGAGGGGAAAACAGCCATTGATTTATTATCTGAACACTCGGATTTTTCCAGGCAGAAAATTAAGCAGATTATGCAAAAGGGTGCTGTTTGGCTAACCCGTGGCAAATCGACACAAAGGCTTCGTCGCGCCAGTAAAAAACTCCTCATCGGTCAAACATTACACCTTTATTACGATGCTCATGTTCTGGCACAAACTGATTTTTCAGCTTATCTGATTGCAGATGAAAATGATTATAGTGTCTGGTACAAGCCATCAGGCATGCTTTCTCAGGGAAGTAAGTTTGGCGATCACAGCGCTATTTATCGCTGGGCAGAAACTCATCTGCTGCCACAGCGAAATGCGTTTTTAGTACACCGCCTGGATAGAGCAACCAGCGGTTTGATCCTTATCGCCCATAGCAAAAAAGCAGCTACTGCTTTATCCAATTTATTTAAAGAGCGTGATATTGAAAAATACTATACTGCTCTTGTTCATGGCATACCCTTACTGCCGAAAAACCCAGCACAAACGATAGAAGCCCCCTTAGATGGTAAAAAAGCAATAACCAGAATACTCTCTATTGCCCCCGCTTCTGAAATGGCTGCCACTAAGAATGCGGATAGAACTCTTGATATAAAAAAAATAAGCCAACTTGATATTCAACTTCTTACTGGCAGAAAACACCAGATCAGACAGCATTTATCAGGGATTGGGCACCCTATTGTTGGCGATCGACTTTATGGTAAGGGGCAAGAAGATAATGTTGACCTCTGCCTGAAAGCCTATAAAATAATATTTATCTCTCCATTTGATCAACAAAAAAAACATTACGAACTCAATGACTTATCATTCTTAAGCGAGTAGAAAAATGCAAAAAGTAAATGAAAGACTCACTCCTGAAGGCAAAATGGATGTGTTATCTAAGTGGGAAGTCAATGTCCTGCTAAATGCCAGCAAAGATAAATTTGCCAATGAATTCAGAGCATGCTCTTTAGCCGTATTGAACACTGGCAGCACTGAAGACAGTGCCAAGGTTGTTCTGGAGCAGTACCCTGACTTTAAAATTGAAGTAATTCAACAGGAAAGAGGCATAAAACTTCAAGTTTGCGATGCTCCGGAACAAGCCTTTGTGGACGGTGAAATGATTGTTGGCATTAAAGAACACCTGTTTTCAGTCTTACGAGACATCGTTTTTGTCGGGAATGAAATCGAGACCAATCCTCGTTTTGACCTGAGCAATAGCAAAGATATCACTAATGCCATTTTCCATATTTTACGAAATGCAAAAGTGCTTCAAACCGAAGTACAACCTAATATTACAGTCTGCTGGGGTGGTCACTCAATTAACCGAGTGGAGTATGAATATACCAAAGAAGTAGGTTATCAACTAGGGCTGCGCTATTTAAACGTTTGCACAGGCTGTGGCCCGGGGGCAATGAAAGGTCCGATGAAAGGTGCCAATATTGCCCATGCTAAACAGCGTATCAGCAATGGTCGATACATTGGCATCACCGAACCCGGAATTATTGCAGCAGAATCACCCAATCCCATCGTCAATGAACTGGTTATTTTGCCGGATATAGAAAAGCGGTTGGAAGCTTTTGTACGCCTGGGTCATGGCGTGGTGATCTTTCCCGGCGGGCCAGGCACTGCAGAAGAAATTCTTTATCTGTTGGGGATCCTTCTGCATCCAAAAAACAAAGAGCTGCCCTTCCCTCTGATATTAACCGGCCCTAAAAGCAGTGAACAGTATTTCAAAAAAATCCATCACTTCATTGAGAAAACACTGGGTTTTGAAGCCCAGCAAAAATATAAAATTATTATTGATGATCCATCACTGGTTGCTCGTGAAATGAAATCAATGATTGACGAGGTCTCTAACTTCAGGCGTGCCACCAGTGATGCCTATTATTACAACTGGATCATGCATATTGACAAAGAATTTCAACTGCCCTTTGAACCGAGCCATGACAATATGAGCAACCTGGAATTGCACAAAGACCAGGAAACTCACCTCCTCGCCGCAAATTTGCGTCGGGCATTTTCGGGTATTGTTGCAGGTAATGTCAAAGAAGACGGGATTCTTTCCATTGAAAAATACGGTAATTTTGAAATCAACGGTGATAAAGAAATTCTATCTCCTCTGGATGATTTACTCAGTTCCTTCGTTGAACAAAAACGCATGAAACTTCCCGGGAGTGAATATGTTCCCTGCTATACCATTGTTAAGCAGTAGAAATAAAAAAATAGATTTAAATAATGCTGACACTGATGTCTTTTTTAACTTAAAAGACCCCCTGTGTCAGACTAGTTGTCGCCTCTAAATTTTTACAGTTAGAGGCAAAAAATGAAAAAAAGATTTTCTCAATCGTTTAAAATACAAGCAGTAGA
>JADGEM010000071.1 GCA_016744375.1 Gammaproteobacteria bacterium
TAACCCATCTAATGTTGATACGGGTAATATGATTCTTGAGTAAAAGGACTTTCAGTCCTGTAGCAACCTATGGACTTTCAGTCCATAGTCGTTGAGTTTTTTTATTAAAAAAAACCTGTGGCAGTTCTTTTTCCAACTGAGCAGCAAACAGAATCATATTTTTCTGGTAGGTGTCCTGTAACTCCTTTTCTTTTCCCTGAAGTAAAAAAACAGCTATGGTCAATCCAACAAGCGCCAATCCCCAAAAAACAATGCCGGTAATTTTTACAGGCAGCACAAAAACAAATTGCTGCTCAGAGTCCTGTTTTAAAGGTGGTTTCAAAAAATGATCAGTGTCTGGCAATTTACCCGTCATTTATTTAAAACCAACCCATTTTACTGTGATCAAAACGGGACAGACACCACTGATTCCAGCACCAAAAATAGCAAAGCCCATAAACCAGGGGAAAAACCAGATAATATAGGAAAACTGTTCAATCCACTGCTGAGGAAATACTTGAAGGTACTCATTAAAGTGCGGACTGAACAAAACAAAGCTCAGGAATAGCATCAAAGCCACCACCAGGCGCCATGCTCTTTCTGCAGAAAATAAAAAGCAGGATTTGTTCGGAAAAGGTGACAGGCTTTCATCACATCCAGATGAACGACCAGCCGTTCGAAACAGATTTATAAAGTCAGGTATCAAAAAATTAGAAAAACCTTCCAGACACAATACAAAAATTAAGGCAAAAACACCCCAATCCAATTCAAAATATAAAAAAACAAGCAATAATGCGCCCATAACTAAACGATAGGTTCTATTACTCATCGTTTCTCCTTGGTATTGTTAACCGTATTTTAATCCTGGTACATTTAGGTTAAATCCTGATTAATACATTAAACATAGTACCTAGAAAGAAATTTTTCTATTATAGAGGTACATTCAAAATCAATTTTGCTTATGACTTAAATCAGGCTGGGCTAAACGTGGTAATTTTTCACTAAGACCTGAACCAAATAGTCCCATCGCACGTTTAATCATTAAATTCTTGAGTGGGCTGAGTGTATCCGCAATATTGAGTCCTGAATTGCGTAATACCTTAAGTGGTGTGAAATCATTGCTGAATAATCGTTTAAAGCCATCCATTGCCGCCAGCATGGCAATATTATCCCCTTTACGTCTTCTTTCATAGCGTCGTAAAACAGACATCGCACCGACACTTCTCTTGTTTTCACCGGCATTCAGGAGCTCTTCTGCCAGCACAACCGCATCCAATAAACCGAGATTAACACCTTGTCCAGCAAGCGGATGCACCGTATGAGCTGCATCACCGATCAATGCCAGTCGCTCCTGAACATAGTGATTGGCATGCCGAAGACGTAAGGGAAAACTGCCCCGTTCTGAACTCAATTGAATTCGACCAAGAGAACTGCCAAAGGTCACCTGTAATTCCTGGCTAAAATCATGCTCATCCATGTTAAGCAACCACTGAGCTTTTTCTTCAGTGGTTGACCAGACAATAGAGCTTTGTCCATCCGCAAGCGGCAGGAATGCCAGAGGACCTTCGGGCATAAACTGCTGCCAGCATGCATTTTGATGAGAATCTGATGTCGTGACATTACAGACCACAGCATTTTGATGGTAGGACCAACTGCTCAAAGAAATACCTGATTGCTTCCTAACCCATGAGTTGGCACCGTCTGCACCAACAATTAATTGAGCATTGAGTCTCAGACCATCCGTCGCAGTCAACTCAACATTCTGTCCATTCAACTGCATTGACTGCAACTGCAGCGGCATTAACAAGTCGATGTTATCAAAATCAGCCAGACGAGTTTGGACTGCTTTTTGAATCACCCGGTTTTCAATAATATGCCCTAAATCAGCCTGGCCTACCTCAGTGCTATCAAAATGAATCTGCCCCTGCCCTGTAGCATCCCAGACATGCATTTTGTCATAGGCTGCAACACCATCATGCTGCATACCATCCCAGACACCGAGGTTTTCAAAGATATGCTGACTCGCATGAGTAATGGCACTGACTCGAATATCATGAGATCCCTCTTGCCAGTCAAAATTGCTTTGATAAGCTTCAATGACTGCAATTTTGAGGGAGCTATTTCCCAAGGCACAGGCCAGAGTTGCCCCAACCATACCGCCGCCAACGATGATTACGTCATAGGACTGTTCTTTATTTGTTGTATTCAGTTTAGTCATTTTTTTTGTGTTTTTTATAGTTATCAATTTAAATTGAGTTAAGTTTGTCTAAACACAAACTTAGAACAAAGGCTGACCGACAGCCATTTTGCTCATTTTCCTCTGCAACAAACCGCAGCCCATGGCTTCATGAGCAATAGCATGCTTCAAGGGTGAAAGAATATCGGTCATAAACAATCCGGAGTTTCTTAAAACAGCCAAGGATGTTGATTGATTTGAAAAGAGCTTAACCAAAGTATGGGTTATTCGAGTTACTTGCTGAATATCCGCCTGACGCCACTGCCAATAAGTCTTTAATAATTCTTTACTTCCAGGATCACCGGATTTACCCTCATGCATTTCAGTGACAATCAACTCAGCCAAAGCAGAAATATCACGCAATCCCAGATTAAATCCCTGCCCTGCAACCGGATGCACACCATGCGCAGCATTACCGATTAAAGCCACTCGCTCCTGATATGTCAGTGTTTCACTGTCTACGGTCATCAGCACCAGTGGATAACTGGCTCTTCGACCCACTTTACTAATTTGCCCCAGACGAAAACCAAAACGTTGCTGTAATGCCTCTTTAAACTCAGCATCATTCAAAGCCATTATTCCTTCAAGCTGATCATCTTTAACAGTCCAGACCAGAGAACTGCGATGCCGTGTCAGGGGTAATACCGCTAAGGGGCCAGAATCAGTAAAACGCTCATAGGCAACATTATTATGAGGAAGTTCTGTTTCAATGTTGGCAATAATGGCCGTCTGTGCATAAGCCTGTTGGTTAATCTGAATACCTAAAGCTTCACGGGTTCTGGAATTAACACCATCTGCAATGATCATTAAACTAGCACTGAGTGACTTAGTCACTTTTTTGGTGTCAATGGCTAATTGAATGCTTACCTCATCCCGAGAGGTTTTGACCTGTTCAACCGTGGCAGGACAAAAAAGGTGGATATTATCTTTTTGCATCATTTGTGCAATTAAAACCTCCCCTACAACACGACTTTCAACCACATATCCCAAAGCAGGAACGCCTTCCTCCATATGATCAAGCCGAGTGACTCCCATATGACCACGATCAGATATATGAATCCGCTTTATCGCTTCAAAACCATCACCATCACGCTGAGCCAGCTTATCCCAGAGCCCCATTGCGTGGTATATTTGTCTTGAACTCCAGGCCAGAGCAAGACAACGGTCATCAAAACTGGGCTGACTTTGCTCTTTCTGGTATGGGTGTGCTTCAATCACTGCTATTTTTAAGTCTAATGGTGCCAGAGCCAGAGCCATAGTTGCACCCGACATACCGCCGCCAACAATAACAATATCAAAATGCTCACTTGATTGTTTGCTCATTCTGCTTATTTCTCACTCACTCTTTCATTACAAGAACGGATTTATCCTATTACAGCAAAGTAGGCATTCCCTGTAGTATGGGCATCAACGTTTCTTTCGCACTGTTTTTCGGATAACTTTTTTTCTGACTACTTTTTTCTTAGCCGTACCTGTTTTTTTTGCGGGCAGCTTCTTTACAGATATTTTTTTCTTAACGGACACTTTTTTCTTAGCGGATGCTTTTTTCGAAACAGTGTTTTTGGGGCGTATGCTCACTTTATTATTGCTTGATACCGCCATAAGAGCTTCAATTTCAGCGACACTTTTTAGCGCCCCCGCAGTCAATACTTCATATCCAGTTCGGGTGACACGCACATCATCTTCAATTCGGATACCAATATTTCGCCATTTTTTCGCTATTTTCCGATTGTCACCTGTATAAATTCCCGGTTCAATCGTCAATACCATACCGGGTTCCAGCATTCGCCATTCATTGTCAATTTTATAGTCACCCACATCATGGACATCCAGTCCCAGCCAGTGTCCGGTTCGATGCATATAAAAAACTTTATACGCTTCATCTCTAATTAACTTATTAACTCTTCCCTTTAATAAACCCAGCCGAACAAGGCCTCGGGTGATCACTTTAACAGCCATCTCATGAGGAGCATTCCAATGACTGCCGGGATAGACCATTTCAATGGCTGCTTTCTGCGCTTCCAGCACCAATTCATAAAGTGCCTTTTGTTCAGGGGAAAAACGACCATTAACCGGGTAGGTTCTGGTAATATCAGAAGCATAACCCTGATATTCACCACCGGCATCGACCAGAACCAGATCACCCTCTTTTAAAGCCGCATTATTTTCAGTGTAATGAAGAATACAACCATTTTCACCACCACCCACAATAGACGGGTAAGCCAGATCGCGACAACCATTGAATAGACACTGGTGCACAAATTCTGCTTCAAGCTGGTATTCAAGCAAACCGGGCTGACAAGCTTTCATTAAGCGTTCATGTGCCTTACAGGACACAGTGGCCGCTTTTTTCATCATTTTAATTTCATTGGTTGATTTAAACAATCGCATTTCATGTAAGAGATGATCCAGGGCAACAAATTCACCAGGTGCGTTCACACCCATACGGACTTTTTGCTTTAATTGATTGACCCAGCCAGTTAGGCGCTGGTCAAAATCTGCATGAATCCCCATGGTATAAAACACCCGGGTTTTGTTCTCCATCAAGCCGGGGAGGATTTCATCAATGTCAGTGATAGGAAATGAATCATCAGCCCCGTACCTGGCCAACACCCCCTCCTGCCCCGCCCGACGGCCATGCCAGACTTCCTGTGCTTCATCCTTTTCACGACAAAACAGAACATACTCTCCATGTTTTCGACCCGGAATTAAGACCAGGACTGATTCCGGTTCCCAAAATCCAGTTAAGTACAAAAAATCACTATCCGGTCTGAATGCATAATTAACATCCCGATTTCTGACCTGCTCTCCAGCAGTGGGTAAGATGGCAATACTGTCACTGCCCATATCCTGCATTAAATGTTTTCTACGTTTTTCAAATTCTTTTTTTTCTATCATTTTTTTAGCTCAAAATCATTTAGAGTCATGTAAATTAGTGCATCGTCTTATCGCTATCGGGTATATCAACAGGTATTCGAACTGGGTTGATTTCTTCATTGACCAGTAACACACCGATGCGAATAAATTCAATAAATTCAACAATGGCTTCTTCATCACTGTCATCCCCGGCCAACTCATAATCTTCAACGGAAGCAATAGAAGCCATTGCTTCAATAAATTCTGTCACTTCAGGTGGGTACTCAGTAAAATTTCTTAATCCCGCAAGGCTTAAACCCATTAAAAACCCCTGAGCCCACTCTGCAATCGCTTTTAAACGAATGGCTTCACTTTCATTCTCTGGTAAAAGTGGATAAAAATTAAGGTTATTATCAGAAAGCGCGGCAACAGTCTCTAAAAAGAAATCTTGAAATGAACCAGCAATAGCTTCAAGTAATAATCCACGTGAATTAACCACATTGGACGCTTCAGAATTATCCCCCAGAAAAGTCAGTGCTAACCAGTCATGTATATTCAAATCACTTTTACCACACAGAATACCACACAGAGAACCATGTGCTTCCGAAGGCGATAATTCACTCTCCAGTTTCGCCAGATCAGCTTCAATTTGCTCAATATTTATTTTTGATGACATATAACCTTCTTAGTACACTCATTTAGGAGCGAAGTCATTAGTATAGTTACTTTAACAATTTCCCCACCTCTTAGCCTGAATAAATCTATTTTTTTGGGCAGATAACGGGTAAAAACGTGATTTACTCTCTATTATTGGAATTATAACCCAGTTAATTAATATTTCCCTTATAGAATGTTACTTTAACCATTGACCATTGCCACAATGAATCTTAATATAACAAGTGCTCTCAGCAAAAAATTGTGACACTGTCGCTTTGCTAACATTCAAATGAGCAAATAAAGACACAAGATAGAAAATATGGTAGAAAATATGGCCGAAAATGCAATTGCCACAGAGACTGATATCGAATTAAAACGTCTGGATGAAAGTGTGGACATTTTACTTGGAACCATCAGCGAACTAAAAGAAGAAAATGTTCAGCTGCGTTCACAGCAAGAATTCCTCCAGGTTGAGCGCTCCAGACTGATGGAGAAAACTGAAACAGCCCGAACTCGCGTCGAAGCAATCATAAACCGTCTAAAAGCTATGGAGAGTAACGGATGAAAGAAGAAACCGTACCCGTTACCGTTAAAATTCTGGAAAAAGACTACCGCATTGCCTGTGCCCCCAACCACAAAGACAGTCTGGAAGATTCAGCGGCGTTGTTAAACAATAAAATGCATGAAATTCGCACTTCAGGCAAAGTCATCGGCAGTGACCGCATTGCGGTTATGGCAGCACTTAACCTTGCCCATGACTTATTACAGCAACAGCAACAGACCAGTCATGACAGTGAACTGAAACAACACCTACGTCAATTAAGAGAAAAAATTGACGGCGCGGTGAATGAAAGCAAACAGATGGAGCTGGGTTAGCATTTATGTTTGCCCTGCAAGTCTAAAATGTTATAATCCTATTAAGTGAAAGTTCTATCTGAACAGGTTAGTGAACTGGGTACTTCTTGGGCCGTAATCTTTTACCCCGGGGATGCGCGCCTGGTACTGTGTGCATGCCTGCCCTTTTGCTACAAAAGAGAGCAGAAAGCCTAATTTATCAGTCATATCCCCACTTGAACCGATAGGTTCAAGAGCGAAAGTTGACAACGGTTCAGACTGTCTTTCACCCTTAATTTTCGGTGACTTATTATTAATACTCAAGTTATTAATACTCAATCCCTTCGAAAAAACTTACGCAAACAGCGCTGCCTCCTTTCAATACGAGAGCGACACCAGCATGCAAAGCGAATATCCCAACGAATTATTCATTCTAAAATATATAAACAGGCCATACATATTGCATTGTATTTACCCGCTGATGGCGAAGTTGATCTCTCAACGCTGGTAAAAAAATTACAAAACAGTACAAAAAAATGCTATTTGCCAGTCATTTTATCCCGGCAAAGGGCAACCATGGCATTTGCTCCTTATGAAACACACACTCGAATGAAGAAAAATTGCTTTGGAATTCTCGAGCCCGTCTTTCAGAAAAAACAATTAAAAACGGCGAAACAGCTTGATTTGATACTAGCTCCGCTGGTTGGTTTTGATGAACAGGGAAATCGAATAGGAATGGGAGGCGGATTCTATGATCGGGCTCTAGCGCATTTAATTTCAGGCGAATACCGTCCTTTAAAACCCAAATTTATAGGGGTTGCACACGAACTGCAAAAAGTCACAGAGTTGAGTTCAGAAGACTGGGATGTCACCCTTGATGCCATTGTTACAGAAACACGATTTAACTATTTCCATCACCAGGAGCCTGTCCCGGATTAGAAATTTATAAACCAAATGAAGTTAATCCAGTGATCAGTACGCCCGCGAGCACAAAATAAGTTAATACAACAACAGGGTCACCACTTCTTTTACGCAATGAAGGTTTACGTAATAACGGTTTACGAGCTAAACGCTTACTACCAAGACGGCATAAACCCAAAGAACTATTAGAACTGTATGCACTCACAAAAAACCCCACAAAACAAAATTCACTCTTTATTGAAAGCTCTTCATTAAAAACTCTTAATTATTAGTATCTCTAATTGGGTATTCACCTATTAGAAGTAGGTATATTGCCAATATTCATAATTGAATGCAAGGTATTTCCTACATTTATGTGAATTAGATCAAAAATTCTTTGTAAGCAGGGTTATCCGTTTCATCCCAATAGTTATAACCCAGCTCATCCAGAAAATTATGGAAGTTTTCCAGCTCATTATCAGGTACTTGTATTCCTGCCAGTACACGTCCAAATGCTGCGCCATGATTACGGTAATGAAACAAGCTAATGTTCCAGTTATGCCCCATTCCTTTAAGAAATCTCAATAAAGCGCCTGGCCTTTCAGGGAATTCAAACCGATAAATGTGCTCATTTTCTAATTCTGGTGCATGCCCGCCAACCATATGCCTTAAATGCAACTTAGCAATTTCATTATCACTAAAATCTATAACGGGGTAGCCTTTGCTAATGAGTGCATTAAAGAGAATTTCTTTCTCTGCATCTGCATTTCTGGTCTTAACCCCCACAAAGACGCGAGCCATATCCTCATGAGAATAGCGATAATTAAATTCAGTGATTCCCCGAGTGCCCACAATTTTACAGAACTTAAGGAAACTCCCTGGGCGCTCATCAATTGTCGCAGAAAACAACACCTCACGATGCTCACCCAACTCTGCACGTTCAGCAACATGGCGCAAGCGATCAAAATTAATATTAGCACCACTATTAATGGCCACAAAGATTTTATTAACAGGTTTCTTATCTCTGATGTATTTTTTGAGTCCTGCTACAGCCAATGCACCTGCAGGCTCAGTCACTGTTCGGGTATCATCAAAAATATCTTTTATTGCTGCACAGATTTCATCTGCCCCCACCAGAATGACATCATCCACACATTTCAATGCCACGGGGAAAGTCTCTGCGCCTACTTGTCTGACAGCAACACCATCAGCAAAAATACCCACCTGATCCAGAACCACACGTTTCTTTGCTTTTAAAGCTTCATACAAAGAACCGGCATCATCTGGTTCAACACCAATAATTTTAATCTCAGGATAGAGATATTTGATATAAGCCGAAATACCTGCAATTAAACCGCCGCCGCCGACAGGCACAAAAATCGCATCCGGATCCTGCTCACATTGCTGCATGATTTCCATGGCAATCGTACCCTGACCGGCAATCACATCCGGATCATCATAGGGATGAATAAAGGTTAAAGCATGGGCCTTTTCCAGTTTTTTTGCATGCTGATAAGCCTCATCATAACTATTACCATAAAGTTCGACTTTGCCGCCCAGGCGTTTCACCGCTGTCACCTTAATATCCGGGGTCGTTTTAGGCATCACAATTAACGCTTCTAAACCCAGTTTATTGGCTGATAAAGCAACTCCCTGAGCATGATTACCAGCTGATGCAGCAATAACACCCCGATCTTTTTCTTCCTGGGTCAACTGCACCATTTTATTATAGGCACCACGAAGTTTAAAAGAAAAAACAGGCTGCAGATCTTCCCTTTTTAACAGGATCTGGTTGCCCGTTCTGAGTGATAAATTTACCGCAGAATCCAGCGGCACCTTATCAACAATGTCATAAACTCGAGCTTTGAGTATTTTTTTTACATAACTTTCTAACATAGCGCTAAGTTACCAATATTTTGAATTATTGTCTAATGAAATATACCTACTTTTGTCATACCGCTATAGCTCTGGCGCTTTAGCTGAAAATCAAGGATAATATTACACAAAAATAGATATCATGAAGGAAGAAAAATGAATCAAGATGAAATGAAACAGGCTGTCGCACAGGCGGCAATCGAGCATGTTGTTAGTGATACAATTATTGGTGTAGGCACAGGCTCAACCGCCAACTTTTTTATTGATGAACTGGCAAAAATAAAACATACCATTAAAGGTGCTGTTGCCAGCTCTGAAGCGACAGCAGAACGCTTACGCGGACATGGTATCGAAGTCTTTGATTTAAATTCTGTCAGTGAAATGTCTGTTTATATTGATGGCGCAGATGAAACCAATAAAGCCTTTCATCTGATCAAGGGCGGCGGCGGTGCACTGACGCGTGAAAAAATTGTTGCGGCTGTTGCTGATAAATTTGTCTGCATTGTCGATGAGACAAAACTCGTCAGCTACATGGGTAAATTCCCCCTACCGGTAGAAGTCATTCCCATGGCTCGCAGTTATGTTGCCCGTGAAATTGTTAAACTAGGCGGTGAGCCAGTTCTGCGCGAAGGTTTTACAACAGACAATGGCAACGTCATCCTGGATATACACGGCATGGAAATCATGGAGCCGGTTAAACTGGAAAAACAATTAAATGCAATTGTCGGTGTTGTAACCAATGGTCTGTTCGCACAACGCCCCGCTGATGTACTTTTAGTCGGTACACCCAATGGTGTAAAAGAAGGCTTTTAAGTAATACTTGTAATTGCTATATAATATTTGTAGATACCCATCATGCTGTCCAGATTACTGCAATAACTAAGCAGTTATTGGATGTTTGTTTAAAATCAAAAAAATGGGGGCGTTCGGACAAAGTGCTGAGTCTGTCGATTGCACCCGGGACTGGTTCGCCTAACTGGGGCCGCTTCGAGCCCATCCATGGGTCGCTTGGCTGAAAACGTCCATGTTTTCAGACACCCCAGTTAGACGAACCAGTCTCGTGTACATTCTTCTACCTCAAGAGCAAAAGAAAAATCAGTCTGAAATCTACAATAGCACTCTCTCAATCCCATCCTTCGTCACATTCTCAATAAACTGTTTTTGCCAGTTATCCCCAAGTATCTTCTGGCAGAGTTCCACAACAATATACTCTGCTGTCATACCAGTTTCACCTCGGTAGCGATTGAGTCCCTGCTGACAGGCCGGACAGCTTGTAACCAACTTAATCTCTTTAGTTTGAGTGTCAGGTGTTTCAGTACAAGTGATCATACCATTGATATTTTTATTTAATTCTTCCTGTTTTCGATATCGTAACTGAGAAGAAATATCAGGTCTTGAGACCGCCAGTGTCCCCGACTCTCCACAGCAGCGATCGGACAGCACTACATTATCACCAAGAATTGATTTTGCCACATTTAAAGGCTGTTGAGTTTTTATCGGCGTATGGCAAGGATCATGGTAAATATAACCACCAGCCTGGCTATCTGCATCCAGCGTATAACCTTTTTCTGCCAGGTATTCATGAATATCCAGCAAACGGCAGTCCGGAAAAATTTTCTGGAATTGATAATGTAGTAACTGATCCATACAGGTACCACAAGAAACCAGGACTGTTTTAATATCCATATAATTCAAAGTGTTGGCAATACGATGGAATAAGACCTGGTTTTCTGTTGATATAGCCTGTCCTTTTGTTTCTTCCCCACCCGCAGTCTGCGGATAACCGCAACAGAGATAGCCCGGAGGGATAACAGTCTGTGCACCAGAATGATAGAGCATTGCTAATGTTGCCATACCTATCTGACTGTATAAACGTTCTGAGCCACAGCCTGGAAAATAAAAGACCGCATCAGAGTCTTCAACGGAAACACCATCTTCAACCAGGCCAGGGCCATCAATAGGATTATTGATTTTCTCAAGATCTCTTAAAATAGGAATCGTAGTGCTGTCTTCAACCCCAAGCAACTGACGCATCGGCTGAGAAGGAATATCCCCCGGCATGGGTTTCTTAACGAAATTAATAACTTGCTCTTTTACAGGCATTTTGCCATGAGTTTCATGAGGAATTTTATTACCTGAAAACAGCCCCATCCGTTTTGCCAGTTCGTGTCCCAGACGTTGGCCTTTATAGGACCATTCAATCATCACCTTACGCATCAGCTTAATTACAGCAGGATCGGTCACATTGAGAAAAGCCATGGCGACCTTACTCATTAAAGAAAAGCGTTTTTGTTTGCGATTACTCAAAATGGTACGCATATGAATCGAAACATCGCCAAAATCAATATTCACCGGGCAGGGATTAAAGCATTTATGACACACAGTACAATGATCTGCGACGTCATTCATTTCATCAAAATGACGCAAAGAAATACCCCGACGAGTTTGCTCTTCATAGAGGAAAGCCTCCATAATCAGACCAGTGCCAAGAATTTTATTACGTGGAGAATAGAGCAAATTCGCTCTTGGGATATGGGTACTGCACACGGGCTTGCATTTGCCGCAACGCAAACAATCCTTAATTTCATTATTTAGAGAACCCAGCTCACTGGCTTCCAGAATCAGTGCTTCCTGTTGTAACAATTGTAAAGATGGAGTGTAAGCATTTTCCAGCCCGGAATTTACCATCAATTTTCCAGGATTAAAATGATTATTGGGATCCACTTCCTCTTTATAGGTTTTAAAAGCCGATAAAACATCATCACCAAGAAATCGTAGTTTAGTTATACCGATACCATGTTCACCTGAAATAACACCACCAAGAGACTCAGCCAGAGCCATAATTTCTTCCACAACTTTATCAGCAGTATGCAGCATCTCATAATCATTGGAATGCACTGGAATATTCGTATGAACATTACCATCACCCGCATGCATATGCGTCGCAACAAATAAACGTCCCGGCCGAATATCTGCATGAATTTGATCCAGGTGTTCATTAACACCAGAGAGGTTAAGACCACTGAACAATTTTTTTATCGGTTTTTCCACTTCATCACGATACGAAACTCTAAGGATACGTTTTTGCAATAACTCAAAAAAAGTCATTTTCTCTAAGGCATTATCTTCTATCAAATGCGCTATTGTTATTTGCTCACTCAATTGCTGAGCAGGTGTATCCAGCTCTTCCAGTAAAATATTCCATCGTATTTGAATATCATGAGTCAGCTGTAAAGCGGCTGTTTTTTTATCCTGAACAATATGATTAGCTTCTTCAGAGCCTTCAAAGTCAGGATTTTTTGAAGTTATTTTCAGATCTGAATGTAAGTATTTATCAACTGCCTGAACAATTTTAAGTTTGTTTCTAATCGAGTGGATAATATTGATGCGCTCAATACCCAGGGTATATTCTGCCAGTCGATCCAGTGGAATCACCACATCTTCATTCACTTTAAAAGCATTGGTATGTGAAGCAATGGCTGCTGTTCGAGCTCTATCCAGCCAGAAATATTTTCTCGCCTCGGGACTTACCGCAATAAAACCTTCTGCATTACGGGCATTGGCCAGCTCAACAATTTTTGCGGCTGCCTGAATAAGCAAAGACTCATCATCCGAGGCAATATCAGCCAGCAGGACCATTTTAGGCAATTCTGCCCGGGGTGATTTGGTCGAATAACCAACGGCTTTAATGTAACGTTCATCCAGATGTTCAAGACCTGCCAGAACCACCCCGTTCTGAGTCTTAAGATAATCGATTGTTTCAACAATCGCAGGGACAGAATTACCCATATCGGAGCCAAAAAACTCCATACAAACTGTTCTAATGTGTGCTGGCATTGTATGCAGAATAAAGACAGCAGAGGTAATAATCCCGTCACAACCTTCTTTTTGAACGCCGGGTAAGCCGCCTAAAAATTTATTGGTGACATCTTTACCCAGACCCTGTTTACGCAAGTCTTTACCGGGGATCTCAAGCACTGTTGCTGATTCAATGTCCTTATTATTTTTTGCCAGACGGGTAATTTTAAAACGAGCAACTGCCACTTCATGGATTTTACCCAAATTATGTTCAAGACGTTCAATTATGAGCCATCGTGCATCAGGTGTGACCATCTTCCATGACAGCAGGTTATCCAGCGTCGTGCCCCACATAACGGCTTTTTTCCCCCCTGCATTCATGGAAATATTACCACCAATACAGGAAGCATCCTGAGAAGTCGGATCAACGGCAAAAACAAAACCCAGTCCATCAGCTAAATCAGAAACCCGTCTTGTTACAACCCCTGCACCTGCTGCTGCAGTCGGCACCTGAACTTCACTGGTTTCTTTTTGGCCATCAACCCGGCAAGTGATGCTCTGTTGAATCACCTTGCCCAACAAATCCAGTTTTTCTGTATTAATGACGACTGAATTAGCCGTAAGTGGTACAGCCCCCCCCGTATAACCCGTGCCGCCTCCGCGAGGAATGATGGCGAGACCTAAATCGATACAACCCTGCACCAGAGTCTGAACTTCATCTTCAGTATCGGGGGTGAGCACCACAAATGGAAATTCTACACGCCAGTCACTGGCATCAGTAACATGACTTACCCGGGAGAGTCCGTCAAAACAGATATTATCTTTGCGGGTTAATTTGATCAGTTTTTTATAGACTTTACGACGCTGAATCTCACTTTCTATCAACCAGCCTTTGAACTCATGAACGGCTTTTTCAGCACTGGATAAAAGCTCAAGAACCGATTTATTACCATCAGCACGCAATTGGATTTGAGTTAAACGATGATTTAAAGCCTCCAGCAGCGCATCCCGACGTTTTGGGTTTTTGATGAGATCATCTTCAATAAATGGATTTCTTGAAACAACCCAGATATCACCAAGCACTTCAAATAACATTCTAGCCGAACGACCGGTGACTCTCTTAGAGCGTAAAGTATTCAAAACATCCCAGGCTTTTTCACCTAAAAAGCGAATTATTATTTCACGATCAGAAAAAGACGTGTAATTATATGGAATTTCACGAATATTGGCTAAAACAGTCGAACTTAGATCATTCATTTGGCAAACTTGAGAGTAATGGTAAAGGAAGCTAATTGTATCAATTAAACGAGCAAAAGAAAAAGGATAGAAAGTGTGGGATAGTATCAATGAGCATTTAATGAATATCTATCTGTTTATTCTGCTTCTAGCTTCAAACTGCAATAAAGCTATCATTTAAAAACAAAAAAGGGCAGTTACGAAAGTAACTGCCCTTTTTATTTCTGTTGTCAACTCATGTAAGACTTACTTGCAATCGCTAACTCAGAATGCTTACCGAAGTAAAGCTTAGAACTTGTGGATGATACCAACAGCAAGAGTATCAGCTTTTTCACCACCAGTACCTACACCACTATTACTGCTGTTACCACCTCTCCAAGAAGTACGAGCAGAGCCGTCATCATTGTCAGTTGATGCATAGATAGCATAAACTGTAGTACGCTTAGACATAGCGTGGTCTATACCAAGTGCCCACATGTCTGCGCCATCATCAGCTGCGCTTGAAGTCTCATCACGATCAGCATACTGGAATTTAATCTTGTTGTTGCCCATTTTGTAAGATGCACCAAGAGTCCACACATCTGTATCAGCACCATCAACAAAACCTACGTTGTCAAAGTCTGTATATGAAGCTGCAACTTTGAAATCACCAAATGCATATGAACCACCAAGACGCCATGCAGACAGATTATCAGTGTTATTAGCAGAAGTAACAGGAGCTGCACCAGTAACAAGACCTGTAGTAGAATCTAATGCAAAGCCACCAGTTGTAGTAGTTGAAGGTTGACCTGCATCATCAGCATCGGTGTAACCAAGTGCAACTAACAATGGGCCATTGTTATAGATTGCATTGAAAGACCATGCATCAGCATCCTGGTTATCACCAGAGCATGCAGTTGTACTATCGCTACAACCAGTGCCAGCATCAAAAGAATAAGCAATAGTTGCACTGAAACCATTCATGTTAGGAGTAACATAAGCAACAACGTTATCAAGACGGAAGTCCTGGTCGCCATTTAAGTTACGTAAGTCACCAGCCTGGTCGCCGAACATATCGATTTTACGACCAACAGTCTTGAAAGGAGTATCCCAACGACCTGCTAGAGCAGTACCCCAGTCGCCAGATAATGTGACAGCACGGTTACGTTGACCCATGTCTGAACCATCACCATCCATTCTTACGTCCCATTCGATTAAGTAACCGACTTTCATGCCATTACCTAAATCTTCAGAACCTTTCACACCGATACGTGAAGAACGAGTGTTTAAGCTCCACTCATCATATTGAGTACCATCAGCACTAGAACCATTGTTATCATGGCTCTCAACACCCAGGTGCAATTTACCATAAAGAGTTGGTCCAGCAGCCATAACGCTAGCAGGAGCGATAACGGCAGCAGCTACAGCAGCAGCAATTAGTTTTTTCATTATTAATTTCCTTAATATTATTTAAGATGTAATATCTTTTGTTCTTTGCTTCAAAAAAGTACTTCAAAAAAGTATTTGTCGCTTTTTTCGTCGCAATGTTTCACTGACAGGTATAAGTTTAACCCTTTTTATCTGAAATGCAACATTTATCTTTCAAAAAAACGACATTTTTTAAAAAAACAAGCTTTTTATTGTTGCATATTTGCAACAAAACACTGATTCTCATCAAAAAAAACAAACTATCAACAACTTATCTATTTTTTGTGAGAAATCAAATGAATTTAACTTCCTCTCTTTGTTGTTGTTTTATTACAACTCTTATCATTTATTCAATAAGATTAGAGCACATTAATGTAACTACCTAAGATCAGAATAAATAAATTTATTACAGTGAGATGCAAATCACCAAATGGCAGGATTATTAAAATAGCTATGATGTGTTTTCTATTATTTGATTGAAAGAAGAGTAGAGCCAAATGTAAAAAAGCCCTGTCGATTTCTCGACAGGGCTTTTTTTTCAAAAACAGTATAAACAGTTTTCGAATAAGTTTAACGCCTGGAGTGCTGCTATTAACGTTTTGAGTACTGAGGGCGCTTACGTGCTTTATGGAGACCGATTTTCTTCCGTTCAACCTGACGAGCATCACGTGTCACAAACCCTGCTTTGCGCAGTGCGGGACGTAAAGCTTCATCATACTCTATTAATGCACGAGTAATACCATGGCGAATTGCACCAGCCTGACCAGTGTTACCACCACCATTGACATTTACTTTAATATCAAATTTTTCCAACAGCTCTGTGAGTTCCAGTGGCTGACGAACAACCATTCTTGAAGTTTCACGGCCGAAGAATACTTCAATTGGGCGATTGTTGATAGTAATCTCGCCTTTTCCTGGACGTAAATAAACGCGTGCAGATGAGCTTTTGCGGCGACCTGTTGCATAATATTGTGTAGTCATAATTTATCCTGTTATTCTTAAGGTCGTCGATTAAACTTCTAGAGTCTTAGGTTGCTGAGCTGTATGAGGATGTTCGCTGCCAGCATAGACTTTCATTTTTCTGTACATTGCACGACCCAGTGGATTCTTAGGCAGCATACCTTTCACTGCGTTTTCAATCACACGCTCAGGTGCTTTTTCAATCAATTTATCAAAACTGATACTTTTCAGATTACCAATATAACCAGTATGGTGATGGTACATCTTATCCGTTCTTTTGTTACCCGTGACATGCACTTTTTCAGCATTGATTACAATGATGTAATCGCCAGTATCAACGTGTGGTGTATATTCTGGCTTATGTTTACCACGAAGACGTCTGGCAATTTCTGTTGACAGACGACCCAGGGTTTTGTTTTCAGCATCAACGATATACCAGTCACGTTCAACAGTTTCTGGTTTCGCACTATATGTCTTCATTGTTACAGCGCCTGTATATTAAAATTTTGTTTATTCAACATAAGCATTCCTGTTTATTATTCTCTTTGCAATATGAACTTAATTAAAGTTATTACAAAAGAAGAAGAAACACTTGTGTTTCAAAGAGCCCGAGATTATACATGAGTTTTAATCATTAAAGAAGTATTTTTTAAAATTAATCAGGATTGTTTTATTTGTTGTATTAATCAGGATTTTAGCAAGAGAATGAGTAATAAAAAATAAGGCGCAACCAAGGGGGGGGGGGAGCTGCGCCGTTATAAAAACCACCAAAGGAGGATGGAGGTATAAAATAACTGCTGTCACTTCATGTGAACAGTAATCAGTTGAATAATAATATACTAATACAGCCTGTCTTTGTCAATAGGATTATTAAAATTAGAGGCGAAAGTGTTAACTGTTTATCAGTTTTTTCTGACTTAGGGCAGCCCTCTACATTTCTAAGCAATACTTCAACCCGGTAATTGCAGTCGTTTAACAATTTCTCCCTTTAATAGATGCTGCTCTATAATTTCATCGAGATCTTCTTCATCAACAAAAGTGTACCAGACAGCTTCAGGATAAATAACAATAACCGGTCCTTCATTACAACGCCCCATACAGCCGCCACTATTAATACGCACCTGTCCCTCCCCATGAATCCCCAGCTCTTTGCATTTATTCTTAACATATTTTCGCATTCTTCGGGTATCAAAACGCTGGCAGCAGGGGCCTCCATCTTCACGTTCATTTGTGCAGACGAATAAATGCTTTGAGTAATAAGACATATTGATTTACTAGCTCCCTATTTTAAAGAAGGACTGTTTCAGAATTGGTGATATAATAGCAGAATTTACTCATTGAGTGTCTATTCGGAGATTGTCGGAATGCAACCCCCTCACAGAAAAGGATAGGCACCTATTTAGTTTTTGGATTACTTTTTGACTCTTCAACAAACAATTTCTCAGCTTGCCAATCAATGTGTACTTTGCGGCCTGTGCATTCCACACTGTCCAACTTATAGACTATTCAGAACTGAAAATGAATCACCACGCGGCCGAATCTCTCTTTATAAGGCTCTGGCAGAAAAGCAGTTTGAAGCCAGTGATGCCATATTGACGGCACTTGATCACTGCCTGGGCTGCCGTGCCTGTGAAAAGGTGTGCCCATCTCAGGTAGACTACACCCAGCTCAATCTCCTGGGCAGAAAACTCATTGCCAGCGAGTACCCTCTCAGCCAGCACTCACTTAAACAAAAACTCAGTGAGAAATTATTAACAACGCCGTCATTACATCCTTTGCTCAAATTCTCAGCAAAAGCAATCTCACCATTAAATGCGATGTTAAGCCGAATTTCACCAAAGTCAAAGGAAGAAAGTATTGAGAAAGAGGAATCAAAATCTTCCACACTGGAGGTTCTACAAAGTTTAAGCCGGCAAATGAACTCAAGTTCATCACAAACCCCTCCAGTTCAGGGATTTTATCCAGCAGCAGGCCAATCAAACCCTCAAGTGACTTTATTTAAAGGGTGCAGCGGCGATCTGTTTGAACAACAAACATTACTTGATGCCATTACACTCTTAAATGCTTGCCAGTTTGATGTTCTAGTGCCTGACAAACAACAATGCTGTGGAGCCATCAGTGCTCGTCAGGGTGATACTGAGCACATGGAAATTCTGGCAAAACAGAACATTCATCAATTTGAACAATTATCATCAAAAAGTCAGGCACTTATTTCAGTGACCAATAGCTGCACTGGGCAGCTTAAGGGATACAATCAATTAAGCCACCTTTCCGGTGCCAATGAACTGAGCCTTAAAGTAACGGATATTGTTTCTTTTTTAGCTCGGGCCATTAAGGACAATCTGATTGAGTTTACACCACTAGGCACTAAGAAAGAAGGTGAAGACAAAAACGCCCAACATATTATTGGCGTCCATATCCCCTGTAGTTTAAAAAATGTCTTAAAAGAGGAAACGTTATTATTTGACTTATTGAAGAAAATTCCGGATATTCAGTTAATTAAGATTAGCGATCAGTATTGTTGTGGTGCCGCCGGCAGTTATATGCTTCAATACCCGGAGGTTGCAGATAAGCTGCTTGATGAAAAAATCAGTGATATCACTCCCCAGCATTATCAGACAATAGTCTCTTCAAACATTGGGTGCAGCCTGCATTTTAAGCAGGGCTTAGAAAAACATGAAGCAAAAATTGGTCGAAAAGTTGATGTACTGCACCCTGTTCGCCTGTTGGCACGTCAATTAATTAAAACTTAGCATGAGGAAAAGCATGTCAATAAACGATCGTCAATACTCAGCTCTGGATCACTTTCTTTTCAATATTGATACAGGTATCCGAACACTTCTTGGGACTCCAGAAGTGACCGAAAGAAAAAACCCGGCAGAAACTCAAACAGAAGGAGAGCTCAGTGACTCCGAAAGAAAATTATCCGGCCGTCTGATGCGCATCAATCATGCCGGTGAAGTTTCTGCTCAAGGACTGTATCAGGGCCAGGCACTCACAGCCAAATTACCGGATATCCGTCAACAAATGGTTCGTTCGGCACAAGAAGAAAATGATCACCTCGACTGGTGTGATAGCCGCTGTAAGGAATTGGGAACGCATGTCAGTTATTTGAGTCCATTCTGGTATATGGGCTCTTTGACAATTGGGGCAATTGCAGGCAAGGCCGGAGACAAATGGAGCCTCGGATTTGTTTCTGAAACCGAACATCAGGTCGTTCGACACCTCCATAGCCACCTTGCTCAAATGTCACCCAATGATAGCAAAAGCCGTGCGATTCTAGAGCAAATGAAAGAAGATGAGTTACATCATGCGATCATTGCAGAAAATGCCGGCGCTGCCGACTTACCCAGGGCTGTACAGCTGGCAATGAAAGTCATGTCTAAGGTTATGACTAAAGGGGCTTATTATATTTAAGTGAAAACCGGCTGTGACTTAATTCCAGCCCATCATTTTAATGCACTTTTACCATTATCAATAGACACTTTACGACCGTAGCAGTAATTTGAAAATCAAGAGAAAAAGAAGGGGGCGTTCGGACAAAATGCTGAGCCTGTCGATTGCACCCGACACTGGTTCGTCTAACTGGGGACGCTTCAAGTACATCCATGTAACGCTTGCTGTCG
>JADGEM010000072.1 GCA_016744375.1 Gammaproteobacteria bacterium
ATTGTACAAACGCACAATCGCATCCGTACTATTTTCACCGACTTTATAACGTATGGTCAAAACCGCCATGCCAGGCATAGATGAAGAATAAACATGTTCTATACCAACAATCTCTGATAGTACTTGTTCAGCTGGTGTTGTTACCTGTTGCTCTATCTGCGAAGCTGTCGCACCAGGGAAGGGAATAAACACATTTGCAAACGTCACGTTAATTTGCGGATCTTCCTCTCTGGGAGTGACCACCACAGCAAACAGCCCGATTAAAATACCCACAAGGGCTAATAATGGTGTTATTTGTGTAGTAAGAAAGGCTTTGGCTATAAGACCAGAGATACCCAGTTTATTCACTCTGGCTCTCCTTCTTTTCTTTTTTACGCTGCTTAATCAATAATACACCCGCAGCGATAGGATCTAATGCTACCTGTTCACCTTCGTCCAGTCCTGCAAGGATAATAATGGTATCCTTTCCATTTTCACCGCCGCTACGAATTTGTCGGAAACTGATTCGGCCATCCTTAGCCACGACATAAATACCTGTCACCTCAGAACGATAGACAACGGCCTTAGACGGCACCGTTAATTTCTGTTTCTCTCCCGTTACCAGAGAAACTTTGACAAACATTCCGGGAAATAACTGTTTTATCCCGACAGGAAGAGCAAGACGAACCTGAAAAGTATTAGTCGATGGATCAGCATAAGGAAAAATTGTAATTTTATTTACATTAACAATCTGGCCCGTTTCTGGAAGTATAATGGCGGCCTTAGAAAAATGACGCAATTTATTGATCAAGCTTTGTGGTACGGCCACACTAACTCGCAAATGTTCAAGTGATATGCCTGTCATAAGGGGTATACCAGGCTGAACAACCTCTCCAGGCTCGACATGTCGCTGAATAACAATGCCGCTATATGGTGCTAATACTTTAGTATAGGAAAGCTGTTCCTGTGCCTGAGTCAATCCTGCTTGAGTTGCGTCCAACCTGGCATTGGTCGCATGCAATTGTGCTACTGCCTCATCCATAGAAGATTTAGATACGAGCTTTTTTTCATAGATTGTTTTTAGCCGATCATATTCCTGACGAGCTTTCAAATTGAGTGCCCTGGCTTCCTGTATAGCGGCTTCTCCCTTTTTGACATTGGCCAGTTGTTCTGTATTTTTTAAGAAAAGAATGATGCTGTCTTTTTCAACAAAATCATCAACATCAAACAGAATTTCCTTTATTTCACCCGATGTTTGGGCCGATACAGTGGTTTTGTTAATAGCCTCAACATTACCATCGAGATAAAAATATCGTACTGCAGTCTGATGAATAACCGGCACAGTTTCCAAAGCCTGACTTATAGATAGATTTAATAGCAAACATGCTGCTAGTAACCACTGTATATACTTATTCAAATGCATATTCTCAAGTCCTGATGTAAATAAGTTTTAGAAAATCACAAATTTATTTAAGATGGGTAATTGATTGATTGATTGACAAGATTTTTTTTATTAGTTTAAATTTAATAATAGTCAAGAATAGGCTTTAGGACAAGTTGATTTCAAAACTGATCTGAATTTTTCAAAAAAACATTTTAGCATTAAACTCCTTATTTTCTCCACATTATATTCATACTGACTTCAAGATTGGGGAGTAGACTGATAGTCAAGATAAAGAAAAAGATTTTATTTTCTAAAAAAGGAGAATAGTCATGGCTACTAAAACATTACACAATACAATCTTCCAAAAAAAACCATTGGTTATGTTATCTGCTTGTATTATCACAACACTTTTCTGTGTACAAAGTTTACAGGCTGAACCATTGCCTCAGCAAGGACCAATTCCTTTTAATAGTTATGATATTAATTCTAATGGTTCTATCAGTCAGGATGAGTTTAATACCATACGAGGACTACGAATGGAAAATAAAGCAGCCTTAGGTTTTCCAGTGCGAAGTATGGCCTCAGAACCAAACTTCAATCAATTCGATACAAATAAAGATGGCCAATTAAATCCTGATGAACTTGCCCGTGGACAGCAGTCGCAGAGGCAAAAAATGCAAGGCCAGCGTATGGGCATGAGACAAGGACAGAGTGGAGTCATGAATCGTGGTCGTAATATGCCAAAATTTGCAGAATTTGATGGGAACAATAATGGTTATATTAGCGAACAAGAACTTATTGAAGCACGTAGTATGCGCATCAGCAATAGAATACAACAGGGTTATCAAATGAGAAATACAGGCAATATCACTGTATTTCAGGATATTGATACAAATTCTGATGGAAAAATCTCTCGTGAAGAATTTTCAACTCAACAGAAACAGCATCAAATGGGAAGACAAAGGACTTCTATGTAACTTAAGTTTTCCCACCATCATTGTGTAGAAATTTATGTTACTACACATGATGGTGGCCAAATCCAAGTTTGGCTGGCTCTAAAACTTTGATGTGAGGCGAGCCTCCTAAAAAGGTAGTGAGTTTTAAGATGTAGTAGCTCAGACTTCACCTATCAGATAACCTGTTTGTTGTTATGACTGCCCGCCATATTGACTGTTCATGCACTCTCTCCCCTTGTTTGGGATTTAGGCTTAAGCTCGTTCAAATGGGAATGCAAGCACATCATTAATATGTTCCGATTGGCTCATCACCATCAATAAACGCTCAATACCAATGGCCACTCCAGCACATTTGGGTAAATTTTCGACCGCTTCAAGAAAATTTTCATCCATGGGTATTTGCTTTATCCCCATTTGTTTTCTGCTGCGATTGTCCGCTATAAACCGATTTCTTTGCTCCCTGGCATCATTCAATTCATGAAAGCCGTTACCTATCTCCATACCATTGATGAAAACTTCAAATCGCTCAGCAACTAACTGACCCTGATATAAGGCTGTTTTCGCCAGAGAAGCCTGACTGGCCGGATAATTATAGAGCAAGCAAATGTTAGACCTTATATCTCCATTATCCTCATTCTTAACACCAAGGCTGGGCTCAATAACATGGCTGAATAAAAGCTCTAAAAAGCGATCTCTATGTTCATCATGATTAAGGACATTGGCCAGACCAGCATGATTAACACAGTCAAGCAGATCGGGTTTTGAAATGGTATGGGGATTAAAACCCAATTTTTTTTTAAAAGCCTCTTCATAGGTGATCAAATCCGCTTCAGTCAAATCAATATATGGGATCAATAACGAATTCAGTAAAGAACTGACTTCTTCCATAAGTTGATGATGATCCCAGCCTTCTCGATACCACTCAAGTAAAGTAAATTCCGGGTTATGTTTTCGTCCGGATTCTCCCTGGCGAAACACTTTGGAAATTTGATAAATGGAACCACTTCCCGAAGCAAGCAGACGTTTCATGGGAAATTCAGGTGACGTGTGCAGATAGTAATTATCAGTCTGCATAGTTTGAGTCAGAGGAAGATATTGAGTTCGAAAACTCTCAATAAAGGGATCAGGAACCGTTGCACAAGACAGGGTTGGCGTATCAACTTCCAGCACGTTATTATTATCAAAAAAAGAACGTATTTTTCTGAGTGTATCAGCCCTGAGTTTGATTAAATCAAACGAAGCTGACGCCTGCCAGTGCTTTATCATATTACTTTAAACTAATAACTCGTAAACGAAGGATCAGTCCTTGGCACGAGAAACGTATTTCCCGGTACGAGTATCAACCTTAAGCGCTTCGCCAATAGCAATAAACAAAGGAACCTGAACAACTGCACCTGTTTCAAGAGTTGCTGGTTTTCCACCGCCGCCCGAAGTATCACCTTTAAGTCCCGGATCAGTATCGGTTACCGTTAAAACAACAAAGTTCGGTGGCATTACCGCCAGAGGATTACCATTCCACAGCGTCACGGTACACATATCCTGTTCTTTCAGCCATAAATTGGCATCACCAACAGCAGTCTTATCGGCTGCCATCTGTTCAAATGTTTCCGGATGCATAAAGTGCCATTGTTCGCCATCGTTATACAGATATTGAAGCTCAGTATCCATCACATCGGCAACTTCAACCGATTCACCAGATTTGTAAGTTCGCTCAACAACACGTCCGGTCTTTAAATTACGAATTTTAACGCGATTAAATGCCTGGCCCTTGCCTGGCTTAACCACTTCATTATCAAGGATTGAACAGGGATCACCATCAATCATTAACTTTAAACCCGAACGAAATTCATTAGTGTTGTAGCTCGCCATAAATCACTCTTTAAATAAAAATTATAAACAGAACATGAAAAAGATGTTTTAACTGATGTTTTTAAGTGCAAAATATGCAAAAGTATAAAAAACTCAATGACTTCAAAATAACAGTTAAATTAATCCGATATGATACCCCGAATTCAAGATGAAAACCAGTTTAAAAGTAAGGCCATCAGTAAGGACAAAGCCTATTATACCGATCCTTTAGAATTACTGAAGCAACTTGATTTGACACCTCAGCAGATGTTTTTTTCAGCCGATGCAGCAAAGGAATTTCGCTTCAAAGTCCCTGCTTCTTATGTGGACAAGATTGAGTCTGGCAATCCTGCGGATCCTCTCTTAATGCAGATTTTTCCTGTCCAGAACGAGTTGAAACCCAGTGCTGCTTATAGCAAAGATCCCCTGGAGGAAGCGAATAGTCTTTGTCAGCCCGGCTTGTTACAGAAGTATGATGGCCGTGCGCTGATGCTGGTGACCCCAAGTTGTGCTATTAATTGCCGCTATTGTTTTCGCCGGCACTATCCATACGATGACCAGGGGCACCTGTGGGGAGCAATCAAAAAGAATGTGCAATTGATCCTGCAAGATCCATCTATCAAGGAAGTCATACTCAGTGGCGGAGATCCTCTTTCTCTTTCTAATGCGCGTCTGACTGAGTTGATATCCATGCTGGAATTAATTCCTCATATTAAACGCCTCAGATTCCACAGCCGTTTCCCCATTGTCGAGCCTGGACGCATCAATGATGAACTTCTTCAAGCTCTGAACAATAATCGCTTTCAGATCCTTATGGTCCTGCACATCAACCATGCTCAGGAAATGGGCTCAGACACACAGATAAGTATAGAAAAACTCCGCAAAAACAATGTCATCCTCCTGAACCAGTCGGTTTTATTAAAGGGTGTAAATGATAATGTTGAGACCTTGAGGCAATTAAGTGAATTACTGATAGAACATCATATTATTCCCTATTATCTGCACATGCTGGATAAAGTTCAGGGCAGTGCCCACTTTGAGGTCAGTGATAACCATGCAGGCAGGATATATCAACAACTTAGAGATGCTTTGCCCGGTTATATGTTGCCCCGGCTGGTCAGAGAAATTGCCGGAGAAAAAAGTAAATTACCGGTTTAATGTCATCAGCATTTCAATTTCAATATCCAGCTCCTGACGGCAAATATCAGCCTGTAAATAACAGATATACTCGGAATCGCATGAAAAAGCCTGAATGATGGGAGCAACCTTCGCTTTATCAGCCGGGTTTCTTAAATAAACTTTGATCACTGGAGCACCGACAGATGAACGAATTAAACTGAGTGTATTATCAGCAACATAATTTTCACTACTATATTCTATCAAACGCTTCAGATTTCTTATTGTCTGATGTGTCTGATTGATGATATCACCTTGAAACTTACTCTCATGTCCCACAATACTGGCCGTACCTGAAATATACAATTGTTGGAATCTTTCCGTCTGAGAAATTGATGCCCTGGAAAAAGAAGGACTTTTGGGAGAGTAATAACTGGGATATTGATAGGCACTGATTTGGTCTGGATTCTCCAAAAATTTTCCCTGCTGATTCATGGCAATAAAAATAATAACCAACTTTGATGAAACAGAGTCAGAACAACCACCGACAGCACTGGCTGCTGGGTATTCAAATTCTTTTTGCATACTAGATGCAAAAGCATTATGTCTGCCGATACAAAATTCCTGATAACGTTCCAGAGAATCCTTCAATGAGCTATCCACCTGATTTATATCGGGAAAATAGTTCCACACTCTTAGTAATCTGGGTTTATTCTGAACAGTGATAAAATCAATAATTTGCTCATAGTAGGATTGACTAAGACATTGCAGTGAAGAACCAGACGGCAGAGAAACAGACAAACTGCCAATCAGCATATCCTGATTAAAACGAAATGATAACGCTACACCACCTGTTAGTTTCTTTTGACCTTGAGTCCATTGCCCGTTACCAACCCATAATTCACATTGCTTTTCATCAATACTTTCCAAACCTGACTGCAGATGGATAAATGACTGCTCTGACGGGTAAGAGACTTGCTCAGATAAAGAGGGTGTTGCTTGAAAATGATCAAGCAAGAGCAAAGGTGTCTTCTTCTGCTGATCAATATCAGATAAGGCCGCCGGAAGCTGACTATGCGACACATATTTAATACAAACAGCACTACTCTCTGGCATAAGCGACTCAAACATAAGTTTCTATCATATATGGTTTCAGACTGGAAAAAATAGATGGTATAATAGCAGGATTATTAAAAAACTTAAAAAGTTAGCGTAAATGAACCAAAGCAACACTCATACAAAACAAAATGTACAAAACGATGCTGAACTGGAAAACCAGACAGCACAACTCATTATTGATACCTTAAATCTGGATATTGAAATCACTGACATCAACCCAGAAGATTACCTCTTTGGCGAAGGCCTGGCTCTGGATTCAATTGATGCCCTGGAGCTGGCAATGGCAATTACCCAACAGTTTGGTTTTCAGTTACGCTCCGATGACAGCAAGAACCGTGAAATTTTTCGTTCTTTACGTGCTCTGGCTCAACATATTGCTGAAAACAAAACTAAATAATTCATCCCTACCTGGCAATACTATTCATAAACAAAAGAGAGATTAAGAGACGAGTATTGATATGTTAGACACCATTGCTCGATTTCAATTTTTTATCTATCCCATAGTGGTACACCTCAGTGTTGTTTATGAGGTGCCATTTGTCACGGCTTGTTTATTGCCTGTTTTTTATTTTATCGTGGCCCAACCTTTTTCATCTCACCCAGACTCTGATGCCAATAGCAGTACATCCAACAAATTGATAACAATCAAATCAGGTATTTTTTTTCTACTCTGCTCTATTGCTCTGGTTTCATACTTCTTAATTGATCATTCCATTATCTATCTACCACCGATAATAATGATTTTACTTATTTTATATCCATTTCTTCGTTCAATTTTACCGGGACACACACCTTTAATCAGTCGTTTTTATCAGTTGACTGAAAAAGAGGATAAACCCGGTGCAATGCAGTATACTGAAAAAGTGACCTGGGTCTGGGTAATATTGATTGTATTACTTCTTATTAACACCCTTGCTTTGACTTTGTTTTCTTCACTGGAAACCTGGTCTCTGTTTACCAATTTTATTAACTACCTACTGATGCTAGGACTTTTTATAGCAGAATGGCTGTTTCGAATGTTCTGGTTTAAAGAATGGGTATCCCCCACTCGATTTGTCCAACAACTGATGACTATTGATCAGCGTGAGTTACTACGCTAATGTTGACTGAGCCTGTTTTCCATCCTGTTTACCTTCCAGTTTTTAAGAACTGCTCATTAAGTTCCCCCATTGTTTTTTTCCAGGGCAGAGCAATCTGCCTTGCTGAATTACTGCAAACCGTCGATTTTCTTGCTGATAAAATTCCCAAGCACCAGCATTTACTCAATCTCTACGAAGAACGTTATTATTTTTTACTGGGTTTTTTATTGGGTTTAAAACAGCAAAGTATCAGCTTATTTCCTTCCACTGTCACTCCTCATGTTCTGACTCAACTAAGAAAAAACTATGCAGAACTTATCGTATTATCTGAATTTGAATCAGAATATGAGAGTTCTCTTGGCAGCAGTCAGACCGTTGACTTAAAAGAGTTATTAGACAAAAGAAATTTATCATCTGAAAAAAAACTATCAGACCAATATTTATGGTCAATTATTCCAGATATAGAAGCGCAGAGAAATACCGTTATTATTTTCACCTCTGGAAGCACAGGACAGCCAAAGCCTTATATTAAACAATGGCATGATCTGATAAGTGCCGCCGAACATCTGACTCAAGACCTGTTTTCAAATAGTTCCAGTCCTATTGAAAATAGTAACAACATAATCCCTGCACTGTTAGCAACAGTACCCGCTCAACATATGTATGGTTTAGAAGCCAGTATTATGGTGGCCTTACAAAATGGTTTTCTGCTGCATTCCCACAAACCTTTTTTTCCTCAGGATATCACCCAATGTCTGGAAGAACTGACCCAGCATGCACACACACAAAATAAAACCATTGAAACCAGCCTCATTACAACACCCTTACATTTAAAAGCCTGTATTAAAACAGAAGTTCCTTTACCTGGGGTTAAACAGTTTATATCTGCAACAGCACCGCTGCAGCCAGAGTTAGCGCAATTATGTGAACAATACTATACCGCTAGAGTAATGGAAATTTTTGGCTGTACCGAAGTCGGATCAATGGCTTATAGAAGAACAATAGAAACAGATCAATGGGCTGTACTTGAGGATATTAGTCTCAATGCGATTGATGAGCATGATATTCAAATCAATACCACCCGCTCCATCCAAACTTTTTTATTTAATGATGTAATTAACCTCTTAAATGAACAGCATTTTATTCTCAAGGGTAGGAAAGAAGACTTAATTAACCTGGCTGGGAAACGAACATCACTTGCCTATCTAAATCATCATTTACAATCGTATGAAGAACTCAGAGATGGCTGTTTTTATCTGAGCAGTTTTTTTAATAAGCCTGCGATTGAAGATATAGACAAAAACATTGTTGATATTAAAGAGGGTCAACTGGTTGCTTTCGTGGTTTTAACTAATCCAAACAATATTGCTATTATTGATAAAAAGCAAATGACGATAAAGATCCGTGCCTGGCTGAAACAAAGCATTGATAGTATTTTTCTCCCTAAAAAAATCTATTTTGTTGATGCCTTACCAAGAAATGCAACTGGAAAGCTACCTCAGGCTGAACTAAAAAAAATGCAGGAACAACAGCTTGGACAATAACACACCCCTATTTTTTTCCTTTGAACAAGAGATGCTTGTCAGTCATAAGCATCCATCCCTTCCCGGACATTTCCCCGGTGATCCAATTGTCCCGGCAGTTGTAATTTTAGATCAGGTTTTACGTTTATGGCAGAATAAAACCAATAAAAACATTACACAGTTCAACAACTCAAAATTCATTCAAATTTTAAGAGCAGATACGCCCTGTATCATTCACTATAAGAAGACAAAACATCCTGGAAAAATTGACTTTGAAATCATGGTTGACAATCAAAAAACAATCGCCAAAGGTTCTTTCAATTATGACTAAGAACTGGAAAAAAACTCAGGATCGCGGCAATCCCTGGCTGATTGATTTAATTATTTGGATTATTATAAATCTTGGTCGTACCGTAGGTCGTCTGTTTTTATTTCCAATCGTTCTTTATTTTGTTCTCAACTCATCCACAAAAAAATATTCAAAACGTTATTTACAACGCAACTTTAAAACAGCAAAAAAAAATAGCCCCGGTGTCTTACAGCTCTATAAACACTATTATAGTTTTGCTAACATGCTATTAGACCGGGTTTTTTTTCTTACTGGAAAAACTCACAAATTTAATATCAAACTACACAATGAATATTTACTGACTGATTATGTAAAACAGGGGAAAGGCACTGTGTTATTAGGTTCTCATCTTGGTAACTTTGATGCTCTAAGAGCACTTGCCAATGAGACAGATAACATTAAAATTCGTGCACTTATGTACAACAATGATAAACAAAGTATTAATCGAGCCTTTGAAAAACTCAATCCTCAACTAAAAAATGATGTGATACACATTGGCTCTCCTGATGCTATGCTTCGAGTACAGGAGGATATTGAAGCAGGTTATGTCATTGGTATGTTAGCAGATAGAGTTGAACAGGATGATCGCACGACTCGCTGTCATTTTTTAGGCGATACTGTTAAGTTACCAACGGGACCTTTAATCGTTGCTTATTTACTTAAAGCTCCAGTTATTTTGTGCTTTGCCCTGCATCGTGGCGGCAATCAATATGATGTGTATTTTCATAAACTTTGTGACCAAGTCGACTTGCCTAGAAAAGAACGGGACTTAAAGCTGCAGCAACTCATGCAGGAGTATGCAAATGTTTTAGAACAGCATGCCATTGAGTCACCATACAACTGGTATAACTTTTATGATTTTTGGCAAGATTTTGAGAGTGCTTGATTTGAAATCATTTAAACAATTAGTTTTTCTTTTTTTATTACTCACACCCTGTTTCGTCTATGCACAAAATGAACAGGCATTACAGAAATTACTATCACCTTTTTCTGAAATAGAGCACATTAAACTGACCTATAAAGAAAAACGTTTTTCATTATTTTTTAAATACCCCAGATTGTATCAAGGATATATTGAATATATTAGCCCTGAGACCTTTATTAAATATATAGAAACTCCTGAAAAGAAAAAAATAGTTATTAGTCAGGACAAGTTGATACTTTACAATTATGATTTGGAATCATCAGGTAAAGCAATAAAAAAAGAAGTTTCACTAAACAATTACCCACAGTTTAAACAGCTTAGAGCACTTTTTTTCGGGTTATTTAAAGGGCAATCGTCTGAGCTAACACACTATTTTAAGTATAAAATCACTCACCTATCAGACCAACAGACTCTCCTTGAGTTGAAATCACTGATAAATGATCCTTTTACACAGGAAAAACAACAAAAACATACTGATAAAAAAATTGATGTTTTTTTCCAGGACAAGCATATTACTAAAATAATCATGACCGGTCTGGGTGGTGAAAGGTCAGAGTTGTATTTTACCGATGTTATTATAAAGTCTCGACTAAATAGATGAATAGACTCACATTTAAGTCATACTCTATTATTTTTCTATGGCTTGCTATAGGCCTGAGCTTAATTTTTTATTTATCCAACTTTCTACAAGTCCGTTCTAATATTACTTTTTTTCTTCCTGAAGCCCAGGATACAATTGATGGAGTCATGAAGCATCAGCTAACACAGGGGGAAGCAGGTAAGATATTATTAATATCACTTTCTTTGAAGGAGCCTTCAGCGTTTAATATAAAGGAGCCTTCAGCGTTTAATATAAAAGAGTCTTCAACTGTTAATATAAAAGAGTCTTCGACTGTCAATATAAATAAGTCTTCGACTGTTAAAATACATAAGCCTTCAAAACATCTAGCGGATATAAATAAAAAATTAGCAGCCCTCTTAAAAAATAATAAGCAATTTATTTCAGTACACAATGGTAGCTTATCGCTGACTGATTTACTGATTGAGCCCTATTATCAATATCGCTATTTATTACAATCAAATGCTGATGCTGATTTTTCAGCCAAAGGTTTAAGCAGTAGTTTTGATCAGTTGTTACAAAAATTACAACTCATGCCGGGTCCAATGGAACAAAAATTATTTTCAGAAGATCCTCAAATGCTCTGGTTTAATTTGCTTAAAAAATGGCAAACTCAAAAATTACAGAAACATTATGACGTCTGGTTTGATCAACAGAGTAAACAAAGCCTGCTGTTTGTTAAAACTCGTGCAGATGCTTACGACCTGATACAACAGAAAAAAAATATTGACATAATTACATCAAACATTGAACAACTGATTAACACAAATGACAATTTGACTTATGTTTTAACCGGTGCCCCCGTATTTGCACTTGAATCAAAAAAATCCATCAGCACACAAATAAAGTTCATCTCTGTCATTGCCTCAATTACCTTAATGGTTTTTCTTTTCTGGTTTTTTCGCTCAGTAAAAATACTGATACTCATTGCTTTACCTCTTGGGTTTGCTATATTAGCTGGTATAAGCACAGTTATTCTATCTGATGGTTTTATCCATGGTATCACCATTGCATTTGGCATCACTATCATTGGTATTGCGGTGGATTACCCTGTACATTTTTATAGCCACATTTTACTTTCTCGATCTTTACCTTCTAAGGGAAAGCAATTACAAGCAACGATTATGCAATCTATCTGGCCACTAATACGTTTGGGATTAGTGACCACTCTTATTGGTCTTTCAGCAATTACTTTGTCTGATTTTTCCGGTTTACGTCAATTAGGTTTATTTGCCATGATCGGCTTAATAACTGCGGCAGGAGTGACTCGTTTTTTACTTCCTCAGTTTTCCGTCTATAAAAACAGCAATTATAAAAACACTGTTTCTAATAATGCTGACAAAGACATCACCACAAACAGTCACTTATCATCCACTAATGTATTGCTCTTTCTAGTTAAATACCCATTACCCAAATGGACTGTTTCTTTAGCTATCATTCTTCCCGTTATTGCCCTGATTTATATAAGCTTTCAACAATCAACTCTATGGCAAAATGATCTCTCAGCAATGAGTCCGGTACCACAGAAACAAAAACAACTGGACTTTGACTTACGTCGTTCAATGGGCCTGCCTGAATTACGTTATGCATTTATACTTCAATCAAGCTCAATCGAAGAAATTTTGCAACAATCTGAATTACTAAAAGCACCATTAGATCATTTAAAGAAACAGGGATTTATTTCTGGTTATGATATGGCAAATCATTATTTACCCAGCTTAAAATTTCAAGTAGAACAGCAGTCAGAACTGCCTGAAGAAAGTGAGTTAAAACAACGTTTAGAAAAAATATTAGAAAACAGTCCACTGTCTGAAAAGGCATTTTCACCCTTCATAGCTTCCGTGAAGCATAGCAAACAAATGCAGCTGCTCACCATCCAGTCACTTTTGAGCGAACCACACAAAAGTGACTTTATAACGGATAAAATAAAAGCTTTGCTTTATGCTGAAGGAAAAGAGTGGACAGCAATTATTCCCCTCCAGGGAGTAAAAAACGACATCCCCATCCAATCACTCAATCAGCAGGTAAATTTTTCTGTCCGCTTACTGGATTTAAAAACTCAAACAGAAAGCGTGTTAAGCAACTATCGCAATGATGCTCTGATCTGGTTCCTGTTTGGCAGCCTGTTAATTTTTGTAGTACTTTTTTTTCAAATTTCTTCGCAAGGCCCCTTGCAACTCCCTTTACAAAACGACTCTACAAAAAATTCTCTGGGGGAAAAAATATCAAAGCAATTTCTTGTGATCTGGCCTTTTACCGGTGCGGTTATTTTAACTATTGCCACATTGCTTCTAATGGGCTACAGTCTGTCTATCTTCCATCTGGTCACTCTACTATTGGTCGTTGGACTGGGCATTGATTATAGTATTTTTATGCTCATACCCATGCAAAATTCAAATGAACTAAAAAGTTCTCCTGAAGTTGCTCATGTTTCTGTTATAATTTGTCTGATCTCAACATTGATTATGTTCGGTGCACTGAGTCTTTCTGACTTACCCATACTTAAGGCCATTGGCTTGACAGCTTCTTTGGGAGCTCTATACTCTTTTTTATTGGCTCGGGCATTTGTTGGCAACACAATGTATAACCCCCTTAGAAAGACTTTTGAAAAATCATAGGATAAGCTGCCATTTCTTCTTCACCTTTAATACTATCCCATTTTACTGTAACGACTGCCGCAGGCTGTGGTAATAAGGCAAATCTTGATGCCTTGAAAAATGGTATTACCGGCTTAAGACAAAATAATTTTTTAGATGTTGGACTGGATACCTGGATTGGCCGTGTCGATGAAATTGAAGAGCAAGTCTTACCAGGCAGCTTAATAAATTATCAATGCCGCAACAATCAGCTGGCCTATCTGGCCTTACAGCAGGATGACTTTCACTTTGCAGTTGAACAGGCAAAGCAGCACTATGGTGCTGACCGGCTGGGATTATTTTTAGGGACATCCACCGCTGGCATTCTCAGCACCGAGCTGGCTTACCAGTCCGATTTTTTTAAAACCACAGGAATATTACCTGAATCCTGTCATTTTCGAGAACAACATAATAGCTTTTCAATCACTGAATTTATCCGAAAACTATACCAGTTAAAAGGCCCGGCTCAGGTTATTTCAACAGCCTGTTCTTCCAGTGCCAAGGTTTTTGCCAGCGCTGCCCGCTATATTGAACTTGGCCTATGTGATGCTGCGATTGTTGGCGGTGTAGACAGTCTTTGTCTGACGACACTCTATGGCTTTAACTCTCTCGAGCTGGTGGCCAGTGAAATTTGTCGGCCTGCTGATCAGAACCGCAGCGGTTTATCCATTGGTGAAGGAGCGGCCTTTATTTTACTTGAAAAAGCCGAGCGAGTAGATGAACAACAATCTCCTGTCTACTTACGAGGCTATGGCGAAAGTTCCGATGCCTACCATATGTCATCCCCTCACCCAGAAGGCCGTGGCGCATATCAGGCTATGCAACAAGCTCTGGAGAGTGCAGCAATGGATGCTGCCCATATTGATTATGTGAATCTGCATGGCACGGCCACTCCGGTCAACGATCAAATGGAAGATAAAGCCCTGGCACAAGTTTTTTCTTCTCCTGTTGCCTGTAGTTCAACCAAAGGCTGGACAGGGCATACTTTAGGCGCTGCGGGCAGCGTTGAAGCCATTTATAGTGCGCTCTGCATTCAACACAATTTTATGCCGCAAAGTCTTAACACCCTGACCCCGGATCCTGCTTTTACACAAACTATTTTAATGCAATCATCTTTAAGTAATCATTCCACTTCAAGCATACATTCCGTTGCCAGCAATTCTTTTGGCTTTGGCGGTAATAATTGCTGCCTGATTTTTGGTGATCAGCCATGTTAACCTGCTATATAAAAGCCATTGGCATTACAGCACCGGGTATAAAGAACTGGACTGAAGCCCAATCCATATTCCAATGCCCGGAAAAACACAAAGTTCAAGCCATTGATAAAAAACTTGGAACGCTCCTGCCTGCCAATGAACGCAGACGTGCAACAAGAGTAACCCAACTGGCTTTATCTGCAGCACAGCAGACAGGTGATCCGAAAGAACTCAGCCAGTGTCTGCAAATTTTTTCCAGCAGTAATGGTGACTTAACAACATTTAATCAAATCAGTCTGGCACTTGCCATGGAAGGACGTCCGGTATCACCCACTCGCTTTCATAATTCTGTGCATAATGCACCTGCAGGTTACTGGTCGATTGCCACTCAATCACAAACAGCCAGTACCAGCATTACTGCTTATAGTGATAGTCTGTCAGCCGGCCTGCTTGAAGCAGCAGTACAATTAAATTCAAGTGATAATAAACAGCAACGGGATTGCCTGCTGGTTTGTTATGATGAAATACCACCACCAGCCTTCCAGTCCCAATTAAAAGTCTTGCAAGAATTTGCCTGTGCGCTGATTTTAAGCCAGAGCTCAGATAATGCATTGGCCAAAATTGAGATAGCATCAGGCAGTGGTTCAGAATCCATCAGCAGTTTGTCTAGCCACTCTTTAGAGGAATTACGCTTGTCAAACCCTCAGGCCATGATATTACCTTTATTGAATGTTATTGCTTTACAAAAAGACGAAGCTGTCACCCTGCCCTATTTTGAGCAGGGACTTGATCTTCAAATCACATTTCAACTCAGTAATAAGACTTGCCTAAAAAAACAGGATAATACTCATTCAAAAACTCACTCATCATGAGATCCAACAACGACTGCCTCATGCAGGAAGCATGTGTTTATTACATGAAGTCATTCAATTTAATAACACCTCATTAACAGCACTTGCCACTAGTCATCTGGATGCAGATAACCCGCTGCGACTGAACGGCACAATCACCTCAATTAATGGTATTGAATATGCAGCTCAGGCAATGGCAGTACATGGCTCACTGTTATCCAATGCAGCACAATCTGGTTATATTGCCACTGTACGTAATATTAAAATAAAAACACCCTTTCTTTCTGACAATATGTCACCAACAACAGAATCTATTATCATTAAAGTCGAGCAGTTAATGAGTAATGAAAGTGGCTTTACTTATCAGTTTGATATAACTTGTGAGCAACAATCACTAATTTCAGGTAAAATTACTGTTTTTTTGACTCAAACTCAGTAATTACTTATGAAATACGCGCTCGTTACCGGTGGCAGTGGTGAAATTGGTCAGGCTATATGCCTGCGCCTGGCCGATGATGGCTATCATGTCATTGTTCACGCAAATCAAAACATAGAAAATGCTCAGGCCCTGGTTGAGTCAATATTTAAAGCAGGTGGTTCTGCTCAGGCCATTCAATTTGATTTGACTGACTTTGAGCAAACGTCAGTCAAAGTGACAGAGCTGACGCAGGAACATCCTATCCAGATTTTGGTGCATAATGCCGGCATCCATCAGGATGCACCTCTAGCCGGTATGAGTAAGTCCCAATGGGATAATGTCATTGATGTTTCTCTGCATGGTTTTTTTAATGTTACCCAGCCAATAATGCTGCCTATGATGAAAACACGTTGGGGCCGAGTCATTGCCATCAGCTCCATTGCCGGTATTACCGGTAATCGTGGTCAGGCTAATTATGCTGCAGCCAAAGCAGGTTTAAGCGGTGCCTGTAAATCACTTTCAATTGAACTGGCATCACGAGGCATTACAGCCAATGTTGTGGCACCAGGTATTATCAAAACAGCCATGAGTGATGATAACTTCCCGCCTGAAAAGATTCGTCAGATGGTCCCCATGCAACGAGCAGGTGAAGCCAGCGAAGTCGCTTCCCTGGTGAGCTTTCTGGCGTCCGATGAAGCTGCTTATATTTCCGGACAGGTCATTTCAATTAATGGCGGAATGACATGAACCGGATAAAGTGGATGGTTCTCATTCCGGCTTATAATGAAGAAGCCACTATTAAGCCATTGATCAAATCAGTGCTTCAGCAGCAACCTGATCAACTAATAGTGGTTAACGATGCATCCAGCGATAATACCGCCAGTATTTTACAGACAATGAGCCATGAACATTCTTTCTGTATTATAGAAAACAACAACAATCAGGGTAAAGCTCGCTGTCTTTGGCATGGTTTTGAGCAAGCAATAAAGGAAAAATTTGATGTCGTTATCACCATGGATGGTGATGGTCAGCACCGGGCTGAAGATATCCCCCTGCTATTGCAGAATCATCAGGATAATAGCAACGATCTGGTGATTGGTGCCCGTGAACGAAATTTAAAAACTCAACCTCTGGGCCGATTTCTGGCAAACCGTTTTGCTAACTTCTGGATTTCATGGGCAGCAGGTTATGGTGTCGCTGACAGTCAGTCCGGCTTTCGAGCCTATCCAGTCAAGCTGCTTAAGAAATTAGTCAAATTAAAAAACAGTGAGGGCTTTGTCTTTGAAAGTGAAGTCATTATCGAAGCGGCCTGGCAGGGACATTTTACTTCTGTGGTGACCATTCCGACCATTTATCACAAAAACCGCAGAGCCAGCCATTTTCAACCTTGGCAGGATATTAAAAAAATCACAAAAATGGTTGCCGGGAGACTGGTTATAACAGGCTTTAACCTCAAAGATTTATGGGCTGCAATGACCAATAGACCACCTGAAAAATATTAAGGTTAAAAGCTTTAACTCCCTGATGCACAAATATCTGTTTTTGCATTGGGATTACTGAATATCTGTTTCCAAGTGGTGTCTATATCGAAGATATAAACCGTCAATAAATAGAGGATATATTATTGCGTTCAGACTGCGTCAAATCACGAAATAATATATCCTCTATTCATTGACTCGCTGGACACCATTTACAGGAACACTTATTTAACGTGAGAGGTTAAATCAACTACAGTCATGAATCGTGTTTTACTGCAAATTTCAAATCAGGTCTCTATTCCTATTCAGGAAATCGAACTGAATTTTATTCGTTCCCAGGGCTCTGGTGGTCAAAATGTCAATAAGGTTTCAACCGCTGTTCATTTACGCTTTGATATTCAGGCCTCATCCTTGCCTGACAGCTACAAAGAAAAACTGATGAAACTGAACGATCACCATATTACCCGGGATGGCTTGATTATCATTAAAGCCCAGAGTTTTCGTACTCAGGATAAAAATCGTGAAGATGCTTTAAATCGATTAGTTGCTATTATTCTAAAAGCGATGATTGCACAGAAAAAACGCAGACAAACCAGACCAACAAAATCTTCAAAACGAAGGCGTATGGATCATAAAACAAAGCGAGGCCAACAAAAAGTACACCGTCGTAAAGTGGATTTTTAGTGACAAACGGTATCGGTAGAATAAGGGCTTACCAATGTATACCATCCTTTTTCTTCAAAACTATTTATTATCTTGCAATGAAAATTGTTTCCACTGTTTGATATTATTTCTTTTGCATCGTCAATAATGCTCATATTTTTTCTCTTTAATCGTACTTAGAAACTAATTGCTTATCCATATATGTCTTAATTTTCCCATTTATATATTTTAGTGCTTTTTAACTACATAAATTGCCCACATGACAACTCCAATTAAAAAGACAATCAAAAAAGGTAAATTCTCTGGCTCAAACATCCTTAAATCAAAACTTTTACTTGGCCACCAGACCTTAAAAAGCTGTGATAATATGATAAAAATTGCAACTAAGGAAAAGATTATATTAAATTTCATTTTAATGAGAACCTAGGACATCACCCATCATTTGTCATTAAGAAATTGAAAGAATTCCCCACAGCTCATCAGGAGTATAAATAGGTAATTTTGCTTGCTTATAATCTTTTGCATTTCTTGTAACCAAACCATTTACACCACAACACTTACCAGAGTAATATTGAACTGCATCCTCAAAATCTTTGAAACCAGACTTGAGTGACATATCAAGCACCTTTGAATTAACTTCTGAGATCTCAAAAATATTCAATAATTTTGAGATCTCTTTTCTCGCTGTATTTTGATTTGTTTGTTTCGAGATTAGATAGTCTAATGTTGTAATGGTCGTTGCACACAAATAACCTTCAACATTTTTCTTTTCTACAGAACTAACAATATTAGCTGACACCTCAACAAAAGGCTCTCTGTTCAATAAAACATCAAGAATAATATTAGTGTCAAATATTATCTTCAAAGATATTTTTCCTCTAAATGTTGTTTATAATCATTTTTATCGACATCATTAGAGTCTAAAATTCCAATTAATGACTTTGTGATGGGCGATATGCCTGATTTTTCAGTTTGTTGTGTCAGCATGTGAAAGTAATCAGCTACAACTTGAGAAAGTGATTTATCATGTTGTTTTGCATAATTTTTTGCCTGTTGTATCAATGAATCTTCTAGTCTGAGTGTTAATTTTGTTTGCATAACAGAACCTGATGACGTATCAAATAAATATAATTGTACGCCAAAAGTAGATAAAAAACAACCTGACTATATTACTAGAGATTTGTGTGCATTTTGATCATCAGCTTTGTAATGGGCCATAGGAATTAATTTCAGTGTGAATAATATCTATTAGATCACAGATGAGATCTCGGCACAAGCAATAAATCAGCTCATTACGTTAGCTTTTAAAGAGCATTGAAAAAGGTGATTTGGGAGTAATTTTGCAGCCTCAACACCTCTATGAGCGGCCGCTAGGTCAGGGAAAGCGGTCATTAAGAATGAACACTCTACCGTAACACTCATAAGTTTATTGGAAACCGCCAAGACCTAGCGGTCCACTCTATGGATTAGTTAGGAGTCACCCCACTTATTAAAAGATAATTAGTATTTCGACTCAGAGTGTATCGCTAGATAGATATAGTTTTTACCTCTTTTTTGATAGATTCTATGTCCAAATATTAACGCTCAACTCTCTGACTAGAGCATGGTTATTTATCGTATGGAACGGATAACTCCATAGCACAACAAAATTAACAACTGATGCAACTGAGAAGCCTACACCAAAAGCTACAGAAGTAGTTGCCCCCATTCTTATTGCTACTATTTTATTCCATTTATTATCTAATGGCATTTTTGGAACAAGTTTATCGTAATCTAATATTTTTTGATATGCTGCTCTAACCATATCCAACCGTTGATATTCTGCACCTAAATACCATGTGCAAACAATTGATATAACTAATGCCGTTAGAGGAAAAATAAAAATCATTTTCCCTAATGGCTCTACTATTTCAGGTCTTATATATGGGGCTATATCTATTAAAATTATTGCCAATGAAAAACGATGAAAGCTTGCCCAATAATGGCTTTGTCTAAACTTTAAATCTTCCCATAATCGCTCTGCTATATAGGAATCATTCATATAAATACTCCCTGATAATTATTTTTATCCTAGACATAATGACTCCCATGAGGTGCTAGCCTCCAACTCGTGGGTTAGCAAAGCCAGTGCCATAATAGTTGTATAAGACCAACTAATTAGGAGGCT
>JADGEM010000009.1 GCA_016744375.1 Gammaproteobacteria bacterium
TCATATTCTAAGGTCATATTTCCACACTTAATTACGAATTTAACATAGAATAAATTATATTGTATTTGCATGATTTCTACAAGGTTTTACGAATACCCTGAAATAATAGGTGAAGAAAAAGAGGATGTGATTCTCTGTTTTTATCAATATAATTTGTTAAAAGAATCTGTTAATAGCATCATAAATAAAAAAATAAATAATAAACCCATTAAAGTTAAAATTATAAAAGATTTAAAACTCGAAGGTCGCTGTGATGTTGTACTGATTCCTGAATCAACTATTTCTTTATTTGTAGACTATAATGATTTTGATGACTTGAAAAAAAGAATTACTATTACTGATCTAAGTCATGGTGATATCGACTACAACTCTGGAAATGGCCATAAATACTTGTTGGAAAATAAAATTATTTTCAGGTTAATTCGGGAACAATCAAGACTCCGTTTTGAAGTCAATAAAACAGCATCTGAACGCTTAGGAATCGTTATTGGTTCAGAATTGCTCAAGCTTGGTATTTTAGTTACAGATCAAGAGAGCCATTCCAAAAGGGATTATCCATGAAGTTTTTTCACCAGCATTCGATAAAAAAGAAGTTGTCATTGATGACCTTATTGACATCTTCTATTGCCGTGGCTTTCGGATGTATTATTTTTATTGTGTCAGAAGTTTATTTTAATTGGCAGGAAATGAGTCGTCATCATTCTGTTCTGGCTGAAAGTATTGGTTTAAATGTACGAAGTGCTATTACATTTGAAGACAAAAATTATATTTCCAGAGCGCTTAATGCTTTTGTGATAAACCCGGATGTTGAGGCAGTTTTTGTTTATAATGAAAAAAATAATTTGCTAGCGGAATATCACCTTGGTGACCCAGAAAATATATCTCCACCCTTACTTGATGAAAAAGTCATTAAAAGCCAAAATAAAACGGATGTAAGTCTTTCGGAACAATCTCAATCTGTTGTTGATTATTATCTAAAATTTATTACCATTACTCGCCCCATTGAGATTGAAAAAGAATATGTTGGAAGTATTATTCTTGTTATTTCACTCAATCGATTTTACCTCCATACACTTTGGGTTGTTTTTGTTGCAATTATTGTATTTATTCTGATTAACCTGTTGAGTTATCTAATCTGGCAAAAGTTACAGGTCATGATTACTGAGCCCATTGAAAAATTAATGAAGGTCAGTTCTAAAGTTTCTAAAGATGAAGACTTTTCTTTGAGGGTTGCTATTGTAGGCGAAGATGAGCTGGCAAAACTGGGGCTTTGTTTTAATGAAATGCTTGCACAGATACAATTGAGAGATATTGAGCTGAATGAGCATCAGGAACATCTGGAAGGCCTGGTTAAAACAAGAACATCTCAGGCAGAAAAAGCAAGTAAAGCTAAAAGTGAATTTTTGGCGACAATGAGTCATGAAATCCGAACGCCAATGAATGCTGTAATTGGAATGACTGAACTTTTATTAATGAGTCATCTGGAAGAAAAACAGAAGCGTTATGCTGATATGATTCTAAATTCCAGTACCCTGCTGCTAAAAATTATTAATGATATCCTTGATTTTTCAAAGATAGAAGTCAATAAACTGAAATTAGAGGAAGTTTTTTTCCATCCCGGGCAAATATTAATGGATGTTAAGGACACTTTTTTTAATGAAGCAAAAAATAAAAAAATTTCACTGATCCTCAATGCTGATCCAACTATATCAGGTTATGTTATTGGTGATCCTTTTCGTTTAAAACAGATAATGAATAATCTGCTATCCAATGCGATTAAATTTACTGATACGGGAGCAGTGACTCTGAGCCTGGAAAAACTGAAAGAAACAGAGAGCACAGTCAATTTCTGTTTTTCTGTACAGGATACTGGAATTGGTATTAAACAAGAGGCAATAAATGAATTGTTCAGTGTGTTTCATCAAGCAGACAGTTCCATTACACGTGAATTTGGAGGAACAGGACTTGGCCTGGCTATTTCTCAAAATTTGACAGAATTAATGGGTGGCGAAATTCAGGTGCAAAGTGTTGAAGGTGAGGGCAGTCGCTTTTTCTTTGTCTTAGACTTAAAGAAAGTCACACCTGAAGAGCTGGCTAATAATGAAAAAATTTATAAGCTTTCGCGTGAGGTTTCTATCAATGAAGAGAGAGATAATTCTCTCTATACTGTCCTGGTAACAGATGATGATCCTGTCAATCTTGATGTTATCAGTGGTTTACTGGATAGCCTTGGTTTCAATGTGGAAACCTCTCAGAGTGGTTATGATGCTCTGGATTTGATCAATAATAAAGGTCCTGATTATTTTGACCTGGTTTTAATGGACATTCAGATGCCAGGAATGGATGGTTATACTGTGAGTCAAAAATTAAGAGATAATAATGTCTCTGTCCCTATTCTGGCTTTAAGCGCTCATGTTGAAAAAGAAGCACGCAAAGCTGCATTTGAAGCAGGTATGGATGATTATTTGACAAAACCAATTCAAATGAAAGATCTCAATGATGTGCTTAACCACTGGCTTGGACTACGTGATTTGCTAAAGCGTCGAGATATTGACCTAAAAAATTCTACAATAGATGAAAATGCCTTGCCAGCTGAAGGCTCCTCATTAGCTGAGGGCTCTCCACCAGCTGAAGGCTCTCTACCAGTTGAAGACTCTCCACTAGCAGAGGGCTCCAATCCTACTGAATCCCCATTACCGGAGGCGGATTCCAGCAATCAGTCAGAAAACGATCCATTTCATAGTCTATCGGTTGTGTTACTGGATGAGGTAATGGAGCGATTGAATAATAATAAAGGGCTTTTGGGTAAATTATTAGAGAAATATTATGATACTTATCAGAATCATTTTCAGTTAATGCAAAAAGCTTATGAGTGTCAGCAATATCAGGAAGTTTCCGATCTGGCGCATAAAATAAAAGGTGCTTCACGTTCATTGAGTATTGAAATAGTAGGTGTAGAAGCAGAAAAAGTTGAGTTGTCCTTGAAAAACGGTCAACTGCCTGAAGATAATAATTGCAGCGAATTAATGTTGCAGTTAGATAAAGTTATCTCTCAAACAATGGCTGAGCTATCTGAATTTATTCGTAAAAATCAGTAAATTTATGCATAGAAGGATGGATGGTGCTATCCATCCTTCCAGAAGAAATAGATTTTATTGTTATGTTCGCTAATTATATTCCCGATGACAGTTTATCCTGACAAGATCAATGATATAAATACGTTATAATTTCTTGAGGATTAAATAAAAGGAATTATTATATGTCATTGTCGATTGTATACAGTCGTGCCGGTGGATTGGATGCGCCTCTGGTGACAGTTGAAGTTCTGTTAACCAATGGATTGCCCAGTTTGAATATTGTCGGTCTTCCCGAAACTGCAGTTAAGGAAAGTAAAGATCGAGTCAGGGGGGCAATAATCAATAGTCATTTTGAATTCCCTGTCCGGCGGATTACAATTAATCTGGCACCAGCGGACTTACCCAAGGAAGGTGGCCGTTTTGATCTAGCGATTGCAATGGGCATACTTCTTTCTTCCAGACAGCTGGAATTCTCAAAAAACGATAGGTCTGCTGTGCTAGGGCCTACAAAATCAGACACTTCATACAATGACTACAGAAACCCCGTTGAACAATTTGAGTTTGTTGGTGAGCTGGCACTTAGTGGCGAACTGAGAGCGGTTGATGGCATTCTTCCCATTGCCATTGCGGCAAACAAAAATAAGCGAATTCTCATTGTTCCGGAAGAAAATGGTCAGGAAGCTGCACTGATTAAAGGACTCACGGTGTATACAGCAAAACATTTGCTGGATGTCTGTGCTTTTTTGAAAGGTGAAATACAATTAAGTCAGCCTGAGATGAACACAAGAGCTGAGGGGAAATTTTATTCAACCTGCTTCTCTGATATCTGTGGCCAGCATAGCGCCAAGCGAGCATTAGAAATAGCAGCAGCGGGCCAACATAGTTTGCTGATGAAAGGACCTCCGGGAACAGGTAAGACCATGCTTGCAAGTCGTCTGGTGACAATCTTACCCAACATGTCTGATACAGAAGCGGAAGAAGTCGCTGCCATTCGTTCAGTTTGCGGTGAAAAAGTCAGTACTGATAACTGGGCAGTACGTGCTTTTAGAGTGCCGCATCATACTGCTTCCGGTGTTGCTCTTGTTGGTGGAGGTAGTTATCCCAGACCGGGTGAAATTAGCCTGGCACATCATGGTGTGTTATTTATGGATGAGTTGCCCTTCCTCTAATGTTTCACCTTTCTACCCCTTAAACTCTCCAAAGATTAGTTATCCTACTGATTTATAATAATTTATAGTTTTTCAATTTGTGCAACTGTTGATCTACTTGGTAGAAAATTCCATCTAATGGAAGCAGTAGGCAGATCCTGTCTGCCTCTAATGTTATGTGCCTTTTCAATAGCTTGTTCATATTGTGCATCAGTAGGTTTACTTTCAGTATTGATGGAGTAATATTCCATTGGTTGCACTTTTATATCTTTTGGTGTATTATTGTTCCATCTACTGAAATTTATCTTTAGATAGTTCAGGATTTCATAATTTGTTATCTGAGTTGAGGAGTGTGCAAGCATGAAGAAGGACAATAAGGTAGTGACACTGCCTAACAGTCAAAAGACTGTTGCTTCTACTTGTGCGTCTGTTGATCAGATAGCCTTAAAACTCTATCAAGATATGCTTGATGGATATGAAAAATATCGTTTAGGCACAAAACGAAATACAGAGAAAACCGTGAGCAGTGATTTGAGTGTTGTCAAACAATTGTTTGCTCATTCTGGAAAGTTCCCCTGGGAGTGGAAACTGGGTGATTGGGATGATTGGAATACGGATCTTGTTTTTAACAAGGGGATCTCAGCAGGAACACAACGAAAATATCAGGGGATCATTCGCAAATTCCTTGAGTATTTGATCACTCGTGAAGTTTTTCAGCGCAGTGTTAAAAAACATTATAATGTAAAAATTACTCAGATCATTGATGAAGATGAAGCATTACATCATATTTATGAAAGTGAACAAAAAGAGCCTCTACCTGCTTTTACTGATGAGTTAGCCGATCAGTTATTTGATGCTTTGAAGCAAGAAATTAAAATTGAGTCTCAACACCCAACTAGAAAATTATTGAATCTACAACGTGATCTGGCTCTTTTCTATACAGTAAAAGCAACTGGTTTAAGAATTGGTTCTGCTCTTGCTCTGAATATATATTCTTTTAGTCCAAATCCACAGGCTCCCGAAATGGGTAAGTATGGAGCTTACGATACCATAGGCAAAGGAAGTAAAGGAAGCGGACCAAAACCTATTGGCTCATTGATTGATGATATTAAATTACCACCACTGCTTGAATGGTATATTAATGAGATCAGACCGTTGTATTTAAAAACAAACAACCCTGATGAACAAGCCCTTTTTCTTTCAGAAAGAGGGATACGTTTTTCTTATCAATCAGCATGGGTTCGATTGCAAAAAATGCTGGAGAATGCAGGATTATCTGGCATAAACCTTTGCCCACATAGTTTTAGACGTGGAAAAGCAACTGAAAGTGGTATGCGCTATGGTGTTGAGACAACACGAAGAATGTTAAATCATGTCTATGGTACAACCACCCAGGGGTATATGTCTGTTCCTGATGAGTTTTCTCAAGCCCAAATTTCTGATTCTATCAGAGAACAAATTAAGCGTTCAGATAAAATTAATTTAGACAAAGATAAGAAATAAATTTACATTTTAAGGAGATGATCCATGAGTGATAATGATGAAGATTTAGTACAGATAGAATGGCGATTGTTAAATGTGATGGCAGAACGTCGGATCAGAACGGTTACTGCATTACGAAAAAAACTAATTGATCTGAATGTTGATATTTCAAGTCAGCAAGCGGGTCGTTTAGTCAATCAGTTTCCAGACCGATTAAATACAAAATATCTGCGAGGCTTATTAACGGCTTTGGATTGTGATATCTCAGATTTAATCCGTGTTCATCCTCCTGGCGACAATGTTGGAATTAAAGATGAGAATCAGGTTCATCCCGTTAAAACTGAAAAACCAAAAACAGTTAAGAAAAAAGTGAAAGCCAAGAAAAAGACTTCAGCTACCGTGACTAATATTCTACCTCCAGGGTTTGATGAATGACACAAAGTACGACAACACATAAAAAATGTGATGGTTGCCAGCGAACAATGAAGAAAGCGACGGCAAAGCATGGTGACCTATCATTTTGTGCAACTTGTTATAAGCGTGAGTTTAAACGGGTTGAATGTGCTGGTTGTGGCAAAGCCACTTATACATACCATGGGCATGAGCCTGCCTATTGTAAAACTTGTCGTATTAAAGGTCGAAAATGTGCAGGGTGTGATAAGCCGTTACCAAGAGCTTCTAAAATTATTAATGATGAGGCATTTTGTTGGCCATGTGCTTCAAAATTACAGGAGCCAGAACCTTGTGCATTATGTGGTCAAATGTCATTGCGTTTATCCAGAGCACCTGAAGTAGGCATTGATGAGAGGATCTGCCAGAAATGCCGGACGAAAAGAACACATTTCACTTGTACCAATTGTGGAAAACACAGAAAACCGTCAGGCATTGATTCAAAAGGACAGGTTGTTTGTAAAACCTGTCTGGAAGATGAAAATTATCGGTGTCCTAAATGTGGTGAGCCAGGCAAACGTCACTCAAAAACACGTTGTCAGGCTTGCTACTGGAAAGATCATGCACAGGAGGTCATAGCTCAAGGGGTTGCTACATTATCAAGACCATGGGTAAGACATGCCTATCGTGCTTTTGGTGAATCATTGATAGTATCCTATGGCAGTCAGAAGGCCAGTCATCGGGTACCAAAATATCTGGCATTTTTTGTCAGTCTTGATGTGCGATTTAAAAGAGCGGCATCAATAACGGCCAGAATATTAATAAAAACCTTTGGAGCAGAAGGCTTGCGACGAAACACTGTTGCAGTGGCTTTTCTGACAAAGGATGGTATTTTGCCAGATTATTGTCAAACAGAGTTGGAACATTATAATGAAATTGCACGACAAGAACGCTTAGTTGAGCAATCTATGGATGCTTGGTACGGTGAATTCTTATCTGGATTTTGGGATCATGCCCTGCATCTTCAGCAAACTTCATTGGACCGTGGAAATAAAGGGCCAAAATCACGCACAGTTTATTCTTGGTTAACAGCTGCTCGTGCTTTTCTGGAATTTGTAACAGGAAAAGGGATCAGTGCTCTTTCACAAATTGAAACACATCACCTTGATCTCTTTATAGATGATCAAGGTGGCTATGAGGCTTCAATACGTCGTTTTATTCGTTATTTAAATAAAAATGGAAAATTATTCCGTACTATAAAAATGGAATCAGTGGTGACTCAGAATATTGCTCATTTATTATTGCCTCAGTCTCGGGTTGATGAATTAATTGCACGTTTCCTTTCACCTGAGACTTCTGCTAAAGAAGCAATTTATGGTGTGTTAATGGTACTTTATGCACAAACTGCCAGTCGGATCTGTGAATTAAGAATGGATCAATTAGGTCGAAATAAAAATGGTTTTCGTACCATTCATTTTTATCGGATGGATGTCGAGATACCGCCAGAAATTGAGCCTGTAATTACTCGATGGTTAAGTGAAAGAAAGTCATTATCAGTACTGGAATCAGAGCATAATAATAAATATCTGTTCCCTGGAAGAAGACCAGGAGGGCATATATCTTCACCGTCTGTGAAATATTATTATGATCAGTGGGAAGTAACCGCAGATCAATTATTGGCATCCTCAATTTTTCAAATGTATTGTAATGGGGTTCGTCATCCTAATGTGCCACATAATGCTTTTGGTGTATCCAAAGCCATGACAGGCAAATATATTGGAATTTTTGATGCCCACTATCATGATGCTTTAGATCATTTTCGTGAAGAAGAGAAAAAGGCTGCTGATGCAAAAAACTGATGATAGATGGTGGCTTTATTTATTAGAATGTTCTGGTGGATTGACTTATGTTGGAACAGCGGCAGATGTAGAAACACGCTTTAAAAAGCACTTATCAGGTAAAGGGGCTCGTTTTACAAAAATTAATAAGCCTTTATCTATTATAGCCGCTGAACCTTATGCTAATCGTAGTGAAGCTTGTAAAGCTGAGTATGCCTTAAAACGGAAAACACTTAAGAAAAAGATGGAATGGGCTGATAAATGGCCTTGGTCCAGAGACTGAACATACTTTATAGGATTTTAATATGAGAATAGTAACACCTCCCTTGATTGTTGAAGAAAATGATGGATTCATTAATGATATTTTAGAACGAAAAGCTTATGGGGAAGCTTTATTGAACCTTGTCGTTAATTCGAGTGATGATTTGGTTGTTTCTCTAGATGGAAAATGGGGTGAAGGTAAAACCACCTTTATCAAAATGTGGCAAGGTCTTTTGTTAGAGGATAATATTCCGAATATTTATATTGATGCTTTTGAAAATGATTATATCGATGATGCATTTATATCGGTAGTCAGTTCAATTACTCGATATGCCGAGACTAATATCAGTGATGAAAATCAAGATAAAATAATAGAATTAAAAGAAAAAAGTAAGATGGTGGGCGGACAACTTCTTTCCTGGACAGCAAAGGTTGGTTTAAAAGCGGCTACTTTAGGTGTAATAAAAGATTCTGAAATTGAAGAATTAATGGATATCAAAGGTGATTTAGCAAAAGGTGTATCTGATTTAGCTGGAGGCTTTATTGAAGAGAGGATAAATTCACACACTAATGACATTGAACTTATTCAGTCTTTTAAGGAGTTATTATCCAAACTTCCAGAAAGACTACAGAGTGGAGAAGGAAAGCCGTTAATTATTATTATCGATGAACTAGATCGATGCAAACCATCTTATGCTGTAGAAGTGGTTGAAAAAATTAAACATCTATTTTCTGTAAAAAACATTGTGTTTATTTTGGTGATGAATAAATTACAACTGGAAGAATCCATTAAAAGTGTGTATGGAAAGAATATAGATGCACACACATACCTTCAAAAATTTATTCATTTAGAAATGAAATTGCCTAAGCGGACTGGTAGACGCCATGAAAATGACATAACCTCTTATTCAAGAAAGTTGTTCGAGTTGCATGAAATTGAAGCATGGGGCGAAGGACAGTATATTATTGATAGTATAGATGCCCTTGCAAACCATCTGAACTTATCACTCAGACAGCTTGAAAAAGTATACACTAATATCGCTCTGTTTTATGGCTCAAGTAGTAAAAATCAATTTAGATTAGCACCAATTGTTAGCTTTCTTTCTGTGGTAAAAGTAATTAATTCTGAGTTGTTTGAAGAACTATTGTATCAAACAATAATCTATCCAAATGTTGAAAAAGCATTTAATTATAATGTGACCACTAATAACAGTGACTTAATGTATAAAATAATGAACTGGGTTAGGTTTGGCCTGATGAATGATGAAGAGTATAGAGAACTATCTGAAGAAGATGAAATTAAACGCTATAACTCAGCACTTTTTCAATACAATATAGATCGAGAAGAAATCATCCCTTTTTTAGCAAAAAAAATAAACATGTTTATAACTGGGTAGCTACAATTTAGTAATGGTTATTGTTAAAAATGTATTTTTATTCGGGTATGAGGACATCTTTCACTAATTTTCTTAAACGGCTTTTATCTCTGCGCCATTTAAGTATTTCTGCTATTTCTGCCTGCTCTGGCAACATAACGGAACCCACAGTATCATTAAAAATGCATGCATCATTAATTGATAAATCAGGTAAAGATTCAATTCGCTCAATCAGTTCTTCACAAAACAACCAAGGGTGTACCTGTCCAAATAAGTGATAGTTTGGCTCATTTTCATTACGCAATAGTTTTAAAGACTCTTCTTTGGTTGACTCAGTATTGAGCAAACATGCACCATTATCAATACCTGCAACGACATCATCTACCGTTTTACCCATACTGGCTAAGACATTTCCTACTCTGTCAGCATTCCCTATCCAAAGATCAAAAACCGCTAATCTAGCTGCTTCGACAGGATGATGAGATATAAATTCTTTTAAATTCTCAAAATCAACAATTTCTAAAGGATTTGCCACTTGAGATATCGACAGCGAAGCATGCATTAATCCCGTTGCATGTGGTACCAGAACGCCAACGGCAACATTAATACCAAGAAGTGCTGCTAACCGTGCTGCAACATATTCACAGTACACCTGTGCAGGAGCATCAGGTGTATCTCGTTTTACAACTGCTTCCAAATCACCATAGCAAGCTCCAGTACTACTTTCTTCAGAAGACAGCTTTTCGTTACGCCATTTTAAATTATATGTTAAGAATCCCATCTTTAAGCAACGCCTGGACGCTCAATGCCCCATTCATCAGCAAATAGTTCAGCCTGTTCAATAACCAGTTCAATAGCTTCTGGTTGATTATCTGGTGGGTAGCGATATTTAGCTAATAGAACTTTGATTAACATTTTCATCCGTGCTCTGGCTGAATTACGCTTTTGCCAATCAATTGTGGCTGACTTTCTCATTTTGTCTGTCAATTCATGAGCCAGTGCTTTTAATATGGGATCTCCAAGCTCTAATACAGCAGATTCATTCTCACAAAGAGCCTGATAAAAAGCATATTCATCTTCACCCATACCATCTGGTGGCTTAGCGCCATTTATCTCTTTGGCTAAAGCAAGTAATTCTTTGATAACCTGAGCTGTTGTCAGGCCACGGTTACTGTACTTATTGATGGCCTCTTTTAATTTATCAGTAAATTTTTTACCTTGAGAGGCATTTTTCCGACTCCGTGATTTGACTTCATCACTGATCAAACGTTGCAATAATTCGGCTGCAAGATTTTTTGTAGGCATGGCTGCTATTTGCTTTAAGAAGTGCTCGTCCAATACACTAATATCTGGTTTGTCTAAACCCAAAGTACCAAATATGTCGTTTACACCCTCAACCAAAACACCTTTAGCAACTAATTGACGTAGTGCTGCTTCTTTTTCAACACGAGATTTGCTTGAACCTGCACGGGTGAGTTTAATTAATGAGACACGAACAGCCTGGAAAAAGGCAATTTCATCACGAGCATCAATAGCTTCAGGACGTGTGCCTGCTAAAGCTTGTGCTTTTGTTAATTTGGCAACTTGATCAAGATATTCTTTTACACCAATATTTCGGCCTTTTTTGTCCTTCTTGGTATTTCTCTTTGAAATATGCTCCATTGCTGGGCCAAGAAGTGCTAAAGCATGTTGTGGATCAGGAAAATCGCTATAATTAAAATCATGAAAATATTCTTTGCGAATAACATCTAACGTATTTAGTAAAATCGTGAGGGCACCTCCCGATACGTCCACGGGAGACTTATTTGTTCCAGAGTCACGAGTGTAGCTTTTTATCGCTTTTTTAAGTTCTTCACCAATGCCAATATAATCAACAACCAAACCGCCTGGTTTTTCTTTCCAAATACGATTTGTTCGAGCTATGGCTTGCATGAGTCCATGTCCTTGCATGGGTTTATCAACATACAGTGTATGTACTGGAGGTGCATCAAAACCTGTTAACCACATATCCCTGACAATGACTAACTCAAGTTCATCATCTTCATCTTTAAATCGTTTCTCAAGTAGCTTCCTGTCTGCTTTATCTGTTTGATGGGGCTTGTAATGTGGAGGATCGGATGCTTTGTTTCCTGTCATTACTACTTTAATTTTACCTTTGTTTAGCTCATCACCTTTCCATTCAGGGCGTAGTTTAATAATTTCATTAAAGAGCCTGACGGCAGCTTCTCTTGAAATTGAAACTATCATACCTTTTCCAGATAGAGACTCTTTTCGAGTTTCCCAGTGTTTGATGAGATCACTGGCTAATTTTTCCAGTCTTCCATCAGCCATAGCAAGACCTTCAAGGCGTGTCAGGCGACTCACTGTTCTATTTTTTGAATCGGTATCATCATCCTCTGTCGCATCAATAAATTCATCCATTAAAGCTTGTTTTTCAGCTTCATTAAATTTCAGCTCTATAATACGAGATTCATAATGTACAGGGACAACAGCATGATCCTTTTGAGCTGCAATCATGTCATAGATGTCAACATAGCTACCAAAAACAGATTGTGTATCTCTGTCATCTAATGAGACAGGGGTGCCAGTCATACCGAGATAAATAGCCTTTGGCAATGAATCTCGCATATATTTGGCTAAACCATATTTTGTTTTTCCAGTTTTATTGTCCAGTGTGGCTTTAAATCCATATTGTGTACGATGTGCTTCATCAGCGATGACGATAACATTACTTCGTTCACATAATGGTTCAATCTTAGTAACACCTTTTTCTGGGGCAAATTTATTTATAGTCGTGAAAATAATTCCTCCTGCTTCAACGGAGGAAAGTTTCTCTTTTAAATCTGAACGATCTTGTGCCTGTACAGGTGTGGCTCGTAATGATTTTTCACAAGAAGAAAAGGTACTATAAAGTTGTCCATCCAGATCATTTCGATCTGTAACGATAACAAAGGTTGGGTTTTCAAATTCAGGACGTTCTCTGATTGCCATAACATAAAAAATGGCAAGTAGAGACTTGCCAGATCCTTGGGTAAACCAGATCACACCACCTTTACCATCCTTATGATGCAAATGAACATCTAAAGCACGGTTAACAGCTTTTAACACACCATGGTATTGATGCCATTGGGCAATAATTTTGGCTGATGCAGCTCCATCCTGTGTGATATACAGGACATAATCCTTTAGAAAAGCAATAAGTGTCTTAGGTGAAAGTAATCCCCTCACCATTGTTTCCAATTCCAACATGCCGTCGGGTGCTTTTTCATCGTCAATCAATCGCCAGGGAGAATAACGACCAAAGTTAGCAGTTAATGAACCATAACGTGCTACTGTTCCATCAGAAATAATATTAAGTAGGTTGTAAACAAATAATTGCTGTATATCATCTTTATAAGTCTGAATTTGATTATAAGCACTTTCAATATCAGCATTGATGTCGGATGGATTTTTAAGCTCAATAACAACTATTGGTAGACCATTAATAAAGACAACAATATCAGGGCGTCGAACTTTGTCACCATGAACTGTAAATTGTTGCACTGCAAGAAAGTCATTCTGTTCAATATTTTGAAAATCGATAAGTTTTGCCCGAATAATGGATTTATGACCTTCTGCATCTTTTATTTCTACTGGAACACCATTTCTAATCCAATCGTACATTTCACGATTCCCTTCAATAAGGGACTGAGAACCATAATCTGAAAGTTTAATCGTAGCTTCTTCGATTGCTGTACTTGGTAAATCAGGATTGAGACGATCTAAAGATTCTTGTATTCTTGGTTTTAAAACAACTTCAAAATATTTTTGTCTGGCTGCATGGCTTCCGCCTGAAGAAACTTCATCCCCAGTAAGGCAAGTATAATCCAATTCGGATAGCCAGTTTAAGCAAGCTGTTTCGAGATCATCTTCAAGCATATTGGTTTCTCATATTTTATTCTGTTATTCGTAACTTACCAGAGATAAGACGAGGGAGTAATCGGTCCCTTAATTCTTCAAAAGCAATTTTTTCATGCAATAAATTTTCTATGCGTTTCATAATGGGGTTTACAAGTTTTTCATATTTATTTACTAATTTTAAGTCTGGAATAATCACATTTAACCCATCAAATGTAGCTTTAGTTATGGTGTCAAAAACAGCACCGTGAGTATTTTGTTTTAACCAATCTAAACTTTGTTTAATGGTAAAATATGTATAAAAATCTCCGTGATGTCCTTTCAATGCATAACAAGATTGATTCATTGTCATTTCTGAACAGACTACAGCAAGTTTTCCAACAGTTCCTCTTGCACTAATTATTGTAGACCCTATGGGAAGAATTTTTGCGGCACTTTTTGATAGTCCTAGAGATGTTATTTGTTTTGTTGTGTTCGCAACAAAAACTTCACCGTCTTTAGGAACATCAACAACAGAATACCATGGGATATTACCATTCCAGTATTCATCAATTTTAGTTTTTGGAGTTCCTCCACTATGAATATCAACAATCTGAGAAAGTACTTTTGTTGACCATCCTTTTGGTATTAATCCCAACTCACTTTCTACAAGTTCATTTGGGAATATAGTTGCTGTTTCTGCATCTATCCCATCTGAAATAGTTCCTTCCATTTTTGCTTTGACAGGATCAAAGTTTATAAACCAAGAATTGAATATTGTTTGGGCTATGGATTCTAATGTCTTAGACTGTTCATGGTTATTTGATATTTTATCATCAAGATTTTTTAAAATTCTAGAAACTAACCGTTGGGTAGTTAGTGGAGGTATAGGAAGAGGTAATTTTCTTAACTCACTTTGACGAATACCAAGAACAGTTGTACCAGAAGAGCGATTTTGTAATTCTTGTTGTACACTCTTTGATTGTAACAAGTATTTTAAATAATCATTTTCTAGTACACCTGTTTTCCCTCTCATAGTGATAACTCTTTGAGCAAGTGCTACTTTTCGATCATCTAATTGAGCAACCTCACCAAGAGGGGCTTCTGTGGTCATGACTATATCCCCAGGTTCAGGTATTCCTCGTTTCATCCATGAATCATAATTATCTTCGGCAATATATTCAGTAATTGGGAGAATAGATCCTTTTTTTATTATTTTTGCTGTTATTAGAGGAATTCCATTTGATGTTTTTTTTGGGGATCTTCCTCTATAATCTATTAGGGCTTCCATACAGTCTTCTAGAGTTTTTGTGTTCCAATTAGACTTCATATCCGAGCCCACTTAATTGTTTATAAATTTCATCATCTAATGTTTTTCCACGTGCTCTTTGTTCAGAAAGCAAAGCGGTAAGACGAACCATAGACTCGGTAAAATCTAAACTATCATCGCTAATTTCACTGGCTCCAACGTAACGACCGGGTGTAAGCATAAAACCATGCTTTTCAATCTCATCTAAAGATGCTGAATAACAAAAACCTGGTATATCTTTGTAATTTTTAGAATCACTAAATTCTGTTCCTCTCCAACGATGATAGGTCTGAGATATTTCGTGAATTTCTCCATCTGAAAATTCAATCTGTATTCGAGAACCATCTATCATTGAGCCTTTCTTGCGTCCATCTATAAATAAAGTTTTATTGGAACGATCTTCTTTGCCATTTAAGCCAGATTTTTTATCTTTGCTCAAAAACCATAAACAGGCTGGAATTTGAGTATTTGCAAATAATTGCCCAGGAAGAGCGATCATACATTCAATGACATCGTCTTTAACCATGTTCTTGCGGATTTCTCCTTCACCTGATTGCTGTGTTGTCATTGAACCATTTGATAAAACTATACCAGCTCTTCCACGGTGTGACAGTCTTGCCAACATGTGTTGTAGCCAGGCATAGTTAGCATTACTGTCAGGCGGAATCCCGTACTCCCAACGAGGATCATCTGTTAATTTATCTCCATCCCATTTCTTGATATTAAAAGGAGGATTGGCAAGAATATAGTCAGCTCTAAGGGTATGATGCTGGTCATTGGTAAATGTTGAACCAAATGATTTCCCCAAATTACCCTCAAGTCCATGTACTGCCAGATTCATTTTACAGAGCTTTCTTGTATCGGCCATTAATTCCTGACCATAAATAGGCAAATCACCTTTTTTATCAAGTTGCTTAGCATGTGCATCTTTAAATTTAGCTGATTGGACAAACATCCCGCCAGAACCGCATGCAGGGTCGTAGATTGTGCCTCGAAAAGGAGCTAATATCTCAACTAAAGTGGTCACTAATGATTTTGGTGTATAAAATTCACCCGCTCGGGCTCCTTCACGTCTGGCAAACTGTCCAAGAAAATATTCATATACTTCACCAAAGACATCACGGCTTCCATGTTTTGTAGGATCAAATTTAATTTGTGCAATAATTGCCATTAAATCACCTAATTTACCATCTTCAATCTCTAAGCGGCCAAAATCACGGTAAAGAACACCTTTTAGAGAGGTATTTTCTTTTTCTAACGCCCTCATGGCTGAATCAAGTTGTTGAGGAAAATCAGCATTTGAGGCTTTTGACAGTAGTATTTGAAATTGAGCTTCTTCTGGTACCCAAAAAACATTATCAGACTCATAAAATGTCTTGTCAGTTAAAAATATAGCTTCGCTTTCTTTTCTGATCTCTTCATTTTCTATAAAAAAATCAGATTTTGGATCAGATAAATAGGAACGAATAACATCAGCATGTGCTTCAAATAAATCACTGACATATTTTAGGAATATTAAACCCAGAACTGGGTATTTGTATTGGGATGCAGAAACCGAACCTCTTAATGCATTTGCCGCATCCCATAATTTATTTTTGAATTCTTGGTTTGTCATTGATTTTATTTATTTCCTGTGGCCTATGGCTCTGTGAAAAGTGGTATAGCCATCTCTGGTTCTTGAGAGATAACCCATTTTTACTAATTTTCTTTTAACTGATTCTGGTGATCTTCCTGCTTGTTTATTCACTTCATCAATTAATAATGATGTGGTACCACTATATTTTTCAACACAATCAAGTAATGTGGTCATTTCATCATGTTGCCATTGACCTTTAGTTTGTTGGTCTATCATAGTGTGCTCGCAGGGTTAAGCGGATATCCGTGTCTTTTTAAAGATTCATTCAAAGTAACTCTGGATACCTTAAAATGTTCAGCCACTTCTCTTTTTGTAATTTCAGGATCGTGAAGCATTGCAGCAGCTTTTTTTACATCAGTTTTAGTCATACTTGGAGTTCTTCCTCCTTTGCGTCCTCTGGCTCGGGCTGCAGCGAGACCTGCTACCGTACGTTCTCTTATCAATGTATGCTCAAATTCTGCCAAAGCACCAAATATATGAAATATTAATTTTCCTCCAGCACTTGTTGTATCGATATTTTCAGTTATTGAATGAAAACCTATTTCCTGTTCTTCCAGAGTAGAAATGATTTCAACTAAATCTTTTAATGAACGGCCAAGACGGTCAAGACGCCATACAGTCAAAGTGTCACCTTTTCGAAGCATTCTGAGACACTGCTCTAATTCTGGTCGTTCTTTGGTTTTTCCTGACAACTTTTCCTGAAATATTTCTTCACAGCCAACTTTATTCAGTGCATCAATCTGAAGCTGAGGATTTTGGTCTTGTGTTGAGACTCTCGCATAACCTATGTGCATAGAATACGTACCTTATCTTATTGTTGATTACTTTACGGGAATTCTTTACTTAATTGCAAGTGTTATTGTACTTAATATTGGAATTATGCAAGCGTACAGAAAACGAACGTATTATGTACATTTGAGAATATCGTCAAAAAGATTTACAAAAAATAATAACCCGTAAGGATTGGATTACATTTTTTTGGGTTATTTTCTGACAGTTTAATAATGAAATAACGGATAACAAGTGTTTCATAGCCTATATAGACTGTGAATTAATAATTAAATACATGGAGTAAAAGATGTTGGAAGTAGAAAGACAAATTGTAGTAGAGCTTATTGAATTGAATGATCTTATTAGAATAGTGAAAAAGGAATTACCCCCAAGTCATATTGTAACAATGTACCAAGGCTTCATTAATCAAAAAAGAGATGAATTAGTTGCGATGAGTGATGAGGATCTAGAAGATTTTTTTTTACCACATATTTAGAGAGTTGATTTATAAAAAAACTAAAATAGAAATCTTAATAACATAACTGTATCAATTGTGTTATGATACGATATGTTATATTTATCTTAGGTGAAGGGTATGGGACGTGAAGGCATCACTTATGAACAGGTTGTTGAAGTGGCAATTAAACTGAGTAATGAATCTGAAAAGCCAACAATAAGGCGTGTAAGATCTGAGCTCGGTGATACTGGCTCCATGGGAACGATACAGTCATTTTTAGCTAGGTGGCGAGAAGAAAATCAAACTCATGTCTTGGCTAATTCAGAAATTGCTCCAGAAATACAAATAGCTCTATCCAGTGCTATTAATGCTAATATTAAGAAAGTTACCCTTAACCTTGAATCTGCAATATCAATTGCTAATGAAGAAATATCAGTTTTTCGAGATGAAAATTTTGTAATTGAAGAAAAACTAGATAATGAAAGAAAGAAAAACAAAAAGCTGATACAAGAGCATGACAAACTAAGTGGAAAACTTGAAAAATCAATTGAGGATTATTCTGCATTAGTGCTTGAAAAAGAAAAAGAACGAAAAGATTCTGAAAGATCACGCACTGAATTGGCTAAAATCCAGGTGAAAATGGATAGCTTTAAAGAAAAAGTAGACGAGCTACGCCAACAGAATGAAATGCTTCTGAATAAGTTTGAAGTATCACAAGTTGAAGCAATAAATAATGATAAAAGAGCGACTTTAGCTGAAGCTAAAATAGAAAGTAAAGATCAGCAGATTATGTATCTTGAGAAACAGTTAAATAAATAACAATTATTTAATTGATTTATAAACAGATTTGTATAATATTGTTCTAACTATAAATGTAATAAAACTATGTTAAAAACTCAAACACAAGCACTTGGCCAATATTACACGGCATCACAATTTGGACACTTGTTGGTTAATTCATTGGAAGTCCAATCACCAGATACAATTCTTGAGTTAGGAGCTGGGGAAGGATCATTGCTAACAGCGGCCCAAAATAGGTGGGATCAAGCAAAGATAATATCAGTGGACATTGATCATAAAAACCATGAGTTAATTAATGGCATCCTTCCTGGACACAGTCATTTTTTATTAAACGCTTTAGATAAAAATTTATCTAAAAGCATTGGTGTTCAAAGTGATAGTGTTGATGTCGCTGTATGCAATCCACCATATATAAAATCAAAATGGAAGTCTTCCTTCTCTGAATTATTGGAAGAAGCGGGATTATCAAATTGTTTGTCAGTACATTCTGATTTTTCCACTGACATTTTATTTTTGGCTCAAAACATACGTTTATTACGAAAAGGTGGAGAGCTAGGGATAATTGTTCCTGATGGATTAGTTGCTGCGTCTAAAGCTTCTAGGCTACGAGAGCAATTAATAAAAAACCATATGCTCTCAGGAGTAATTCAATTACCAACAAAAATTTTTCAGAAAACTGAAGCTAAAACATATGTTCTTATTTTAAAAAAAGATATGACTTCAGATGGATTTATTCCCTTATATAAAGCATCAAAAGAAGGTGTCATTGGTGACCCAATATTTATTTTTACGGAGCAGGCAGTAAATAGGCTTGATTATGATCATTATTTTTATAGCAAGGCCATAAAAATTGATACTGCAAGAGTATCTTCACATAAGCAAAGCTTTAGTCAAGAAAAACCTTTATTTGAAATAGCACGTGGGAATATAACAAAAGTTGATGCACAAAAGAATAACATCGATTTTTTTCATACAACTGATTTTAAATATGTAAAAAATATTAATAGTTGTCACTTATCAGATAAAACCAAAAAAATATTTAATAAAAATAACCACATTGTAGCAGAAAAAGGTGATATTTTACTTGCACGTGTTGGACGTGATTTGGATAAGAAAATGGCTTTAGTAACTGCTGGACAAATTATTCTGTCAGACTGTGTGTATAGAATTAGACCTCAAACACCAGAAATAAGAAAGAGACTCTGGAGCTTTATATCCAGTAAAGACGGTCGTTTATGGATAAAAGCTCATAGTAAGGGGGTTTGTGCTCAATCAATTAATAAGAGCGATTTGGTGAAATTACCTATTTTATGAAGAAAAATATATGACTGATGTAATCCAAGATGGTTTTGAAGAACGCGCAGATCATTTAGAGTTAAATGAGCTTGAAGACATAACTGTAGAAGCTGACTTCTTTAAAAGGATAATGGACAAACTTTTAATTCGTGGTGCTAAACTAATCGTTGGTCCTCGTGGTACTGGTAAAACGCACCAAATGCGCTACACCTATATACATTGTCTTAAAGATAAAAAAAAACCAATAGCGATTTATGTGTCATTTACGAAATATTATCATCTTGAACCATTATTGCATAAAGCACCGAATGCATTAAGGCTTTTTCATACATGGGTTTTATGCAAAATTTTACAGAGCTGTTACGACGTACTTGAAATTCAAAAACTAGAATCAGATGAATTTTTAGAAGAGTTCTCAAATTTTAGTATATTAGAGTTAGAACAATATATTTCTCAAATTGAAAAAGGAAGCATTCTAGCTTCTCAAAATAAACTTATTGAGGATTTAACTCTTAGGACCATTACAAATGCAATTGAAAGGCTAATTGAACTAACGAAACGGAAACGAGCAGTACTTTTTTTTGATGATGCCGCATTGACATTAACACCTGATTATATGATTGAGTTTTTTGATGTCTTTAAAGCTCTAAAATCATCATCTATTTCACCTAAGGCATCTGTATATCCTGGCACAACACAGTATGGACCACGTTTTAATGCAAGGCATGATGCTGAGTTAGTAAATGCTTGGCTTAGTGTTGATGATCCTATGTATAGTGAAATTATGGGTGAAGTAGCAATTAAACGAATAAATAATTTAGAAAATGTTTCAGCAGACATAATTGAGCTTTTTAAGTATGCTTCGTTTGGAGTTCCTAGAGTACTCATGACGATGTTGCGTGATTACGAGCAGTCACCAAAGAAAACAGCCCAACAGAAGGTTAACTATATAATTCAATCGCAACATACTCTTCTTATTGAGGAATATCGAGCTCTTTCTCTTAAACTACCTCAATTTAAAACAATTATTGAAACTGGTCTTGATTTTTATACTAAAATAATAAAAGACATATCAAAAGAAAATAAAGGTTTAATCAATGACAGAATAAATCAAATAAGAATAGGCATACAGCACTCGGAACAAAATCTTTTTGTTGACCGAATGATAAAGCTCTTAATTGAAGTTGGTTTGCTACATTATATTGAATCTGTTTCACATGGTGAGGATCGAGATTATGATCGATTTATGCCACATCTATCTTCACTCATTAATAACAAAGCATTCTCAACAGGAAGAGGGTTTTCTGCACAAAAAATAGTTGAGGCTATAACTTTTAAATCTTCAAAACATCCATTACGAAGAAAAATTGAAACATTGCTAGATAAAGATGTTTTGAAAAATCTTAAACTAGACCTTCCTTTATGCCAGTCATGCCAAACTCCAAGATTAACAGAGTCACAAAAATTCTGTCATAGCTGTGGTAAGCCACTAGTAGAACAGTCAACATTTGAAAGTTGCATGGAAATACAGATAGAAGCCTTACCTTTAACACAATGGCAAAAAGATAGGGTTAGTAAAGAAACAAATATCTCTAAAGTGAAGGATTTCTTTACTTTACAAGATCCAGGTTCAGAGTTAAGAAAAGCTTATGGAATTGGAAAAATTAAATCTAAGAAAATACATGATATTGTTTTGCAAGAAGTAGAAGAATTTCTGTCATGAAACGAAATAAAAAAGAATTCTCCTGCCAGATTACAGATGTAAGTGCTGTAAAGTCTCTGGAAACTAGTTGTTTATTTGATAAGTCATATATTGTTAGCAAAAATTCTCCAATTGATCAGTTTATAATAGAAACTACTGAATTAGCAAAGTTAATTCCCCAACCAGATAAACCAAATGCACGACTTGCCAATTTAATTTTGCTTGGAGGTGTATCAGCTGTAGAAAGCTATTTTAGGAGTATAATTCGTAGAACGATTTGTATTGATAAAATATCAAAAAAAACAGTTGAGAAATGTACTCTTTCATATGGTGCTGCCATCCATCATAAAGAAGAAATGTTACCAGAAGCACTTTTAGAGACAACATCTTTTGTAAGCAGATATACTGTTAGAGAAGCTTTAAAAAATTTTCTTGGCATTGAAAAACAACTTCCAAATGAAGTTAGCGAAGTATTGGGTGAATATGTAAAAGTGTGCCAATTAAGGCATTGTGTTGTTCATCGATTTGGTAAATTAGGATCAAATAATGCTATTGATCTGGATTTGGATAGCCATAAAGAACTACTAGAAAAACCATTGAAGCTAGATTTTAATTCCCTTCAAGAAATATTTTTAACTTTAAGCTTGACAGTAAAAACAACAAATAATTTTATATTTAGAAAATTATTAACTCGGACTTCAGAAAATGACTCATGGGAATGGGATCTTAGAAAAGATAAAAAACAATTTTCAAATTATTATGATACTTTTTCAAGTCAACTTGATACACCTCCTTCAAAATCAATGAATGAAATATACCAAGAATTTAAAAATACATTTAAATAAATATATCTACTTTGATAAAAGCCAATAACATCAATCATGAAAGTTATTAGTGAAACCCTGACAGGGATTGTTAGTAGAGTAACATATCACAATCAGAATACTGGATGGTCTGTATTACGTGTCCAGCCATTTAATTCACCTCACCAACAAGAAACTGTTACAGTCCACCAGACCAAAGTGTTTGCCGGAGCCACAATAGAATTTCGTGGGTCTTGGACTATTGATCATAAATATGGCCGTCAATTTAAAGCAACTGAGGCCATTGAAAAAAAACCAGCCACAACCGCAGCGATTGAGAAATATCTTGGTTCTGGTCTGATAAAAGGAGTAGGTCCAAAAACAGCCAAGCGAATTGTTAAGCATTTTCAGAATGATACTTTGGATATTTTTGAAAATAATATTAACCGGCTCACTGAAGTGACTGGGATCGCAAAAAAGAAATTGACCATGATTGAGAAAGCCTGGGTAGAGCATCGGGCGATCAGGGATGTGATGATATTTCTGCAAGGGCATGGAATAAGCACTTTGTTTGCCGTTCGGATTTACAAAGAATATGGTGATAAATCAATATCAATGGTGACAGAAGACCCTTATCGCCTGGCCAATGATTTTTATGGTATTGGGTTCTTCTCAGCAGATAAAGTGGCTTTAAGCATTGGCCTGTCTGAAACCAGTCAGCAACGAATGGTTGCAGGAATTAAACATGTACTTGCTGCCAGTCGTGAACAGGGGCATTGTTACCTGACTGAACAACAGATCAATACAGGTATATTTGATTTAATTGAAATGGATTTAGGTGAACGTCTTCATAGCTATCTTGATATCATGAAGCAGGATGATCAACTCAGAACCCGACAACTGAAACAAGATAATACAGAATATACCTGTTATTACTCAAAAACTCTTTTCCATGATGAGGCAACGGTTGCTAAGAAACTTCAGATAATGAAAGGTGATGTTTTAAGTGATCCACAACGGATTACCACCTGGGTAAGCCGATATTGTCAAAGTCAATCTATTTCATTGAGTGATGAGCAGGCGGATGGTGTAAAAGGTGTCGTACAGCATCGTTTTTCCATCCTGACTGGTGGCCCAGGTTGTGGCAAGACTACTACAACTCTTGTGATTGTTAGGCTTCTCGAAGCTATGAATAAAAAAGTATTGCTTGCAGCTCCGACTGGCCGTGCTACTCAGCGAATGAGTGAGGTCATTGGCAGAGAGGCTAAAACCATACATCGGTTACTTGAATGGAAGGGAGGTGAATTCCAGAAAAATGAGGAAACACATCTTGTGGCTGATTTTCTGATAGTTGATGAATGTTCCATGCTGGATATTAGCTTAAGCGCCTCATTATTAAAAGCTGTTCCTCAAAACTGCCAAGTTCTATTTATCGGAGATCCCGATCAGTTACCATCTGTTGGCGCTGGTAATGTCATTAAGGATATTATCTCTTCTGGTGTTATTCCTTGTTTTCGATTAACTCAGGTATTTCGTCAGGCTCAGGAATCTTTGATTATCAAATACGCTCACCAGATCAATAAAGGACAAACTCCATATATTAATTCACCCTTTAAAAAACCAGCTATCTGGGAAAATGGCTCTGATTGCTTATTTATTGATTCAGATGAAGTGACAAAAGAGCAGATCACTTTTATTAATCGTGTAAAGCGTTACTTTGACTGGAAAACAACTGAACTTGAAATGATTGCATCTGGTGATGAATCACCATTTGAGTTTAGAATACAGGAAGAAATTAAGTCAGCCTACGAACAGGATTTTGTGGTGCCAGACAAATTTAAGCATGTTGATTTAGAGAAATTACATAAAACAGAGGCTCAGATTGATGCGCTAAAATCAGTTCTGAAGAATATTCATCCTTGGTCATCACTGCACTATGGATTGTCTGCCATAGATACTGTGGTAAAACTTTATTTAGATTGGATCCCCAAATATCATGGCAGTAATACTGAAATTCAGATCCTAACACCCATGACACGAGGAAGTCTGGGTACTGCCAATCTTAATAAGGTCATCCAGCAAGTTGCAAATCCACCAGAACAGGGAAAAAGTCAGCTTAAAGTAGGCGAGAGAATCTTCAGGGAAGGTGATAGAGTGATCCATCGTCGGAATAATTATGATTTGAACGTATTTAATGGAGATATTGGCAAGATCGTTAATATTGATAATGAGACGTTGACAGCTATTATTTCTTTTTACCCAGACAACAGGGAAGTAAACTACAAAAAAGAAGATATTATGGAGTTGGATTTGGCTTATGCTATCACGATTCATAAATCACAGGGTTCTGAATTCAAAGCAGTAATTATTCCAGTACTTACACAACATTTTAAAATGCTTTATCGCAACCTTGTTTATACAGGGCTAACCAGAGCAAAGGATTTAGCTGTTTTTGTAGGAACCAGAAAAGCACTTACTATGGCAATTAAACAGCAAGATACAAGTCAGAGACAAACAGCTTTAGAAAAATTAATACAAAGTGATGAAAAATAATGGAAATCATCTATTTGGATGTTGGAAAACAGAAAAAAAGGAGTATGAATTAATGTTTAGCCCAGAGTCATTAGCCAGAGCAAAAGCACTGGATAAACAGTTTAAACTGGAAGCAAAAGTTAGGAATAAAGACTCAAAATTAAGGACGAAACAGTCAACATTAAGGGATAAATATGATCTTTCTTTTTTTATAGAAAAAGATTATCCACGACTCATGAAAATCTTACAATGTGTAGATAATGGAAAGCGTCTTGCTGAAAGTGAAGTTGCTTGGCTTCATCTTGATGGTGACGAATACTTCACTGAAAAACTTAAAATCAGATATCATAATAATGAAGCCGAATTCTATGTTTCTGAGTTCAAAAAAAGAAATGATCCTTGGTTGGCCGTAAATGCTAGCAGTCATTATCGTAAATGTGGAAAATCACAGGTTGCAGATGTAATGTTGAGTGACATAAGCCTGTCTAACTTAAAAAATACAAAATTGAAATCAGCAATTTATACAACACAAGGAGGTGTAAAGAGGGACTTGAAAAAATTTGATGATGCTTTAATTCTGGGAGAAAAAGCACATAATATAACAAAGAAAGATTTTCGCCCTTGCACACTTCTCGGTGCTGTTCATATGGAAACAGGGGATTACGAGCTAGGTCAAAAATGGTATGCACTAGCTATTAAAAATGGATTTAGTGAAAGAGCAATGGATTCAGAATTAAGAAGCATCTTTATGCGTGCCAAAAAATCAGATAAAGAAGCTTTACGTGTTCACTTACTTAAAATTGATCCTAAGCGTTATAGCTGGGCAAAACATAAGATTGGAAGCGGTAAAAAAAGATAAATATAAGGTTGTACTGCATAAGTTATTTTACACTTAAATTGTTACACCGTAACACTTCAAGGCTCAAGTTGTCGATATAAAATAAAGTTTTGCAAAAACTCTGAATTACTGCAGTTGACCTATAACGGATATATGAATGCTTTCTAATATGGTCGTTTTTGGTGTAAACCAGCAGCTCAAGATTATCTGGTGAATTAGTCAAAATCTCCCAAAGCCGCTATTGAGCGTTTTCAACTGGCTAACGTTGCATAGTAAATAGCAGCCACTCAAGACCTGAGAATATTCAGATTCTAGAGATTTTTAAATATAGTGAATTTGTACAATAAGCGGTCGGATTGCTTACTCTAAAATCGTACTATAAATTGGCTCTTAACAATGCAATGCAGGCATTTGAGATTTTAATCGGATGGCTTTAAAGTACAAATTATCTGGTATGAATATTGGTGAGTTAATCATGTTGACTTGTTAAAAGCCTAAGCGTCTAAATTCATGTTTGTATACTCACGATCTTTTCATTAATAATATCTGCAACTCTTGCGTAGGCACTATTTTTTAAATGTAGCTCATTTGACCAGTCATTGTATGGATCAATATTGTCTCGAAGGTCTACATGGTAGAAATTACTATTTGAACTTTCAAGCAATATTAGCATTTCGTTATATGAATTTATCATTCTTTCAACGGCTTCTTTTTGCTCGACAGGTTCAAAAATTCCTTTCATTGCTAAAGCTGGCCTTAACCAAGGCCCCGCAAAATTAAAGAATAAAAATTTCACACCTTTACCTGTAGGAATAGTGTGTCCATAACCGTGAGTTATAATATTTGTCTCTGGTGATATAGCTTTTACTTTTTCTATTAAATCCTCAAAATATTTTTTAAAAACGGTATTAATCATATTGTCAATATAATTATTTCTCAGGCTTGGTAAACCAGAACCCTTGTGATTGAGAAATGAGGCAAATTCATCACCAGCAATATCATTCCCTCCACCAGAAAACAAAAAAATATTTGGTTTAATTTGGCCAATTTTTCTTAATACTGTTTCAATGCTTTTTGGAGTTCGTTGAAAATTACTATTAATTCCAGTGCCATATATCATATTCTCTAACGTATCACCTGCCTTGGCATAATTTTTAATGTAATAATTATGATTATTTCTCAGACAATCGATTAGATCTGTTCCTGGCAGGTAATCAAACCAAGAATCACCTTCAGACACAATCTTTTTATTTTCTGAAATAAAGCTCATTTTACCAGACTTAATTTGTATTTGACTTATCTGTGCATCTTTTCCGTCTTCTTTGTATTTGGTAACTTCTTCATCAGACCAGGCATCCATAAAATCATAATTATTTGTCAAAATCTATCTCCTTAATTTTAGTGTCGTTCAGGAAACCAATTTATTGGTTTTTTTAACTATCGTAATGAATATCTGACCTCTATTATTCCCTGTTCATGAGATGGCTCCCCTATTAAGGGGAGGTTTCGTAGCGAAATATAGCATGACTCAAAGGCGTGTGAGTATCTGAAGTAATAATAAGTTGGATGCTATTTGTATTTCAAAATGTAGACCACAGTATTATGGATTGGTTGTTGGCCCCCCCCTCTGTAATAAGGATCATGTTGGTTACCAGGTTTTGTTGACCTTACTACCTCTCTCATCCTAGCATCGCTTTTATGTTTTTTTACATCAGCCTCCAACATTTTCATTCGTTCGTCGTATGAGAGTTGGCCTTGTCGAGTACCTTTAGAATATTGAGCAGTTGAGAGCTGCTCCTCAATGTCGTAAGCACGACAAGGAAAAAGGCCTAAGTATATATCAATTCCAGTGTCTGTTTTTGAGTCTGGATTTTCCTTACATTTTTTTTCTTTTTGATCATTTACAACCTCAACGCTAGGTTTTGAAGTATTTGTGTTTTCCATACTAACTGATGATTCTTCTACTGACTGGCAACCGGTTAGAAACAGAGCCATTGTAGCGGCAAAAAAAATACTATTATTAACTCTCATTATTTTATTTTCCTATTATTTTAACTATAAAAAATAATTTGAACATCCATTATCAAATCAACTTAATGTGATAAAAAATAACGTATGCACTACATATAAATTTAATTTAATCAAAATTAATTTTTGACATTCAAACCGCAGAAGGTAATTCATGGCACTCAAATTCTCTCAGAGTGGCAACGAAGCCTTAATTGAAGACGAAACCAAGGTGATTTTCAAAGCTTAACAGAGTTTAATATACTATTTTCTCTCTGAACAAACAATAGTTATCATGGCTCCTGATAGACAGTTTTCAGGCCATTATTTTGCTATAAATTTTATACTTGATATTGCTGCGGCGTATTCATTCCAATTTGAATATTGATCAAAAAATGTGACATACGCCATCTATAGACGACGAAGGATAGCATAAGAATCGCTTTTGATGCCTATAAATAGGTCCGGTGGCGTTAATTCGGGATCTGTACCCAGTAGAGCACATCATGCTACTTCCATATTTACTTAGAAATGGTCTCTTTTGGAAGCAATGGGATTACTTCTTATTTAAAGTGAATAAACGCTCTTGGTCAGATCCGACTGGATGAGGAAAAAAGCATTATTGGCTGCTATACACCCAAACCGTCCGAATAAGTAATCACTTATATATCCGTTAAGGGACGATTGCCGATATAGGCAACTTTAAATCTATCAAAGAAAATTGCAAAACTGTATTTTTAAGCCACATAAGTGCATCTTATTGTTAGTTTCGCTCAGGATTGGTTTTTCATTTTCCATACAGATGAAATCAATCGTAATTACCCTATATTCAGAGTAAACGCAAAATATGGATAACTCTAAATTGGCATGGATAAGCCATTGGTAAGCCCTGCACAAGCTGATGAATTTATTAACGCATCGCTACGCTTGCTAAAATTCACAACTTGCACAGAGCTTACCAACACCTTACCCACCCCAATTCTTAACGAGTTACCCACATTTTGCTAATAACCACCTGAATTAGAGGAAAGATTTTAAAGACTATAATAATGACAAGATTTTTTAATATATTTTTAAGATCAAAAGAAAAAAGCAAAAACCACTATAAAATTGCCCAGATCAGCAAAAGATAATATACTCCATTAAAGGATATAAGAGAGCTTTTAAGGGCATTTATAAAACATTAGAGGTTTCTATAAACATTAGAGATTCCCAGTATGAATTTTCTCAAAAAGTATTAGAAGTATTAAGGGAACCGTTGGAGTCAGGGAGCATTGCCATCTCACGAGCGGCAAAAAAAGCAGAATTCCCTGCGAAGTTCCAGCTTATTGCTGCTATGAATCCATGTCCGTGTGGTTATTGGGGAGACATCCAAAATAATTGCCGCTGTACCAGTGAGCAGGTTCAACGATATCAAAACAAGCTGTCAGGCCCATTCCTGGATCGAATTGATATGCATATTGAAGTGCCAGCGCTCTCACATCAGGATCTGCAGGAGAGCAGTGATTTAATTGAACGTAGTATTGAAGTAAAAAAAAGAGTTATTAATGCTCAAAAGAAACAAAAATCAAGGCGAAACCATTGCAATGCGCATCTGAGTAATAAAGAGATTGAAGCAGATTGTTATTTGTCGGATGATAACCAGAAGGTTTTGGAGAAAACAATGAATAAAATGAAATTGTCTGCCAGAGCCTATCATCGTATATTAAAACTTGCACGCACCATTGCCGATTTGGATAATAGTGAAATGATTCAGCTTCACCATTTAACAGAGTCAATCGGGTATCGAAAAATTGATCACTTTCAATAAATGGCATCAATGAAAAAGCAAACTATGAATCATTCTTTTTATCAGCAACTGCAAGAAAAAATCCCTCAATGGAAGGCGCATGGATGGCTTGATGAAAAATCTGCAAACGCTATTCTTAAAGATGCTTTGCTTGATGCTCATAAAAGAGATGATTCAGTTGGTAGTACTCACACTGCGTCTAAGGGTAAATCTCATAAATTAAGCCTTATTATAAGTGTCATGGGAGTCCTGTTATTATCAGCGGGTGCTATCAGTTTTTTAGCTGCTAACTGGCAGGGCATGAGTAAACTAATAAAATTGATATTATTATTTTCCTCTATGGCCAGTGCTTACCTTGCTGCTGCATGGGCACTATCGCCTCATAAATCGTTATACCATCAATCAAAACAACGTTACCCTGCTCTGGGGCAGTCTTTTCTATTATTAGGTGTGCTCTTCTTCGGCAATAATATTATGCTTGTTGCTCAGATTTATCATATTGACAGCCATTACCCCAATGGTATTTTGTTATGGGCTGCAGGTGCTTTCATTACAACGATTATTATACGTTCTGAAGTGGTTTTAATTGCTGCCAGTCTGCTGGCTTTATTATGGACTGGAATGGAGACCTTTGATTTTAGACTTATACATTGGCCCTGGCTGATTTTTTTTGCTGCGAGTGTTTTTACTGTAATACGTCAGAGATATCATTTGGCAACACATATTATTGTCATCACACTTTTTTTATGGCTATTGTTTAATTATGAGAATTTTAATTTGTATGTATCAGATGGTGTTATTATACAAACATATCTACTACTGGGTATTACACTGTTTCTCTTTGCTCATACTGTTTATCACAATAATTATTTTTTAAAAATTCTTGCCCGATATGGTTTTGTATTTTCATTGTTTTTTCTTTATCTGTTAAGTTTTCCAGATTTGGGTTTATACTCAGTCGGAAAAAAACAAAGCATTGGCACAATAATTAACCTGGCCTTAATAGCAGGCGTTGTTATTATTGCTTTTGTCTATTATAAACAGCATAAACAATCCATGCCGTTTTATAAATGGTCAGGTTTGTTGTGGTTATTGATCCTGGTCATTACTTTATCCATGAGCCTACTTTCTAATGCAGAAGTTCAAAACGTCAGCATCATTATCATTAATCTGTTGTTGTTCTTATTGGTGATTGGACTTGTATATTCAGGTTTGTCTGAGCACAATATTTTTTATGTCAATATTGCATTTATTGTTTTTATTATCACCTTTCTTAGTCGATATTTTGATACTTTCTGGAGTCTGATGGATCGCTCTTTATTTTTTAGTATTGGCGGTTTATTGTTGATTGTTGGCGGATACTGGCTGGAACAGAAAAGGCGTCAACTGAATCATGTATTTTTAACTCAGTCTCACAAATCGCATGACAGTGAATATGAAGAGGTACGTTAGATGAATGATAAACCTCAGATGTCTGTATTTGTTAGAGTGCTGCTTGTTTTATTAATTCTGACTATACTGTTGATAGCGATGGTGGCTCATAAGCAACGTATATTAACATCGGATACAATTGTTATTCTGCAAACAAAACCTATTGATCCTCGCTCATTGTTTCGTGGTGATTATGTACGATTGAAATACAATATTAATGAACTGATTTTAGATAAGCTATCAGGTGATAAAGTTTTTCATGTGAATGATAATATCTATGTTATTTTACAATTATCTGGACGCTTCTGGGAGGCTATTTCAATTCATAAAAATAGAGCTGATATTTCTGAAAAATTAAAGAATACAGTGCTCATTCAGGGGGTGGTTAAACGAGTGAAGCATCATTTGTCAGCGGTCACTTTAGAGGTCACTTATGGTATTGAAAATTATTTTGTACCAGAAGGTGAAGGACTAAAACTTGAACGTCCGAAGCCCGGTGATGAAGTGACATTAGAAATTGCATTGGCTGAAGATGGTCAAGCTGTTATTAAGGCCCTCCTGCTAAATGGTGTTCGACAATATGAAGAGACTCTTTTTTAGAGCCAGCATCATTTGAAGGTCTGTGCATTATTTACAGCCATCAATGGTTTTAATGTGGTCAGTAAATTGTTAAACAGGCTGGGGTTAAGTTTTTCCTCCTGATTTAATAATTGTTTCATATGCTCCCGTTGCGTCGGCATGCTAAAACAAGCTGGACAGCTGTCAGGGATAACTGGAAGTCCGGCAACTTCGGCATAAGCTCTAGTCAGCTCTTCACGTACATAGACAAGTGGTCTTATTACTCGGATATCACCAGTCTGAATGGTGTAATTTGCTTTCATCGTCTGTAATTTACCATTATGAAATGCTGACATTAAGAAGCTTTCCGCCAGATCATCAAGATGTTGTGCCAGAGCGAGAATATTATACCCCTCTTTTCTTGCTGTTGAGTAAAGAATTCCACGCTTCATTCGAGAGCAGAATGAACAAAAAGAATCGCCATCCATTGTATCTTCAGCTTGTTCTAAAATTGCCTGCTCCTGATAAAAATAAGGAATGCCTAAGTTGGCCAGGTATTCTTTAAGTGGTGACGGATCAAAGCCTTCAATTTGCGGATCTACTGTAATGGCACCCAGATGAAATTTAATGGGGGCATATTGCTTTAAATGGTGCAGAATCAGTAATAAGGACAAAGAGTCCTTGCCTCCTGAAACACCTAATAAAATTCGATCGCCTTCATTGATCATCTTAAAATCAGCAATGGCACGGCCGACGGGGCGCATGAGTTGTTTTGGGGGCTTGAGGTCGTTGGTTTTTATAGTGTTATTCTCAGTTTAAAACAAATTATTTTAACATACAGAAGGTAAATTCTAAAAATAACTATTATTATTCCTTGAACAGTCAAGACCTGTCTATTATTCTATAAGTTACGGGAACACAATAAATTAGGAAGATATTATGGCTGGCTTTGATGCATTTGTGATTGGTTCAATTATTTTTGTATTTATTTTAATTGTTTTGGGTATGAAGAAAGTGGATCAGGGAATGGAATATACCGTTGAGCGTTTTGGCCGGTATACTCGCTCACTAAGACCCGGGTTAAGTTTTATTGTCCCGGTCTTTGATGCGATAGGTCATCGAATTAATATGATGGAACGTGTGATGGATGTCCCTTCTCAAGAGGTTATTACTAAAGATAATGCCATGATTAAAGTTGATGGCATCGTCTTTTTTCAGGTTATGGATAGTGCCAAAGCCTCATATGAGGTTAATAATCTGGAACATGCCATTTTAAACCTCACCATGACAAATATTAGAACGGTAATGGGTTCCATGGATCTGGATGAGTTGCTATCCAAGCGTGATCAGATCAATAGTGAGCTGTTGGGTGTGGTTGATGAAGCCACCACGCCATGGGGTGTTAAAGTGACACGGATAGAAATTAAAGACATTGCCCCTCCGATGGATCTGGTTGATGCAATGGCCCGGCAAATGAAAGCCGAACGAGAAAAACGTGCCAATATTCTTGAAGCTGAAGGTGAGCGTCAAGCAGAAATTTTGCGCGCAGAAGGCGAGAAACAGGGAGTGATACTTAAGGCTGAGGGTGAACGGGAGGCCGCCTATCGTGAAGCGGAAGCACGTGAGAGACTTGCAGAAGCAGAAGCAAAGGCAACCCTGATGGTTTCTCAGGCGATTGAAAAGGGTGACATCAATGCCATTAATTATTTTGTTGCGACCAAATATGTGGATGCATTAAAAGAAATTGGCAGTGCGGAGAATCAAAAACTGGTCTTTATGCCATTAGAAGCTTCTGGTTTGATTGGGGCAATTGGCGGTATTGCTGAATTGACCAAAGAAGTGACCAGTAAGAAAAGCTCAGATTAATAAGAGCCATCAGCCAAAACATGAAATTTTAGCGCTATCACTTTGCATACATTTCAATGGCAAATAAGATAGGGGTACAATTTCATGTTTGATAAGAGTTGTACAGTATTTAAAGTAGGTGTGGAATGGAAGTATTTTATACAAATCTGGAATTCTGGCACTGGCTGACATTCGCCGTGATTTTAATTATTCTGGAAATGCTGAGCCCAGGAGCCTTTTTTCTGTGGCTGGGCATTGCCGCAGGCTGTGTCAGTATTGTGCTCTATGTCCGCCCTGAATTGAGCTGGCAGTACCAGCTGATTTTATTTGCCGTGTTATCGGTTGCGAGTATTGTTTCATGGCGCTTAATCCGTGCATATTTTCCCCCGCAAGAATCGGAAGTGCCAAACCTGAACCGTCGGGCTGATCAATACATAGGCCGCATTTTTACTCTGAGTGAACCCATTGTTAATGGTATGGGAAAAATTAAAGTGGATGACTCAACCTGGCGAGTGCGTGGTGAAGAGGCGCCCGTCAATACCCAGGTTAAAGTGACTGGTGTTGATGGCATAATTTTTGATGTTGAGCCCGTGTAAGCAATTGAGCTGCGATTTCAAGCTTGAGCAAGTTTAACTAAATTAGATGCTTCTATGAGTAGACAGTCAGCCTGTTCAGCCTGTTTTAAATAAGCAATAATAATTTCAGAAGCTTCCCCGGTAAGAATATTATCAATGTGCGCCATTGGTTTAAACTGCTCAGACTTAAAGTCAATGACATCATTAATATCATCAATGCGCAGGGCAACAATCGGTGTTGTACCATCTTCAGTGATATATAATAATACTTGTCTTGCAGATTCTTTTAAGTGAGTACGAGCTTGTTCGAAGCGTTTCATCAGGCGCTTTAATGTGACATTCCTTTCATGGCGTAATAGTTTCAAAGCGTGCTCAAGCTCACCGTTTTTTTTCATATCCAGTAGTTTGTCTGCCAGAGCATGAATTTTTTTGTGGGGCATATCGAATGCAGAAAGTACTTCCATCAGTGTTTCATCACGAGAACTGAATGAGTCGTACCACATTCCAAATGCACATTTATGGGGATCTTTAGCTTTGATAAAGGGGGCATCATTGAGCAAACTGTTTTCTAAAGCCGCCATCCACTCAATATGATCTTTTTCTCTTTCAGTGAGCAATTGAATTAACTCACTGTTTTTTTCAACTCCGGAGTCAAATCCTAGCATATTGGCAAAATCCAGTACCGGAACTGCATTGCCCTGAAATTCCACCATGCCTACAAGTCCCTTGGCTTCTGCTGGTATGGACTGAATGTGTCCCATTTCCTGGCTTATGGTTAAAACTCTTGCAATATCAATGGCATATAAGGTATCAGAAATCCAAAATGTAAATGCTCTGAGGCCATTTTTATAGTGTTCCATAATTTGATTCTTGGGTGGATGCAAATCAGTTACTTGCATTGCTGGCATATTCATTTATTAAGTCCTGTCCGAACAGTTTGTTTTTCAGCGCCTGTTTAATTTAAGAATAACGGATAATCCAGAAAAATCTTTAATATTTACAACATTTATTATTGAATCCCCTGAATTTAAGTAATAAATTCTGATTTATAGGAAACATTCGGCTATAATAGCGCCCTTTCTTTATAAACTCTTTATTAACTATAGCTTATTTTTGGACTTTCACAGTGAAAGATATTAGTAAAATCAGAAACATTGCCATCATTGCACACGTTGACCATGGTAAAACCACGCTCGTAGACGAGCTTCTTAAACAATCAGGTACTTTTGATGAACGCGAGGAACTGTCTGAACGGATGATGGATTCCAATGATCTGGAAAAAGAACGTGGTATTACCATTTTATCCAAAAATACAGCCATTGAGTGGAAAGACTACCATATTAATATTGTGGACACCCCGGGACATGCTGATTTTGGCGGTGAGGTGGAACGTGTTTTGTCCATGGTCGACTGTGTTTGTTTATTGGTTGATGCTGTTGAAGGCCCCATGCCGCAAACTCGTTTTGTGACTCAAAAAGCGTTTGAGCTGGGTCTGAACCCCATAGTAGTGGTCAATAAGATTGATCGTGATGGCGGCCGCCCTGATTGGGTGATTGATCAGACTTTTGAGTTGTTTGACCGCCTGGGTGGTAATGATGATCAGCTTGATTTCCCAATTGTTTATGCTTCTGCAATTAATGGCTACGCTTCTCTAGAAGATGATGTTCGTGAAGGTGACATGCAGCCTTTATTTGAGACAATTATTGATAAAGTCTCACCACCTGATGTTGATATTGATGCACCTTTTCAAATGCAGGTTATCAGTTTGGATTATAATAGCTACATGGGTGTTATTGGTGTTGGGCGAATCAAACAGGGTACCATTAAAGCAAACACTCCAGTTGTTATTATTGATCATGAAGGGAAAGAGCGTAAAGGCAGAATGTTGAAACTCTTTGGCTTTAAAGGCTTGGAGAGAATCGAAGTGGCTGAAGCTCAGGCTGGCGATATTATTGCCTTCTGTGGTATTGACGGACTGAATATCTCAGATACTTTATGTGATCCGAATGTCGTTGAAGCACTGCCTGCATTAACCGTTGATGAACCCACTGTGACCATGACCTTCCAGGTGAATAATTCACCTTTTGCCGGCCGTGAAGGTAAATTCGTCACCTCTCGCCAGATTAAAGATCGCCTGGAAAAAGAATTATTGCATAATGTTGCTTTGCGGGTTGAACAGACTGAAGATCCTGATAAATTCAAAGTATCAGGTCGTGGTGAATTACACTTGGGTATTTTGATTGAAACCATGCGTCGTGAAGGGTTTGAACTGGGTGTATCCAGACCAGAAGTCATCACTAAAGAAGTTGATGGCGTCATGAGTGAACCGTTTGAAGATGTTATGCTGGATGTTGAAGAGCAGCATCAGGGCGGCATCATGGAAAAAATGGGTGAAGTGAAAGGTGAACTGAAGGATATGGTTCCTGATGGTAAAGGCCGTGTCAGACTGGAATATATAGTGCCCTCAAGAGGCTTAATTGGTTTCCAGACTGAGTTTATGACTCAGACATCCGGGAGTGGTTTATTTTATCATAACTTTTCTCATTATGGACCCATGATCGCCGGCGAATTTGCTCGTCGTGACAAGGGTGTTTTAATCAGCAATTCACAAGGCGCATCGGTTGCTTTTGGTTTGTTTAACCTGCAGGAGCGTGGTCGCCTGTTTATTAATAGTGGCGTTGATATTTATGAAGGTATGGTTATTGGTATTCACTCTCGCAGTAATGATTTAGTGGTTAATGCACTAAAAGCCAAACAACTGACCAATGTACGTGCATCCGGTACGGATGAAGCGGTTACTTTAACAACTCCAATTAAAATGTCTCTGGAGCAGGCTTTAGAGTTCATTGATGAAGATGAATTAGTTGAAGTGACACCAGAAAACATCAGGATTCGTAAGCGTTTATTGTCTGAAAATGAGCGTAAACGTGCTGCTCGTCCTAAAAAATCATAACGAAATTAAACTTGGGCCAGCTTTTGTTCTGAGCCGGTCCGAGTTTTTATTCAAAAATATCCCTCCAAATAGTGACTAATTTTCTTTCTTTCGGATAATACGCATTGCGTATTTTGCAAAAACTGCGTACTCTTAATTCAGACAATGAATAATTAACTGTGAGGCATTTTATGAAAACTCTAAGAAATACATTAATTTTAGTTAGCGCGTTCTTTTTTTTAATCATGGGATTATCTGCTCAGGCTGATTCTAGTAAAAAAACATCTAAAGAATATGCGGAGCATATTGTCTATTTTAATGCCTTTCCTACGGACTCGTTACCTTCTGCAATGACCAAGCAGTATGGTTTAAAGCGTAGTAAAAATTATGCCATGATTAATATTTCTGTGATGGAAAAGGCTGCAGGCATACCAACGGGTGTTAAGTCAAAAGTAACGGGTCAAATAAAAAATCTGATGGGCCAGAGCCGGGGTATAGAATTCAAAGAAATAAAAGAAGGTAAAGCCATTTACTATATTGCCCAAATCGGTGTACAGAGCAAAGAAACGGTTAATTTTAATATTGATATTGTACCGGATGGCAGTAAAGAAAAGTATGAAATTAGATTCAGTAAAAAATTCTAGGATAATCCTCTGCAGACTGATTTAGGCCTGCATGCGTATACTGAGATTAAAGAGTGAAAAAACACCGAAGGCAATGATAATGCCTCCTGCCAGAGCTCGCACCCAGTTTTTTCGGATAAAACCGGAAAGGCTGGTAGCAAAAACACCCATTGCTAATAATAAGGGTAAAGTGCCCAGCCCAAAGCTGAACATTAGCAGGCCGCCCTCAATGGCGTTGCCGGTTGAGATGGACCAGATCAGAATGGTGTAAACCAGTCCACAGGGCAGCCAGCCCCATAGTGTACCTAGAATAAATGCCTGAAATGGAGATTTAACCGGTATGAAACGTCGGCTGATGGGTTCAATTTGTTTCCAGATCACACTGCCGGCTTTTTCAATTTTCCTCAGACCAAACCACCAGCCGCCAATATATAGACCAAGAGCAATCATAAACAGGGCTGCGAAAATCTGCAGGCCAAACTGAATATTATGTAATATGGGCAGGTTTGAAGCCAGCATACTGATTCCGCCGACTAAAACACCTGCCAGAGTGTAGCTCATAATTCGACCGCTGTTGTAGGCAATAAGGTACGGTAGTGAGCTTTTGCCAGAGCCTTCCTTTATCCCAAAGGTCAGGGCTCCGACAATACCACCACACATTCCAAGGCAGTGAACGCCTCCCAGTAAACCGGCAATAAAAGCGGTCAGATAAGATATTTCAACAGGCATTTACTACAGCTCTCTATCGTAGGTCATGATGAGCGGGGCATGATCAGAAAAGCGTTGCTCCTTGTAGATTGAGGTAGATTCTAATAAAGGAGCCAATGAAGGTGAAATGACCTGATAGTCAATACGCCATCCAGTATTATTTGCCCAGGCCTGACCACGATTTGACCACCAGGTGTATTGATGCTCTTCTTTATTCAGCTCTCTAAAGGCATCACAGAGACCAATTTCATCACCAAAAAGCTGATCCAGCCAGGCTCGCTCTTCCGGCAGACAGCCGGAACGTTTTTTATTGCCATTGAAATTTTTAATATCAATTCTTTTATGAACAATGTTCCAATCGCCGCAAATGATGAATTGACGGGAGCTCTGAGCCATCTCTTTAAGCATCGGGCTTATTTTATCTAAAAATTCCATTTTTAAAATCTGGCGCTCATCTTTAGAAGAGCCAGAGGGCAGGTATAATGAAGCAATGCTCAAATCACCAAAATCAGCCTGAATATAACGGCCTTCGTTATCGGCAACCTCCCAGCCTAGCCCGGTGGTGATAATATCGGGTTCTTTTTTGCTATAGATAGCTGTCCCGCTGTAGCCTTTTTTCTGGGCATCAAAAAAATAACGAAAATATCCGGCAGGGGAGAAAACAGGTGCATCTAATTGATCAAGTTGAGCCTTAGTTTCCTGAATACAGACTACATCGGGTGATTCCTCCTGCATCCATTCAAAAAAACCTTTTTTTGCTGCCGCGCGTATACCATTGAGATTTGCAGAAATGACTTTCATAATGTATTTTATCGATGCTCTTATATTAAGTTGAAGACTCTTCTATTTTTGGCGTGTATTAAAGAAAGAGGCGCTATTATAACTCAAGCTGAGGTATAATTCACCGAATCAAATAATCCAATTCAATCAAGTCATCGAAGAGAAAGCAGGTTAAACAATGCAAAATTACCAACACGATTTTATAAAATTTGCTATTAACAAGGGAGTGCTTCGCTTTGGTGAATTTACTCTAAAATCCGGGCGTATAAGCCCTTATTTTTTTAACAGCGGTCTATTTGACACCGGAGGCTCTCTGGCAAATTTGGGTCGTTTTTATGCCAGTGCTATTATTGATAATCAAATTGAGTTTGATATGCTTTTTGGCCCGGCTTATAAAGGCATTCCACTGGCTTCAACCTGTTCAATTGCCCTGGCTGATGAACATGATCGTGATCTGCCCTATAGTTTTAATCGAAAAGAAGCAAAAGATCATGGTGAAGGCGGTACAATTGTCGGTGCTGCTCTTCAAGGCAAGGTTATGATCATTGATGATGTTATTTCAGCGGGCACCTCTGTTCGTGAATCCATCGAGCTGATTAATCAGGCAAAGGCGACACCTGCGGGTGTTGTCATTGCACTGGATCGGCAGGAGTTGGGAAAAGGGGATGTTTCTGCTATTGCTGAAATTGAAAAAAATTATAATATGCCTGTGACCAGCATCATTAAGCTGGAACACTTGATCCTTTTTCTTAAGGACAATCCTGATATGGCACAATATTACGATAAGATTCAGGCTTATCGGGATCAATATGGGGCATAGTAGAGAGTTATCTGAATAGTTGCTGCGCTACCATAGCGGTAATTGAGTTTGATTTAAAATCAAAAGACAAAGCAGGAATAGCGTTCGAATAAGCGCATATAAAACGACTGCAAGGTGAATCAGTGCAACCAACTGGGGACGCTGCAAGTACGTCCATGTAACGCTTGCTGTCGCCATCCATGGCTCCAAACACCCCATTTGGTTGTACCGATTCACCTCACACACTCTTAAGGCATTTATTCTCACTTGGAGCGTCCAAAGTCAAAAGCTAAGAAAAAGAGAATCATTGTTGTCCGTGAGTTGTATGACTACAGGCCTTATAAATTCTCTGCTTTGCTTTTGGACAACACCAGAGAGGGCAATTGAGGTAGAAGAGTGTACCTGAGACTGGTTCGTCTAACTGGGGTGTTTGAAAACAGGGACGTTTTCAACAAGCGCTACAGGGAAGTACTCGCAGCGTCCCCAGTTAGACGAACCAGTCTCGGGTGCAATCGGCAGGCTCAACCTTTGCCCGAACGCCTCTTTTCTTTTGATTTTAAGCCATACTCAAATTACCGCTATGGTAGTCAACCTGACACTATAACCCGGAACGAACTAGCTCTTCTTTTTCCCCCTGAGTCAGCACAATAGGGTTTGTCTGCATGCTACTGGGACTGATGTTCTCTACCAGTCTGGGGATATCAGCTTCGCTAATACCATAGGTTGATAAGGGTTCTAATGACATTTGCTGACTCCAGTCAGATAATAGTCTTAACAATTCCTCATGAGCTTGAGTTTCTGTGAGTTCATTTTTCTGGGTGAGCAGGCGACCAATATGTGCATAGCGCTGCAGGCCTGGATTTTTGGGATCTCGCTCCAACATAGCCTTAATATTAATTCGGGTTGCTTCTGCAAGCAAAGTACCGCAGGCCATGCCGTGTGGGATTGGGAAAAAAGCACCCAGAGGTGATGCCAGTCCATGAACACTGCCCAATCCAACCTGAGCCAGTGTGATACCGGAAATCAATGCGGCATAGGCCATATTGATGCGTGCTTGATTTATCTCATTTGAGCTTGAATCAGTTTGTGATAATTTATTGCTGCTGTGATACCAGAGTAATAAGCTGTCACGAACCCGCTCGATGCCGCTGAGGGCCAGGGCGTCAGTGAATGGATTGGCCTTAGTTGATAAATATGATTCCATTAACTGGGTCAGGGCATCCATACCATTGGCAGCGATCAGTGCTTTGGGACAACTTGCTAATAAGTCAGGGTCGATGATGGCGTGCTGAGGAATTAATTGTTCATCTCGAAATGATTTCTTATAGCCTTCGGTACCTATATTGCTTAAGACTGAATTTTTTGTTGCCTCACTACCGGTACCAGCGGTGGTTGGTACGGCAATAAAAGGGAGGGCCGGACCAGTGTATTTTTTCCCTGCACCGACGCCTTCCAGATAGTCCATAACAGAATCACCACTGTGCAGTAGGCCGCTGATGGCTTTACCGCTGTCTAGGGCACTGCCGCCGCCAATGGCGACCACGCATTGAATATGACTATCAAAGAATTGCTTGACGGTTTGATCAATAAATTGAGGGGAAGGTTCGCCGCTGATCGTGGTGTGAAACCACTGGATTTGATGGTTTTCTAATTCAGTAATGAGCTCATCCCATTGTGGTGAGAGATAGAAGGATTGTCTGCCGGTGATGAGCAGGACGGTTCGCCCATAGGGAGTAATTATTTGTGGGAGTCGCTTAATGCGTCCGGAACCAAATTCAATTCGAGGAAAAAGAGACAGGCAAAATGAAGGATTTAACATATAATTCCAGTGTTTTAAATGGTTTATTGATGCTTTTACTCCCAGAACTGCGTGAGAATACAGACATATGCTTGCTTATTATACAGAATTCGGACTCTGTATTTGGGGCTTATAGGGTTTTTTAGGATTGAAATTTATAATATATTGTGTATCATTATATCATGAATGGCTAATATAGATTCCCTACATAATAAATAAAAGAATACTCACAGAGTTGCAAGTGGGGAACAGTGAATTTTAAAAAGGATAACACATTGAAAATTTGTATCATTGGAGGTACAGGATTTGTCGGGACTCATCTGATCACCACTCTTGTGAACTGTGGACACCAGATTAAGGTCATTACCAGAAGGCCTGAACGTCATCGTCATTTAAGAACCTTATCCACTGTTAAAATTGTCGATATTGATTTTTTTGGCAACAAAATTCTAGAGCGTCAGATTGACACTTACGATGTCGTGATTAATCTTGCGGGTATCTTAAATCCTTCTGGCCTGAATACCTTTGAACAGGTGCATGAAAACGTGGCACTTAGAATTGCAGAGGCGACAAAAGCCGTAGGGACACCACGGTTGCTGCATATGAGTGCTTTGAATGCTGATGAAAATGCAAGCAGTGAATATCTACGCTCCAAGGGGCGTGCGCGGGATAAAATCCTCGCCATTGATGGCTTGAATGTCACTACTTTTTCGCCCTCGGTTATTTTTGGTGAGGCTGATAGTTTTTTTAATCGTTTTGCACAATTATTAATAATAATGCCGGGTATTTTTCCTCTAACCTGTGCCAGCGCACGATTTGCCCCAATTTTTATTGGTGATGTTGTTGATGCTTTTATTAATAGTATTGATAACCCTGAAACTTATGGTAAAAATTACAATCTTTGCGGTCCAGAGTCATATTCTTTAAAAGAGCTGGTTCAGTTTACAGCCAGACAAATCAATAGCAATTGTACTATTTTGCCTTTGAATCGTTTTTTCTCAAAACCTTTGGCCTCCCTTATGGGTCTCTTTCCTGGTGCACCGATTACTCTGGATAACTACAAGAGTATGAGTGTTGATAGTGTCTGTACTGAAGCCACCCAAAATGAAACAAATCGCGAGTTGGGCCTTACACTACGTAGTATTGAGAGTGTTGTACCTCAATACCTTGGGGGCAAGGATTTTTCTGGAAAAATGGATTATTTTAGAAAAAAATCAAGACGTTAATTGTCGAATGTTATTTGATACACGGTATCGGAAATCACTATAATTCCCATGTGCTGCATGGGAAGACATACAGTCGTTTGAGATGCATCTATGCTAATGCTGGTACTATTTATTAGCACTATGCAAAAATCCTTTCTAAATTTTATTCTGCAATATCATTAATTAAATATTCCAACGGGATATTTTTTGGCATAATACCGGTTCATCACATCATTGTGTGTTTTACATGATTTTGTAATGAATTCTATCTTCTGGAATAATTAAGTCCGGTCTTCAAAGTGAAATGGCAGCAAATAGTTATTAATTGTTATGAAAATTTATAAAGTCGGTGGTGCTGTCAGAGATAAACTGCTCAACAGAAATGTGGTTGATCATGACTATGTGGTTGTTGGTGCAACCATAGAAGAAATGCTAGCCTCAGGTTATACCGCTGTTGGTAAAGATTTCCCCGTTTTCCTGCACCCGGAAACTCATGAAGAATATGCTCTGGCCAGAACTGAGCGTAAAGTGGCCAGAGGATATCATGGTTTTGAGTTTTATGCGGCGGCTGATGTCACTCTGGAAGATGATCTGATACGCCGGGATTTGACAATTAACGCCATTGCTGAAGATGAATCTGGTACTCTTTATGATCCTTATCATGGTATTGATGATCTTAATAAGCGTGTATTAAGGCATGTTTCACCTTCATTTGCTGAAGACCCTTTGCGGGTACTCAGAGTGGCGCGTTTTGCTGCCCGGTATGCAGATTATGGCTTTACCATTGCGCCTGAAACAATGGCGATGATGAGGTGTCTGGTGGATCATGATGAGGTGGATGCTCTGGTTGCTGAACGTGTCTGGCAGGAAGTTGAAAAAGCACTTGCCGATGATAATCCTCGCCTCTTTTTTGAGGTGCTCAGGCAGTGTGGTGCACTGGCCCGCCTTTTTCCCGAAATAGAGCAACTATTTGGTGTACCACAATCTCCGCAATGGCACCCTGAAATTGATACGGGTCTTCATACTATGATGGTTTTAGAGCAGTCTGCACGCTTAAGTCCAGAGCCGGTAGTACGATTTGCCGCTTTACTTCATGATCTGGGAAAGGGTATAACCCCTGAGAATGAGTGGCCCAGACATATTGCTCATGAATCCCGGGGCATTCCTCTGGTTAATGCCGTTTGTCAGCGTATGAAAGTACCAAAACATTATACCGCTCTGGCTTTGCTGGTGGCTGAATTTCACTTGAATTTTCATCGCATTGAAGAACTTAAAAATTCTACCGTAGTTGACTTACTCTCACGTTTAGATGCCTTTAGACGTCCGGAACGTTTTGAGTATTTTCTATTGGCCTGTGAAGCAGACGCGAAGGGAAGAAGCGGTTATGAAAACAGCTCAGATGAAAAAACACAACGCTTTAGACGTTTTTTCAAAGTGGCACAGCAGGTCAACACCGCGGATATTGTTGCTCAGGGGTTCAAAGGTGTGGCAATTGCGGAGCAATTAAGAATCAAGCGCATTGCAGCGATCAAGGCCGTTAAACTGAATTAACCATTGAGTAGATGATGCAGGCGTAAATCTATTTTGTGTAAGACTGAAGCAAATGAAGTTCGGGCCAACAAATAGGCGCAGCATGCTCCAAGGCTATTGGCTATTTCATCCAGCAAATCAAAACTTCGATATGGAGTCATTCCCTGAAGATACTCAATTATCATTCCCAGAATAATTGCACTGGTTAAAATCAAGGTTCGAGTTGCAGGTTTTTGATAGAGCTGAACAAACCAGCCTACCAGAATAAAATACATTATAAAATGAATGATTTTATCGTTGTGCTCGATTTTTTCAAAATTGCCTTCAGGAATATTGATGAGAGAGCCAACCAGAATAAGGCCAATATAGATGATGCCAACAATAAACCACTGTTTTTTATAATGCATGCTGTGCATAGGCCAAAGCTACATAAATATCCAAAATAGAAAGAGTCCCAGGAATAAGCGATAAATGATAAAAGGCATCATTCCTATACTGTCCAGTAACTTTATAAAATAGTGGATACAAAAATAAGCGCTGATGGCAGATAAACCGACGCCCAGAAAAATATCTAACCAGGGAATATGATTTTCTGACTGGTTTAATTCGACTGTTTTTACCAGGCTTGCAGCCATAATTAACGGGATGGATAATAAAAAAGAAAAGCGGGCTGCGGCATGTCGGCTCATGCCCATTAATAGTGCAGCGGTAATTGTAATACCTGAACGGGATGTGCCAGGTACCAACGCCAAAGCCTGGGCAAATCCAATAAATAAAATAATTTTTAAATTAAGCTGGTGCTCTGTGCGCAGTTTAATTTTGCTGACCATTTGTTTTTGGACTTTTGCATCAGCATACCAGAGAAGTAAACCAAAAATAATCGTTGTGCAGGCAATTATCATGGGATTACGCAGATGTTCGGCGTAATCATTGATGAGTAGCCCAAACACCCCGGCTGGAATTGTACCAAGAATGACCCCCCAGGCAAGCAGACTATCGCCAGTGGTTTGTTTTAATTGAATGGATTTTATCCAGTCAAGGAATAAAGGCTGAATGTCTTTGCGAAAATACCATAAAACAGCAGTAAGTGTGCCAAAATGGGTGGCGACATCAAATGCCAAGCCCTGATCTTGCCAACCTAAAAGTTGGGGAACCAGAATCAAATGTGCAGAACTTGATATAGGCAGAAACTCACTCAATCCCTGAACCAGAGCCAACACAATAATTTGAATTAAATCCATATCTGTCCGTTAAGATCTTCAGCTAATAAAAAGCCTTCAGCATGATTTTATCCTGGATAAGAGTTGTCCATTTATAAACGATTTTGGAAGTTCTTAAACTGAAAGGCAGGTAATGATAGCCTTTTGTCTTTAGCAAGTAAAATAACTTTAAACAACTCTCCCATTTCTTCGGGCAGGGTCAATATTTTTATCTGTCTTGCGACTTCAGAAAAATGCAGGACATCATCCGGGTTCAAATCACGGGTTAACTCAACCAGACCTCCTGCCATTAAGAAGTGTGCCTGAGTTGTAAAACCACAAACAATGAGCCCTGAATCAGTGGCTGCATGAGCAATGCTGCTGAAATTAACATGGGCAGTAATGTCCTGCAGGCCGGGAAGATAAAATGGATCATCATGTCGGTGATGTTGATAATGGCACATTAAAGTGCCCATTGAGCGCTGTGGGTGATAATATTCCAGAGCAGTATAGCCATAATCCACTAATAAAATGGCGCCGGATCCTAAAATATCGGCAATGGTTTTTACCCAGTCAATGGCCTGTAAATTAACTTCTGTGATATAGGATGTTCCTGGTTTATCGTTGAGGTGAGCCTGATCATGGTGTAATGATTTTATCTCATCTGCAATTTTTTTCAGGCGATTATTTTTTGGGGCGGCATCCTGCCAGATAAAATGTCCAGCCTCACTCATAGAGACATAGCGCTCCAAAATGACATCGGAGTCTAGTTTCAGCAGGTGCACCGGCATTGCGTCCAGCAATTCATTGGCAATAATTATTCCGTTGAATGGTTTGTCAGGTAGGCTGTCAAGCCATACAAAGCGATCAGATAAATGTGGGATGCGAGTTTGAATTGCCTGATGCTGGCGCTCTCGTAAATCGGCACTTAATTCCAGAATGAGATATTGTTCTGGTAATTGTGACTGTTTTTCTAGTTCAAGAATGAGTTCAATGGCCATAACACCTGAGCCTGCACCCACTTCCAGCAAAACCAGTTGTTGCGTCTGCTGCATGATTTGGATGCATTGTAATGCCAGACATTGAGAAAAAATTGGGGAAATTTCAGGGGCAGTAATGAAATCACCCTGTTGACCAAATTTTTTTAGCCCGGCACTATAATAACCCAGCCCTGGGGCATAGAGTGCCAGGTTCATATAGTCGGCAAAAGTGATTTTGCCATTATTTGCTTTTATCTTTTCCTGGATAAGAATTTTTAGTCGATCACTATGTGCTTTTGTCTCAGAGGATGGCTCAGGAAAAGTATTCTGATTTGAGTTTGTTTTGGTTTCTTTAGGCATAAAGGCTTTTATTGGGCTATTGTGGTGATCCAGTCTCGTTTTCTCAGGTTGTTATATTATGCTAGACTTGTTTGCTAACATCCACTAATACACACAGGAAACCCACTCTTAATGGAAACAATTGATGAGATGCTCAAAAGTGATTTGACGGATAAAGTGGTGTTGATCACTGGTGGCGCTCAGAGAGTCGGGGCAATGACAGCACGTTTGTTACACGCTGCAGGTGCAAATATTCTATTGCACTACCGTCATTCACGGCAACAGGCACTGAGCTTGCAAACGGAGCTGCATGAAACTCGAAAAAATTCTGTGGTTCTGGTTCAGGCAGATTTACTGGAAACTGCCAAGCTGAAAGGCCTTGTTGAACAGAGCCTGGAACAATGGGGTCGGCTGGATATTTTAGTGAATAATGCCTCCAGTTTTTACCAGACTCCGATGGGGACTGTCACTGAAAAACACTGGGATGATCTTATCGGCAGCAATATGAAGGCTCCATTTTTTTTATCGCAAATAGCAGCACCTCATTTAGAAAAACAACAAGGCTGTATCATTAATATTGTTGATATCCATGCCGAAAGACCGATGGAAGGACATAGTGTTTATAATATGGCTAAAGCGGGACTTGCCATGCTAGTAAAAACACTGGCTTTTGAATTGGGGCCTGATATTCGGGTTAATGGCGTTGCTCCTGGAGCAATTATGTGGCCTTCTGCGGAGATGGATGAAGTAACAAAGCAGCGCATTGTTTCACGTACCTATTTAAAGCGTAAGGGGGCGGCAGAAGATATTGCCAAAACCGTTCTGTTCCTGGCAAGCAATGCCGGCTATATTACCGGACAGATTATCGCCGTTGATGGCGGACGTTCGTTATATTTATAATTGTGTTTATTAACAATATTTATTAAGGAAAAACCATGACCAGAGAAATAATTTCAACAGATAAAGCACCCCAGGCTATCGGTACTTATTCACAGGCTGTCAAGGTTGGAAGTACGGTTTATCTTTCCGGACAGATCCCATTGATTCCAGAAACTATGGAAATGGTAGAAGGCAATATGGAGGCCCAAATTGTACGCGTTTTTGATAATTTAACTGCAGTTGCACAGGCTGCTGGCGGTGATTTGAATGATATTGTAAAACTCAATATCTTTTTGACTGACCTGGGGAATTTTCCATTAGTGAATGAAGTGATGGCCCATTATTTTACTCAGCCCTATCCTGCCAGAGCAGCAATTGGTGTGGCTTCATTGCCTAAAGCTGCGGGCGTTGAAATGGATGCTGTAATGGCCTTATAACGACAGTCTTTTCCCTGTCACATGCAGTTACCTTAAAACGGCCAGCTCAAAAATAGTCTACTGTATAACGGCTAACCTGCAGAGTGCTGCTCCAATAATCTATCGGTAGACCGGCTTTTTGTTTGAGGTGTTGTAAAAAATCTTCTGGCTGTGGCAGTTGTTCCCAGACGGAAGGCAAAAATGTACCTTGTCTGTTTTTATCCTGTAGAACCAGGCCATCAATGCCGGGACGAATTTGTACTAACAGATCTTGTTCTGACTCAAACTGCATTGGGTGGGTGTCACTTAGTATTGAAATGTGGTATTCAAGTTGTTCATACTCCTGTCGTTGGAGTGCTGGAAACCTGGGGTCTGAAAATGCAGCAGAATAGGCATTTTCGGCAATATCGTCGACTAAGACACGGTGAGGGCTTAAACTGCCAATGCAGCCTCGTAATTGATGATTTATATTCAGAGTAACAAAAGTGGCTCGCTTTTCCTGCAGAGATTCAGGGTAGTCGGAAAGATTGAGTTTGATGGGGTGCTGGTGTTCCAGTCCCATCATAATGGATTGTTTTGCAATAGCTTTCAGTTGTTGTTGTTCAGATTCAGAATACATAGTTCACCTGCGCTCCTGCTTTAATAAAAGGCCCACGCACCATAGCCAACAACCCGGTCTTTACTTCCTGCAGTATCCCCTGAATTCCGTAAATCCAGTGTCTGTACATTTAAATGATGTTTTTTTGCGCTTAATAACATACCTGCGATTGCCGAACGCCCACAAGCCTGTTCATAATGGATTTTTGCCGGGTCGAGTTCAGATATTGCTGTGTTAGTTGCCTGATCACACTCTCTGGCTCGTTGGTAATCAAGAAAATGACTGAGGTCAGAACTGATTAAAAAAAGAGTTTCTTCTTTTTGCCATAAAGTTTCAATAAGCTCACTCACTTGCTGATCGTCTGCCTGACCTATGACCAGGGGGACCAGAGTAAACTCGGGTAGAATTTTTTGCAAAAAAGGCAGTTGAACCTCAAGACTATGCTCTTGTGCATGAGCATCGTCATAAGCTTGTACAAAAGATAACTGATTTAATTGTTCAATCGTTGTTCTGTCCAGTGGAATTTTCCCCATCGGTGTCTGGAAAAAATCAGCAGAACTACTGGCGATTCCGAGCAAGGGAATTCGATGTGATGGCCCAAGTAATATGACTCTTGATATCTGTTGAGCAAACGGGATGAGTTGGGTATAAGCACTGGCAGCAACCGGGCCAGAGTATATATAGCCAGCATGTGGGACAATCAGTGCTCGTGGTTTTGTTGCAATTGCCTGAATTTCACTCATATCCATATAAGTCTGGATGGAAGTGTTTAAATCATTTGTGTTTCCTGGGTAAAAACTGCCTGCAACAGCAGGGGATCGAATATTCATATGTGAGCTCGCAAAGTACTAACCATTTAATCGGAAAACATTTCCAGTATTTGTTATTTGATAATCTAAGAGTAGAACATTTTTTTAAGCATGGAAGGCTTATAGTGGTGAAATGTTGAAATTGTGACGGATTTAAAATTGTCCGCATCTGGGGCAGTAAAGATGTAGGGATTATCCTACTCGGCCCTTATGCCTTCGAGAATAAGAGCGTAATAAAGCAGTACATTTATACTATCTGTGCTATCCTTTCTTATTATTTGGTGGGAATTTGTACACCTGTTTTATAACCAATTGAGACATCAAGAAACGAATTGATATGGAAACAGAAGTCATTGATATTGAACGTTTAAAAATATTTGCTCCTTTTCAGGCTCTTACTGATACACAACTGGAATATATTGCCATTAATGCACAAATAATCAGTGTAGGAGCAGGCCAGACAGTTATTGATTTAAATTCTAATTCGCAAGATAAATACCTCTTACTTGAAGGCACTTTAAAGCTGAGAGCTTTTGATGATTCAGAAAGTATTATTGATGCAGACAGTGTTCGTGCTCGAAATCCGGTAGCCCAACTCAGGCCCAGTCGGTATCAGGTGATAACCAGAACTTTATGTCAGATTCTAGTATTGCAGGATGATTTCTTGAATACTGCAATTGAGCAGTCAGAAGTCAGCTCATCAATTAACCTGAATGAAACGCTTCTGGATGATGAACATGAAGAAGATCGGATCCTATATGAATTGATCCTGGAGCTGCAACAGGGCAATTTTGTTTTACCCAGTCTGCCCAGTGTTGCAACAAAAATTCGTGAAACGGTTGCGGATGAAAATTCAGGTGCGGATGATATAGCTCGGGTCATCATGGCCGATCCTTCTATCGCGGCTAAAATTATTAAAGCTTCTAATAGTGCTTTATACCAGAGACGTAAAAAAGCAGAGGATTGTAAAACTGCCGTTGTCAGTTTGGGAACAAAAGTGACAGTGCAGCTGGTGACTTCTTTTGCTTTAAAAGAATTGTTCAATACATCCAACCCAATGTTGGAAAAACGCATGAAGAAACTGTGGGAACACAGTATTGAAATTGCTGCAATCAGTTATGTGTTGGCAAAAGTCACGCCGGGTTTTGATTCTGAGCATGCTATGCTGGCGGGGTTGATTCATGATATCGGCAATATTGCCATTTTAAATAAAGCCACGGATCATCCACTGATCATGGACAGTGAAGAGCATCTTGATAAGGTTATTCACAAAATGCATGCTCAAGTCGGCAGCTCAATTCTAAGACGCTGGGATTTTTCAGAGGATTTTATTAGTGTGACGGATGAAACAGAAAACTGGATGTATGATGAGAATGAAAAGCCTAACATAATTGATATTGTTAATATGGCTCATTTGCACAGCTACATTGGTTCATCTCAACAAAGAGATGTCCCTATTATCGATCAGACACCAGCCTTTCATAAGCTGGCTTTAGGGAAGCTTACTCCCAAACTGAGTATTAAAGTTCTGGAAAAAGCACATGAGAAAATTGCTGAAATTAAATCACTTCTGCACTTGTAGGAGTTTAATCAGCTGCTCTTCAGCAGTTATGGTTCTTACCAGCTAAAATCAATTTTCTCCAATGCCCCCGCATTGACTGATTGACTCAACTTCTGCCACATCTCCTGAATGCTTTTTTTAGTTTTGGGGTGGATGAGTTTAGGACTCAGATCAGCTAGAGGAGAAAGCACAAAGGCATATTTTTCTATCTCATCTCTGGGTATATTGACACTCTCACTGCTGATGATCTCCTGATCATATAATAGTAAATCAATGTCCAGTGTGCGCGCGGAAAATTTTTCCTGGCCTCGGCGGCGACCATTCTTATGCTCAATTTCTTTGAGCTTTTTTTCAACACCGAATGGTGACAGTTTAGTTGAAAAAGAAGCCACAAGATTAAAAAAATCATCCCCGTCAAAACCAATTGCCTGTGTTTTATAGACAGGAGAAAGACGTAGCTGACAGTGTTTTCCAAATGATTCCTGCAGGTATTGTACGGCAAGGCGAATGTATTTTTCCTGTTCAATATTACTGCCTATGCCGACATAGACTAAATGTTGGTTTTTATCATGATGCCTCTCAATAATGACGCCAACGCCATTGGTTTCATGAACTGCTTCAGGTTTGTTCAATTTGACCCGGACCCATTGTGCCGTAAATTCATATAGGATAATACGACTCACTTCTTCAGCAAATGTTTCAACTAATTGATACTGGTGAACTTGAGCAAGTTTTTTTATCCTTTCACAAACGCTGAAATAATCAATGCAGTGTTCAATCTTATCACTCGCTGCTGCGGATTGAATTGAACAGCCGATATCAATATCCAGAGTAATGGTTTGTTTCTTTTCTCTTTCCCAATCATGGATCCCGATAATGGTTTCCAGTTTAAGCTGTTCAATAAAAACAATATCCATGTCAGGATTCATACGGTCGTTCCTAAGCTAATGCGACTTCAGTCACTCATAATGTACTTTTAGCTAGCATGTTCGTTGATTAGTCAGTTAAAATCAAGTCACGACAGCATGAGTCGTTGGACATTATCACTGAATATCAATCGAATTTATTTAAAATAGAATAAGCAATGACTTTTTACGAATGGGTTAAATATTTACACGTGACCGCAATTACGCTGTCTATCACAGGCTTTATTGTTCGGGTTATTTTAAAGTCTAATGATTCCCCAAATCAGACGAAGTACTGGTTTAAAAAATTGCCACATAAAGTGGATATAGTTCTGCTCGCCTCAGCTCTGACCATGGTTTACCTTCTGGGTGTCAACCCGTTTACAACCTTCTGGATAGCGGAAAAAATTACGGGTTTAATCATCTATATACTACTGGGTATGGTTGCATTAAGATGGGGACAAACAAAAAAAATCAGACTTATTGCAGCAGGGCTGGCAGTCATGGTTTTTTCCTACATTGTCTACGTTGCACATTATAAAGCACCGGCACTGATTTTTAGTTATACGTAAAAATTTTTACCTCTTGATCTTAATCATTTTTTATTTGTGTGAACATTGCTCTAATAGCATCTTAAATTTTTATTGGGGATAGATGTGTTTATACAAATCGATGAGCAGCCGAAAAAGTCATTTGCACTGTTTAATTTAGGGTTTCGTCCATTTTTCTTGCTTGCAGCATTATCCGCTTTCATCCTGATGGCTATTTGGGGATTATCCTATGCCAATGTTATTCAGCTTAAGAGCTATTATGGTTTTATTGACTGGCATAGCCATGAAATGCTGTTTGGGTATGCTGCCGCTGTCATTGCTGGTTTTTTACTGACTGCTGTCAGGAACTGGACTAATGTTGATACCATCACCAAAACACCATTAGCGCTTCTTGCAGGCATTTGGGTGCTAGCGCGAGTGTTACCTTTTACACCGATCCCCGGGGTCATTATTGCCATTGTTGATGTGTCTTTCTTTTTCTTTCTGGCTCTGGCGGTTGCACATCCTATTCTCAAAGTTAAGCAGTGGAATAACCTCATTATGATTGCTATTATCAGCTTCTTCATGGTGGGTGACATCCTTGTACAAAGCCAGCATCTTGGACTCATGTCCAATGGCGTCGCAAAGGGTAACCTGGTTGCTCTATACAGTGTCCTGCTTATTATTCAAGTCCTTACAGGACGAGTTATGCCTTTCTTTACCCGGGTGGTGGTACCTGATACTCAGGTTGTAGAACGGCCACGATTAGAAAAAATATTACTGACTGTTCTAGTATTACTGGCTCTGGCTGATGTACTGGCACTGAACGGGCTTATTATTTCTCTACTCGCAGGCATTCTTTTAGTGGCACATATCATGCGAGTGTCGCCCTGGTTTTCAAATCCAGTTTTAACGATTCCGATACTCTGGGTACTCTATGCCGGTTATTTTTGGCTTCTTGTTGGTTTTGCACTTAAACTAATGGTTGGACTGGATCTGGTGGCTAATAATCTGGCGATTCATGCCTGGACTGTCGGTGCGATAGGTATTACAACCTATGGGATGATGGCACGAGTTTCTCTGGGACATACGGGCCGTGAGATGCTGCCTTCAAAACTTGCTGTGATTGGCTTTTATCTACTCTTTATTGCCGCTGTTATTCGTGTCATATTTCCAGTATTTTCTATGACACATTATGTTCTTTGGGTTGAAATTTCTGCACTGTTCTGGAGTATTGCTTTTCTTCTGTTTGCCATTGTTTATATCCCGGTTTTAACTCAGCCAAGAGTTGATGGTCGAGCAGGATAAGGCAGTTTATACTTCTAATTGAGCGTGCCCGGAAGTCATTGTTGTGATACTGGGCACGTCTGGTCAGGTCAGAAATTAACCCCATACCTTATTTCTTAAACATCAGTTTCTGCGAGCCAGAAGTCATGTTTGTTACAAAAGCTACTTGCATATAAAGCACCTTTGTAGCTATCAGGCAAAGTATAGCTGGAAATAGCATCGTCATCATCCGGGGTGAATGTTTTTTCGCCTATAACTTCACCATTCTTAGAAACCAGTGTATGACGAACGATATAATGTTTAGCAGACATGCCGTGGTCTGTGTTCACAGTGACCTTACTGCCTTCAATAGTGATACTGGGTAAATGTCCTCCAATTTTTTTGGCCCATTTGCCTGGATTTTCCTTTGTGTAGACAATACCTGCCATAGATGCATGGTTTGAAGCCAGTGCACTTGTTGTTGAAACAGTTGTTGCAACCGCTGCTGCTGATAATGTACCTTTCAAAAAGGTGCGGCGGCTATATCTTGTTTCTTCTGAAAAAGAGCTTTCAGACTGAGCTGAGTTGTGAATTTTCGACATGTTTATTCCTTAAAATGTGAGCAACTATTCCTGTACCACTCTATTCGTAAGCATAGTACTCTAGGTGAGGTGAATTTAAAGTTTATGCTTTTGTTGACTAATGTCAATAAAACATAATTGAAAAATTACTGTATAATAAGCGGCTTATTCATTAATGTAGAAACTAACGTAGATAACTCATGCCGATAACCGCCGTGCCTGTCGAACCTGTTTTAACGCTTGTTTTAACCCTGATAGCCTATTTTTTCGGCTCAATTTCAGCAGCGATTATTACTTGCAAGGTTATGGGGTTACCCGATCCCAGAACACAGGGTTCAAATAATCCGGGTGCAACAAATGTACTGCGAATCGGAGGGAAAAAAGCGGCAGTTATTACTTTACTTGGTGACATGCTTAAGGGATTTTTGCCTGTTTTGCTTGCCCTGGCATTTAATAGTGATGATATAACACTGGCACTGGTGGCCAGTGCGGCATTTTTAGGGCATCTGTACCCGGTTTTTTTTGGTTTTAAAGGTGGAAAGGGAGTAGCAACTGCTTTTGGTGCAATTGCAGGAGTTTGCTGGCCTGCTGCTCTAGCCATGCTGGTGACCTGGCTATTAGTGGCATATGGTCTGAAAATATCATCCATGTCTGCATTAGTGACTGCGGCACTCGCACCATTTTATTTTTGGTGGTTTGATGGTTCAATCGTATTAATTATTATGGCCGTTTTTATTTCAATTCTGCTTATCTGGCGGCATCGTAGTAATATCAAACGGATGCTGGATGGCACAGAAAAATAAACCCGTCCAGGCTTAAAGACCTGGTGCTTCCAACTCACCCAGGGGCCATCGAGGTCTGGTTGAGAATCCATCACCATCTTTTTCGCCGGCAATTAATCTTTGCAGACCTGCATAAGCTATCATGGCGCCATTATCAGTACAAAATTGGTGTTTTGGGTAATAAACCTCTAAAGAATTTTTATGGGTCAGTTCATTCAGGCGTGCCCGCAGGCGTGTATTGGCACTGACCCCTCCGGCAATCACCAGGCGCTGATATCTAGTTTCTTTTAAAGCACGCTGACATTTTATGGCAAGAGTATCCACAACCGCTTCCTGAAAGGCATAGGCAATATTGGCTTTAGTCTGTTCGGTTTTATCTGATTTGTTCCAGGTATTTAATACAAATGTTTTTAAACCACTGAAACTCATGTCCAGGCCCGGACGGTTCACCATTGGTCGAGGAAATTTATATAAACCACTCTGACCAGTCAGAGCGAGTTCAGAAATAATCGGGCCTCCAGGATAGCCTAAACCCAGCATCTTGGCTGTTTTGTCAAAGGCTTCACCCACTGCATCGTCCAGGGACTCACCAATGATTTTGTATCGGCCTATTCCTGTGACATCCACCAGCAAGGTATGACCACCGGAGACTAATAAAGCCAGGAAGGGAAAGTCTGGAGTATTATCTTCCAGCATGGGAGCCAGTAAATGGCCTTCCATGTGATGGACCGCTACACTGGGACACTTCCATGTCCATGCTAATGAACGGCCCACTGCAGCTCCTACCATCAAAGCTCCCATCAGACCGGGGCCAGAAGTGTAAGCGATGCCGTCAATATCATCCGGTTGGCAAACAGCTTGTTTCATCACCTGATCAATGAGTGGAATAATGCGCCGGACATGATCTCTGGAAGCCAGTTCTGGGACAACACCACCGTATTCGGCATGCAATTCAATTTGGCTATAAAGTGCTTCAGCCAGCAAACCCTGCTTATCATCATAAATGGCAATGCCGGTTTCATCGCAAGATGTTTCAATGCCTAATACTTTCATGCTCGTATTGTCCACTCATGTGAATAAAAAATAAAGATCTTTTGCATTTATTTGCCAGTAAGAGTATGATCCCGTCTCTGCGTTCTTGGCCGGATTAGTTCGGCTGTTTATTGATAATGGACGCTTATTAACGAATATATTTCGAATGATTTATTGGTAGGAGCCAGGAGTCTACATGCCATCGGTTAAGATTAAAGAAAACGAGCCATTTGACGTTGCATTACGTCGTTTCAAGCGTTCTTGTGAGAAAGCAGGTGTTTTATCAGAAGTTCGTCGTCGCGAACATTATGAAAAGCCGACTGCTGTTCGTAAACGTAAAGCCGCTGCTGCAGTTAAACGCTGGCAGAAGAAACAATCTCGTGAGATCGGCCGTCGTAGACGCATGTACTAAAACTGGACAAGGCATGCCTTGTTTTGTTTTATGTTATAAAACTCTTTGTTTAAAATTCTTAATTAACTCTTTATTAAAAGAAGTGGAGAGTGGAAGCATAGAGTGTTCTAAATATTTCGCAAGATAACCTGTGAGCTATAAACTATGAGCCAGACTTTAAAGTCTCGTCTTCAAGATGATATGAAAAACGCCATGCGGGCTAAAGAAAAAGACCGCTTGCTTGTGATTCGTGGCACATTAGCCGTTATTAAACAACGTGAAATTGATGAACGAATTGAGCTAGATGATACCCAGATTCTGGCAATATTAGATAAGCTGGTTAAACAGCGACGGGATTCTGCCCAGCAGTTTCGTGATGCCGATCGAATGGATCTGGTTGAAAAAGAAGAAATGGAGATGGGCATACTCCAGGAATATCTTCCCGTTGCTTTAACCGAAGATGAAATAGCCCGGTTAATTGATGAAGCCATCAGTGCCGCTGGTGCTGAGTCAATGAAAGATATGGGTAAAGTTATGGGAATGCTTAAACCTAAAGTACAGGGAAGGGGCGATATGTCTCAGGTGAGCTCTCTTATCAAACAAAGGTTATCTTAGAGAAGGCTTGTTCTTGACGCCTGTTGAGACGTTTGCCACATCCGAGCTTGGCTTCCGTTCATTAAAGTTTCACTCTGTCGCACCTACTTTAATCTAGAAAAAATCAGCAACTGAACACTCTCACATGTCTGAAGGAAGTACCCATGGGGTACGATTCAACTGATTCTTCTGGATTTTAATATCACATTCATTTTTTTAACAATGGTTACTTATGGCTGGTACTATCCCCAGAGAATTTATTGATGAAGTTTTGGCCTATACCGATATTGTCGAACTGATTGATTCCCGTGTGCCTCTTAAACGCTCAGGCGGTAACCATATGGCCTGCTGCCCCTTTCATGGAGAAAAAACACCTTCCTTTAGTGTAAGCCAGCCAAAACAGTTTTATCATTGCTTTGGTTGTGGGGCTAGTGGTGATGCCATACGTTTTCTGATGGAATATGAACATCAGAGCTTTGTTGAAGCCATTGAAGAGCTTGCTCAGATGGCAGGGCTGCAGGTACCTAAAGTGGCCTATAGCAATGAGCCACAGAAACAGGCACCGGAACAATTTGAATTATTAGATCAAGTCTCAAATTATTATCAGCACCAACTCAATCATCATCCAAAATCTCAGCAAGTTCAAGACTATGTGAAGCAGCGTGGTTTAAGCCCAGAAGTTGTCAAAACCTTTGGTCTGGGATTTTCACCTCCTGGCTGGGATAATGTTCTCAATGTGATTGGTGCAGGCGATCAAAAAAAAATACAGACACTGTTTGATACTGGCATGCTGATCAAACGTGACGAAGATAGTACTGCCCATCCCAATAAATCCCCCTGGTATGATCGGTTCAGAGAACGGCTGATGTTCCCTATCCGGGATCGAAGAGGGCGCACCATCGCCTTTGGCGGACGCATTCTGGGTGATGGCAAACCCAAATACCTTAATTCACCGGAGACACGCCTGTTTCATAAAGGCCAGGAACTTTATGGCCTCTATGAACTCAAACAGGCATTGCGCAAAATAGAGCGTATCATGGTGGTTGAAGGCTATATGGATGTTGTTTCTCTGGCTCAATTTGGTGTTAATTATAGTGTGGCAACACTGGGGACAGCCACTACGGCAGAACATCTACAGAAATTATTTAGACTATGTGATGAAGTCTTTTTTTGTTTTGATGGTGATCGTGCTGGCAGAGATGCAGCCTGGCGGGCAATGAATAATGCCTTATCTGTTATTAAACCGGGTAAACAGGCTCGATTTATGTTTTTACCAGATGGTGAAGATCCGGATACGATGGTTCGTCAAAAAGGTAAAGCTGGATTCGAAGCTGAAATGGATCAAGCAATGACTTTTTCAGACTTCTTCTTTGACCACTTGATGCAACAGGTCAATATGGAATCACTCGATGGACGCTCTAAGCTTATTGATCTTTGTCAGCCCTATCTGGAAAAAATACAGGAAGGTGCTTTTCAGACGCTTATGATTGCTCGCCTTTCTGAACTGGCTGATATTGATAAGGCAAGCTTACTCCCTTTGTTAGGAATGCAATCGGCTTCAAATGTGACTGGAGCACCTACTGTGGTCAGGGGAAATCAATTTCAGTCGTCTTCTGCTCATAGGGTTAAGGGGCCGGCCCCGGTAAAAAAAGCCATCGCGTATCTATTACAGCATCCTCATTTAGCAGAAAGTACTGGTGACCCCGGACGTTTTTCCTCCTTAGAGCTGGCAGACATCAAGATTTTTATACAACTACTTGATATTCTTCAGAATGACCCCAATTTAACTACTGCAAGGATACTTGCAAACTGGCCGGATAAAAAGCAGTATCAGTTTCTTAGCAGCTTGGCGGTTGAGCCATTATTAATTAATGATGAAACTGCAATCAGCTGTGAATTTAATGATCTTCTGCAATTATTTACACGGCAATACCAACAGCAGCGTATTGCACAATTACAGCGCAATGAAAGGCAGCAAGGTCTGGATAAGTTAGAAAAAAGCGAATACCTGCAATTATTACAGGCACTAAAATCCTAGATTTCACAATGATGCTGGTACATTATTTAGACCAGCTTTATTGATTCATATTTAATTGCAGTGTGGTTTTTTCCCCAAGAATAATTTTATTCTTATTTGTGTGAACAAAATCCATATTTTTTTGACTTTTTTATGCAGATTTTATGCTTGGCATCTCGCAGAGTTCGACTTGATATGCTAAAATGGTAAGTTATCTTTCGAAATTTTTATTGTTTCTTTTTTTTACGGATCAAGAAGTCTATGGATCAAACAACTCAACAATCTAAAATAAAACTTCTCATTGCGCGTGGTAAAGAGCAAGGTTATTTGACCTATGCAGAGGTTAACGATCATCTGCCTAATGACATCATGGATCCTGAACAGATCGAAGATATCATTGCCATGATTAATGACATGGGGATCAAGGTTGTCGAAACTGCACCTGATGCTGATGACCTGATTGTTGAAGGTTCTTCTACTGACACAACAGATGAAGATGCCGTTGAAGAAGCAGCTGCAGCTCTGGCTTCAATGGACACCGAAATTGGTCGTACAACTGATCCAGTACGCATGTATATGCGTGAAATGGGATCAGTTGAACTCCTGACTCGCCAGGGTGAGATTAAAATTGCTAAACGAATTGAAGAAGGCATGAAGCAAATGCACTGTGCTTTAGCTTCTTATCCGGCAACCATCAGCCTTTTGCTGGGAGAGTATGAAAGGGTTGAACGTGAAGAACGTAAAATTACTGATATTCTTAGCGGTACTGGTTTTGCGTTACTCGATGAAGAAGATGTCGAGGATCATCTGCTGGCCAATCCTGCTTCAACTCCGAATGACTCTAAAGACGATGACGATGATGAAGAAGAAAGTAATGAGCCCGTTGGACCGGATATGGAGCTGGTCAAAGAGCACTTTGCACTGATTCGCAGTCTCAATGAAAAATTATTAGAGGCTGAAGGAAAAGACAATTACGACAGTGATTGTTGCAAAGAATTACGCCAGGAAATGGCAGAAGCCTTTATGAAGCTTAAGCGTACGCATAAGTTAAATGATCGTATGGTTGCTGCATTACGTTTGTTGATTGAACGTATCCGCATGCATGAAAAAATAATTCTGACAGCATGTGTTGAAAAAGCACACATGCCAAGAAAAGAATTTATCACTTCCTTTCCTTATAATGAAACCGACATGACCTGGCTGGATACCCATATTGAAAAGGGTGATTCCTATTCAGAAGTACTTCTAGAGCATGCCGATGAAATCCGCAAAGCACAAAGAAAACTTGTTGCAATCGGAGAAGAATGTCGGATGAGTATCTCAGGCATTAAAGATGTGAATCGGCAAATGTCTATTGGTGAAGCAAAAGCGCGCCGAGCCAAAAAAGAAATGGTTGAAGCGAATCTGCGTTTGGTGATCTCTATTGCGAAAAAATACACAAACCGCGGCTTACAATTTCTTGATCTGATTCAGGAAGGTAATATCGGTTTGATGAAAGCGGTTGATAAATTTGAATACCGTCGTGGTTATAAATTTTCAACTTATGCAACCTGGTGGATTCGTCAGGCGATTACCCGTTCTATTGCTGATCAGGCCCGTACCATTCGTATACCGGTACACATGATTGAAACCATTAATAAACTGAACCGGGTTTCCAGACAGCTGCTACAGGAAAAAGGCCGTGAGGCGACTCCTGAAGAACTGGCTGAAAAAATGGAAATGCCAGAAGATAAGGTTCGCAAGGTCTTAAAAATTGCCAAAGAACCTATTTCAATGGAAACACCCATTGGTGATGATGAAGATTCACATCTGGGTGATTTCATTGAAGATCAGAATATTCAGTCACCTTCAGAAACGGCTAATACAACGGGTCTAAAAGGTGCAACCAGAAATATTTTAGAAGGTTTAACCGCCAGAGAATCTAAAGTTCTGAGAATGCGTTTTGGTATTGATATGAATACTGATCATACTTTGGAAGAAGTCGGTAAACAGTTTGATGTAACCCGTGAGCGTATTCGTCAAATTGAAGCCAAGGCACTACGAAAGTTACGTCATCCAACTCGTTCAGAGATGTTACGAAGCTTTATGCGTGACGATTAATTAAGTTTTTTCATAGAAGCTGGTCATATTATAAATTACCCTATATAATGCCTGCTTCCTGGAAAACTCATCTTCCCAGGAAGATACACTCCCCCAATAAGGGCCTGTAGCTCAGTTGGTTAGAGCATCCGACTCATAATCGGCAGGTCGACAGTTCGAGTCTGTCCAGGCCCACCATAATTGTTAAGATAAACAACGACTTACTCAATCAAGGTTTATCAGTCTTACTTAAAATTCATTAAATAGGTGCATTTAGGTGCAGCTCGAAATTTTAAGGAGAGACAACATGGCTTCTATTCAAAAGATTAGTCGTGCAAAAGGTGCAGTTTATAAAGTTACCATTCGACAGACTGGTAACGGCACTATCTGTAAAACATTCCCCACTAAGAAAATGGCGGTTGAATTCGCTCGTAAAGTGGAAGGCAATGATGAACTTGCCTTGGCTTTAGGCAATCCCATTGCAATGAAACTCAACCTATCTGATATTATCACTGAATACCTTGAACTTTATACAGGCAAAGACCATGGTCTTTATGGTTGCTTGGCTTGGTGGTCTAAGCAATATGGTCATCTTCCTCTTAATAAAATAAATGCAGTTACAATTCGTGAAGGTATTAAACTCTTAAGTAATGGTAATACACTTCGTGGTAATGGTTTGGGCCAAACCAAAGAAATGAATCGTAAGCGTTCAGGCTCAACAGTGAATCGCTATAAGGACAATCTATCAAGTGTATTTGAATTTTCAAAAGAGGAATATGGATTAACAGAAAACCCTTGTCGTGATGTTAAATCAAAACCAGAAGGTAAAGGAAGGACTAGATTTTTGACCGATGACGAACGTTCAAGGCTTCTCATCGCTTGTAGGGAATCAAAATGGGATATGCTCTATTTGCTTGTTCTGATGGCTCTTACAACCGGAGCTAGGAAGAGTGAGCTACTTGGACTTAGTTACCAGGATATTGATATTAACAATGGTTATGCACATTTATGGGAAACTAAAAATGGTGAACAGAGATTACTACCTTTAACTGATGAGGTGAGCGGCCTGATATTTCCACAGGTAGCAGAATCTTATAATATTATTAATACCAATACGCATAAAGGATTAATATTTCCTTCGGAACAAAAACCACAACAAGGTTTTGAATTCAGAAAACATTGGGTAGAAGCTTTAAAAAAAGCTGAAATTAAGGGCTTTAGATTTCATGATCTCCGACATTCAGCAGCCTCGTATCTGGCAAAGAATGGGGCCTCCCTCAAAGAAATCGCTGATGTTTTGGGGCATAAAGATCTTCAGTCCACTAATAGATATAGTCATTTATGTATTGGATATAAAAAGAAGTTGATCAGTCGGGTTATGGGTGGGATTGTTTGATTAAAAAGACTCATCATATAATCATATGTTAAATTGGTGAGAAAAATATCTTTGTGAAATATTTATAAGGTTTGTATATGGCAAAAAAGAATGAAAAACCTGAGTGGTTTAATTTGGCTAAGTATGTTGTTCCTCAAAATAAAAATAATGAAGCTGAGGATGAATATAATAGGTATTTACTCGATCTTTGGTTAAGAAATTTTTCAATTAGGAAATCAATTTTTGATGTAATTGAACAAATTAGGATACTTGAAATGACTAATGACATTAAAGATATTGACGATATCGGGGATATTTCAAATATAGGAAAAATTGAAATAGATGATGTTGCAGATATTTCAGAAATAGAAAGAAGCAATGATGGTGTAGATATTGATTACAGGAAAAGAAAAAAAAGAATACTTTCAATTCAAATAATAAGTGGCTCTGTAAAAAAGTGTAGGGATATTGGATTTATTACTGAAAAAGATTTAGATTTGACTGATTCTAATTCGAATTCAAATGTCTATTCATTAACTACTGCACATATAAATTTTTTATTTAATAAAATCCCTGATAAATATAAAAATAATGCTGAATTTTTAGCACTAGGAGGAGATTTTAGCTCCTCAAAAAAAACAAATCCTAAGCTATCCACTTTGTTTTTATCAGAAAGTAGAATAAATGATAGTTACATAGGCGTAAATCTTAATGCCCCCAAAAGGCAAATAAGAAAACACTTTGAAGAGTGGCTTAATGAGCAAGAAGAAAAGAAAGTTTTAATTACAGAGCAAGCCATTCGCAAGTGGTCGAGTTCTAAAATTTTAGCATATATGGATTTATTAATTTGGGAAAAGCTTAGAAAATTAAAAGCTAGTAATTCAAAAAAAATTGACTGGTTGTTTTCTGATAATACAGATATTGATGTTGATGATACTATCGAAAAGCTTAGAAAGAGCTTAAAAAAAATAAATAAAACTGATTATCATAGTTTTATGTACACACAACTATGATAAACCATTAGTATCAATAGATTTTTTTTGTACCTTATACATTTTTGCTTTTGAGTTTAGTCCTTCCTTTTTCAAATTGAGATAGGAGGGTTTAATCTGCCAATAGCAAGCCTCTCAATTCCCTTCGCTTTAAACTGCCTACTTTTAGTAAAAAAGGGTCAGGTAAAAGAAAAGTACGCAATAATTTAAAGAGTCAACCTCATCCTTTGTAAAAATCTGTTTTTTTTCGATGTTCCTGTCAATCCTTACTAAGATTAGAATTTTAAACTGATCGATTGCTCATCTAATAGGGAGCATAAAAAAAAATAAAAATCAACCCTGTTTTTTTTATTAAATTATACCGGTACCTCCAACACTTACTAATGCTTTATTATTGCTCATAGAGTAAGTGAGTAAGACTACAACCTTGATTGAGACACCGAGATAATAATGAGCACATATACAAATAATTCAAATACATGTAAAAAACATGCAATTGATTTTAGCAACCTGAAAGACTGGAAAACTTTTGACGAAGTGGAACACTTATTTCCAAATTTTCGGAAAACAACTTTACGCTGGCTAATGCGTCAAAAAAACAAAAATGGCCTTGATGGAATTGTAAAAAAAATTGGACGCTCAAATTATGTTCACATCCCATCTTTTTCAGTGTGGATATCAAAGCAATGAGTATAAATATGCACCATCTTTCAGTAGATGTGGTTGAAATAATGTTGGAATACATTGACCCCAGCATCAATCATGATAAATGGTTTGCGGTTTTGGCCGGCCTAAAAAATGAATTTGGTGAAGATGTTAGGGATATTGCTGAATCGTGGTCGAGACAGGGTTCAAGTTTTTCTCAGGTTGGATTTAATTCAACCTGGAGGGCATGCAAACAGGGCCAAGGATACGGTGTTGGAACTGTAATTAAGTTTGCCAAAGATGCTGGATTTGAATTTACTAATGACATCAAAAAACTGTCATGTTTTGAAATCAAAAAGCGCAAATCAGAAAAAGACATTCGTCAGGTTGAAGCTGAAAAATCTAAGCAAAAACAGAAATATTATGCTGGGTTGAGGCTCAAAAAATTGCTACCTAAAATAATTCCTGATGGTGAACCAAAGTCTCAATATTTATTTAATCGACTCAATAAACGATTTAAAACACCTGATTCAATCCAGTTTAATCCTTTAATGGATTACTGGGAAGGTGGAAAATTTATAGGAAATTTTCCATCTATCGTTTCTTTTGTTACTGATATTAATAATAATTTAATAACTTTCCATGTTATTTATTTAACAAATGAAGGTCACAAAGCATCTGTCAACAATCCTAAGAAAATTCTTACACCAATTACCACCATCACCGGCACAAGTATAAAGTTTGCATGGCCTAATGATATTTTGTATCTGGCAGAAGGAATTGAAACATCATTGGCAATTTGGCTTATCACTGGAGAGCCCACCTGGTGTTGTCTTTCATCACATGGACTTGAGACTGTAATTATTCCGCCAAAAGTGAAGGAGGTATATATTATGGGTGATAAAGACCGCTCAGGTGCAGGACAAAAATCTGCTGATAAATTAGCTCAAAGATTAATCAAAAATGGTTTTATAGTACACATATTAATTCCAAAACAGGAAATCCCAGTTGGTTCAAAATCCATTGACTGGTTGGATGTTTACAGATGGGAGTCAGTTGAATGAGTGAAATTATAAAAGAAATTCAACAATCAAAGCCAGAAAAAACACCTGAGCAAAAAATTGATGATGCTATTGCGAGATTAAAAAAAGGTGATGATGGTGCTCATTGGGAATCTGATGTTATTGAAGCTGCAAAGAATTTATATCAAAATGATAAGCCTTTGTTTCAGAGAAAACGTTCTGAATTGAAGAGTGCGAGTAAAGAATCTCAAATTACAGAGTGGATGAAAGAAATTAATCAATCACTTAGTAATAGTACAGAAAATAGTACCATAGCTGATGATCTTGTGACTTTAGTGACTGTTGGATCAGAGCTATTTCATAATTGCAAAAATGAATGTTATGTAACACTCGTTAATAACAATCATGCTGAAACATGGGCTTTGGATTCAAGTGGTTTTTTTGATTGGTTGGGATTTCAAGCTTTCAGAAAATTTGGTTTTGTCCCAAGTGAGCAACATTTAAAACAGGCTATCACTACATTAGCTGGACTTTCAAAATTTGAAGGTCAAGAACATGAAGTGTTTTTACGGTGTGCCAATTTTAATGGTGGGTATACTATTGATCTATGTAATGAAGAATGGCAATCGGTAATAGTAACTGAAATTGGCTGGAAAATTAATAATCAATCAGATGTTAAGTTTATTCGCTCACCTGAAGCATCAGCATTACCAGTACCAATTCTAAAAAAAGGGAATATCGAATTGTTATGGAAATATGTAAATATTCCAGAAAAAATGCGTCCTCTCGTGTTAGCTTTTATTCTTGAATCATGGAGACCTGATACTCCATACACTATTTTAATCATCGTAGGAGAGCAAGGTTCTTCTAAATCATCAACACATAAATATTTAAGACAAATATCTGACCCCAATAACACACCTTTGAGGAGTGCTCCCAAGACAGTGGAAGATATTTATGTATCAGCTGCTAATAATCACCAAGCATCTTTTGATAATATGAGCAAATTAAGTGATGGCAAACAAGATGCATTATGTACACTGGCTACAGGAGGTGGTTATGCAACACGTAAACATTACTCAAATAATGAAGAATTCGTGATAGAGGTTAAGCGTCCTGTGATTATTAATGGAATTGATAATGTGGCGACACGTCCAGATTTAATTGATAGATCAATCGTCATTCACTTACCAAAAATAAGTTCGGAAAATAAAAAGAAAGAGACTGAATTAGAAAATGGATTCAAACGAGATTTTCAAGTAATTTTCTCGGGGTTATTAGATTTATTTTCATCAACACTAAATATCCTTCCAACCATTAATATAAAAGAACCACCAAGGATGGTGGATTTTGCTTATCTTGGAGAGGCTATGAACTTAGCTATGAATAATGATGAATCTTTTAATGAAATATACAAAGAAAATAGAAGAAATAGTTTAACACATTCTCTTGATTCTTCCCCCGCAGCACTGGCACTGATGGAGATGATGTCTTTCAGAAAAATTGATTGGGAAGGAACCTATAAAGAATTAAAATTAGAACTGGAAAGACATTACCATCAGGAAGGTGAAGGATGGCCAAAATCTCCAAAAGGCTTAAGTAATATTTTAAAACGAATGGCTCCAGCATTGAGAGAACAGGGTCTGGATATTAATTTTAAAGGGCATCAGCGTGATGGATGGCATGTACAACTGCATTATTATGATGTTTTTTTAGAATCAGAAATTAATAGTCATACAGTCACACAAAGTAAGAAAAATATAAGTGTTAATAAATATAGAGAAGTTATCTAATGTATGTGCATAAATTGGAAATTCAGGGGGTACATTTAACTGTTGATGGTGAAAGTATCACAGTTGAAACATCTGCTCCATTGACAGAAATACAACGGCAATTTATTAAAATACACAAGGCAGAATTAATAACTGAGTTAAAAGGTCAGATGTCTAATGTTATTAATTTAATCCCATTTTTAGAAAATTGTTGTAATGGCTATAACACGAATACTGTTGAAGTAAAACAGAGTCTTTTTAGTAAAGAAAATATTCAAGATATTCAAGCTGGTGAAATATCAGAAAAAACTGTAAAAGCTCATATTAAATTATGGGTTTCTGAAGGTAAAAAAAATTATGTGGAACATTCTGAAAAAAATAACTTTGGAGATTAAATTATGGATATAAATATTTTTGATGAATTATTGTGTCGTGCAAAAAATCATGGCTCAACAAAAACAACCCAGTTTTTAATTCAATCATTTTTTTCAATGAGTAGGCCTGGCTGTGTTGCTGTTGACATTTCAAACTATGGAAGTTTGGATCAAAAGGGAAGAATTCAATTTGAAAAGATTTTAAATTGCAAAAATAATTGGGATTGGGATGATAATTTTTTATATCAAATAGAGCAGAAATTGAGTGCCCTAGGTTATCCTCTGTGTAATTATGATGAGTCTGATGAATAGAGATTGAATGTGTTCTTAAAAAAACACTCTACCCGTCTCTATGTTTTGACATAGAGACGGGTAGAGTGTTTTTGTTATAAATTCTTATAAAACAAATGCTTAAAAATGGTTTTCGTGTACGAAAACTCACGAAAACACTAATTGTATGGTGGAAGTTTATTGTTTTAATTAGGCTTTGTAAAAGAAATATAAAGGAGTAGAAATTTTGAATTCAGAGTTGCAAAAATATAATGGCTTGAATTTGAAAGTCCGTGATGTTCCGTTGAATCTTTCGCCAGAAGAACAAAATGTTATATTCACAGCTTATGATTATGGTGCTACAGATTATGGTCTTAGATATTTGACTGATGAAAAACGTCAGTTGATTGATATAGTCATTGCTAAGATTAAAGATCAGGTTCATCCATAGTTTTTATTGTATTAGATGTTAGAAAAGAAAAATGGGGCACATAAGAAAATATCTAATCTAAACCTGAAGTTTCGAGCCAGCTAGTTTCTTCAGAATTAATAAAGTGAGTAATAAGCTCAACAATCTCATTAATTTGAATTTTTTTCTTACCTTTTAAAGCACATTCCCAGATTGTTAAAATTCGCCACCCCTGATACTGTAAGGAAAAAATATTCTTCCTGTCATTCTCTGCATTCTTGTTGAGTTTATTTTTCCAAAATTCAGTTCTGGTTGATGGCCATTTAAATAAATGGCATTCATGCTTATGCCAGAAGCAACCATTAATCTGAATGACTACTTTATATTTAGGGAGTACAATATCTGGTTTTCCAGGTAGTTCCTTTACATGCAATCTGTATCTGTACCCCATTGAGTGAAGCAATTTCCTTATCTGTATTTCAGGTTTAGTATCCTTTCCTTTAATAGCAGACATATTTCTGCTTCTGGTTGTTTTGTCATGTACATCTGTCATCACAGTTCAGGCTACGTCATCAGTACTTTCAATAATTTTTTTAGCCTCTATAATCCTTGATTTCATCAACTTTGCAACTGCAGTGAAGACAGGAACCACAACAGAATTACCAAACTGCTTATAAGCCTGAGTATCTGATACTGGAATTCTAAAGTTTTTCTTTCCCACTTCATCAAACCCCATTAACCTAGAGCATTCACGAGGGGTTAACCTTCGTGGACGATATTCCATATCTTTTTCATTATCGATACTTTTAGAATCATCCCAACCTCTGTTTATCAGGATTTCAGATCCATCCTTATAGTATCGGGCTGAAAGAGTTCTGGCGACACTATTACCATTAACAAGACCAAACCCAAAACCATTACCTTTAGCCTTATGTTTCAATGCATAGTTAAATAAATATGCCCATAATTTAGGCGTGAGAATATATTTACTATCAACAGTATCAGAAGGTTCAAGAATATCTTTAAGTAAAGGTACTTTTTTAGGAAATACTGTTTTTATATCTTTTAAGGTAAAGTCATGATGAACACCCAGATTTTTCCTGAAGCCAACCAGAATAATCCTCTCCCTGTGTTGTGGTAGAAAGTTTTGTGCATCAATAACTTTTGGATCACCTGAACCAGTGATCTCAACATCAGCAACAAAATAGCCTAGTTCTTCTAAAGTATCAGTAATAACTTTAAATGTTCTTCCTTTATCATGACTTTTAAGATTCTTTACATTTTCCAGAAGAAAAGCTGCTGGCTGTTTAGCTTTGATTATTCTGGCAACATCGAAAAATAAAGTCCCCTGGGTTGTACACTCAAAGCCATGCTTCCTTCCAAGAGAATTCTTTTTTGAAACTCCCGCAATTGAAAAAGGTTGGCAAGGAAAACCAGCAAGCAGAACATCATGATCAGGAATATTTTTGTTAATATGCTCATATGCATGCTGATCAGAAATACTTTTATCATCTGTTAGGGTAATATCTCTGATATCTTCATTGAAACTATGCTTATCTGGATCACAATAATGATTTGCTTTATAGGTCTTAACTGCATATTTATTCCATTCACTGGTAAACAGGCACTTACCCCCTGAATTTTCAAATCCCTTTCTTATCCCACCAATCCCTGCAAACAAATCAATAAAAGTGAAGTCTTCTTTCCTCTTTTTTTTCGGTGGAGAAGGTAATAAATTATTTTTCAGAGCTTCAAACTCTGTATAAGACAAAGTAGTACTCTTGCTCTTACCGTTAACCCATTTATTTATAGCTTCTCTTGTCCAATAGTGACAATCATACTGGTTCAGATATTCTGCCAAAAATTTCTGATCATAAATTTCCAATAATTTTTTTATTAGTTCCAATTCTTGGCTCATCACTTATCCTCTGGGTCATTCGTGTGATTGATTTTCACATAAATGACCCAGACAAACAAGGTATTTAATGTACAAAATTCATATTAATATTTTAATGAATGCTTTTTTAATGTAATCTTTAGATTAAGTCTATGTTATAAAAAGAAAAATAAAATCAGGATAATTTATGCATGATCTTTTTGGTGACCGTAAAGAGATAGAAACGGACCTAGCTAAATTAAAACTCATGATGACCGATCAGGGTGCAGAAAAACTTTATTATAAAATCCTAGCACCAAATGATAATAGTAAGAATCAACCCTATTTTGGTGCTGACTTTTCTGTTCTGAATATAATACCTACTGGGAATCTTGAAGCTTCCCAATCCACATCAAAGAAAAAAAGTAAGAGCAGTGTAAAGTTTACCGCACCATTAAATTTTTCCTGGTTGGATTCTGATGGAAACAAATTTAAAGCACCTGAAGCACAATTAATTCTTTATCCGCAATATCCAGAAGTTCGTTTTTCTGGGTTTTTAAAAAAATGTAAGCAGGGGCCTGGTATATTAATGAATCCCTTAAAAAGAGGACGAGACATGGGACGTGTTCTTTTTATGGGTATTGTTAATGATGGCTCTGTTATTGGGTATCTTGGTTCTCCCGAGTCATTGGCTGCACAGCAAGCTATTAAACTCAAACCTGATGCAGAATATGGTTTATTTAAAGAAATCACAATAACACCAACCGTAAATAATAAAGAACTGTTAATACAGGAATTAGTAAGAATTCATAAACTTGGGTGGATAAAGGGAAAACGCCTTAAAAAAGATGGCACCTCCGTTGAATGTAATAGTTCAAACTGTGGTGGATATACAATGGAAGCCGAACTTGGAGTGACTCCAAACGGTTATTCTGAACCAGATTTTTTAGGTTGGGAAATTAAGCAGTATGGTGTTCCGTCTTTTGAAAAAATTAATTCAAAAGTTATCACTCTAATGACACCTGAGCCAACAGGTGGCATCTATAAAGAAAAAGGAGTAATTGAGTTTTTAAATAAGTTTGGCTATCCAGATAAGAGTGGAAAAAAAGACCGTATAAATTTTAGCAGTCCTCATAGAATAGGTGAAAAGAATAAAACAACTGACTTAACCCTTGAGTTAATAGGGTATGACCAATCTGCTAATAAAATAACAGATGCTACTGGTGGAATAGCACTGGTAGATAAAAATGACGAGATTGCAGCACTTTGGCATTTCAGTCACTTTATTGATCACTGGAAAAGAAAACATGCTCAGGCTGCCTATATTCCTTCCCTGTCAAGAAATGAAGGCCACAGAGAGTACCATTACAGTAATACTATAAAATTAGGAGAAGGAACTGATTTTCTGAAGTTTTTATCAGCTATGGCCAATAATGATATTTATTATGATCCTGGAATAAAAATGGAAAATGCTTCAAGTGACAAGCCAAAAACAAAAAGACGAAGTCAGTTTCGAGTGAAATCTGGGACATTAATGTCGCTTTATCATTCTATGACTGATGTTAAAATCTGCTAGAAGGCTTAGATATAAAAGCCTGCAATTCATTAAATAAAAGCAAAGTGCTATATGATCATAAAGTCGTTTCAGAATGCAAATCCATTAACGGATACTATTGGAAATATATAGATAGTATTTATATCAAATTTCTGAATTACCAGTTGTTAATCAGAAAACAAGGTGGTTCATCAGTACGCCAGATCAATTCTAACACCTCAAAAATTTGTAATAAAATCCCTATATGAGCTGTTATTCTTAAAATAATTGAAGAAAAACAACCCAAATGTCTCACTAGCCATGCAATTATAATTAATATTTTGAAAATTAATTATAATGAAAACATGAAGTCTCAAAATAAAAAACTAATTTCTATTGGTTAATGAGACTAGCTGTTACACGGATGATATTACATGCGTGTAATAAGTAGTTAGGCGAGCATATTCTTGCTTAAAATAAAATGACAACCTTCGGTTGTTTAATCTATAAGTGTTTAAAACACGGCAAAAAAAGTGTTTGTAGTGAAAATTCATTTTCCATAATGAAATTTTCAATCATTTAAATTCTCGTTCGTTTGTCGGATGTAAAAATGATTATGCTATAACATTGCAAAAAAATCATTCAGCTCCGCTGTTAGATTTTTATTAATGATATTTAAAACTCAAACTCAAGACCAGAGTTCACAAAGGTTTATTACTTAACAAAATGATGAAAAAAAATGAGTGTAAAAATGGGACGATTCAGTAGTGCTTCAGCTAGAAATTTTGGTTACGGAAAACAGCTTAACTATGCAGTACATCATGCACTAAAATCAAGCTTTTCAGGAGGACACTTTGGAACAGTTTCTGCGCATAGTGAGAGGTTTAAACCGTTTTCAAAATTTGCAAAAAAAGAAGGTATTACAGATGCCAGAATGATAACAAATAATATTCTTTCAGATTATGGCATGCATTTAAAAAGACTTGTCACAGAGGGTAAAATGAGTATCAGATATGCACAAAACTTACTTTCAACTGTAAATGTCGCTATGAAAGTAATTCGTGGAGATCAGAAAATTAAAATTTCCCCTTCTGCAGTTGGTAGACGAGACAATATAAGGAAACTGGCACCGTTAAGTTTAAATTCAAAAAAAATAGAAAATTTTAATCCAGATAAACGAGCAAGATCAGTTTTAGAGGCTGCAAGAGAATTGGGCCTTAGAGAAAAAGAGGCAGTTTTTCTTGATTATCAGAAAGCTCTTTTAGAAGCTAAAGCAACTGGTAAAATACAGATAACAGAGGGAACCAAAGGTGGTAGAGGACACTCATCAATAAAACGTTTTGTTCCTGTTAGTTATGAAGGATTGGAAGTCCTAAAAAGAAATTCTGTGTTGCAGGGGGACAGAAATAACCTTATTCGTTCTGGGGAAAGTTGGAAAGAAGTTAATCAAAAACTTCATAATAGCTCTGCACGTAAAGCATTTAAAGAAGCTGATTTAAAGGGATATCATGATGGCCGGGCAGGGTATGCTTGTCAGAGATATAAAGAGTTAACTGGGTATGAGGCACCAGCTGTTGCCGGGAAGAGATTAGCAGGAAAAGTGACAGATCGTGATGCAAGACTGACAATAGCAAATGAACTTGGTCATAATAGAATTGATGTTTGCATCAGTTATGTTGGAAGTTCCAAATGAGCGGTCAGACACAATTTGATGCAGCCAGACAGGCGCGTGCGTTATTAATTAATGCACAGCGTGGTAGCAGGAAATCAGTTAGGGTTCATATTAAAAGAGCTGAAAGAATTTCCTCAACAATTTGGTGTAGATTTCATGTTACTCCTGCTGTCTGGAAAGTAAAACATATCCGTTGGTACTGTCAACATTCTATTAAGTCTTTGTCACAACATACTCAGTATGACCACTGGCTGACAATTATTAGATTGTTAGCAGCTCAAGGTCATTATCATGACTGGTTACCCCTATTAAGAGGCCCTTGGCTAAGAAAAAAATGTAGTAAAAAAACTATAGCTTCTACTGGGAGGCCCGTACTGTTACCTCATTCTATGAAATGAAGTTTGAACAACAAAATATGTCTATTATTCGTGGTAACTCTAATGATTAAATAAATTATTATTTAGCTGTGTAACATCTTTGTATAAGTTTGATATACCAAGGGCTGTTTCTGATATGTCGGTATGATCTGATGAGGGAATGGAACAATATAAATTATTAAAAATAAAAGTGGTGGTTTAGAGCAAGTCTACATCCTTGGTATGCACGTAGTGATAGGGGTGACTCTTGAAATGGATAGAGTTCAAATGTTATTGGTATGAATTTTAATTTTAAAAAAAGTATTTTTAGAATATAGGTTTTGGATTTTATTTATGTGGGTAATATAGAGCCTCTAATAGAAAAGAGAGGCATATAAATGAAAAAACAATTCATAATATTTACAATTATTTTTTTTATATCAAATAATATTTTTTCTTCTGACCTAGAGGAATGGCAGAGTTATCGATTGCTTCATCCTACCTTAGAAGAGCTTCAATCTGAAGTTGTATGGGGAACGATAACTACATACTCATACATTTCAGATGAATTAATTGAATTAGCTATGGATAACTATTTTGACAGAATTGAGTATATGTATTTTTGTCATGATATTGAATGTTAAGGTCAGAAAAAGCAATTTCTTGAGAGACTTTTTTGTGTCTAATAATTCATGATTTTTTTAGAATATAATGTATATTATTTTAGTGATAACACATGAAATTCTTAAAAATAGTAAATTGTAATCTGTTGTGCCATAAATGTGTTGTTTAGCAGATTTTTTCTTTGTTTTATTCCTTGTCATGCTATTAAAATTAAGTGATACTAATTGTTACGTTATGTTAACTGTATGAGGTTTGCAAATGAATTATAAGTACAATCTTTATAATGGGGAAGTTGTAAAACTTTTGAGAAAGGTGATCAAGCGCCAAACAAAGTTCTATGATTTTGTTGCTTTTAATCGAGAGACTGGCACCAAGAGAAACCTAATCTCAGTTCCACTGAAATCTAAGGCGGAAGCAAATTTATTTATATTAAAAGGTGATGAGGTCTATTCAGAATTACTGAATAAGAAGCATACAAGGTATTTTAATTTACAGAGGTTTCGTGAAATATACGATGATTAAGGTAAGTTATTTTCTCTTTAAGAAATAAAGAGTACGACTAGATTTTATCTATGGGTAATATTATGATTAAAACTGCTTATATAACAAGTCCGGCATGTTTAAACCATGATAATGGTTATGTTATCATGAGTTACCTGAGCGTTAAATTGCCATAGATAAATAGTTGAACAATTCAGATTCGTTTCATCTCTTGATGGTGACTATAACACTCATGCTTTGGCTGGCTCGGTTGAGGCATATTTACTCTTCTCATATCCATAATATTATTATCTAAAAATGATAAATTATTTATTTGTTTAGGAATAAAATTCTGCGTTTCTAAACAAAGCTAGTGGAAACTTATTGTTTGTAAAAGTATTATAGAATTTTATATGCGATATAAGTTTATTTTTTTATAATAATATTTTTGAGGATCGAGATAAAACAAGGGTTCTTGTCTGATTATATCAAAAGTGTTCACTGCATTTATTATTATCATTATTAATAAAGTTATTCTAATAGTACCTTTGAGCCAGCCAGATAAAAAGACTATAGGTATAAAATATAATGCACTTTGACCAATTGAAAAAATAATATAAAGGAAAACAAAGCATTTAAGCTTTATTTTTCCATAGAAAAATAGATATGTTCTAGCAAATTCAATTGTATCTTGAATTGCAAAACTCGATATTAAAGAAATAGATAAAAGTATAAATATAGTAATACTTTTTACTATCTGCGTTCTCTCTAAACTAACCATAGAGCACCATAACTTTGACAGGCAATCTGGTAGTTTATCCTTAGCCTTATTTTATTAATTAAATTGTTTATTATTAATTTAGATAATTCGTCAAAATTGTATGAATCAATACATGTAAAAAGTTTGTTATGGCTGATTATTTCTAGTGAGATTATTTTCTGAAAACGTTTAGAAAACATAATTTCAATAATTATCGTATTAGACTCAAAACTATAATCATGCATACAAGCACTCATCAAATTAATGAAATCGGAGAATGTAAGGTTTTCCCATTTTCTACCTATTGAAGTGATATTTCGGACTCTACTCAAGAATCCTTTAGGCGTCGGCCAGTGTATTGAATTTGTATTGTAAGGGTTCATTATTTTAATTTTATGTCCAATATTATTAATCTGACTGTCACTTATCTTAAGTTATTAAATTGGATAGGAGCTCAATCATTCTTGTCAGATAAATATTACAGTTCTTTTAGTCAGTCCAAAAGATGAATATTAGATATGCAATTTTTTTGGTACGAATTAGCAATTCTTCAATTGATAATTTTTTTATAACAGGTTTAATGGCATGAAATGGATGTGATTCTAATAACTATCTGAAATATCATAAGGTTGATTGAAATAAATTCATTATATGATGAGAATAGTATAAGATTATTTTTAGCAGTGGCAACCTTGTAGATAAGCAGGTGCTCTGCATAAATAATGTGATTTCTTACTTTAAGCCGTTTAAATTATAAGGACTTATAGATAGATGAGCGAAAAATTCAGTATTAGTGATATTTACGATAAGAATATTAACTTTTTGATTGGTTCAGGGGCATCCTTTGGACTCTTTCCAACTTTATCCTTGGATATAAAAGGTAATGATGAAAGCGTACAAACTATTGAGACATTAGCTACTATCTTTGATAAGGATGCTGACAAAACACTTTATAGCTTACTTTTTATGCATTATTACAAATCGTGCATTGAGCCAGTAATGACTTTTGATTTAGAAGAGGCAAAGTCTGACCAGGAAAACAGTAAAGTTCTTAAAAACTATGAATGCTTTATTGTCACACTTTTAAGCATATTGCAAAGGCGTAAAAAAGATAAAAAGTGCAATATTTTCACTACTAATTATGACGGTTGCTTTACTCATGTAGCAGATGACATTTTACAACGTGGTGGTGAAGACTTTATTGTTAATGATGGAACTAGAGGATTCAGTAAACGCTATTTGCAGGCGAAGAACTTCAATAGCTTTGTATGCCAAACAGGAGTTTTTGAACGTCACTATACAGAAATTCCTCAAATAAATTTAATTCATCTTCATGGGTCGGTATACTGGTATCAAGACGGTGAAAGTATTCGTGTGAATTATTCTAATAAAAATACTGAGCGAAAAATTAATAATGACTTATTTCAAAAACTTGAAGGATTTTCTGAAGTTCTTATTGATAACACTAAAAAAATAAGTGACCTTCCAAATAATGAACTTTTACAAGATGAAATGGAAAAGTTCTGGTCTGCTTATAACAAACTACCAATAGTAAATCCGACCAAGTGGAAGTTTCATCAGACTGTCTTTGAAGAACATTATTATCAAATGCTTAGACTTCTAAGCTATGAATTAGAAAAGCCCAATAGTATATTTATAACATTTGGTTTTTCATTTGCCGATGAGCATATACTGAATTTAGTAAAACGATCTCTCGCAAATCCTTCACTACAAATGTTTATCTGCTGTTTTAATCAGGATGAGTATTTAAAAATACATTCTCTGTTTAAACTTTACAAAAATGTAAAATACATTACTGTCGATAGTTTTCTAGACTTTACCGCATTTAATGAAAAAATATTTACTCTTAATCCTTTGGTTCAAGAAACTCCAGAAGAAGTTGTTGGGGAACAGGAATGAGTATTATCGTTGGAGAAGTAATTGCTATAAATGGAGTGAAAATAACACTAAAGGTATTTGAAGAGTCAAGTAAAGATACACTGTACTATCTTGGAGAAAAGTACAAGGGTGTTTCGATCCGAGAATATATCTCCATTCAACGAGGGTTTAGGGATATTATATGTATTGTTGAGGGAGAGTACTTGGATGAAAATAAATTTGAAAAAGATGGCAATAAAACTAACTATATTAGGAAACTTGATGCTAAGCCAATAGGTTACTTTGAACATGGAGCATTTAATGAAGGTATAAAATATTTACCCATGATTAAAGATTCAGCATTCCTTCTTAAAGAAGATAAAATATCAGAAATCTATAGCAAGGGGAAAAATGATGGATTTGTTATAGGAGAAATGCTTAAAGAAGAATTACCTATTTCTCTCCCTTGGCAAAAGCTATTTAACAGTCATATTGGTATATTTGGTAACACCGGAAGTGGAAAGTCAAATACATTGGCAAAACTATACACAGTGCTTTTTGAGCAGAAAGTTGATGTTATTACTGATAAAAGTAAGTTTGTAATATTAGACTTCAATGGAGAATACACGGGTGAACAACTTATAGGTGAACCTTACAAATCGACATTAAAGCTAAATACTTACACTGCTAGTGAAGATAAATTTCCTTTATATGAAGCTGAATTTTGGAATACTGAAACTCTCAGTATCCTATTTCAGGCTACAGCCAATACTCAGCGTCCATTTATCAATAGAATCATAAGTGGTCGAGACCGATTTCGTGATGTCCATAATAGTCTTTTTAACTATATCAAATCAACGTTTAGCGCAGTTTTTAGTGCTGCCTCTCCTAAAGCGGAAGCACTAGACCTCCTCAGAAATATCTCGAGTGTATTGGGAACAGATGAGCTAAAGGACACACTTAAAAATATAAAGTGGATTGGAGGTAATGCTCATTCATTTGTAGGGCCTGGTGTAAATGATTATTACAATGCTGATGGTGTGACGTATGCGAGAGTATTAGGTGATATAGTTGATCAAATCCAAACTAATAACCTTGACAATTTTGATGAATTAATTGTGAGGGCTAATTTACAGCTGACTAGAGATTTTATTAATGGGTATGTTCAGTTCGAGCACATTCAACCACTTCTCAAGAGAATTGATTCCTCTCTGTCAGGTTTGAGGAAGGTCATATGTATTGTTGAACAAGCAAATAATTTTAATCTTCTTACAGTGATTTCACTCCGTAAATGTAATCAGGAAATGAAAAAGATATTGCCTCTTTTAATTGCAAAGCACTTCTATCAACAACACAAAAATGAAGTTGAAAACCCACCGAATAAAACAATGCACCTCATTATTGATGAAGCTCATAATATACTATCGCAACAATCTTCAAGTGAGCATGAAAGTTGGAAAGACTACAGACTGGAGTTGTTTGAAGAAATTATAAAAGAAGGACGAAAATTTGGTGTATTTATCACTCTTTCAAGCCAGAGGCCAGCTGATATCTCTTCTACAATTGTTTCTCAGCTTCACAATTTTTTTATACATCGTTTGGTTAATGAAAGAGATTTATTCCTTCTTGATAACACCATTAGTACATTAGATGCTTTGTCACGGAGTCTGATCCCGAACCTTTCTAAAGGTAATTGTATCGCAACTGGAACATCATTTGATTTACCAATGGTTTTGCAAGTACATCGCCTTGATAAAGAAAAGCAGCCAGACAGTGAGGATGTAGACCTTGAATCTTTATGGACATAATCTTGAATGCATTGTAGAAGTTCTGTACTCGGAAAAATTTACTTACTACGCTCCAATCTTCCTGTGAGCAAAGCCTTAAATTCTTAAAAAGGAAATCCATCATATGTCTATTGCATATAATAATTTCAAAATGGCAATGAGAGATGCAAATGATCTGCTTGCTTGTTATGATTCATTAAATTCTGGTGAGCAACCAAGAGCACCAGAGGTACTAAAAAGAGCCACACTAATTATGGTTCTTACTGCTTGGGAAACATATATTGAAGATATGGCAACAGAGATGTTTAATTCCAAATTTGGTGTTCTTAAAGGTTGTCATGTCGGTAATTATATCCAAGAACAATTTTCTGTTAGATTAAAAATGTTTCATAATCCGGATTCTAAAAAAACAAAAATGCTTTTTATGGAGTTCTTTGGCATTGATGTAACAGAGAAATGGGAATGGAATAACTATTTACCAGAACAAGCCAGAACCAAATTAAATAAGTGGATAAAAATCCGTGGTGAAGCTGTACATAGATCTCAAATTGATATAGCAAAGCCTCATATTGTAAAAAGAGATGATCTTGAAAAATGTATTCGCTTTTTTTTAGAACTTACTAAAACAACAGATAATGTTTTGTCTAAAGTATAGAAATTTAACAAAACTTATTCGCTGATTAAATAAGGTTGTATTAAATTATGGGGACATACTCAGGTCTCAGTTTGGGTAAACTTGAAGTTGCATGGAGCAAAAACGAAAATTTGCTCAGCCATAGTGAACTTTATCAAGAAGAGAATCTTAAATCACGGCCAATAGAAAATAGTGATGATGAAAGACCTGAAGAATGGTATGAACAGTCGTTAGATTTAGTCAAAGATCGGCTTGAACTTTTAGGTTATACATTGGAACATGCGAAAGGAGAATTCGAAAATCCTTCTCCGTTTACAGATGATGAGCCTCTTCCTCTTACGTTTGAAGAGGTATTTAGTATTTTGAAGACTATTGATTTGAATAAGGTCACTAACGAATTTAGCGAAAAGCCCAAGCCAGGAGAGTTTGCGCCGGAGTACATTCAAGAATTAGTTCGCTCAACTCGTGATCTTAGTTTTGCATTTAATCACTGGGATCTAGATGCTCTTCTTGAAAATTTTAGTCCATATTCACAATTACGAGTGTTAGCTGAGAGCCCGCATAATTTGAACCTGCCAGTAATATGGGATTTTGACGGTGTAGTCAGAAATGGGTGGGTTGAACGAGAGCAAGTAACTCATGGTACAAATAGGAAGTTTTTGATTGTTACTGAAGGGAGCTCAGATTCCAAAATACTTCGAAAAGCTATTGATTTGTTAAGGCCACATATAAAAGATTTCTTTTATTTTGTAGACATGCAGGAAGGTTATCCATTTACTGGTACAGGAAATCTTTTCAATTTCGTAAAAGGTTTATGTAGCATAGATATTCAAAATGATGTCGTGGTCATTTTTGATAATGATGCAGAAGGTGTTTTAGCTATGAATCGGTGTACAAGCCTCAGGTTGCCAGAAAATTTAAAAGTAATGAAGTTACCAGATCTGCCAGAATTTAGGAGGTTTCTTACTGTTGGGCCAATTAGTGAGGAATTTGCAGAGATTAACGGTAAGGCTGCATCAATCGAGTGCTATTTAGATCTTGATGAGTTTGCTAAAGTTCGCTGGACAAATTATAGAGAAAGTTTAAATTGTTATCACGGATCACTAATTGCGAAGGATAAATACAAGAAAAAGTTCCTGAAACAGGAAATAAAAGAGAATGATTACAATTACAGCAAGCTTGAACGTACGCTTGATCTGGTTGTATCTGAATGTACGTGTATACGTTCCAATTAAAATTTGCGTGACAAGCATAGCTAGAGGGTCGCCTCGTCAAGCGTGGAGAATTGGATGTTATTTTTTTGGAGGAAACTATGAGTAATAATTCACAACATGTACTAAGCAATGTGAAAGGTGGGTGGGATGTTAAAAAGAGTGGTGCTGATCGAGCCTCAAAGCATTTTGACACTCAAGATGAGGCTATTCAATGGGCTAAGACAGTAGCTAAAAATCAAAAAGCTGAGCTATATGTTCACAGTAAGGATGGGAAAATCAGGGAAAAAAATAGCTATGGTAATGATCCTCATCCTCCAAAAGGTTAGGAGTAATTTCGAAGTATGAAAAATTTTGAAAAAAATGTCTTCGTAAACTGTCCATTTGATGATGATTATCGTCAATTGCTTCTTTCTATTGTGTTCACGGTTAAGTACTTAGGTTATTTCCCAAGATTATCTCTTGAGCGTGCAGATTCTGCTGAATCACGGATTACTAAAATTGTTGGTTTAATTAATGAGTCCAAATTTGGTATTCATGATTTATCACGGATCATTTCTAAAGGTAAGGATGAACACTATAGAATGAACATGCCTTTTGAGCTTGGGATTGACTATGGCTCAAAAGTTCTTAAAGGTGGGCAGTGGGAGACAAAGCAACTTTTGGTGCTGGAAAAAGAAAGGTATAGGTATCAAAAGGCACTTTCTGATCTCTCAGGCTCTGATATAAAAAATCACGATGATGAACCTGTTAAAGTTGTTAAAGTAGTCCGTGATTGGTTTGTAGCTACTGAAAGTATTCGTGCAGACAGCGGTAATAAAATTTGGTCAAAATTCAATGAATTTAATGCTTATCTATATGATCAAGCAGTAGAAATCGATGGACACGATAGTGTGGATGAACTCCAGGTGATTGAAGTTCTTCGCCATATCGATGACTGGTTAGTATAAAAAATATAACATGATACTTATTTGGATTTAGAATGGGACTTAGTGATGTTTAAACAACTTATGAGTGTATTGAATTAGATATCATTTTAACAATCTCTTTCCTTGTTCCAGTATATGCTCAAGGCAACATTAGCCATATGATTAAAGACATACCAAACTCAGATGAATTTGAATCCGCAGCGAAAGCGCAGTTTGATTTCGCATGGGATATTGTCATCTCGTTTCTGATAACTCTTGATGAGGCAGGGCAGTATGCGGATATTGAGGAGGAGGATGAAAAAGCCTTTTGGGAAACAGCTCGACAAAGAGTTCTTACTTCGTTGATAATTGCCCAGCAAGGCGTTGAATTGGCCATAAAGGGAAAAATTGTTTCTATTAGTCCATATATCTTAATCTCTGGCAATCATTCAGAATGGCCAAAAGATAAAGATGGAACTGGAATGAGTTTTTCTGATTTTCGCTCAATTGATGCTCAGGATTTAATAAAAGTCCATGATAACGTCCATGAAGAAAATTTTGATGATGGTTTTTCAGAGCTTTTTGAGAAATTGAGAAAGCTTAGAAATAAGGCTATGCATACCGTTGATACAAAGCTAAGTGTATCCGCTCAAGAGGTTGTAATAATTCTTCTTGAAGTTCATGAATATCTTTATCCCGATGATAGCTGGGTTTCAACTAGACGAGAATTCTTGAATGATTCTCCTGCCACCCAACTGTTTTTTGATACCGATCATGTTGAAGGGCTTGTTGCAAAGGAATTTTTAACAGTATTTAAGCTATTAACCTCCTCGCAAGTTAAGCGTTTCTTCAAAATTGACAAGAGGCAGCGTCTATATATTTGTCCAGAGTGCAAATATGAGGGTGAAAAGTACGAAATGATAGAACCCAAGTACGCTGTTTTGCAGCCTAATACTCCTGAGTCTGAGCATTTGTTCTGCTTTGTTTGCGGTGGTTTACACCAGGTCTCGAGAGCTAACTGTAATATTGATGATTGTCCAGGCAATGTGATTAGCGATGAATATGTGTGCTGTTGTACTTGCGGAGAAAGCCAGGACTAACAAACACCGTCACTGGAACAACTTTTCCTCTGTGCTAAAACTTTGCTTGTACTACGGACGTTTTCTGAATTACCGCTTTATTAATTGATTTCATTTAGGTGCATTTTAGGTGCACTAACCCACTCCAAACAACATATTTATACACCAATGAACACCATGTAAGAAACTGTAACCTGTTGTTTAATGGTGCTCGTTGGTGTACGATCTCTTTGAAAGTAGGACTCATAATCGGCAGGTCGACAGTTCGAGTCTGTCCAGGCCCACCATAATTAAACCCTATAATTCAATTGGTTATAGGGTTTTTTATTACCTATTACTTTTACCTGAGAGTAAGTTTCTTCATATTTTACACCATATTTACACCATTTTTTGTTTGTTTTACCATACATCGGAAATGGAAAATAAAATGGATTAAGTGATTTAAGAATATTTGGAATATTAAAGATAAGGGCACTTAGAAACATCTTAATTAAGTCTGTCTACTCAGGTTGCTAAGTTTGTAAATAATAAAATCATAGATTTTTTTGTGATACCTTTCACGAATACCGTGGCATAAACTTTTGCTACAAAGCTCGCAGTAAATCAATTTATACGTAAGCGCTTAATCAACTACCGTTATTCCCAAACAATTTTCTCAGCTTCATAATGATCCTCACTAATTTATTATGAGGACTCTCGATGAAAGCAGAAA
>JADGEM010000121.1 GCA_016744375.1 Gammaproteobacteria bacterium
GCATAATTTTATTTTATTGTTTTATAAAGCATATTTAGTGTATCGCTACTCTGAAAATCCCTGTGTCCCTGGTTCGATTCCAGGTCTGGGCACCATTTTTCTCCATAAATTTAAAAAAATTACCTTCACACCCAATTTATATATCAATATCTTTTTTATTTCAGGATTACACTGGGGTTATGTCTTAAGATAATACTATATTCATCTTGATGTAGGAATAATATCAATCTCCAAGTCATGAAAATTATCTTTTAGTATTTCAACAGCATCCAAAGTCTGATAGATCTCTTTTGTCCATAGCTTATTCTTTATTGTTCTATAGATTATGTATTAGAACTACTCTTCGGTTCTATTACGGTTAATAATTACAAAATACTCCTGGAACCAAAATAATCGGTTTCGTTGTTTACCTGTCAACTCAGATAACCCCCCATATTTAACAAAACTCTTATACCGGAAATGTAGTTTTTTAAACACGCTATGTCCTCCATAGCATTAATTTAGCACTACCAGATCGCTAACGTTTATCGTTAGACTTTGCAGCATTAAAAGTTTGCATGCTAATAAAAAATATGTGTAATCATAGAGAGTTGAGTTCATCTTAATTTTGGAGCATAATAATAAAATGAATACAATCTGGACTGCAAATACAAAAGCAGCATGGAATTTACAATCACCTTGATTGCTAAATAACTGCTCCTAAATAGTGCGCACTGAGTATCAGCTTCTATTGTTTATTATTGTGTGATTTGACGCAGTCCGAGCACAACAATAAACAATAGAAACGGATACGATCTCTCGGTAGATATTGTTCACCATTTAGGAACAGTTATTTAGTGAGTCCTACCTATGAATTTATTAAAAAATACTAAAATTTCAAGAAGCTTTGCCATAGCTACAATTCTCAGTCTGTTTACAGTCTCATTGTTTTCGTGGTACATCATTAATCGTGAATACAATGCTATTTATGCACATATCGAGCAAATATTTTATGGACAAAAGCAGTTATATACAATTCATTTAACCAAAACATTGGAAGCATTAGAGCAAATATCATCGATTTATGCCGGAGATAAACAAATACAGAGTTTATTTCAAAAAGGTCGTGATGCAGTTGAACGTGAAGGTGGTGGCGCTGGAGGAGCTGATGCTTCACTGATCAGAACACAACTCAATGATCTGGTCAGTGAAAGTTGGGGAAAAATGATGGTTAAGTATGATGCCCGTCAATTGCATTTCCATTTGGCTCCTGGTTCAACTTCATTTTTACGAGTACATCGCCCGGATAAGTTTGGTGATAATATGGATAATATTCGTCATACTATTGTCTATGCAAATAAAGAACTCACCACTGTCCAAGGTTTTGAAACAGGACGTGTTTTTTCTGGCTTAAGAGGTGTTTCCCCTGTTTTTTCTTATGATAGCAATACTGGTGAGAAACACCATGTTGGCGCAGTTGAAGCTGGCATGTCTTTTTTACCTATCGTTAAGGTACTAGAAGAACAAAAAAATCCCAGCAAAGATCACTCTCATCAAATTCATGCTATGGTCTTACTTGATGAAGCCCATATTAAAGAAAATGTCTGGCCAGAATTTTTTAAAGAATTATTGAGAGACAATCCTCCTTTTGGTGGTCACTTTATCGAAGCCTCTACTGATCCAATCACAGCAAGAAGATTTCTTGCTCATCCTGGAATCAGCAGGAAAATTAAAACGGCTGGTTTCAAATATTTGCATAAATTGTCACCTCCTCTGGCATTTATCAGTATCCCATTAAATGATTTTAAATCAGAATTTGATAAGTCGAACTTTGGTGACAGAAAAAGTGGTGCTAAAAAAAATGGTATTGGGCGCATTGTTATTTGGGTTGATGCCAGCCATGCCAAACAACAATTCCAGACTTTTATCAGAAAAACCCTTATTACTGCTTTTTTTACCGAATTATTATTTTTATTGCTGGCCTATTGGGGTCTTCATCGTCTAAATGAACATTATGATCAGATTCTTAGTCTCAACAAGATACTTGATTCCACTATTAAATTATTTGTTACCCAAAATAAAGAGATGGCTCTTTTAAATAAGGATCTGGATAATAAAGTAAATGAACGAACAAAAGAATTAAAAAAATCCATAAAAATAGCAGAAAAGGCTAATAATTCTAAATCTGAATTTTTAGCCAATATGTCTCATGAAATTCGAACACCGATGAATGCTATTTTGGGAATGTCCCATTTAGCTTTAGAAACCGATCTTAATCCTGAGCAGCAACATTATATTGAAATGGTTCATCAATCAGCTGAATCTTTGCTCAGTATTATTAATGATATTCTTGACTTCTCTAAAATTGAAGCAGGCAAACTCACTATGGAGCAAGTCAGTTTTAATCTGGATGAGCTTATATCAAACCTTATGGATACTCTTAATCTTAAAGCAAAAGAGAAAGACATACATATAAAGACTCATATTTCTCAGGCATTGCCGGTTTTTTTAATCGGTGATCCCTTACGCTTAAAACAGATTTTAATTAATCTTAGTGACAATGCCATAAAATTTTCCAATAAAGGAAGCGAAATAGAAATAACTATTCGCATTAAAGAAGAAGACAAAAACTCTGTACTACTGCATTTTTCTATTGTTGATAGCGGTATTGGTATGAGTGTCGGGCAACAGAAAAATTTATTTCAAGCCTTTTCACAGGCTGATACATCGACAACTCGTGAATATGGTGGCACAGGTCTGGGATTAGCGATTTCAAAGAAATTAACTCAAATGATGCAGGGTGATATCTGGTTTGATAGCGAACTGGATAAAGGCAGTGCTTTTCAGTTTACTGCAAGATTTACCAGACAACTGGATTACCTCTCTGAAGAAGCCGATGCTACTATCGACAATGTCGATACTTCTATAAAGCATTTACAGGGAGCCAGAATACTACTGGTAGAAGATAATGAGGTCAACCAGGAAGTTGCATTAAATATGCTGAAGAGCAATGGTTTGCAGGTAGAACTGGCAGTTAATGGGAAAGAAGCATTGGATATTCTAGCCAGCCAGGATTTTGATGGCATCTTAATGGACTGCCAGATGCCTGTAATGGATGGTTATACGACCACTGTCAAGATACGTCAACAGCTAAACTTAACAGACTTGCCCATTATTGCCATGACAGCTAACAATATGAGTGGTGACAGGGAAAAAGCACTGGATGCAGGGATGAACGATCACATACCTAAACCAGTTAATGTGAAAGGTATGTTCTCTACTATGGCAAGATGGATAAAACCTGAAAAAGATGTAAATTTAAGCCCGTTATCAACAAGAGTCGTTTCAAAAGGACTACTATCAATGAAAACTACCGATAAAATTGAACAAGAATATTCAGCATTGAAAGGAATTGATACGAGAGTTGGCCTGGAATTGACTCAGCAAGATACAAAGCTGTATTCTAAATTACTCCTCCTTTTCCATCAGAGTCAGAGTGATTTCAGTGCTCAATTTCATCAAGTGATGCAGGCTAATAATTTAAAGGAAATGCATCATCTTGCTCACTCTCTAAAAGGTGCGGCAGGTTCAATTGGAGCTAATAAACTACAGGAAACAGCACTGAATCTTGAGTTGGCCTGTCAGTTGGAAGAAAAATTGAAAGATATTTTACTATCTGAAGTCATAACAGAATTAGACATTGTTTTATCTGGTATTGAAAAATACAAAACTTCTAAAGAAAATGACTCTTAAGCCACTGTTATTTCTCCTTTAATAGTGGTGGATTTCGTAAAATAATAATAATTACTTAAAAATACCCAATTGTTCACTTTTAAGTCACTATCCGATATTACAATGTTTTATAATGCTTAACATACCAAACTATACTTATTGAGTGTGGTTTGAATATTGTATTTACAAATTTAAAATTTTTGGTTAAATACGTATGAATAATATAAAAGAAACGATTGTTATCGTCGATGATGTGCCTCAAAATCTGGCTTTGCTTAATGGTATTTTAAAGCCTTTGTATAAAATAAAAGCCGCAACAAGTGGTGAGACCGCCCTGAAAA
>JADGEM010000010.1 GCA_016744375.1 Gammaproteobacteria bacterium
TATTCTAAGGTCATATTTCCACACTTAATTACGAATTTAACATAGAATAAATTATATTGTATTTGCATGATTTCTACAAGGTTTTACGAATACCCACTTTTTATTATCAACAAATGAATCCATTCAAAAAGCATTAGCACAAAAGGATCAGGCATCATTAATTCGATTCAGTCAGCCCTTCTTTACTCAACTTGATAAGCAGCTGCACATTAGTCATTTTTATTTTACTGACTTACAACGAATTAACTTACTACGTGTTCACACCACTTCACGCTATGGAGATAAAATTAATCGGCTCACAACATTGGCGGCTGAAGAAAAAAATTCACTGGTTACAGGCATTGAACTGGGTGTTTTAGGCACTCTCACATTACGCTCTGTTTTACCCTGGCAGTATATGGGGGAAAAAACAGGCTATGTTGAACTTGGCATTGATATCAATCATCTGCTTGAAGAAATATCAGAGCAGACAGGTCTTGGTGTATTTTTAGCCATCAATAAGAAGTACCTGAATAAGAAATCATGGAGTGAAGGTAGAAAAGTATTCGGAGGGGCTATTGCCTGGGATAAGTTTGATCAATTTGTTATTTCACATGATTTTTGGATTAACCCGACACAAATAAACAACCTTCCAGACATTGATTTAATAGCAAATAACAGTGCATTGGTAAAAACACAATCAATGGATGGGAAGACATTTTATTGGAAATCAATACCCATCCATGGTTTTAGACAATCTTATACTGGGAATATTTATATTTCAGTCGATGTTACTGACTGGTTAATTTCCAGTAACACAATAGCCTCTCAACTGATTGCTGCTTACTTTGTTATCAGCATTATTTTATTATTTGTCGTTTATAAATTTACACATCGTGCTATGACTGCAGAATCATTGCTCAATGCTTCTGCCTTAAAATTTGAGAAACTGGCCACTTATGACCAATTAACTAAATTACCTAATAGAAAACTATTTCTTGATGAAATTGAGCAAAGGCTAAAAGAATCAAGCCGCTTTAATCATGAATTTGCAGTATGTTTTATTGATCTGGATGATTTTAAAGTGATCAATGACACTATGGGTCATGAGATTGGTGATAAACTGCTTATTCTGCTTAGCCAGCGCCTGACAGATAACATAAGAGAGTATGATGTTATTGCCCGCTTTGGAGGTGATGAATTTATTTTAATGATGCCTCAGACATCATCAACTCAGGCCGCAGTGGTTATTAGCAAACTACTATCAATTGCAGAAAAACCTTTCTATTTAAACGATAAAGATATTTACGTCAGTTTAAGTATCGGTGCCAGCATGTACCCACAAGATGGCAATAGTCAGGAAGCCTTACTTCGCCATGCAGACACCGCAATGTATAAAGCAAAGGATGAAGGAAAAAATTGTTTCCGATTTTTTACGACAACTATGAATGACATCCTGCAGCGTCAGCAATCAATTGAATCCAGATTAAGACACGCAGTTGAAAGAAATGAATTTAAGCTATTTTACCAACCTCAGATTGATCTCTCAGGTAATAATACCCCAGGTGTAGTTCCTTCTGAGCGTAAAATTTGTGGCTACGAGGCGTTACTGCGCTGGTTTCCCAGTGACGGAGACTCCGTATCACCTGCCGATTTTATACCAATTGCTGAAAAAACACATTTAATCAAGGAAATTGGCGACTGGGTATTTAAAGAGGCTTGCCGTCAACGAAAAGAATGGAAAAAGTCAGGTCACGATATACGTATTGACATTAACATATCCGGTTCTCAATTGCGTTATTCCTCCATTTATGAATTTGTAGCAGAAAATCTCAATCAATTTGAACTTGATTTTACGGATGTTGGTATTGAGCTGACAGAAAACACGCTGATTCATGCTGATGAAAAATTAGTCGATAGCATGAATACTCTGTTTAAAAAAGGCTGCTCAATTGCAATTGATGATTTTGGAACGGGTTATTCATCATTGAGTTATCTCAAAAAATTCCCCATATCGATTGTTAAAATTGATCAGGCCTTTGTCAGAGATGCTCATCAAGATTCCAGTGACAGAGCCATCATGGAAGCAATTACTTACATGGGACATAGCCTTGGCTTAAAAGTGATAGTCGAAGGAATCGAAACTATCCATCAGGAGCAGATAGCAAGAGACATAAAGTGTGATATTGCCCAGGGCTACTTTTACGCTAAACCCATGTCTGCTGAGGCTATAAATAAGGAAATACTGATTAATCAAGTTCCCGGATAGCTCTTACATCAGCCTCATTTTATCAAAATGACATAAATTTCCCCTTTTTGTAAGGATTTGTGGCTAAAAATCCACTAAAATCGCCATTTTAGTGAAAAAATGTGAATGAATTAATATTTTCAAACTCTTAAGCTTGCTTTAGAGAAATTACCTGACTATGATTAGAATGCATATCAGTTTCATAAATAACTTTTTGTTACAATTAAAAGGGTTATTATTAAAATGTTAAGAACAAGTTAAGTATAAAAAGGTACAAGTGGGGAAATAATGAAAACAACAATAAGTACAATACTATTTGCCATATTGCTTTCTATGACATCGATCAGTTTTGCAGAATATGAATACTACAATGATGATGAACTGAACGATCAAGACGTTATTATTGATTTGTTTATGGTTCGTCCACTGGGTATTGTGGGTTCTGCATTTGGTATTACCATGCATACGTTTGGCCTGCTATTCAGTGTTCCAGGTGAAAATTTTAGTGAAACAGCAGAAACACTGGTTGAAGATCCTTTGAATTATACATTCAACCGACCTGTCGGCCGCTTTGAAGAAGACCATAACTAATCCTATTGTCCATCAACTCTGATTGCAGAATTACTATATCGCTCCCCATGTCTGCCTGAACCATGCCGGAATTACCTGAAGTTGAAACAACGCTCAGGGGAATTTCTGCGCATGTTTCAAATTTCCCCATAACCCGGGTCACTATCCGAAATGCCCAATTGCGCTGGCCTGTGCCTGCCGATCTTAGCTCACACTTGCTAAAACAAAGCATCACTCAAATTAAACGCCGGGCAAAGTATCTCTTACTTTCAACCAATAAGGGAACTCTTATCATTCACTTGGGAATGTCCGGAAGTTTACGTATTGTTAGTACGGACACAGCATATGATAAACATGACCATGTTGAACTATGCTTTGCCAACGGCAAAGCACTGCGTCTGAAAGATCCACGGCGTTTTGGTGCTGTTTTATGGACCTCAGCTCCTATTGAAGAGCATCCACTATTAAACCATCTTGGCCCTGAACCTTTATCTGAAGCCTTTAATGCAGACTACCTATACCAACTCTCTAGAAAAAGAAATGTAGCCGTTAAACAATTTATAATGAACAGCAAAATAGTCGTAGGCATTGGAAATATTTACGCCAATGAAGCCCTCTTCGCCAGCGGCATCCACCCTAAGCGTGCAGCAGGAAAAATCAGTCGAGAACGTTATGAAAAACTGTGCATAAAAAGTAAGCAAATACTTGAGCAGGCAATCACTCAGGGGGGGACAACTCTGAAAGATTTTGTTGGCGGCACGGGAAAGCCCGGTTACTTTAAGCAAGAACTACAGGTTTATGGCCGTGCAGGTCAGCCATGTGTTCGATGTAAAAAACCGCTAAAAGAAATCAGATTAGTCAATCGGAGTACGGTTTACTGCACTCATTGTCAGCACTAAATAAAGGTGAGACAAAGACATTATTTACTCATGACCTCAAGATATTTCGACTCCATACCGGAGTATTCTGTTTCCAGCTTAGAGTATTTTTCTTCCAGCTCTTTAATTTTTTGACTCTGCGCCATATTGTCATCTTCAAGGCCTGTAATACAACTCATCAATTGTTCACTTTCATTGGTGAAGCGGGCAATCAATGCTTCTTTTTCTTCCATAACAACTGTCTCCTGCTCCAATGACTCACTTGGCGCCTCTGAGTCTTTTCCTTTTAGTTGATTTCTCAAATTCGTAATTTCAGAGGTGAGCGTCTGTATTTCCATATCCATAGTTTCGATGCACATTTCTGCATCTTTCAAATTACGTGAGATGGTTTCAAAACCTACGCTGAGTTCTTCCGATGTTGCTGCTTCATCACTGTCAGACAAGTTATTTTTCAATTGCCAGATATCTTCAAATTGCTGAGAAATTTTATGTTTTAAGCGCTTAATTTCATCTTTTCTTTCATTGATGAGTGCATCACTATAATCCATTTTTTCAGCAACACTTGCATGATGCTGCTCTTTATCCATGCCAATCATCTGTCCCATTTCAAGATAATGGGTTTTATTTTTCTCAATCAGCTTTTGAATCACATCAAAGTCAGCACTGCCTTCTGCGGACTCCAGAATCTGCTGACTCAAGCTTTCAACTTCTGCAACACTGTTACTCATCTTAATCTGCAGCTCAAAATAAAGCTGCTTAAAAGTTTCCAGATTATCAATCCTTTGATTGGCATTTTCCAACTGGGCTTTGAGGCTGTCATCATCTGTTTCACCTGATACCTCCGGCTGCCCGGAAAGCATTGGTTCAAGATAGTTTTTAAAAAGGGGGGTTAACTCATTTTGAATTTTTGTCCAGGTTGTTTTCGGATCGTTGCTGTTTTCTAAGGCACTCAATTCAGCAATCATTGTTTGAAAACCAGCAATAAAGACAAACTTTTCTACCGATGGTATGTCATCACTATTAGAATCTTCACCTTCAGCAGGTGCGATATCATTGCCATATTGAGATTGATACTGTTCACGAACATGCTCAACCAGTTCATTTAATAGCTCAAGTACTCTTTCCTGATTTTGTTCACTCTCACTTTGAGCCAGTTTTTTCTTTAATTTCTTTATGACCTCTTTTAGGTAACCAGAATATTCCTGTAATTTTTTTCGATCTTTCAGGACAACAACAATAACAGCACCGAGCACTCCAATAATAACTAACGCAATTTCACCCAATAGTGTCCAATAAAAAGGAGGGATTTCCATTATAGATACTTCACTTTCATTAATTTATTTCAAAAATATATTGACTAATCAAATAATTACTTGAGAAATCAATCTTAAATTTAATAGTAGGAGAATATTTTGACTTATTCAAGCCACTTTTATCCAGCTTATTTATACTATTTCATACAAATTTTTTGATAGTCAGAGTATGGCCTGCTTTCTTTATAGGGTGTTTTTGTATATGATTTCTTCTTTGTTTTCTGCTTAAGGAATTTATTGGTATGTTTGATGAAGTAAAAGATTATTACGGTAAAGTATTGCAGTCCTCAGGTGACTTAAAAACAGATGCCTGTTGTACTGATACCGACATGCCCGATCATTTAAAACAGGCCATGAGCAAAATTCACACAGAAGTCGCTTCACGTTACTACGGCTGTGGCCTGGTGCAGCCACAACAACTGGAAGGTATGCGCATTCTCGATTTAGGCAGCGGCTCCGGACGTGATTGCTACATCCTTTCCCAACTGGTTGGTGAACAAGGCTTTGTCCTGGGTGTGGATATGACCGACGAGCAGTTAGATATTGCCAATAAATACATTGATTACCATACCAAAGCCTTTGATTATAAAAAACCAAATATAGCCTTTAAAAAAGGCTATATTGAACGACTCGATGAGCTGAATCTGGAAGATAACAGCTTTGATATTATTGTTTCTAATTGTGTCATTAATTTATCACCAGATAAAGAGTCCGTTTTAAAAGAGGCATTTCGTGTTTTAAAACCCGGTGGTGAACTCTATTTTTCAGATGTTTATAGTGATCGCCGGGTGCCTGAATACCTGGTCAAGGACCCGGTCTTATATGGTGAATGCTTAAGTGGTGCTTTGTATTGGAATGATTTTTTAAATCTTGCCAAACACTGCGGTTTCAATGATCCCCGATTGGTGGAAGATCGGCCTCTGGCCATTGATAATGCAAAAATTGAAAAACTCATTGGCCATATTAATTTTTATTCAGCCACCTATCGCCTGTTTAAGCTTGAAGGTCTGGAAAGTGCCTGTGAAGATTATGGTCAGTCTGTAGTTTATAAGGGCACTATTCCATATCATGAGGAATTATTTATCCTCGACAAGCACCACACCATTGAAAAAGGGCGTCATTTTCCAGTGTGCGGCAATACTTGGAGGATGCTGCAGGAAGCCCGCTTTAAAGCCCATTTTGATTTTTACGGCGATATGAGCAGACATTTTGGCATATTTGCAGATTGCGGTACCACCCTGCCTTTTGATAATACTGGCGCAAAGAACAACACCAGTGACAGCAGTGGTTGCTGCTAAAAGATGTCAGTTTTTTATACAGCTGGCTTAGGAATTCATTGGTTTCACTCCTATATCTGTCAGCTTTTTTTACAAACATATTATAAAATAGTATTTTTACCTCTGAGTTCTGTTTGTTACCTAGCTGAAGGGCTTTGATTTAAGGCTTAGCTTCTATCTGGCATAAATCATGCTTTAGTTAAAGATATAGGTATAGATTAATAACTAAATATACGATTTAAGGAAAAGGAGTATTTTGATGAAATCGATTTACAAAGCAGTTGCTCTGGCTGGATTCGTTGCCATTGCTGGCAATGCCTCTGCTGGTGCGATTATCACTGACGGCAACGTTAAGCTGGGTGTGAATGATCTGGCAAGCCTGAACTTTGGCCGCGATGTTGCGGATGTTTCTGGAGAAACTGTAGTAGGTATGCGCTATCTGCCAGCTACAGGTGGTGAGTATGAATCAACCTCTCATGGCTGTGAATGTGAAGGCTGGGGTGTTGGTATTGCAGAGACAGGCGTCAGCGGTTATGCCAATGATTCCACTGGTACAGCAGGTCTGACTTCAACCAGTTTTACTTCAACTGCATCAACAGCCACTTCTGTCGTTAATGTACAAAGCGGAGCATTGAGCGTAACTCATGACTTCGCATTGGCAGCTGAGACTGATAATTTGTATCGGGTTGCAGTAAGTATCACAAACACTTCTGGTGCTGATATTGATAATCTGGTCTATCGTCGTACTTTTGACTGGGATACTTCACCAACACCTTTTAGTGAATTTGTTACCATTGGTGGTAGCGCGGCATCAACTGCAATTACAGCTGCAAATGATAATGGTTTTTGTAACTCAAATCCATTTGCTGCTTGTGCGCAACGTACAGCTGGTGGTACCGGTGATTTTGAAGATTTAGGCCCTTCAGATCATGGCGCTAACTTTGACTTTGATTTTGGCGCTCTGGCAGATGGCGAAACCTTCTCATTTGACATCTTTTATGGCGGTGCAGACAATGAAACTGATGCCTTGGCTGCATTAGGTGAAGTGGGCGCAGAAGCATTTTCCTTCGGCTGGTCAGGTACAGATGTCGATCAAGATGGCTTTAATGACAGCACTGGTGCTGTAACACCCACTTATATCTTTGCTTTCTCAGGTGTCGGTGGTGTAGCACTACCTGATCCAACACCTGATGATCCAGGAGCTACAGTTTCTGAGCCAGCTTCTCTGGCGATATTAGGACTGGGCTTGATAGGTCTGGGAGCAAGTCGTCGTCGTAAGTCGGCTTAATTGCTACCTAAAACTTGAGCAAGATAAAAAAGTGACACAGAAATGTGTCACTTTTTTTTTGCTGTGATAATATGAAAAAAATTATTACACCTAAATAAATCCAGGACATATTAATATAAGGAATCACTCAACATGAAAAAAGCGCCTTCTTTTTTAGCTGCTTTACTCCTCATTTCAGCTATTTTTCTTAGTTTTAATTCCATTGCTTCCAGTGCTGAACAAGCTCGATTTGGAGACTGGGAAGTAACCTGTATCGAAAATAACTGTCGTCTGGCACAAGGACTGAAAAACCCTGATAACCCTGGGATTGTTTTTGGCCTTTTAATTGTCAACATTAAAGGCAGTGATGTACCTGTGGCACAACTTAACTTCCCCCTGGGAATTTATTTACCGGCCAGCATTGGTATTCTGGTGGCCGAAGAAAAAGTCGAAATTCCAATGACCACCTGTCTGCCTAAAGGCTGCATTGCCTTACTGCCCTTAAATGACAGTCTGATAAAAGCCATGCAGACCCAGCCTGAATTCAATGTTCGTTTTTATGTAAACGAAAAAACACCCAGGGAAATTTCTTTTTCACTGAAAGGTTTTTCTGAAGCATACGAAATTTTTAGTAAAAATTAATAAATATACCTGCTCTTTTTTCTTAGGTTCAACTATTATAATAAGGTGAAGGATTACACGGATAGGCTGCTCTGAGACAGCCACAATAATTTTCAATATAGTTATATTGCTATGTATTTTTTGTAAGGGTTTTTATGCATATTAAACGTTTATCACTATTTATCTGCTTTATAGTCACCCTTTCTTTATTCTTTATTTCAGAGACTATTGCTGCAACTCTGCAAGATGCTGAAGATGCAATTGCTAATAAAAAATACCCTCTGGCCATTATTTATTTAAAAAATGAACTCAAACAAAACCCACAAAATGCCCAGGCTCGCTATTTACTTGGTGATACTTATTTAAAAACAGGAAAAATAAATTTTAGTATTAAAGAGCTCAGCAGAGCTTATGATTATGCCCCTGACAACAGCAAAATAATATTCCGCTATGCAGATGCGTTACAAGCTGCTGGCAAGCACAAAAAAACAATGGAACTGCTGAAAAATAATCACTTTCAGGCTAAAGAGCAGGAAAGCCAGCGTCTGAGCCATCTGGGCTTCACCCATCTAAGATTAAAGCAGTTGGCTGATGCCCAACAGGTATTTAATGATGCCAATCAATTACAAGAGAGTGCCATGGCTTATAATGGTCTGGCCGGTCTGGCAATGATTGAGCACGAATTGGAAAAAGCAGCACAGTTGCTATACAAATCACTGACCATTGATGCACAAAACCAGGAAACACTGAAACTTAAGGCCAAGCTGGCCACCTTAAACAAGCACCATCAGCTGGCATTACTGCTGTATAACGATTTAATAAAGGAAAACACTATTGATGCCGCCCTGCGAATGGAAAGGGCAAACACCTTATTTCTATTAAAAAAAGACACTCTGGCCAAAAAAGACATTTACTTTGTACTGAAAAAAGCAAAAAATAGTCCCCGGGCCAACTTTCTTCTAGCACAAATTCTGTTGCGTGAAACTAACTTCACAGGCGCTCAGGAGGCTGCGCAAAAAGTCGTAAATGACACACCTGGTCATATGCCAGCTAATCTTATCCTGGGTGCAGCCAACTTTGCATTACAAAATTATAATCAGGCAGAAGAATATGTCACAATTTACCTTTTAGCCAGACCTTCCGATCTGAAAGCACAAAATTTATTAGCCAATATTTATCTGGCACAAAATAAAGTCACGCAGACACTACTTATTCTAGAGGGTATTCCTGAAAAACAGCGGCAAACATCACCCATAATCCTTTTCACATTGGCGAATGCGTATATAAAAAAAGGGGAAACAAAAAAAGGAATAGAATTATTAAATCATGCTCAGTCACTGGCACCAAATAATCTGAAAATTAAAAAGCGCCTGATCACCATTCGCTATCAATTAGGTGAAATTGATACTGCAATCACTGAATTAGAGCGTATTTCCAACTCTGAGCAGGCACACAATCAAACCGACTTCCTGCTGATCCTCTCATACATCAAACAACAACAATTTGAAAAGGCCAGAAAAAAAAATCAGCAGCTATTAGCCCAGTCGCCTGATGATTTAAAATTGCAAAATATGAATGCTCTCATTGAGCAACTCAAAGGACAGACTGACAAAGCAAGATTGCTTTATCTGGAAATTATTAATAATAATAAAAATGATATTTCTGCCTATCTAGGTCTCGCACGCTTATACGCCATTGAGTCAAAATGGCAGGATTCTGAGAAATATTTCAAGCTGGCTTTGAGTCTTAACCCAAAAGAATTTAGGGCTTATCAAGGACTCATTGCCATTTCAGAAAGACAAAATAAACATGAGCTGGCGGAACGTTATTTTTTAGATGCGATAGCGCAAAATAAGAATGATATTGCCGAACAATTAAAAATAGCAACGCTATTAAGTCAGTGGTATCTTAAAAATAATCAGGAAAAAAAAATACTCTCTCTGGTCCAAACTATTGAGAAGCAGCATCCTGATAATGATTCCATTCGCTTTATTTTAGCCAAAGCTCAATTGCTGAATCAAAAGGGAAGAGAAGGTGAACGCACACTCAGGCGCATTATTCAATATGACAAACTGGATTTGGATAGTCGAATTTTACTGGCTGAAACCATTGCAGAGGATCCACAACGCATAGATGAAGCAATGGATTTATTTGAGGAAGCACAGGCCATTGCACCTGATAACCCAGTACCCTATGTCCGACAGGTCATCTTATTAATTAAACTCAAACAATATACCAGCGCTATCACTAGGGCACAACATATTCAGCTGTTTTTCCCCGGTACTCTCATGGGGCAACAATTAGAAGCGGATGCCCTATATGCTCAAAAAGAGTACCGCATGGCTTTGGCACTTTATCAAAAAATATATCTACAAAAGCCTGATAACACCATATTATTATCAATTATCAGCTTGTTCCAGATTCTAAAACAAGACTATAATGCAATAAAAATCCTATCAAAGGCCATTGAACTTAATCCGGAAAACACAGAAAACATCTATAAACTGGCCGTACTGCACCACAAATATGATAACCTGGAACAGGCCGAAACTTATTACCTTCAAACTTTGGAACATGCCCCGAATCATATTTTAGCCCTCAATAATCTGGCCTGGATTCATTATCAAAATAATATCAGGCGTGCACTGAGCTGGTCCAAAAAAGCCTATGAACTGGCCCCCCACTCTTCAGCAATTATGGATACTTATGGATACTTCCTGGTACGCAGCGGCCAGCACAATAAAGGACTTGAGTTGCTGCAGAAAGTTGCAAAAGCAAGACCGAATGACAAAGATATACAATACCATCTGGCCTATGCCTACAAGGAAATCGGGCAGCGTGACAGAGCATTAGCCATTCTAAAGACTCTTGTTCACTCCAGGATCCCTTTTTCAGAACAGGAAGAAGCTAGTGCACTTTATCAATCATTAAACCTGGAATAATCAGCTGGTTCGACTAAATTGCTCCAGGTTTAAATAGCCACTTTTGCATTTTCATTAAAGTGAGCTATGATTAGTTGCAGACAAAAGAGATAAGGATTTAGACAATTTATGCTAGCACGTTTCCTTTCAATAAAATGCAAAGCTTATGGTTTAACCGATACTGGCCGGGCCAGAAATCATAATGAAGATAATATCCGTCTAAACCCGGAGAATACACTCTTCATCCTGGCAGATGGAATGGGTGGACATCAAGCGGGTGAAGTTGCCAGTAAAATGGCTGCTGATATGGTTGAAGAGGCTTTGACAAAACATAATCACTCCAGCAAGACATCAGAAAGTGATGTTGAATTTTCTGAAGTGGCAGCGGTCACCACTGCCGTTGAAAAAACCAATGTAATGATCAATCAGGCTAACAAGGAGCGGGGCTTACTGGATGGTAAGGGCATGGGCACGACCATTGTAGGATGCTGGTATTTACCTGAAAAAAAAATGTCAGTTGTTTTTAATGTGGGTGACAGTCGTATCTATTCTTACTATAAGCAGGAACTCACCCAGATTAGTACCGATCATTCACTGCTTCAACTATGGAAGGACAAGTGTTTTGAGGGAGAGAAGCCCTCTGCAAACATCTTAACAAAAGCTTTGGGACCATACGCTGAAGTTGCGCCTGATGTGACCCTCTATCCAGCAAAAAAAGGCGAAAGGCTCTTATTGTGCTCAGACGGTCTAACCACAATGGTCAGCGATGAAAATATACTGGATGCGCTGATAAAATATGAAAAAAAGCCAGATAAAATTCCTGAGCAACTTATTATTGAAGCAAATCTTGCCGGTGGAGAAGATAATATCTCGATCATTCTTGTTGAATTTAGCTAAGAAAAAATTGTATTATTTCTGATATTTTTTAATCAGTGCTTCAGAAGCCAGAAATTTGAGCTGTTGCAAAAGCTTCAATTCATGCGGCCTGATAACCAGCTCACCTGACTTGAATCGATCACCATAAAACAGGCCGATGGCTTTCTTTTTGACTAATACAGGCAGAACAATAAAGCTTTCTGCTTCAATTATCTGCTGGTACCATGCGGGGATTTTCTTTAAAATTTTTTCATCTTGGGTGTCTGCAATAAAAACATCAACCCCCTTTTCTAAAGCCAGATGAAAGACATCCGGTTTATACTTCATGCTAAACTGAAATTGCTCTAAAAAAGTATTATTAATTCCAAAACCGAATCGTCCCTCCATGAGTTTCTTTTTATGATTCACCATGCAAACAACCGCATGATCAAACTGAAAGGCACGATGCATGACTTCAAGACACAGACGAAAGATATCTGAAACACTATAATCTTCCGTCAGCATTGCGCTAATGTCATCAATTCCAGCCTTTAAAATGGCTTCAGGATTACGGTTTTCATCTCTTATGAGCACATCGCTTATTTTATCTTTTGACGTCAGCTCATTTGCTTTTTCCTGTGATAATTTTTCTGTGCCTTCCTGAGCATTGTCTAAAACAAGTGTTTTTTCAGTTAATACAGCACTTTGTGTATTCTGCTCTTCTTCATTATCCAAGCCCTGAATGATTGATGCTTTTGACATATTTATATTTAAGATTGAATTCAGATCCACCAGATCTTCTTTTGCCTGATCAGCCAAAGACATGAGGTCATGATCATTTAAATTTAATTGTGGTGTATATTGTCGCCATAGCTTAACTGCCTTTTTTCTCCAGTCTCCAGAATCACTATTGTTTTCAATTAGATGAGTTAATTCACTGGAGAGGCTGGAAATCGCATGCATTTTTTCTTCTTCATTTAATTGCAGCCGCTTACTATTCACTTTTTTATTATAAGGATTAATGGTATTAACAATATAGTGCGGTAACTCCCACTCTTTGGCAATGGCTGTGCCAAGCTGATGATACGGTACACCAAGCACCTGTACGGCTGCCGCTTCTTCAGAGATCTTTTCATCTTCTACGAGTTTATCAATTTCTATTGATTCCTCATTAAAATAAAAAATGGCTAACAATTTTCCAAGATTATGGAAGATACCACTGAGAAAGACTTCTTCCTTCTTAATTAATTGCGATTTATCTGCAAGGTTTTTGGCAAAGACTCCGCTATACAAACTAGAGATCACACGATCTTTGAGTTGTTTCGCCTGTGATTTATCATGCAGGTGATCAATTAAAATCAAGCTTACAGCAATAGAACGAATGGCATCAAAGCCTAACATCATCACCGCTCGTGATATTGTTTTTACTTCACCACCACTGCGGCGATAATAAGCAGAATTGACAATTTTTAAAATTTTATTAGTGAGAGCAAAATCTTCTACAATCGCACCGGCCAATGCATCAAAACCCTTTTCATCTTCATCAACAATCTTATTAATCTTAAACAGTGATTCGGATAATGCAGGAAAATCTTTCTTCCGTTTCATTCGCCTTAATAAAAATTCAATCGTGGCATCCTGAGCTTTGCTGGAACGATTAACATTTGCTCCTTGTGATTCCAGATATTCATCAATTGCAGCATTAAACTCAGTGGTGCTGTGATAACGATTATCCACTTTTTTATCAATTGCTTTTAATAGGATACTTTCAAAATGAGCATCAATATCAGAATTAAGTTTTGAGGGCAGAGGTAAAGAATCATTGAGTACTTTAGTAATAATTTGTTTAATATCCCTGGCAACAAAAACAGACTGCCCTGTCAGCATTTCATACAATATAATACCCAAGGCATAAGAATCATTACTAGCCGTTATGGTTTGTTTGCGAATGTATTCAGGCGGCATATAACGGGGGGTGCCAAAAAAACCATCTGTTTTAGATTTTTGCCCGGAAAGAACTCGAGCAATACCAAAGTCCATCACCTTGGGAATGTTCTCGTCATTGATAAGAATATTGGCGGGTTTTAGATCACAGTGAATAATACTTTGTTGATCAGCATAACTGATTGCTTCAATCACTGGTTTTAACAGAGCCAAAGCATCCTTAACCGGCATAACACCTTTTTTCTTCATTACATCAGAAAGCAACTGGCCACTAACATATTCAAATACAAGGTAGGGATTTTGTTTCTCATCTTCACCGGCTTCATAGATTGAAACAATATTTGGGTGCACCATTTTACTGATGGTTCGAGCTTCTTTAAGCAACCTATTCTTGGTATCAACAGCATTATTCATATCAGAAAAATGAAGGGATTTTATCGCAACATTTCTTTGTAAGACCGGATCAACAGCCAGGTGCACAACCCCCTGAGTGCCTTTACCTAATACCCTGACCTTATTAAATCGACCAATTTTTTTAACCACGTGTTTTGATAAAACCTTTAGTAATAAAATATGTTCTATGTCGTGTTAATACACTAATCAACTGTTCCTGACTAGTACATACTGAGCATCAGCACCTTGTTTTAACTATAGGAAATTTTACTCAGATGTCAAAGCCTTCAACAGATACCTCATTCACTTCTTCTCCTTTAATAAGGATTTCATCGCTTGACAATAATTAAGTTTTAAAGCAATCTATAGACATGAACATTTCAAGCAACATTTTTTTTCAATTGGCAAGTCAACCTATCTCACATTCTATGCATTATGTGAAACGCTGGCATGTGCGCCGCTTAGAAACGACAACTTATCTGTGTTCTTATCCTTATATTGATTCCTGTTTCGATTATCCGGAATGACTTAAAGCAATCAATTTAAACCGCTGAAAAAAAGCCACAGATAAAAGTCTGTGGCTTTTTTTTTGACTAAAAAAGCTTACTGCACTTATGTTTCAAATAAACACTTAAAATGCCTATAGATATCAACAAGAAAATGAAAACTAAAAATAATACATTACTCATTATCATCACCTACTTACTGGTGATTATCATCTGGTCCACAACACCATTGGCAATAAAGTGGAGTTCTCAGGGAATTGATTTTATCAGTGGTTTAGCACTGCGCATGTTTATCAGCACAAGCCTGGCTTTGATACTTAGCCTGTCTTTATATCAGGGTATTCCTATGCACAAAAAAGCACGCCAGGTGTACCTGGCCTCTGCTCTAGCAATATTCGGTGCAATGATGTTTGTTTACTGGGGCGCGCAATTTATTCCTTCTGGTCTGGTCTCCGTATTATTTGGCTTATCACCTATTTTTACGAGCCTGTTTGTCGTTTACATCTTCCAAACAGAAAATTTTTACGCAAGTAAATTAATTGGCTCAACAATAGGCTTGACTGGACTGGGGATTATTTTTCTTGGCCGAATCGACCTTGGCGAGCAGGCCTTATTCGGCATTGGAGCAATACTTATTTCAGTCTCAATGCATGCTGGTAGTGCCGTCTGGATTAAGCACCTTAATGAACCTTTACCTGCACTGACTGTGACTAGCGGGGGTCTGTTGTTCTCAATGCCTTTATTTATATTGAGTTATCTATTATTCGCTGCTCCTTTGCCTGAGCAAATACCAGCAAGGGCACTTGGTTCAATTTTATACCTTGGTATTATGGGTTCGATTGTCGGTTTTGTCAGTTATTACTATGTTCTGTCAAAGCTGCCGGCAACCAGTGTCGCTTTAATTACATTAATAACACCAGTTTCTGCATTGCTATTAGGAAAATTGTTCAATAATGAACCCCTTACCAGCTCCCTGTTAGTCGGTACTGCCTGTATTTTAACAGGCCTCATCATTCATCAATTTTATTCCCCTTTGGTAAACAGAAAATCAAAGGAAATTCCACTAGATAAGAGTTTATAATAGTAGAAATACATGCAAATAAAGAGAATGAGTTAATATGACTTATATTAATCAATACGATCCACAAAATCAGTTTTCAACGGCCGAACGATGTAATATAAATGAGCTGTTAAACAATAGTCATGACAACAATTATTCAATTGCACGAGCATCCGTTGCTCCTGGCGTCACAACACAATTGCATGCAGTGAAAAACACGACTGAACGATATATTATTCTTGAAGGTCAGGGGAGGGTCTTTATCGATGGTGCATTATCTGAGGATGTAAATCATCTGGATATTGTGACCATACCTGCTGGAGTATCACAAAAAATTGAAAATTGCGGCCATACAGAGCTGGTTTTTCTTTGTATTTGCACCCCGAGATTTGAGCAAAAAAACTATTGCAATCTTGAGTCAGAAAATTGACCGCTTAAATGGAGTTTATCATATGGGTAATAAGTCTTACCAGACCGTCTCCTGTGCCATGCACAGCGAACTTGAACTAGCAATTATGCATGGAAATACACTTAAGATATCTTATTTAAAACCATATCAGGAGGGAGTGGAAGCAAATGAGCATGTTATAGAGTTCAGACCTTATGATGTCATTACACGCGGGCAAGATAAAAAAGGGGAGTTCTTAGTGGGTCAAGATAAATCTGGGCAGACCGTCGAAATACGCCTGGATCAGATTTGTCACTTCAATATTATCAATCGATAGATAGAACCATACGCTTATTAATCAGCTCTGCTCTTACTTCCCCCCTTCTACCTAAACAGGTGCCCTGAGACAAAGAAGGGGAAAACTATAAGCTAAAAGACTGGATTATAATAAAAGCTAAGCAGTTGCTGCTTCAGCTTTTTTGTCATACCAGTCCTTAACTTCTTCATCCCAGCCATCCATACGTACATATGAACACTGACGAGGCTCACTGACCATATTGGGATCCAGGTCAAGGCCAATGCCTTCAAGGTAGTTAACCAGACCAATACGCTCAATCATTTCGCCGGTGCGTTCATGTTCAAGCGCATTTTCTGCAAAGAAATCAATCATTTCACCGGTCAGTTCAACCAGATATTCAATCTCTTCCATGGTATCAACTTTCAAGAATGGTGCAACAACTGTACCCATCATGTCACCAATTTTCAGTGTCCGCTTTCCACCGATAAGGATTGTCACACCCGTATCATCACCAGGCGCCAGTGCTTTGGTCATGACGTTAATACAGTGCATACAGCGAACACATTCTTTATTATTCACTTCAAGTGCATTGTCATCTTTCAGTTTAATGGCATTCGTAGGACAGCGATTAGTGACATTATCAATAACATAGTCACGCCCTTTATCTTCAACAAAAGCTTTCACTTCCGCCTGATCAATTTTCATGTCATCACGCCAGATACCAATAACGGCCATATCAGCACGTTCGATGGCATTGGTACAATCATTTGGACAACCGGATACTTTTACCTTAAATTTATAAGGCAGAGCAGGCCTGTGCAGATCATCCTGAAACTCATTGACCAAATGACGCATCAAGCCGTGCTCATTAGTGCAGGAATGCTCACAACGAGCAGCACCAACACAGGCCATTGCAGTACGAACACATGGACCAGCGCCACCAAGATCAAAACCATATGAGTTCAGCCTATCAAAAAAAGGCTGCATTTGAGCGGTACTGGAACCAATAAACATAATGTTACCAGTCTGACCGTGGAAAGTTTGCAGACCTGAACCATGAGCTTCCCAGTCATCTGCCAATTGATTCAGGATATCAGCCGTATAGAAGTTACCAGCGGGTGGCTGAATACGAACTGTGTGAAATTCTTTTGACTCAGGGAAATGCTCAGCCACTTCAGAAAAACGTGGAATAATACCACCACCATATCCAAAGACAGAAACTGTACCGCCTTTCCACCAACCCATGCGAGTTTCATATGAATGTTCCAGCTGACCTAACAGTCCGCCAACCATTGAATTGATTCGCTCATCAGGATGCTCATCTCTTAAGCGTTTGAACGCTGTGATAAAGCTTGGCCATTCGCCATTTTCCAGCTCATCCAGCATGGGTGTATCATAAATTGTTACCTTAGACATAATGTCCTCCTTGTCGCTATTTACCCAGTTGACATGACACTTAAAGAGAATTCATAGCCTTATGCGTCAGTATGAATAAATAACCATGTAGAAAATATGGTTATAAAACAATGATTTATGATACATTTAAAAATAATTTAGTCCAAAAGTCAACTTTTTATTGATCTAGATCAATAATTTTTTTGCTGCTTTTCTTGTAAGCACTCAAAGCCCTACCCAGAAATATGGACCATTTTTTATTAGATGAAATTTTTTAATAGCTGAAGGCTCTTAAATAAATTAATGCACAAATAATCCCGAATCTTCAAAGTTATCGATATGTGTATGGCTTAGTTTAGGTAAAAATGAGAGAAAAATTTGATTTCTTAAAAAAAATGGGGTTATTCAATGCATTATTGGCAAATACCTATATAATTGAAATGTCATGACAAAAAAGGATTCGTCATATTCCATTTTAAGTTTTACAGGCTTAACACTAAAAATAATAAAGTGGTTCCCATGAAAAACTCTTACCCTGACCATCAGAATTTAGAAAACAGTATACGACTCAAAAAAAATGATATTTCTAAGCCTTCCTGTGATGATTTAATTAATATTTTTAATGATCCTTTTGTCATCATTGATCGTCATTACCAGATAGTGGCTTCTAATAAGGCTTATCGAAGTTCATTTCATACTAAGAATAATATCACTGGGAAGTTTTGTTATGAAATATCCCATAACTATGATTCACCCTGTAGTCAGCATGGTGAGCATTGCCCGCTGGAAACCGTCATGCGCACGGGAAAATCAACCAGTGTCCTGCATATACACAAACATGGTGATGATGAAGAACAAGTTCAGATCAGTGCCAGTCCGATTCACAATGATCAGGGTGAAATCCATTATATGGGTGAAACCATGATCACTATCCCGCATGAAGAAAAAGATCCGCAATTGCTGGTGGGTCGAACACCAGCTATTTTGCGTTTGATCAATATTCTGCATCGTGTTGCCCCAACTCTTTCAACGGTCTTCATCGAAGGTGAAAGCGGCGTCGGTAAGGATTGTGTCGCTAATTATATTCACCATTATTCCAAACGCCATAAAAAACCAATGATTGTTGTGGACTGTGGGGCTATTGGTGAAACTCTGATTGAGAGTGAATTATTTGGCTATGAAAAGGGCGCTTTTACCGGGGCTCTCAAACAAAAAATTGGTCTAATTGAATCAGCTAACGGCAGTACTCTATTCATTGATGAAATCGGTGAACTATCTTTAGACCTCCAGACAAAACTGCTTCGAGTACTGGAAGGCGGCATGATAAGACGGATTGGCGGAACTCACTATTTTGATGTTGATGTCCGTATCATTGCCGCAACTAATCAGAATGTTAAGAAAATGGTCAGTGAAGGAACCTTCCGCCAGGATCTTTACTATCGCCTGGCCACCTTTCCTGTCCATGTCCCCCCTCTAAGAGAACGTAAGGCAGATATTCCGGCAATCGCTGAACATTTTTTACAAAAAATGGAGGATGGCGCTCAACACATTCCTCTTCCATCTGACATTATTGATATCCTTTCATCCTACGATTTTCCTGGTAATATCAGGGAACTACGAAATATTATGGAGCGCGCAGTGATTCTTTCAGCAGGTGAAGTCATTACTGAAGAGCATTTAACCATCGATAAAAATTTACATCATATACCAACAAACGGTTTTGATGATGCAGGCGTTGAAGATTTTCCAAAACATTTTTACAATGCAGCACCCGGACACATGGGCAAATATTCTTCCCCGCCTCAAGCACGATCAACCTCAAATCCCAGTTCAGGAAAATTACGAAAACCTGATTTAGCAACAGTAAAACAAACCCTCAAACGTCACAATGGGCACCGCCTGTCTGCAGCTCAGGAACTGGGAATCAGTGAAAGAACCTTGTATCGATATTTACAAAAAATTAGTAAGATGGAACAGGAGTCAGGAGTCTTCAACGAATAGGAAGCATTCAACAAATAGAGAGCCTTCAGCTAATAGGAAGCCTTTAGCTAATAAAGAGCTTTCAACCAATAAAAGCCAGCAGGCAAAAAAAAAGCCCAACCAAAACCTTAATACTAAGGGCGGTTGAGCAATCCTGACAACATAAAAATGTTAAAATCCTGAAAAAAAACTAAATTAGCTCAGATTCAGGTTATCGACAAAAACGAAATTAAGAGCTATAACTCAGACACATTCCGTTCATATCCTATATAGCATAGTCCATGCCAGTTGCCACAAATACAGATAACCTATTGATTTGTCATGGTTTTATAGCGGCAACAACAATACATACAGAAATAAATCATTAAAATTCGTCATGACAAAAGGAAGAGATAATTTTTTTGACATGTCACTGTCATGTCACTGTCATGTCACTGTCATGTCACTGTCATGTCACTGTCATGTCACTGTCATGTCATGTCAGGTATGAAAAAAGAAAAAGAAAGGAAAAGAGTTAATTAAAAAGGTACGGCAAAACGGAGGGTCGTTTGCCGTACAAGAGCTTACACCGACAAAGAGAGAAAATCACTATTAACACAATAAAATGTTATTTGTCATTCACTCTTTTTTGTTTGCACTATAGCTATTGCAACCCTTGTGCCAATAATTCATTATATAATGAAAAGCAAATAGACAAAATGTAAGTGATTGTTTTTTATAAGAAATGATTTATTAAAGAAAATTTTTGATCTAATTTTATTATAGATTCTAAAGAGAAGAGTGCCATAATTGACATTGTTTTTGTCAATTATGGCAAAAAATCGATATCCTGACTCAGAAGGCTGCCGCAGGCGGGCTCCCCATGCCCTCTGAAATGGTGCATCAGTTCACTATTATTTTTGTCCTAGAGCACTGCTCTAGCGTATGTAACAAAGAATACAATGCCTTCTCAGTGTATTCCAAATTAAAAGGAATGGCATCAAAGGAATGGCTTTGAATGCAGGTAATAACTTCAGGCTGTGGCCTGGCATAACGATTTAATTCTTTTATTTGAGAAAAAGTCATATAGCGATTTTTTAGATAAGGATTAAAATGAGCAAAAAGCAGTTTTTGCTCCACTGAAAGCTGCTTAAAAAGCCGCAGCATTTTATTCTCAATTTTTTTCAATTGGTCTTTAAGTATTACCTCATTATCAAGATATTCCTCCTGGTGTTCAGGATCCATGACCACTAATCTGGGTGCAATATAGATAGCTAGCATTTTAAGCAGGCGTGGATCCATCCAAAAGCGCAAATCACTTTTTTCTTGCCGGTTGCTGGATAATATACGCCTGTTATTATTTTCTTTATCCAGTAAGGGGATATATTGTGACAATGTAATGGTTTTATGCTCCAGCTCATCACCTTGCTGCTTTAAATAATTATCCAACACCGGCTCAAAACCTCGCCCGGCACGAATAATAATATCCGCATTAGCAATTTGCTCTTTTTGCCAATTTGAGAGATCCTTGCTACGTTCATTAATATTCTGATAAATTATCTGAGGTTTAACTATGCCATGAGAAAGTGTGGCAACAAGTTCATAAAGTGGTTCAACACTGACGACAATTTTGGGCTTTGAAGATGAAAGCAAAGAAGACTCCTGTATTGCCACTACAGGATTTATCATAATAATAAAAATAACAAATTTAAACACAATTTGTTTAAAACTCATCTGGAATTCCTTATTTGAATTCAATGTCTTAGTGTACAAAGGTGAATATAAAATATCGCAATATAATAACAGAGCTTTAACTTAAAATATTTATTGCTTCATTATATTAAGTCAGTACAATAAAATTTTTCACCAATTGGGGCAGAAGTAATGACATTGGATAGAGCAAGAGAACTCATTCTTATCCAGGTTGACATGGGTGGTGGTTATAATCGAAATTCAGTCCGAGTGCTGCTGGCAGAAGTCAGCCGTGAGCATGGACAAGCCGCTGTGGATCAATTAATTCGAGAATTTTCTCTGAACGATAAATTCGGCTTACAGCCTGGGCAGCCAATTCAAACTTAAGACTTCATTAATTTTCTCACACTGGGAAGATGACGCCTACTCACCTCAAATCCCTCTGGAAGTTTTTTTAGTTTAAGTAAAATTCGACCATCATCCTTTTTTTCTAATGCTTCTATTTTATCTTTTCGGATAAGAGCATTTCGGTGAATGCGCATAAAAACACTTGAAAATTCCTCCTCCAGAGACTTGAGAGTATCTTCAATAATAGTCTCGGCCATTTCCCCGTCCTTATTATATTGAATACTGATATATTTATGATCAGCCAGAAAACAACAAATATCTTTCACGGGGATAAGAAGTATTGTTCCTCTGATTTGAGTACTGATATGCGTACGGTGGGCAGTTTCTGGATTTTGCTGACCTAATTGCTCCAACTGAAGTTTATTGAGTTTACTGCAATGACCCAGAGCTTTTTCCAGTCGCTCTTTGCGTATTGGTTTAAGCAAGTAGTCAACAGCCTGGGATTCGAATGCCTGCAAAGCATATTCATCATAAGCTGTAGTAAATATAATCGCCGGTGGGTTTTCAATTGTCATCAGATGCTGTGCTGCTTCCAGCCCCCCCATACCCGGCATACGAATATCCATCAACACAACATCCGGCTCCTCTTCATTAACCTGCTCAATAGTTTCCAGTCCATTACTTGCTTCTACTTGTTGATAATCAGGATTAATCTCTTTAAGCAAATAGGCTATTCGATCTCGAGCCAGAGATTCATCATCGGCAATAAGAATTTTCATCGTTTTAATCTTTCATCTTTCATCTTTCGTTAGATAGGGCATGGCCACTATAGCAAAATAAACATCATTTTTTTCGTGACAAACAATTGATGCTTTACCATGATAATGAGCCTTCAGTCTTTCCTCTATATTAGCCAATGCCATTTTATTGCCTTGCCGATGAATCAAGTTTTTACTATTAGTATTCTCAACCGTAATGATAAGCTGGTTGTGATTAAATTCCCCCATCACGGCAATACGACCCCCATCAATTTCCGGCTCAATACCATGGAAAATTGCATTTTCAAGTAAGGGTTGAAGAATCAAAGCAGGCACCAGCGCATCATCTGGTATATTACTAATTTTCCATTCAATTTTTAAGCGTTCACCCAGGCGCTGCTTTTCAATATCAATATAATGTTCACAGAGAGTCAATTCACGTGACCAGATAATCATTTCATGATCTTCTCTAAACAACATGCGAAACAGCTCAGCTAAATCCTCTGTCATGCGTTCCGCCACTTCAGGCCGTGTCCTTGTCAGACTGGCAATCGAATTCATACTATTAAAAAGAAAATGGGGCCGAATTCTGGCTTGTAACAACTGTAGTTTTGTACAGCTTTCAGCCTGTACTTTCATACGCCATTGATGCTGAACATAAAAATAGCGCAATGCCAGAGCACTGATAATGCCGCCAATTAATAAATTATGAAGCAGGAATTCCCAATGTGAAGCAAATGAAATGGCCTCAAAAAGGTAGTATTGTTCAACAATATAAAATGTCAGCTCAGAAAGAACAACAATAATTAATAGAATAATAAGATAACTACTGATCGCAACAAATCGATTTGAATAATGTTTAAAAATAGGCCGTAATACACATAAAGCACTACTGCACATCAAACCATTCCATTGAACAAAAAGAGAAAGAATGGCTAAGTCATCCCATCGTTGTTTGTCCATCCTCAGTGGTGATATCGTCAGGACAATAGCAAGTAACTCACCAATCACCACCACGGCAAAAACCATCTTCAGTGCACAAAAATCTGGAATGAACAGAGAATTCTGTTCAGGGTCATTTTTGATCTTATTGGCTTTATTCAGCCTTGGATAGTCTGTAATTTTTGGCATTCCAGTCCGTTAATATTCATAATTTCAGCTTCTGATAAACCTCATTCAATACAATTGCCATTAATATTGAGCCTGATTTTGTGACAGATATAAAGAATATTTAATAAGTATCTTAGTATACGCACCATAAAAAATCTGTGAAAAGAAACTATAAATTAATGATTTTATGATTATTTGATTGATTTTCAGTTTATAATAGTTGTTTTTTTAATGCCCAGGGATCAATAAATCACTATGTCTAATACAACGCCTGATGCAACTCACAACACCCAAAATACAGCACAGCAAGCAGAAAAACCCTGGAATGGCCGCTTTACTGAGCCAACAGATGCTTTTGTGGAAGCATTTACTGCTTCGGTTACTTTTGATCAGCGTATGTATCAACAAGACATTGCCGGTTCTGTCGCCCATGCAAAAATGCTGGCACATATCGGGGTGCTCAGCAATAGTGAAAAAGTTCAAATTATTGATGGCCTGACACAAATAAAAGCCACCATTGAAGCAGGAGAGTTTAACTGGTCGATTACACTTGAAGATGTTCATATGAACATTGAAGCTGCATTAACTGATTTGATCGGTGTTACAGGTAAAAAATTACACACCGGCCGCTCCAGAAATGATCAGGTCGCCACAGACATTCGTCTTTATTTGCGCGATGAGATTGATCTGATTGTCAGTGAGCTAAAGCGGCTTCAAAAGGCACTTATTGAGCTGGCAGAACAGGAAGCAGATACCATTATGCCCGGCTTTACTCACCTGCAAACTGCTCAGCCCGTTACCTTTGGTCACCACATGCTGGCATGGTTTGAAAACCTGGAGCGTGACCGAAGCCGTTTTATTGATTGCCGCAAGCGTGTCAATATCATGCCGCTGGGTGCTGCAGCTCTGGCAGGAACAACTTACCCCATTGATCGCAAATTTACTGCTCAGGAACTGGGTTTTGAAGGTATTTGTGAAAATTCACTCGATGCTGTCAGTGACCGTGACTTTGCCATTGAATTAACCGCAAATGCAGCTTTACTTATGACCCATTTATCCCGTTTTTCTGAAGAACTCATCTTATGGGCCTCTGCACAGTTTAATTTTATTGAGCTCAGCGACAGCTTCTGCACCGGCTCATCCATTATGCCGCAGAAGAAAAATCCGGATGTCCCGGAGCTGGTGCGTGGAAAAACAGGCCGGGTCAATGGTCATCTTATTAGTCTTCTTACACTAATGAAGGGGCAGCCTCTGGCCTATAACAAGGATAATCAGGAAGACAAAGAACCCTTATTTGACACAGTTGATACCCTGAAAGGTTCACTGAAAGTTTATGCCGATATGATGCAGCATGTCACAGTCAATAAAGAATCAATGCGTGAAGCAGCTATTCGTGGTTTTTCAACAGCTACAGACCTGGCCGATTATTTAGTTCGTGCCGGCGTACCTTTTCGTGATGCTCATGAAGTGGTCGGTAAGGCTGTTCGCCTGGGTGTTGACAGCCATCGGGATTTGGCAGAAATATCGCTACAGGAGCTGCAACAGTTTTCAGACAAGATTCAGAGTGATGTTTTTGACGTCCTGACTCTTGAAGGCTCGGTTTCAGCTCGAAACCATCTTGGCGGCACCGCACCTGATCAGGTACGTGCTGCGGTCAAACGTGCCAGAGAAAGAGTTGAAAAGAAGCCATAAGCCCCTTACAGAGACTCCTGGGAGCACGGGTAGCTCGCCAATGATGACTAATGATTCCCTTTTAAACCGTTTCTGAATTCAGTTCATTAATTGCCCGCTCAACAAACATTGACACATCATCACCTTTTTGCCACTGGCTCAGACCATAATGGATGTCTTTTACATCCATGGCAACATTTTGCAGACTATTATTCAATTTTTTAATCAATGTCTCAGCTGATTCATAAACGGTTTCAGGCAATAGCAAAACAAAATCATAGTTTTCTAGGTGACCGACAATATCAGCCCAACGCATTTGATCTTTTAGTAATTGACTGATCATCAAACGCATTTGCTCTACCTTTTCACTGGCAGGGCTTTCCTGTTCTGCTGCATCTGACTGGTAATTAATATTCATCAGCACCAGAGATAAAGGATTATTGTAACGACGACTTCTGGAGACTTCAGCACTTAATGTCTGAAACATGCTATGTTGATTGAGCATGCCGGTAACGGAATCATGTGACATTTTATGCGTCAGCGTACTTTCCAGTTGTAGAAGTTGTTTTTCTACCTGGACTTTTTTGCTGGCGTCAGCATAATAAAACACTGTAAGATCTTGATTTTCTGAATCAAATTGCTCACTGCTGAGTGTCATAACATCTTGCAGCTCTATCCATTTATCCAGAATACCAGCAAATATTTCAACTCGAACCGTAGCACTTAACACTTGTTTCAAACAAGGCTCTTTAAAATCATCACTGGATAGACCAATCAATTTCTCACGCTCAAAGCCTAAAAAGTCACAAAAGGACTGATTTAGCCAATAAATGTGCTGGTTAGCATCAAGTATGACAACAAAAGAAGGGCTATTTTCTAATAATTTAAGGCATACTGGTGAATTTATATTTGATACCGACATAATGGTGACACCTGTTTTTAACAAAAATCATAAACATTTAATAAAAGTATAGCACTTAACCACTGAATTTCTCTATTTTAGAACGCATATTTTGTTTCATTTCACAAAATAGAGGCTTTAACCGAATCAAATCAGTTGAACCAGGGTTCTTAAGTGGTGATTATCAAATTTACTGCTATAATTTTACCAATTCATACAAAGATATCAGCCCATCTGTTCTAAAGATAAAGTATTTTTATGGCTCATAGAACAAAACCATTAAACATCTCTCAAACTGATCAATTCTATCTGGAAAACCTGGATCATAAAAAAATACTCCATAAGTTTTTATCGCTTAATCATTTAAAACTTCAACGTACCAAGGATTCCCTCAAACAGCGTCAGGTTGAATTCTTACAGTTATTACCACTATTATTTCATATCAACCATCCATCACTGCCTGGTTTTGTTTCAACACAATGCCCTTCTGGAATCGCAAAATATCATCCTGACAAAGACAGTATTCGATGCGCTCGAAAATTATCCCGATCATTTGAATATAAGCGTCGAGCGTATCGACAATATGACATTCATGCGCTTTATCTTATGGGGAGCACCGGCACAATTGCTTATTCAGAGGAAAGTGACTTTGATATCTGGGTCTGTCATCGAGAAAGTCTCACAAAGATTGAAGTCAAAGAACTGCAGCTTAAAACAGAAAACTTATCCCAATGGTGCTCAGAGTTTAATCTGGAGGTCAATTTCTTTCTAATTCATGCCGATAATTTTAGACAGGGTAAAATAGATAAACTCTCCTCCGAAAGCAGTGGCTCAACACAACACCTGCTTTTATTAGAAGAGTTTTACCGAACGTCTATGCTACTGGTTGGTCGTTATCCCATCTGGTGGCTGGTTCCACCTCAGTTTGAAAATGACTATGATGAATATGTTGAAAATATCATACACAAGCGTCTGCTCAGCAAACATGATTTTTTAAATTTTGGCTCTATTAATCATATCCTGGCTGAGGAATTTTACGGTGCAACATTGTGGCACATTTATAAGGGGATTGATTCACCCTACAAATCAATTTTAAAGCTTCTGTTAATGGAATGTTATGCCAAAGAACATCCAGATATTGACTTGCTATGTCTACAATTTAAACGTGCAGTCTATACCAGTGATAAACCAGATATTGATGAACTTGATCCCTATATCATGTTGATGACAAAAATCAGTAATCACTTGATAGAAGAAAAAAGTTTAAGTCGCCTGGATCTAGCAAGACAATGCCTGTACTTGAAGGTTAATGAATCATTAACTCATTCAAAAGTGACACCATCCCACAGCTGGCGAAACAAGATCATGAAAGATCTGGTCACTAAATGGCGATGGGGACCAGTGAAACTTCAGTTATTAGACAATCGAAAACATTGGAAAATAGAAGAAGTCAGTAAAGAACATAAAAAAATCATTGAATCTCTTACCTATAGCTACAAAAAGTTATCTGATTTTTTCCGTTACCAAAATAAAAATATTCGTATTAGTAAACGCGATCTACATATACTAGGACGAAAGCTTTATGCCGCATTTGAGAAAAAGTCAGGAAAGATTGAGATCATAGGCCATGACAGCGAGATTGATCTGCATGAAGCCCATGCATCCCTTTATCCAATTGAGCAAACTGAGAAAAACAAGCATTCAGAACAACATTCTAAAAAATCGCTCCCCATTAAAGAAGTCGGATGGGCAGTTTACCTTGGAGCCATAAATACGATTGATCAAAAAACTCCACCGCCAATAAAAAAATCAACTCATTTACTTAAACTCCTTTGCTGGGGATTTTTTAATCGTGTTATCAACAGCAAGACAAGTATTTTGCTAAGCAAAGAAATCAGTGTTTTAAATACTCGTGAGGTAAAACAGATCCTCGAAACTCTTGAGTATTATTACCCGAAAAAAACAATAGTTCATGCCAGTATGGAAGCACTGGTTAAACCAGCACAGCTTGAGACTAACCTTTTATTTTTAAATATAGGTATTGATCCATTTCTCAACAATCATAATCAGGGCATTCAAATTGCCAGTAAACAAACCAATGCCCTGAACTATAGTTCAATGCATAAAAATCTATTAATTACCATTGATCAGGTTTTATTGACCAGCTGGCGAGAAGTGATGACCCATCATTTTAAGGGAGAAAATGGCCTGATAGAGTGCATCAGTCATTATTTAAACTGGAACCATGAAACTGAACTTGCTCAAGCCCGCTCAGATCCAATACGCCCGACAGTGGTTTGCTGTTTTTCATCCGTACGTGGTGATGCTATATCAAGATGCATCAGTCAATTATTTAATAATATACTAGATGCATTTCATGATACCAGACAAACCTATAACACCCGTTATTTATTCACAATTGAAGAAAGTTTTTATCTTATCTGGTTAGAAGAAAGTGGCACCAAATATCAAAAAGTACCTGATAAGAAAGAATTACTTAGAGAACTCTCTTATCCTCTACCCAAATTCAACTCACTGATCATTGATCCATCATATTCTGAATTAAAAATTCTCAAACTTATTTTTAATATTAATAAAGAAAATCATATTCAATTATTTTATCAAAATCACCGCAAAACAGCTGATATTTATATTATTGATGAACGCGGCAGCCTTTATCATCAGTCCACCCAAATAGAAAAAAATAATATCCACATTAATCATTTTGTTTTATTTTTAGATTCAGTCGTTAACCGACTCAGTTATAGCAGCAGTTATTTTGACAGCACACTAGACAGTGCTATTGACATTCAATTTGATGATTCAATTATCGCTTCATTGTCAGCTTTGGATCCTGAACCATCCGAAATTGATTTACAGCTGGAAGTCTATGAAATTCAAAAAGAGTCCCCGGGCTCTTTAACTCTTGAAGAACAGTTTTCAAAATTGCAAAGTATGCCGGCACATTTTTTCAAAATTCAGGTTATTGCCGATTTAAACAGTGATGGAAGTCGACACTATGTCATTTATGCCAATGAAAAAGAATATAATTCATTTGAGTACGGCCAGGATATTTATAAAAAAGTGGCAGAAGAAGTCATTAAAACCAGGAAAAATCGGCAGCGTTATCCCATTTATATTACGGATATTGATTTATCACCTGAACTTAAAGAAGCTGAGAGCAGTCATGGAATACAGGCCTCACAATTACTCAAATTTAAGTATGAAATTGAACGCCGCTTAAATCAGGCCATTAAAAACTTATAACGATTTATTCTAGTTGTCCTACATTTTCTATAATCAACTCAATATCTTTTTGCCAGCGCAAAAAAATAGCCTGGAGTTCAGCATCACTTGAGTCTGAGTTTTTTATATAAGCATGTTCGATGTAACCTGGAGACATTGCGGCAAGAATTGTTTCCTCATTCTCTGCAAAAATTGTAATGGCAAGCGGTAAATAGGGCGTTAGTTTAGGATATTTTTTAGGTAAACTTTTAATTTCTTCAGGTTTGCCGAAAAAAACAACCCGGTATTTATCAGTCTCAAATCCCATACCAGACAGGCCAATATCAACCCTCTGCACAATACTGATCGTATAACCGGCTTTTTTTATTTCTTCCTGCAGTGCACTCATTGTTTCTGGAAATGCCTCAGATGATCGCCCCATGATTAATTTCTGATGTTCTGCCTGTAATGTTATCGGTAACAACATAAAAACAACAACAAAACCATTAAGCAATAATTTATAAAATAAATTCTTCATTCTCATCACTTTAAAAGGTACTTTCTTCAAGCATAGCTTCATACTTTTCTGCCATAAAATGACAAGACTGTTTTAATTCATTATTATTAAACAATGAGCAGAGATAATCCGGGCTAACCGTCATGACAAGAACTGTATCCTCTTTTTTAACAATTGTTGTCCTAAAGGGTAAAAACATCCCAATACGAGGATCAACTAAAAGAGCCTGATTCAAAAAAGTAAAATTACAAAAATAAATTAAATATTCATGATTGCTCTCCTGATCTTTTTCCACAAAACCATGATCCAGCGTTTGTTCACGGATATATCGAAAATTGTGGCCTAGTGCTGCTCGTTTCATATTTTCAATTGTTTCTTCAATAGAATAAGAGGACTCGTACATTAGGACTGCATCATCTCTCTGACTGTGTTTCACTTTTTGAACGGTGCCATTTTCTTCCAGAGAACGTAAGTAAGTGACAACATTATCAACATCTTCTTCTTTAAGGCCCATAGCCATGGCAGAATCCATGGGGGTTGACTCTCGGCCCGTCATAATAATGCGTTTTATCATTTGATCAGAAGCAGCAGCTAAAAAAGCAGAGTTCCCTATTGCCGGAGCAATCAGTTCAGCATTTCTGGGTCGTGAAAATGTTACCCCGGTACCTTCGCCGCCAATGCCTTTTTCACGATGACAATTATCGCAAGCTGCATCATAAGTCACCTGGCCTTTTTTAACATCACCCTCAATTAAGTCCAATGAGTAGACCGGAATCTCTATTTCCGGCCGCCAGCTACGAATATACAGAATAATACTCTGTACCTGAGCCTTTGTCAGCGTGCTAAAAGCTGGCATAACACGTCCTGGCCTTCCCATTCGAATGGTTTGCAGCAGATAGCGATTAGATGTTGTCCTTAAAAAATCATGCAGGTTTAAAGGGACTCCGACACCTCCAACGCCTTCGCTACCATGACAAACAGCACATTTCTTTTGAAACAACATCTTACCTGATTGAACATCAACCACACCATTTGTAAGTCCATGGTGTTCATGAGATTGTGCAAAAGCAACACTTCCTGCCAATATTAAAAAAAGCAGAGCAACAGAAATGACTGCCAAAAATGAACTAAGCAGTATAAAATTCTGTGTTTTATTTTGAAGCATTAAATTATTCCAAATCCAGAGCAATTTTACTGCCTGACTGTTCGGTTAAACAACGATTCAGAGTATCAAAAAACAACTCACCGCTGCGATCATCATACCAACCGTTTTTATCACTTTCATCCAAATAATCAAAGTGGTAACCACCAGACTTTGCAGCAAGCCATAACTGCAATGCTGCTGTCTGACGATTAATAATTATCTGTGATTTGTTTACCAGAATAATCGTCAGCATTCCATCTGATGACTCATAATCGATTCCATTATCCAGTTCTTCTATGGCATCTTCAATTTGAATAATTATTTCTTCTATATGATCTTTAAATTCTGTTTCTGTCATAATTGTCATAAATAGTTATCGTCATTACTTATTATTAATGGCTTATTTTATCACAAAAAAAGGGCGTAACGGGTTTTTCTCCTGTTACGCCCTTCACTTTACCAACCCAAGATGGGGGGGGATTATCTCAACGCCGGTAAATTTTTTGCAAGCTTATTAAACTAATAATGTTTATCTAACTTTAGTTTCCAGCGAATCGCTTTTACCAGTGTTATCTTTCCAGCTTAATTTGATTGTATCACCTGAAGCACCAGCAAATTTAAAAGACAGGTATGGGTTTTTAGAAATTGCAACACCCCATTCTGCATTCATCACTGCTGAACCATTATGATCACAGTTAACTTCTTCAATAAAATGAGCAGGAATTACTTTTCCTGTTTTTTTATCTTTACGTAAACCTGTTTCCATTTTATGACTGATCAGTGCTTTAACTGTCACTACGCCGTTCTTTGCTTTAGCACGTATTTTAATTGAACTCTTTGCCATTTTTATTTACCTGTTTGTCTTATGTTTGTGCACTTGAAACCTATATCATCTGATTAAAAGTGTCTTATCAAGTATTTTTATGAGCTTTCTCTAATGAGAAAAATTAACCGCCACAACCACCGATAGTGACTTTAACTTCTTTTCTGGCACTAAAAAACTTACCACCAGACTCACAAATAGCAATTACATTAGAAGTTTTACCCATTTTGATACGAGTTGAAATAAAGGCTTCAGCTTTGCCTTTCAGATTAAACTTACCAATTAAAGGCGTACCATTTTTTTCTGAAATGACAGTAATAGATGTGACATTAGCTAAAGTTGAACTGATGGTCACAGGAACAACTGCACCATTTTCTGCAATATCAGGCGCTTTAATCTTAATCTTATCACTTGCTTCCGTTAATTCAGTACCGATAGTAGCTTTCATTGCACCTTGTACATCTTTTGCTTCAAAAGCTTTTTTGTTCCATGCCAGAACCTGTACAGGAACTAACAAACCACTTGTCGCGGCTAAAGCAATAGCACCAGTGGCCATTGTATTTTTCAGGAAATGTCTACGTTGCATTATATCTTCCTTAGTAATTGGTTATTAGGTAATCTTTTAGTTATAGATAGTTTTTATCATTCACAGAGAGTAAACGAACATCTTGAACTAATATATACTAAATATTGCACCATCTATGCCAAAATCAACACTTTCTTATAATTCATAGACATAAGCTTAATAAAAAAATTTAGGAGCCTTCAGCTAGCCCCATAAGGAGCAGTTTGCAAGTTAAAGCATGCAAATTGCAATTTTAAATTAAGAGACCTTGAGGGAGAGTAGGGAATACCACAATAAATAATGCACCACTGTGTCCCTCACTTGCCACTGAGTCTTCAACCCATATATCCCCTTTATGAAGACGCATAATTTGTTCACAGATAGCAAGTCCTAAACCAGTCCCACCAGCACCAGTTCTGGTTCGACTGGATTGACTGAATTTATCAAAAATCAGCTCTTTTTCTTCATCAGCAACACCAGGTCCCTGATCTTCAATTTCCAGTCGAACCGCATTATCATTTTTATAAATTCGAATAGAAATTAGTGAATTTTCAGGAGAGAATTTTATCGCATTGCCAATTAAATTTCGCAGCAACTGCATGATTTTATTTTTATCGCCATTGATGGCAATAGTTGCATCGGAGTTATCAAGCTCAATTGATATTTTTTTCACTTCATAAAGGGCGCCCAGCTCTTTAATGACACCCTTTGTTAGCTCAACCAGATTGTAATGGTGAAAGAAAAGATTTTCTTTTTTAAACTCCAGACGAGACAAGTCCAAAAGATCATTAACCAGGCTTAATTGGATTTCACCTGAATAATTTATTTTCTCAAAATAATCTCGCAGCTTTTCCTTTCCTACCTGATCCATACGTGTCAGACCAAAGTGGCTAAAACTTAGAATGGAGTGCAGAGGTGTCCTTAACTCATGAGACATATTGGCTAAAAATTCACTTTTTGATTGATCAGCCTGTTCTGCTTTTTCTTTTGCCTTAATTAAATCGATGGTTTGTTCATCGACCAGTTCCTGAAGATGGTCACGATGCTTCTTTACTTCTTCTTGTTGGATTTTAATGGTCTGTAAAGCTTTGACTAGCTCATCACTACGACTTTCTAATTGAGATTGACGTAAAAAGCTGTTTTGATTTTCTAGTGCAATTCGCCTGGACTGACTGATCACAAACATCAACATGAGAAGCACCATAAAGAGAATCAAAGGCGCATCTGGATTATCTGCAGCAGTCAGAAGTGCTAACGCTGTGACCATAGGAAGCCATTTGAGAATAATAAATTGCGTCACGGTTCTGACGTAGGAAGACATCGTGCCAATAGCCCCACCTGTTGTTGCAATATTTAATGAGAGCATCAGAAAACTAAAATTTTGCATACTATCAAACCAGAGCATCATGGTAATAATAATACTCCAGAGAAATCCAACACAGAGACTCAAAGCATAATAACGATTTAAGTAGAGCTGATAATTGCTTTTCTCGGAATGAGCCAGTTTTTTTGTCAGAAATATACGCCAAATAGTAAGAATGAATAATATAATTTCCAGATAGCCATATTGCAGAAAGTAGTTCCAGCCATTATCAGTCCCAATGGTTATGCTTAACAGGAGGAGTATGTAGGCAATGGGAGAAAAACCAGCACGAACGCCAAAATTACTCGCTATGCGGAATCTGGCCACTTCCATTTGCTCGGCGGTCATAGAACCAACATGAGTGGTTTCAATATAAAACGGGTAAAATATAGACACTTAGCTATTATCTAACATAATACGAATTGATGGCTTTATCTAGCTGGTGGCTCATATTCAGCTGATGGCTCTTATCTAGCTGAAGGCTCTTCTCCAGCTGATGGCTCTCAAACTGTTTCATGCACTATACTCCTTTAATTTTCGCCATAGTGTTGATTTATTAACACCTAAAATAGCAGCGGTTTTTTCTCGATTGTCATTGTTTGCTTCCAGCAACTTAAAGATGTATCGTTTTTCCAGTTCGGCTAATGTCGGATGATCAGAATCAATCTGTGTGTCGTGGTTCTGTTCTGGTGGCTGAACAGAAGCTGGGATATCATCCAGATGCAGGGTTTCTCCATCTGATAAGGCGACAGCTCGTTCAATAATATTACTCAGTTCACGAACGTTTCCCGGCCAATGATAACTGGTCAGTACTTTTGAAGATGCCTGATCAAAGCCTTTAATGTTGCGTTTATATTTTTCTGCAAAACGTTTAATCATCACATTAGTTAATAATGGGATATCTTCTAGACGGGTCCGCAATGGCGGAACCTGAATATTAATCACATTTAAGCGGTGATATAAATCATGTCGAAATTTATTTTCCTGTACCATTTTACCCATTGGCTGGTTGGTGGCCACAACAAAACGCACATCAATATCAATGGGCTCCAAACCACCAACCCGGATAATCTGTTGCTCCTGTACAACTCTTAAGAGCTTAGTCTGCATATTATCTGAAATATTGCATATTTCATCAAGAAACAGTGTCCCGCCTGAAGCGGTTTCGAGAAGCCCTTTTTTCTGCTTATTAGCCCCCGTAAAAGCACCTTTTTCATAACCAAATAATTCACTTTGCAATAAACTGTCAGTCAATGCCCCGCAATCAATGACAATAAACGGTTTCTCAGATGACTGGCTCTGAAAGTGGATTGCTCTGGCCACCAGCTCTTTGCCCGTTCCAGATTCACCTTCAATAATAACATTGCAGCGAATGTCTGCAATTTTATTAATGATGTCATATACTTTTTGCATATTTCCTGCGGTGCCGATCAACCGATACCGATCATCCTGATCCTGTCTTACTTTCAGACGTTCTTTGAGGCGAGTATTTTCAGCCTTAAGGCTGGAAACATTCAGAGCTCGGCCAATTGTAATCTTAAGTTCTTCAATATCAAATGGTTTTTTTACAAAATCTGTAGCCCCCAGGCGCAGGACTTCAATCGCATTATCAACATTGGAATATGCTGTAATCACGATCACAGGTATTTGCTTATCCATATCTCGAATCTGTGCCAGCACTTCTGCACCACTAAGGTGAGGCATCTGCATATCTGTGATCACCAGATCAGCTCCTTCACTGGAAAAAAATGCTAATGCTTCAATCGGGTTTTCAAAAATCTGGCAATCATAAGTATCATCAAGATAACGTGCCATTAGACGACCGGCTTTAGGCTCATCATCAATAATGATCAGCCTCTCTTTTATAGAAGGCATTGTCATACCTTCTCTCGGAGATTTAATATTCGATGTCATTGGTATTTCATTCTATATTTTTCTGTACAATTGGTTTTTCGGATTTAATTATGGGTAATATTATAGAGACAATAGCCCCACCTTCACTGGTGTTTTTAATCATCAGCTGGCCATTATGATTTTGTATTATTCCCAATGAAATAGATAAGCCCAACCCGGTGCCCTTACCCACTTCTTTGGTTGTAAAAAAAGGATCAAAGATCCGATCAATAATTGCATCATCAACACCTGAACCATAATCACGAATTTTGAGTATTATATTTTCTGGTTTCTGCTCAGAAGAGTCTGACTCAAGAAATAGTTCAACTTTTTTAGGCCATGAATTTTTTAGCAGTACACTTTTTTTCTGAGCAACCTCTGGTACAGCTTTCTCAAAATGAATCGTATCATTTTCTGCACTAGCCTGAATCGCATTAAGCAGGATATTCACTAACGCCTGCTGAAGCTTGCCTTGATCACCCATGATCATAACCTTATCATAGGTAATCATATCAGCAATCCCTACAAGCTTAACTTGAGAGCGCTTGGCCTCCTGCTTAACCAGCCCTTCAAGATTTTTAAATAAGTCAGCAAGGCAAATCAGCTTAAATTCCTTCTCTGGAATCTGTCTGGAAAAACTGAGCACACCCTGCACAATTTCTGAAGCTCTGAGTACTTCTTCATCCAGCGAATGAATATCATCCAACATCGTATCAAACACTTCATCAGAAACACACTCTTGATTCTGTACATCATTGCGTGCATGCTCTAAATCTCGATGAATCAACCGAGATAAAGAACGAATGTTATTCAACGGATTGTTAATTTCATGACCAATACCTGCAGCCATCTGGCCAAGACTGGCCAATTTTGCATTTTGAATCATCAGGTTTTCAGCCTTGATTCGTTCCTGTAATGCCTGCTCTAATTTTACAGCCATATAATTAAAGGATTCTGACGAATCCTGCATCTCATCGATATCACTGTTTATTGCAATGGGTTTTTTACCATCAGCAAACGTTTTTAAATTGTCAGCCAAGTGCATAATAGGAGTGGATATTGCTCTTGAGGCAAAATGAGCCAGAAATAAACTGCTCAATGCTGCAATACCTGCCAGTAACCATATCCCCACACGAATACTTTCAAAAGGCGTACTGAATGCCGTATCCTGCACCTCATTAACAATCACCCATGATGTCAGAGAATTTGGGTAGGGGAAATATTCAATATAATAATAGTGTTTATCCTCTGCAGAGTCAGCCACTGAACCATATGGCTGCTCCTGATAAGCATCCCAGATAACCCCACTATCAAGACTCTGGAGATTTTCCAACGTTGATTTTAGGTGAGCAAAACGCAGAAGTGTATTATCATTATATAGAATCTGACCATTTCGAACCGTATTTTCTTCATCCACTTCAGCAATAATTAATTTACCATCATGTAATCTGGCGGCAAGCTCCAGTACCTGGTCAATATTTCCTCCTCGAATTGCAACCGCTAGATAGCCAACTCTCTTCCCCTCATAGTTCAGCGGCACAACCGCATCAGGAATGACAATATTATTTTCTGGTCCCATTTCATCACGGGTTTGAGGTAATTCAATAAAGCTGACCGTATTATCCTGCAACTCTGACAGCAGCTTCAGCTGTTCTGTTTGAACAATTTCTTTATCCATAATGGCATAGGGTTCAAAGCCTTCATAGCGAGTGATACTTTCCACGCCCGAATGTATTTTCAGCAGTGTGCTTCCTCTCACATCCAAGATACGAAAAGTATCAAACAATGAAATAACAGATTGATATTGCTGAAGAAATTGACTTAATATATAAAGTTTTGAAACATAATCAATGTGTTGCTCACCTAAGCGAGCTTCTTCTAAAACAGGTAAAAACTGTTTCATTGCCAGAGATTCAGGTAATTTTAAAATCAAGTCCTGATCGGTTTTCAGACTGCGGGAAATTTCCACTGAGATATTTTCCAGACTACGCTGAATATCCTCTGTCGCATCATTATGATAGAGATTCTGCACATAATAAGTTGCAAACAGACCTAATGCCGTTGCCGGAAGCAATGTTGCCAGTGTCACCCAGCGGAAAATATAGGATTTTAGTTTCACGAGTAGTTTTTTTAATATTTAAAAACAAAGACTTAACAATTGTAGCTGCCACATTTTACAACTAAACGACAAAGTTCTTCACATTTTAACATGAACAACGTTATTTCGCTTTATTTGATACAGCCTCTTCTTATCACTTTAAACAAGTCAATATAATAGCTATTGCATGATAAGACTAAAATTAGGATCACCATAAAAAATATAGGATAAATAGGTTGGATCCCCGGTTTCATAAAATAGTTTTCGAGTTTTTTTAACAGCCTGTGCAACATTGGCTGGATGTTCTTCTAAATCATTGAGTATATATTGATAAAACTGAATACTAAATCGACTTGCACCATGGTCACCGACTGGCCATAAAGCCCCAATATAGCCACTGGCACCAGACTCAAGCATTGCAGGAGCCCACCCATCAACCATATTGGCAATGCGATGAGACTGCCCGACAATACACGAATTAATAAAATACAAGGGATGAACATTCGAACGTGATGCGATCATTCCCTTCCAGGTATCCAGATCCAGAGCCTGACTTTCTAGATACAGACTGTATTCATAAACATCATCAAAATTTTTCTTAATCATGCCATGGCCTGAAAAATGCACAATACCGCCGGGATTATTGGCAAAGAAATTTTTAACGGATGTGTAAGTTCCCGGTATTTTCTGAAACTGCTGAAACTGGCTCAGACTTTCAATCTCTTTTTTTTGCCATGGAAGACTTGCCTGCTGCTGATTTTCTGGAGCAATGACAAACAGTTTTTTTACTTTTAGCGACAATGGCGGCTTTTCTTCCACCTGATTATTTTCAGCCACATGCCAACGTGCAACATTATAGTTAACACCAATAAAATCATGCTCTTCAGAATTATCTGGACGTATCGGCTTCATTAATTCCCAGGGTAATACAGGATTATTAGTGTAAATCTGAATGGAATTAAATTGCTCTTTTTTGTGATCAATCAGCTTCCAATAGACCTCTTTAAATATTTTCGGCGCAAATTTTTTATAGAGCTCTTTACCAAAACCATTCATTAAAAAAATTGCCTGTTCTTTTATCGCAGGATCAGAATGCATTTCATCAGCAACAGCAACACCACGGGGTATACTGCGGGAGAATTTTGCATATTTACTGTTTAGCCAATGTGACAGCTTGGGAACAGTTTTATATTCATATGACATTGGCTGAAGATAGGGAGAAATTATTGTTATAGCTGTGGAACTGGAGCGATCTGCATTAGTCATCTCTCTGACTAAAATCGTCAGATCAGCAGGTTCATTAAGTCCACTGATTTTAATCAATTTTTTTTCAACAGACTTCTGTACGGCGATATTCGCTATAGGCTGAGGTGTCGTTGGACTCATTTTTTCAGCAAGCTTTGGATTGAGAATTCTAATCTCACGGGACACCCGACTGATAAACTGGCCTTTGTAAATATAGGAAACATAAATTTTGGATAAAAAGCTAACTTCCGGCATTTCCTGAGCCTTAAGTTTAAACAATGCTACAGTTGAATCCCCCTTTTTTTTCAAATGAATAGAGCGAATATTTCCATCTTTAATATTAAAGCCAGATGCATTAAGCACCACATCAATATTCCAGCCATCAGCCTCTGATTCAGGTAATTGCAAACCTAAAGCGCCTGTTTCAGTTTTTACTGCAACAGACTCATTAACAGTGCCAATAATAACAGCGGGAGAAATAAGCTGTTCAGTTAACGAAACCATTACCATAATCTCTTGATCAATATTAATCTGTTTGGGTGCTTCAATAGTAGGGTAACGTGACAAAGTATGAGATTTGGGTTTATTAACCTCAGGCGATATGATAACTATTGGCTCAACCTCAGCAGCAACTTGTATGTTTTCTTCCTGTCTATAAGCAGTTATCTCTGCTATTGGATCAAGATCAGTAATTTTATATTTGTTATTTAATCTGGCAAATGATAGTTTCCATTTATCGATTGGCATCGCTTTTCCTGTTTTAAAACTGTATTGAATTTCTTTTTGTTTTAATTTTTTACTGATCACTGAATAATCTTTGTCAATACCTGCCGTCATTAATATTTTTTTCTTTTCCGATGATGTACGTTCTGAATTATCAATAAAAACCTGTTGCGCAGACAAACCAAGAGGGGTATGAGTTGATTGCTCAGAAGACCATTTTTTTTTATACCCTTTAAAAAGAAGATCTGTGTATTTTTCAGCTAAATCAAATTCACCTTGTTCAGCAGTAAGTGATGCCAGATTATTCAAAGTAATCAGGGTATCAATATGATCAGGACCAAAGTACTCATTACGCAGCTTATAGACTTTTTTGTTAATTAAAATTGCTTTTGTTTTCTTACCCTGAAGCATATAGATATCTGCGAGTTCAGATAGATTTTCAATTGATTTAATATGAGATTGATCAAAACGGTCATTAACCATTTTGCTGATTTTTAGAGCCAGTACAGATGCTTCTGAATATCTTTTTTTATAAACATAAAAACGCATTAAACTTTGTAGGCTAACAATTTGAAAAACTATATTTGGTTGATTGAGTAACGTTGAGAGTTCTATAGCTTTATTTGCCTGTTCTTCAGCTTGATCAAAATTCTTTTTTAAAAAATGAGAATGATACCCAGCAATAGCCTTGAACCATTGTTTCTTAATCGAAACGTCTGCATAGACGCTGTTATTGAATAATAATAAAATAATAAACAATGCCATGAATAAGATCTTAGAATGGCTTGAGTATTCACAGTAATTTTTCAGTTTTCTATTCATCATCATTCAGCATTGAGTTGATATCTACAGGCGGATAAACTCCTTGAGCCATTGCATCAATATCAAGACTCATTGCACGCAGAGCCAGAAACTTCTGCATCCCGGGCCCCTCCAGCCGTTCAGATAAAGTTAACAGGTTTACTATCAGAGACTCAATCAAAACAAGAGCCTGTTGTTGATTAGGTTCAGATGATACAAATTCCAAAGGAGATTGCGCCATATTTTCCGCAATTTTTTTTAATCGCTTCGGAGCAACCGGATGTGTGGTTGTTTTTAGATAATGTGCCCATTCTTTTTCATCCATCAAGGCGGAATAAGGCGTCCATAGAATAGAAGCAACGCTGAAAAAATGAGCCATCCCTCCAGGGAAAGTTCCTATGCGGCGAAACACTAAATTGGCAAATGTATCAGCCTGAGATTCATTACTGCGTATCTGTTCCGCGGTATTTCCTGCATGATAACCTTGGTGCTGATAAAGCACATGACCAACCTCATGTGCCATAATCCATAATAAAGCACTTTTGAGACATTTCTGAGAGACATCATCCACATAAGAATTCAGTGTTGGATCCAGAGGCAACCCTAATGCTTGTAAGGGGCCTGTTGGTTTCCCATCAGGGAAGTCATCAGGACGGTATTTGAGCAAAGAAATATAGTCAAACAAGGGTTGGCCTGTTTCTTTTTTATATTCCAGCCAGGCAGCAGCCTGACAGACATCATCCAGAAATTTAACGGCTTCAATAGGAATCACTACATTTTTTTCAGCAGGATAAGAATAAAAATCAAAAAACTGCTTATTTTCACCCCGTAATGGGAAATCCAGCGTTATACCTGTTAACTTTCTATACTCATCATTAGAAAGTTTTTCCTCAATGACATGTTTATAGTTGTAACGAATATTTTCTGAATACGGTTTATAAGTGCGCTCTAAAACAGCCTGGTCATATAATTGAATTGTTGCTGAATAGAGGCAGACAGGGGAAAAAATAAAAATTGTTAATAGCATGCTTTTAAGTAAAATAGGCCGATGTATTTTAGCTAGTGCCCATCCGTAAATTGCTGTTTTTTTACCTCCCCCTTTTTCAAAGGGGGAGGCTAAGAGACTAATAAACGGATGAACACTAGCTATCATTACAACTCTCCCGTTATCAACAATTCCATAACATAGTTATAGCTAAAGAATTAATAAATTATGTAGGATTTTCCTGAAAAAAAGGTCTTCTGTGAATTTATATTCAAGGTTTACGAAAAAAAATAAAGTCCCCACCATTATCTCCTGATTTTTTAACCGCATTGTATTCCGGAGTTTGTTCAGCATCACTTTTTACTTTTCTTAGTATTCCTGGAAATAATGATGTCGTATCACTGGCTTTTTCGATACTATTGAGAGCTTGAATAAATGCTGAAGCAAATATGGAGTGATTATTATCCCCACCCGAATCCAGTACCGGTTCAAGCCCTCCCGATGTCATAACTTTTCTGGATTTTTTTTTATCCATCTTTTCAAAATAATCAGGCTTATTTACATTCATTACAATACCAGCGCCTCTCTCACGTGTAATAACTCCAGAATAACAGCTATCTGAAACTAATAAGATATGTCTTGCAGGAATAGCTTTCAGAGAACTTGTAATTGAACTGCTGGATATCCATTTGGCTGGATTATCACGACGAGCATCAACAGGCCACCAGTAACCCTCATCAGCTTCTTTGTCGAGAAAGCCATGACCGGCATAATAAATCAACAAATGATCCTCAAATTTTAATAGTTGCCGATATTGGTAAAGGTTCGAAATAATATCATCTTCACTGGCATCCACTAATAAAGTAACTTCAAAACCAAAATCATCGGAGAGTATTTTATTAATGGCTTGTGCATCCCAAACAGAACTTTGTAAAGGTTTAACATATTGGTATTTATTATTACCGATGATTAGAGCATAATACTTACCTTCTGGTTTAAAGTTGATGTCATCATCCATTTTCTGTACTATCTGTCCAACAATAGAAAAAGATGGTATTACCGCCTGCTGCCAATGTGCATGATTAATAAGAAATGCATTTAATCCTTTTGTACTTAAATCATCAACCCAGTTTGACACACCCAAAAAATCAACATAGCCTGTTAATACTACTTTAGTTTTCTCACCCTGCTCATACAATGTTGATTCACCAAAATGATGGATTAGACCCACTTCACCAGCATTCATCAGTCTAAATAAAACTTTGTTCTTGGCTGCATAAAATGTATTTTTCCACATAAAATATTTTCCTGGCATAAAATCATATTCATACATGTAAGTAATTTTATTTTCAATATCGGATAGTATTTTATACTCCAGGATCCCAGGTGCTGTAGAAAGCAATTTCTCTGGGAAATGAGTCATTAAAAACCAGACTTTATCAATCGGGGAATCAATGATATAGGTCATTTTATAGGCTTTACCAGAAAACTTTCCTGAAGCAATAGGCACTATTTCAATATTATCACTTCGCTGTGTTCCAGAATATTTTTTAATTTGTTTATTCTGTATAGAACAGGAATGTACAAAATATATAAAGAAGCCCGCAGTCAAAAAGAAAAAAATCAGATATTTAATGACGATTATTTTCATAGCGTACTCAAATTACCTCTTTTCAGGTTAATTTGCCGATAAATTTCACTGCCTATTTTTTCTGCCAATACTTCTGGACTTATATCTCTACCTCCTGATAAATTGACTATTATTTTTTTATTATTTATTTTTTTTCTGTTACGCCCTAGAGAGAGCTGGACTTGCAGGCTGGTATCTGTATATTGGTAAATTCCTCTTGCAGTGATAGCTTCAGGAAAAACATCAACATCCATATAGGTAATATTCTGATTCAGAGTATTGCTTTGTTTTTGTTTATAATAATTTTGTTCACGAAAGTAAGCCCTTAGATATTCAGAGAGATTTAAATCATCAACTAATGTTTCTTTATTCATAAAAGCAGGTTTTAAAAGAATGGATTTCTTGATTGAAAGCGGGACACTAGCTCTATCTTGACGCTCAATAAGACCAATAGTAAAACTTTCTGAAAATCCCGGTGATGCAATTCTTGGTCTTTGTATGCCACCTATTTCCATCGCCAGTTCTGGAACAGTATCAGCTGCATAATGAATCAACTCACTAACATCAATTTCTATTTCTTTTTTTAATGCTGCCCCTTTGATGCCTTGAAGCAGGGCATACGTCATTAAACCTTGTTCAAATTGACTGGCTTCATAACTTACAGAATTAGCAGCACTGCCCATTAATACATGCAGACCGGTACGATCTTTCATTTGTTCAATCGCCCGGATCTGACCTGATGAAATTTCACGTGTTTCGGAAAAAGAATTTGCCAAGGAACCAGCAGCACAGGTATCAAGTAGCATGACTTGTTTTTGAATCGGTGTTGATTTTAGCCAATGAGTCAATTCATTGCCGGAAATCATTAAATGTTTAACAATTTCAGGATCCGTCAAATCAACCGAACCCGCTTCTGCCGTCAAATAATAATAATCATCTTTTATGGATAAACCATGGCCTGCCAGATAGATCACCAGGATATCCCAGGGTTTCGCTTCTTTTAATTGTTCAAAAGCCTGAACAAATGCTTCCTTTGTGGGTTGAATTGAACCATCAGCTGTAGTGGTTGTTAATAATTTTATATTGACACGCTCTGCACCAAATAATTTTTTTGCTCCCAGAGTCAATGCTTTATTAAAATCCACTGCATCTTTTGCAGCATAGCGCAAATCAATCCGAGTACCTTGATAATCTGAGATACCAGCAACTACAGCCCACAATGTCGGTGTCATATCCTGATCAATTTTATCCGGTGTAAAAATGACACCTACCCCTCGACTGGAAAGATAGTTTTCATCATTATAGGCAAATACCTCAACCGTATTTTCTTCTCCAGGTATCAGAAAAGGATGTTCATATAAGTCATATTTAATCGTCATACTATGATCAGAACTCGACTGTGCAAAAGCTCGGGCATCTGAGCTTACCTCTTTGTTATTGACAAGAATAACGACCCGGCCGATACCACCACCTTGATCAGTCAGCTGAATATTTATTATTTTATTTTTTTCTCCACTCCATGAGGTAATGACTTTAGGGTAAAGCCTGGGAGCATTGAAAGAGTCCACATTCTTAATCGGTTCTGAATTATTGTCCACAACCTTTGCTAATAATGACGGTTCGTAATAGCGTTGCTTCAACTGTGACAGCTTGATTGTTTCCCGACCTATCACCCAGTGAAGTCCAGATATATCGCCGCCATTAGATGCATCATAACGCCCTTTTTGATCAAAGACAGCCCAACTGCTATCATTAAAACCAATTAGAGACATTAGATTTCTGCCACTACCAACATCCCAGATCTGTGTTTTTTGATCGGAGCCAGATGAGAACAAGTAGTGACCATCATTCGAAAAGACCAAATCAATTATAATCTTAGTCTGGCTGCTAAATGTTTTTAATATTTTCTTTGATTTTAAATCCCAAAGCTGAATGTTATTATTAATACCTGCCACAGCAAGCGTTTGACCATCCGGTGAAAATTCAAGTGAATAGATCACCCCCAGTGTATTGTTCAAAGACAGAACATGTTTATTTGTTTTAAGATTATGTATCAGAATATCTTCCCCACGATTGCCAGCAGAGGAAACCAGCTGGCCATCCGGTGAAACAGCAATTGCATAAATCTCCTTTACATGTCCCTGAAAACGATGAATTAATTCACCATTGTGAGTTTCTCGGAGTGATAAATCTGAACCGTTGGCACTGATAAATGACTGCGCACCCGGAGTATAAGCAACAGCTTCAATACGATTAGAAAACTTTCTATGCCATAATTCAGAATCAGATGGTGAATCCCCGGAGAGAGAGAACATCCATAAGACACCATCATCATCACCCAGAATCAGTTGCTTATTATCAGGTGAGAAAGCAATGGTTTTTACCCCTTTCTCCGAACGTTTTATTGTCCTGAGAATACTTCCTGTCCTGACATTCCAAACAATAGTAACACCATCACGTGCAGCAGTTGCTGCCATTGTATTGTTTGGTGAAAAAGCAACACTGCGAACTTCATCCTTATGACCTTTTAAATGATGAATCATCATTCCAGATTGCAAATCCCATAGATAGGCAGAATGATCCCAACTGCCTGTAATAAGATAACGACCACTGTCAGACATTGCCAAAGAGCTGACCCATTTTGATTTATTTGCAAACCGCTTTTCTTCTTGATTCAGATCTATTTTATAAATGCTTAATGCTTCGCTCTTGTTGAACAAAACAGTGTTATTATCAATATAAAGAATTGTTTCAATTCTATCTTTTTGATTGAATTGAGCCGATTGAATAATTTTATTTGTATTGAGATCCCAGATACGAATTGAATGATCCTTACTGCTGGAAACAAATTGGCGGGCATCAGGTGAGAAATCCAAAGCCGTAATATTATCACTATGCCCTGTAAATTTATGAATTATTTTCTGGGTTTTAATATGACTCAGCCAGATATTATTATCCATATCACCTGTCAGCAGGTATTTCCCATCTCGAGAAATAGCTGAAGCTGAAATACCTGCAGGATGCTCTGGAAAAATTTTTGAGACGTCATGAGCATCGAGCCCAATCAGCATGGCCTTATTTTTACTTATTACAATTATTGACTGACCATCTGGAGTAAATTGTATTTTTTTTATAATTCCAGAAGTTCTTTGAAGGATTTTATTTTGTGTGGAATGCTTTACATCATGTTTCACTGGCCAGACTTTAATTGATTTATCAAATCCCCCTGAAATTATTTTTTTTTCATCAGGTGACAAGGTAATTGATTTAATTATATCACTATGGCCCAAATATTCTGTTTCAATTTTACCCGTTACTGTTGACCACTGATAAATAACATGGTCACTGCCACCACTGAATAGTGTTTTTCCATCATGTGATAAGGCCAGAGCAAGAGTGCTTATCCCCTCATTTTGACCTTGATTGCTGAATTTTCTGATTTGCCTGCCATTTTTAATATCCCATAAACGAATCGTATTATCCCAACTGCTGGTGGCCAAGAATTTTCCATTGCCTGAAACTGTCATTGTTATAATAGGGCTGCCATGTAATAGCTTAACAACCAGTTCCGGTTTATGAGATTTTAAAATTTTATAGGGGCTTGAATCAGCACCGTACTTGTCCTGCTCAGGAATTTCTGAGCAGGACAAACAAAGAAGAAGTGTGAGAAAGATGACTATTTTTTTTTTTGACAAAGACAGCAAGAATGACCTTGTAAGCCAACGTTTAATCATCATTCTGACTGATATAGACATCATAGTTTTGACAAATATTACATTTGATACTCACTTCAGCACCTTTATCAAGAATATTCCAGTGAGACATTTCATTTTCTTTTATTGATTTATCTTTCTCAGACCCATCTTCATCTGAATTAATCACAATAATTTCTACTGATGGTTTTTTGCTATTGCTGTTACCCGATGAATTATTATTCCCATTAATGGCTTCAGCATGCATCATCACCGTAGGTTTGAGGACAGCTGTTTTGGTAATCATTAGATGAGACTTTATAAATGGTTTGCCTCCTCTGCTGTTTGCTGTCTTTTTCTGCCGCTTATAGATTAATGACAATTTTCTAATGTTTTCTTCAGATGGCTTAATGCGTAACACACACATTTTTTGGCTTGTAACAATTAAGTACTTATTTTTTTTATCAAACTGACAATTATTTGTCAAAATTGAAACATCCAACAAATCAATTTCTGGTAAAAAGAAAGAAAACACTTCCTGAATGCCATCTAAAAAACCATTAAAAGGTAATGGGGACCCATTTAAAATGCTTTGCTTAACAGCTTCTTTAGAATATTTGTTCGACTCATTTGAGTGAGTTAGATTGAGACTAAGGACAGCCATATAGACAACACTGAGTACACCCAGACCAATAAAAAATTTCTTTTTATTGTCCATTATTATATCTCCACTTATTCAATTTTTTCCAAATTTCTGCTTTGAATAGCTTCATATTTCATTAATTGAGCTGGTAATATATAGACTGGTTTTCCAATAATCATATGAGTTTTTGTCGATACAACCAGTTTGACTTTAGTTCCTTTTTTTACCGTTCCTGCTTTAGGTGTTTGTTTTATTACAATTTCTTCATTCATATTTTTTTGGTATTGCCTTTCAATTTTTGCGGTATCAACTTCAAAACCAGCCCTATTGATTTTATCCATTGCGTATGAAAGCTTTAACTTTAATACATTGGGTAAGGTCATTTCAGTCACTGGAGGAGGTAATGGTTTATCGTCCTCTGAAAACACTTTCCAACCTATAATTGCAATCACTATTAATGCAATGACCAATGCCACTATCCACCAGGGAAATGATTTTTTTGGTTCATCATCTGCAATAATAATTTCTTCTTTCTTTACTAAAACCATTTCACTACTTGTAAAATCATCTCCTGGGTTTTCTTTTGAATACACGGTGAGTTTAAATTTATAATCACCCAGTTCCTGTGCTTCAGGTATTGTCACTTCAACTTTTATTTCTTCCGTTGTTTTACTGCCCAGCACCCAATTCGGCTCTATCTTTATGTCAAACCATTCTTCCTTGGCAACGCTTTCATTTTCTTCATCTATAAAAATGCTGGCAGCCAAGTCAATATCTTTATCTATGATATTGCTTATGGTAAATATAACCGAGGCTTTTGAATTTTTATCACAAGTGAATGTTCGTGAAGCAAGTGTGATTTCAACCGGTTTAGTCATGATAATTCTCCTTTATTACAATCTATATCTGTAACTCGTTCAGTCGCTTATGAATTTAATATCATAAGAGACATAGACAGGTTTTTCCTGCTCAATAATTCTTTGAATCAATCTATTTTGATGCTTTTGTTTTTCTGAAATTTCAACCAGAAAGTGAAAACTTTGTTGCTTTCCATGTTTATCAATTCCATCTCTTATGGTGATTGAATTTGAGCCCGTAGCAATTTTAAGAAACTGGCTTAAGCCTTGTAATGTTCCACGCCATTGCGATAAATAAGAGGCTGACAGTATCAATTCCTGCAAACACTCTTTTTGAATTAGATGATGAATACCCAACTTAGTATCATCATGCCAAAGCCGTTCAAGATCAGTCCAATAGCCAAGGTATTCAATAAAGGCTTCCTGGGGAGTACGGCAAGGATTAAAAAAATCCTCAATCGTTTTAAACTGTAATTCTGTTTCTACATGCATAAAATGCATGATATCAATCAAGATTGATAAAATTGTTTCTTCATTTTTATGTTCATCATTGAGAGTTTGAAGAAAGACCTCCGGCAGTAGTGATTGAATCTCAGATTGATTCATTATCCACCTCAATTTCTATCGCATGCTGCTCAGAGCAAAAAAGCCAGTTTTTGGGGATTGTAATTGTTTCACTGTATAAATGACTTGAGCAGTTTTTAAAACTGGTGCTTTTTTCATCGCGAAGAAAGATCCCCTTTTTACCAGAAGTCATCAGCTTTCCTGTTACCGGTGAAGCGACAATAGATTCCGGCTCACCTAATTTGCTGATACTTTCTAAATCCAGCTTGCCATCAATTTCACGCTTCTCCCAAACCGGCTTGATTGCATTAACATCCATTTTTAATATACCTTGTTCTTCTGAGGCTGCATAGACATTAGAACCATAAAAAGTAACTGAAAAACAACTGCCTGCTTTCCAGCCATCAGACAACTTGACCCAACCTTCATGATCTTCACCTGAAACAGAAAGGTGTCGCCGGTAGCAGGCATTTCCAGACCGATTAGGCATTTTTTTCAGCAATGCCCAGAGATAGTGGTGAGCATCTCGCTTCTGGATCGCAATATTGGCAACTTCTCCAGACTCCCATGGGGGATCTTTTAATTTCTTAAACTGATTGTCAGCCGCACCATTTGAAGAAAAATAAACCTGCCCATTCTCCTTTGAAGAAAACACAGCAACCATGCCACCGTCATGGCCATCCTGACTGGTTACAATGGCATTAATTTTAAGCTCTGGCTTTTTTGCATCCACAAGAATTTTTATTGGCACTGATTCGGTGCCAATCGTGTATTCATATAATGCATCATCGGTTGCAATCAAAAGAACCGGACCCGTATTTTTTTCTATCCAGGCAATATCGTTGATGCCTTTAATCTTTATGCTTTCTCGCTCACTCCAGTTTTCACCACAGTTAAAAGAGATGTGAATCTGGTCTGTTTTCTCATTATTTTTTACGATAATTGCCAATAGGCCCATATTTTCTGAAATGGCTGACGTATTTTTTTGGTAAGGAAGAATTTTTTCAATAACAAAATCAAATTCATTAATTTTTTCCCAGCCATTGCCATTATTGACTGTACGAAATAGTGACTCTCCAGAACTAGCGTACCAGGTATTCCGCTGATAGTTATCAACCGCTAGTGCCTTGCAGTTTTTTTCCGGTGCATAAAATGTATTCAGTTTTAATTGCTCAACAGAAATAACACCCGGTTCAGATGCAATGATTTTATAAATATCCCATGACTTCAGTGATTGTCCAAAATTCCAGTCTTTAACAGAGCCGGAAATTATTTTAGGAGAAATGGTTCTGTATAGTGATTCTATAACCCGCTCTTTTACTCTTTGACTGTCCTCATTTTTATTGATGATGATTTTGCCTGTAATATAAATCGGTTTATATCGTACCCAGTTAACTTCACAGTTAATCCCAAGAGGTTTCCGATCATCAAGAACCTTTTGTATATTAAGTAGTATATTATTGGATTGCAGTGATTTTAAATAGTTTAAAGAGACTTGCTGCTCCTGACCAGCAGCTAAATTAATTTCAGGAACCAGCAACACACTCACAGTACCTGGCTTTGCATGCTTCCAGAGTGAAGATTTAGTGTAGGCTCTGGTACGACTGACTGCACCTGAGCTTTGAATAGCCAACAATTCAAAGTCTCTGGCAGTAATGGCTCTTTTTAAAGAATTAAGCTGTTGCGGACCTCTTAATAATGCATTTTCAAGAGTCTCCATATTTCGGCCACCCACAGCAGCGACCCTGTTATTGACTGTTAAACCGGGATTTGAATCTTTAAAAACCTGCAAAAAACCTGCAGGAACATTACCGGTATCACCACCGCCATAACAATACCAGAGACGAATTTCCATTCCTTCAGGTGGGATAGAGCTGTCTGTGTCCGCATCATCATCTAATGTCTGCTCACAATAATGGCGATAAGCTGGAGAAAACTGAATGTTGCCTGTGACACGATCAACTGTATATACAAAATCAGCTTTGTCTACTCTGGAAAAGTCATCAACCTCATCCCAGATACCAAATTCTTTATCACTAAATTTTATTCGTTGTTTTGGGTGACAACTAATTTGATCATTAATTTCAATGGCAACAACCAGAGAGTCTAAAATAGAATTTTTTGCAATAATGGGCCGTTTAGCCGCCTGTATAAAAAATCCAGGCTGCCCTGTAGTAACACCTGCAAGTTCCCCTTTTATCCAATGGCAATGACAAGCTGGAACTGTGACTTCTATTTCATCAGGTTTAATAATAACATCACGAGTAGTAATAAAAACGGGTGGTTTTTCAATCGTGTCATTACGTTGTCCTGAAACTCGTGTGCCTTTTGTGATTAACACATCAGCGGCCCTGGTGCTGCTTAGTCGGATAATTAATTCTGTCTGTGCTGCAATCGGTGCCTGCAGTTTAACACCAATCATGGCCAAAAATTCAATATAGGCCTTATAGGGCAATTGATTAAGCTGAGAAATCATGATTTCAGTCATATGTGCAAATGCTTCCAACAGCACAACACCCGGATCACCTGGCGTCAGATCCGTCCACTGTGAATTTTTCTCTTTTACTCGCTTTAATGCTGAAGCCAAAATTTGCTCATATTGGCATTCATTAATTTTTGGGATATTCAGTGACCCCATAATTCCAGTCCTTATTGATTACATCATTTCTAACGTTAATATTAACTCTTCATCAATTTCAAGTGAGTGTGTCTCATGATCCCTTATTAAATAATTAAGATAAATATCCATCTTACTGGAATCCTCAGGACTACTCACCGCATCAATACGGGTAATTGATATCCTGGGCTCCCATTTTTCCAATGCCTGAGTGACAAAGTGGATGGCCAGTCCATGAGTTGTTGCATCATTAGGCATAAAGGTAAGACGATACAACTCACAGCCATAATCCGGCCTCCTGACTCGTTCACCAGGTATGGTTGATAACAATAATAATATCGACTGTCTGATTGCCATGGATCCATTAACAAGAGCAAGGCTTCCTGTACTAGTACAGACAAAGCCTGGATTTGATTGCCCCCGGTCAAAATCCGGATGATTAAATTTCAGAGCATGATACTGATAATTTGACATTTATTTTTCTACCATAAAATTCTGCCCTGCCTGATTGACCGTATAATTAATACTGCCTGGCGGCACACCATCCGTCAGTCCTTTAAGAGACTTCAAGCACACTGGGATATTGCGAATAAAGATAAATTTTGAATGACCTTTTGTTTCATTAATGGTTGTTAAACAGGGTTTTGAACCCCCAGAAGCAGGAATAGGACAACCGGCAATGGGCCTGCTGACAAGATCACCCTTAACAAGTATGGGAATTTTTTCAATCGTCACAAATGTCTGCGAAGCTATAATGCCCACTATCCCTGTAAGATGGTCACATTGTAATACTGCTTTCTGAGTAATTAATGCTTGTGTCATCATGCTTTCTCAAAATTAATTTTACTGGCTCGTATCGTCAAAGTACTGCCTGGAGCCTCAATATCAAAAGACCCATTAGAGCTGATGAGCAGCTTATCATCCGTCATCCTAATAGCATTTCCGGATTTTGTTTCTATCAGCACTGTTTCTTCCTTGAGTTCAATGCTTGATTCAGATTTATTCGATAAACTGATTCGTTCATTTTCATCATCCAGTCTGAGTCCCTGACCGCCCGGTGTTAACATTGAAAAACGACTGACCTTACCATCTACTACAATTTCATCCGGCAGGCTTGTTTCTCCATATAAGCCACCCAGCACAATAGCCTGCTCAATGCGCTCATGCAACATTAAGATCAGCACTTTGTCGTCTATTTCAGGCAGAGCAATAATACCTTTGTTCTCTCCAGCGCCTGGAAACAAGACTTCAATCCAGCTTGTTTCTATATTGTTATACGTAGGCAGACAAACTTTTACCTTACCGGAATTTTCAGGATCTGTAATCTGGGTAATCACACCATAGGTTACTAACGTTGATTTTGAATGTTTAGTTATTTCCGGTGGCCGGCTGGAAAATTCAGTCACAAAGCCAGATAATGGATGAATTGAATGGTTGATTTTTGTAATACGGTACTGCTGTTCATTATCCGACACTAATAAACCTGCCAACTTAATATCAATACCAGGCCCTAATTCTATACTCCCTTCAGCCTGCCCAATCACATAATTGCTCATAGCATTTATCCGGTGAGTCTGACTGTCTCTCAGCTGTATTAACTGTTGTTCATTTTGAGCTGGCTGATCCACAATGCTTGTCTGAAAAACAGGCAATTCATTATTTGATGAATAACTATTATCCAAAGAGCTTTTTAATGAGTCTTCCATAAATAATTGGCTCCGCTGGGGGTCCCAGCCAGAAATCACTGTTTCTGTTCCAGAGCTTGCATGGTTATTAATGCAGGCAACCTCCAGCAAATTTAAGCCATATTCAAGTTCAACCGTTGCTTCAGCTGCAGGCAGCTGAACAAAATTTAATATATTGTTACTTAAATAAAAATAAAGACCACTTCTTTCTGATAACTCCTGCAAAAATTCAAGACTAGATGATTGGTATTGGACTAGATGATTCCACAATGGTCCTGTATCCATTGCACTAACAGAGATACCATAAGGCGACAACATTTGTTCAGCAATATCAATCACAGTTACATCAACAAAAGAACGAACAGGATGCTGCATGGCAAGGTAGTTAAGTGCATCAGAGGCAGTTAATTGGATGGTGAATCCTTGATCTGTTGAATAATGATGTGAAATAGACTTAATAAAGCCTGAAAACAAATCATGCGCTTCATTATCAACTCTGATGTTGATTTTACCACGTTGTATGAAACTCTGAACATGAGTCTCATATTCACTTTTGGTTAGAACTAAAATCAAATTACAATGGCTAGGTGTCTGAAAACTGTGTTCAATGGTTATTTCTGTCAAACTTGTTTCAATAATATCAGAAATCATGACATCATCAATTGAGATGCTGAGTTTTTTGTTAAATTGCAGTTGACTTTTCATATCCATCCTTTAAACCAGATAGCTGGAGATATCATTCTTCCCTTCATTAAAGATTGAGTTATTCTCCGTTTCTATTTTCTGGCCAGTAGCCTCACTTTTTGGTGCAAATCCTGCATCTAAAGATTGATGTTGATTGTTGTTTTGAGACACTCTGAGCAATCTGATTTTCAACCAGGAACGCCTGGGTACGCCAGAAAGATCAAAGACATCAAATTTCTCAGTAATAGAACTAATGACACAAGGAATATTCCAGCTTTTCCCCCAGACAAAGCGACAAAGGCCTGGCCGATATTCTCCTTCAATCTGGGTTGTATTTTCTGATAATTGCCAAATTGGTTTGGTTAGTTCTCTCACATCACTACTCTGTATTGTGGATCCCTGAATGGATATATCAAAAACCAGTTCCAGTTCCAATACTGTTTTTCCTCCACCACTGAAGATTAAGCCATCATCTGCCATTTTATTTGAATCAATAAAAATTGACTTAATATTTCTTTGATGTATACCTGAGCGTCGACTGACCACCAGTGTTTCAGGGTTCAGCATGCAACTGATCAACTGTCCAGTCTCTTCCACTAAAAAAGTTACCCGTTCCATAGTATCTTCCTGAAAGTACCCATATCCTGTTTTAGTATAAGGCTATATTTAAGGTTATGGTTAAGGTTGTAGCCCTTTTCTAACAAATCTCTGCTCCATACATCAACCGGCAGTGCTGACCAGTGAGAATAATTCAAATCATTATAGAATTCAGCGGTCTCATTCAGCAGACTAACATCTTCTTGAAAAGCTGAATTACACACGACTTCTTCTTTTTGTCTCAATCGTCTTTTCTTAAACATCAGTTCTTTATTTATTTTATTAGATGACGTTTCTGGTTTTCTCTTTGGTTCATAGTTCGTATCAGAGTCACTTTTAAATCGTTCTATGGACTCCATATCTACTTCTAAATGAATCCTATCCTTTGTTTTTTTTAAAATAGAATGAGTTCTGGTTTTAAGTGTTTCCAAACTCGACATACTGGAACTATTATCAACTATAAATTTATCCTCGATTATCTTTGTACTTTTTATGAAGCCCCGTTGAGCTTGTAACATTTTATTTGACTGTGGTATTTTATTGTTTTTTTTCTGATGATTTTTTTGCTCATGCTGATGGCTTTGTTGCTCACGCTGATGGCTCTTTTGCCCATGCTGACGGATCTTATTGCCAGCATTATCTTTTTTTTCAAAAAGATGAATGCTTCGCCCATGTACATTCATTTGTTTCATTAGAACAGGAGAGGCTTGTTCCGTTATTGATTGATTGTTTACTGATGATATTGTTTTTTTATCGATTACTTGAGTTCGCCCGGTTAGTTTAAACGGGGACTTTTTAAATAGCTTTTCCTCATTATTGGAAGTCCTTCCATGAATATCCTGAAATAGATAATTTTTATTATCTTTCTTTAGTTTTCCTGCAGCTTGCTTGTAATCAGCAGGCGGAACGATGACTTGTTTCAATGATTTTATAATCGACCTTTTATTAAACGAATGAAGGCTCAATCGATTACGCTTAATTAAATCCAGCCAGTGCTGTGGTGCATCAGCATAAAAATGTTCTAAAGCTTTGTCATTTTTATTTTTCTTAAATGATTTATTGATCGTTTGCTTAATTGCTGATTGAAAAAAGTTGACTGCCGCCTTAACTGTCTTGGCCAGTCTCTTTACAAAAATGATATAAAGACCGAAAAGGAGACTTTTATTGTCATTATTAACAGCCATGATCAGGCTCGCTCAAGCCCTTCATGAGCAATAACCATTGATTCAATTGCAACCCCTTGATCCAGAGCATTCAGCTTAGCTGCATTCCATTCACAGACCCATGCATTGTGCAAATTGTAACGAAAAAACTCAGAGCCATCCGGTTTAAGCATCATTACAGATATTTCCCGGCGTTCCACTTCGCCTGAAACACTAGTCGTTAACCAGTTCCATAAGTCCATTGACTCACTCATCCCCCAGCGAAAGGTTATTTCACTGTATTCAATACGCCCAGCCAGCTTCCTGACAGCTGGTGCAGCACCGCCTTCACGATAGTCAATCGGTGTGATTCGCATCCCTAAGCCTTCGACTTCAGAAAAATTGACCTGCACTCCTTGTCCGATATCAACTATAAAATTATAATTTCGTACAATTTCTGTTTCTGTTAAAGCCATTACAGCTCTCCTAATCAATCGTATTCGTGGTTACTTTATGACTCAGACTCAGATTCTGACTCACCTTCATCGGCATCAACTTCAGTACCGCCAGCCCATTGACCAATTTTAAAGACAATAAATTCAGCCGGCTTAACCGGAGCAATACCTATTTCAATTTCCAGTTTCCCTGAATCAATAACAGCCTGAGTATTGATTTCACCGTCACATTTTACAAAAAATGCCTGCTCCGGTGTGCTCCCCTGTAATGCACCATCCCGCCATAGCAAAGTTAGAAAAGCGCCAACATCTCGAACTATGGATTTCCAGAGAGTTTCATCATTGGGTTCAAAAACAACCCAGCGTGTGCTTTCGCTGATTGATTCTTCAATCATTATAAATAAACGGCGAACATTAATGTATTTCCATTCACCATCATCCAGAGTTCTTGCCCCCCAGACTTTGATGCCTGTAGTAGGGAAACTGCGGATACAATTAACCCCCCGGGTATTCAGTGCACCCTGCTCAGCCGAGCTGACGACATAAGACAAACCCAGTGCACCATTAACTGATTCATTGGCCGGCGCTTTATGAACACCCCGGCTAGCATCTGTCCGTGCATAGATGCCAGCCATAAATCCAGACGGCGGAGCGGACAGTATTTTTTTGGTTCGACTCAGCGGTGCCTGAATTAACATCCATGGAAAATAAAATGCAGCATAACTGGTATTTTTGGGCCTTAATCCAGTTTCTTTTTTATCCTCAGTATTTTTTTTCCCACCACTGATTATACTGGCAACAGTCTTTAATGGTTCGATACTAGTTACTCTATCTGGAGAATCCAGTATGGCGAAACAATCTTTTGAACCCTCACAGTGATCGATGAGTGCTGTATGTGAAATGCTGTCAAAATAGCCTGGAGCCGCAACCATGGCAATTTCATCAATGACATCGAATGCACAGAGGCCGGTTCGTTTAGCGGCATCACCAGCAATCGTTTCATTTTCTGGAATATTAACAATATAACATCGTGTCCCTCCATTATTAAAAAATGAAAAAACAGCCATTGACAAAAAGGTATCACTGCCACCATTCTCACCCACATATTCATGAATAAATTGAGTCCAGTTATTGCAGGCCATTGCCTTATTTAAATGGGCCTGTTTATTAGGAGCGACACCGACAAAACCTGCCGTTTTAGTGTCAACCGTGCTGATTGGTTTTGAGCCGGTAGATACTTCTTGAATATATACTCCGGGAGCTGCATTTGCATAACTAGGCATTACTATCCTCCAGTTTTTTCAATGAAATGGGTATTTCCTTTCCATTGTATTTATTATGCTTATATGAATATCGCTGGTTATCTTTTTTGGTATAAATATTGATAATTGTATCGGAAGCAGAAGGGACTAGACCCAGATTAAAAAAACCTTTTTGATCGGTCAGGACTGATCGCTGCCCTGAATTTAATTCAACCCTGCATCGTTCAAGTGGTTCATTATTAAATCCTGTCAACTTACCATAGATTGGAACCATGGGCGTAGTGACAATGTTTGGCTCTTCCTTAATCAAAGGGGCTTCCTCCCCTGTTTTTGGAATATCAAGCAGATAGATTAATGAGAAGACAGGTTGCGGAAATAGCTTAAGCGCCTGCCAATAATCCACAGACAGCGTGTCTGGTAATAGATGAAAAACCGGATGATCGCAGCCTGACATGAGTAATTTGGAAATAACATCATGGGAGCGCTCAATTGAAGCTGAATGAACAGTGATCAGATAGTTTAGTTTTACCTGAGTATATGTGGGATTTGTATTACCCATCAATTTTTCAAGAGAACTCAGATAAACACAGATGCAATCATTATCATGAGCAATAGCAGGCACACAAAACTCTACATTGATATTTTTGACAATATCAACTAGCCAGAGCTTGATTTGTTCATTTATCTGATTAATCAAAACCTGTTCCCGTTAGAATTTTTAGCTCAACAATAAAATTATTGACTACAAATAAACAGCTTTATACCCGAGTCATTTGAAAATTCTAAATTTAAATGAGTTTGAATATATTTTTTAGAAACGAAAAATTGGCTAAGACTGCAACACTGATCAATCAGTGTTAATAACCGATAAAGAATCACTTAAAGGCTAAGTGTATTATGAAGCAACTTTTTAAATGATTTTGTTTTTTAATAATAAACTAAAAAAAATATAACACAATAGAAAAATCAATTTTCTTTAATTAGGGATTACCCTATCATTATTCTTTCAGAGTTGTAATTATTTTAAACAAGCCTATACTGGATGATATCTTATAGTTTATTTCTGTTTTCAATTTTTTGAATTTATTCAAAATAAAGTTGTTATAACAGGTTTCTTTTCACAGACTATTTTTTCATAAACTTTCATAAACTATTGTTCAGTAAGCGGTAAACAATATTAGCCACACTATCTAGGATAGGAGAATTTATTATGTGGTCTTTATTTTCTACTGTTCCTGCTAAATTATTCCTTATTCTTTTCTGCCTTATCATCTTACCTGCCTGCTCAGAACAAAATGATGCTAAAAGTGATGAAAATTCGTCACTGTCAGAGTTAACATCCTGCCAACCTGAAACACCTGTTATTTCAGCAGATGGAAAGCGACGTATGGCACTTATCATTGGTGTAGGTCAATACAAAAACAATAAAATTAATGATTTAGAGGGGCCACCTGAAGATGCTAAACGAATTTATCAACTATTAACTGATAAAAATGGCTACCAGTTTCCAGAAGAAAATGTCTGTCTGCTGCTTAATCAATACGCAGACAAAAAATCAGTAGTCAGTGCATTTAAGCAAAGGCTGATTGAGCCTGCCCAACAAGATGATATTGTGGTTTTTTATTATGCAGGTCATGGTTCACAAGTTACTGATCTCAACAATGATGAACCTGACAATATGGATGAGACACTTGTTTTACATGACTCTCGTACTGAGGGTGTACTCGATTTAATTGATGATGAATTTAATCAGTTGTTGAGCCAGTTATACAATAAAACACACAATATTTCAGTATTTCTGGATTCCTGTAATTCCGGCACCGCAACACGCGGTAATTATACCGCTCGTTTTATCCAACCACTCATCTTGCAAAAAACCATGACTGATTCACAAAGTCGCTCAGTGGGTGATGGAAGTGAAGAAATAACCTCTGATTCCATGCCTGGAATGGTTGTTTTCACTGCTGCCAGCGACAACACCGCTGCATTAGAACGTGCAGGACATGGTATTTTTACTGATGCTCTACTGTCATCCTTTCTTCAGACTTCTGGTTCTCCCATTACATTTCTGCAGGCATCAAGAAAGATACCAGCACTGATATTGGCACAGCAAAGCGATCAGAAACCTTATTTTCAAGGCAAGTTGGATCAATACATTTTTTCCAGTGAACATTTTAAAAAGCCTTTTTCCTGGGATATTACGAAAGTGACTGATCCTGAAGCAGCTAATGGCATTCATTTAAGTGGTATCGCCATGCCAGGTTTAGGTGTTGGCTCAGAGCTCAGGGTGTTCCCAGGTAACACCCGCTATGAAGACAGCCAGGATTTAAATCATTCAATAGCAACGATCGTTATTGACACGATGAAAGGCCTCAATGCCAAGGGTCACATCAGCACCCTGACTAACGGAGCACAAGCCATTCGGGCTGGAGACTATGCAATATTGATAACCCCAGCAAACAATAATACAACCATTACAGTCTCTTTAAGAGATTCAGACAAGCCTTCAGGCATTCCATCAAACCTGGCAAAAAAAATAGTCAATGCGCTAAAAAATAATCCTGAAGCGTTTAAAGTTGTTCAAATTGTGCAGGATAAGGCTGATTTTGAACTGATTTACAAAAAAGACAAAGGCATTGCTGTCGTTGGTCCTAAAAATAAAATTCGAGCTCAATTTACCTCTGAAACCCAGGTCATTCATAATTTGTGGCAACATGCACGGCATCGCGCATTATTGCAGCTTCAGGGTGAGGGCGGTACTGATTTTGTCGACAACCAGACATTACAGGTGCAGCTGATACCTGCCCCCATGCAAAACCAATGCAGTAAGAAAGACAACTGGCAGCAGGCACCAGCTAACGCCAATCAGGGCATTCCACTGTGCCACAAGTGGCAAATTAAAGTTTCTTATACTAAATCTTCAAAAGAATTACCTACACTGCTCATTGGTGGTGTCATCCAGTCATCTGATGGTAATTCTTTCGGACTGCCTTATGATGGCAGAAATATCCCTCTGAACCCCGGCGAAGAAGTCATCTTACCCGGGACATTCATCGGCCAACTACCTTTGGAAACCACGGATACAGTGATGATATTTGGAACTCAGGAAAGCAACCCGGTTCACTGGTATCTATTAACAGATGTGAGTCGTACGGAAACTCGGGGTGATCACAGTCCATTACAGAATACGATTGAGCAATACCTCACACAAACACGCGGCGTTGGTCAGACAAGCAGCACTGAGGCAGACACATCAACCTGGACAAGGAGTATTGTTCCCATGAAGGTTGAAGCGAACAGCCGATTTCTTAAGCCGAAGACAATGGGTACAGCTTCAGATTTTGACAGCAGAGAATACACAATCCAGCATTTTAATATTCTCCCCTATCTGCCAGACAATGAGCAGTCCCCGCTTTATCGTGTTTTGCAGACAGCCGATCAGCTGGCCCGCTCATCCATCAATGATGGCTATCCTTATACTCAACATGACTGGAGTCAGGGAAGTGATGATAAAAACCTTAAAAAAGGCATCGATTGCTCACGTTCAATCTGGTATGCCTTTACGCGTTCCGGTTTAGATTATAACCATAAGAATTCTTACCTCACGACAAAGGAAATGGCTGCAGAAGGCTCTGTTATGAATGATGAGTTTATCCGCTGCGATAATCAGCCCGTACAAATCGGCGATATTCTTGTTTATCGGGATGATACTCGTGGCGATGGTCATACCGTAATGGTAATAGATCCTCAAAAACGTATCGCCTGGGGATCTCATGGCTGGGATGGTAGTGGCAAAGCACTGAAGATTGAACCTGATACAGGTGTTGAATATCAATTGATTAAATATAAAAAAGACTGGGCTCGCTGGGATAGAAAAACCATGTTCAAAAAAGCCTGTTGGCGGTATAAGCAATTTAGCAGTCAAACTCACTCAGATGGTGAATTATCTCAGGCAGAAACCCGAGGTTATCAATCATTAAAAAATTATTGCAAAAACAGAAAATGTACACAATAGAAGGAACTCAGATTATGAATAAAACAACTTTATTTATTCCTTTTTTTATTGCGGTATTTTTATTAGTTTCATGTAAAGCAACCATACCTAATTCTCCGAGTTCATCAAGTACAAGGGATAGTTCACAAAGTCGGCATCCACCCAGGATTGATTCTTTTGAAGCATTCCCTGCCATGTTTACGCAAGGTGATGCAATTGATTTAAACTGGGAAACATCTCATGCCACAGAAGTCCATATTTCAGGAGTAGGCAGAGTCAATAATTCCGGCTCTCATCATATCAATAATATCAGTGTTGATCAGGCTGACATCATCCTGACCGCTTCAAATAATGGTAATTTTTCACCAGATACAGAAAGACTTAATATGCAAGTGGTACTTATGTCTATATCAGGCCCTGTTCCTGATAACTTTAAGGGTCCCAGAGACAAACCTGTTTTGATACTTGGCAATAGGGCGACTATTAATAACAAAATAAACAGATATAAACTGCGGCCCATTGATAAAAGCATGATAAGAGATCATCGCGTACAAACAGTTACACCCCGCCCGGCAGCCAACAGTTCTTCTATGCAAATCAAACCAATGATTGCTACTCCTATGCACTATAATATTGCGCAGCCAGGTATTCCAAAATTGCTCAGCCCTGCTAATAATAGTTCATTCAGGCACTTTCCAAGAACATTGAAGCTAAAATGGAGATCAGTAAGCAATGCCACGAGTTACAATGTTGAAATTGATTGTATGCATTGCTGTGCCAGTGGCAAATGGTGTACGGATGTAGGAGGCAAATACAAGCAGCTCAAGGGAATCAGGCGCACCTATTATCAGTTTAACTTTGTCGGTTCTCAGCCTGGTCGTTGGCGGGTTCAGGCTGTTGATAAAAACGGCAAAAAAGGTCAGTACAGTCACTGGAATAATTTTAGTTTTTCAAAATAAAAGTCAAAGGAACACCGATGGATGATTTTTTTACATCAGAGCCAGCATTTACTCCATTAATGGCTGGCACCTTTACGCTGACGGCTGCAGCGACACTGGCCACAACATTTGGCTGGCCCGGAAGCCTGACTGCAGTGATTATCAGCATGCTTTTGGCAGTTGCAATATCCATTAATAAAAAAATATCCATAATCAAAAAGGTTGTTTTTTATCTGATTAATGCAATGACCATTTTTATTGTTGCTATGGGTCTGAACTCCGCAGGAATGTCTTTAACACAAGAACAAAAAAATAACACTGTGGAGCGCAGTGTTGAAGATACTGCTCAAAAACCCTTTTTTCATTCATGGTTCTGAGCCAGGTTAAGCATATTATTACATGGCAATGAGCAGGGGAAAAACTTATGGAAAAATTAAGAAAACCTTTTTTTTACACAGCAACTATTATTTTATTTATATCTTTACTGATTGAACTGTCAACTGGACTTTTTGGGCAACAACTGGAAATACCCGGATTAGGAATTCCCTCTATTGCACTGATAGACAGTCTACTGGTATTTGTCATTACAATGATGTTGCTCAATGTTCTGGTTTCGCCCGCATTGATCGGAAAAATCAGTGGTATCAGTACACTGATTTTTTCACTCATCATACTCATTGTCTCTGTTGTAGTTCTGTTTACCAGCCTTATAAAACTTGTGTCAATGATCTCACTGCTATTAGCGGCACCTTTTGGAACCATTTCCTATTTTGCATTATTTACTCCTTTTGAAAGAGCTAAAGCAGCCTTTGTATTAAGCATTCTCATATCACTAAAACTTCTGTTTGCTATTTTTCTGGTACTAGCGCAACAACGCTTTTTAGAAAATAAGGGGCTTATTATTTTAATTTTTACGGTGCTGCTGGCCACGATTCTAGTTGGGTTCCTCCATGCATTTCCGCCTGGATTTCTGGCCAGTATACTGGATGCTTTAGCTGCAATTATTGTTTCGATCATTGCTTTGCTCTGGTCTTTAAACTTTTTTATTCGTTCCATCCCTGCAATTACAAAGCTCTTTTAAAGCGCTCTATCAGCCTACTCCTGATAACAATGTTAAGATACTATATTAGTTTGAGAAACATCATTTTCTGTTATAATACCGAGTTTGGTCAGTTAACGTTCAAACAATAAAATAATTTAAAGGGTGAAACTATGAAATGGTGTCGTGCTGAACTTGCGCTGTATCTGATTATTACAATTTTGGGCATTGGCAATATGTTGACCGCCTGTGGCCAGAAAGGTCCTCTGTATCTGCCCAGTGAAAAAAATTCTCTTGAACAAACCGGTAACCACTAGATAATAAAGTATTTTATGGATTATTTTAAATATCAAAACGGCCTTCTCATGGCTGAGGACAATGATGTTGCTAAACTGGCCAATCAATATGGCACACCACTTTACATCTATTCAAGGGCTACATTCGAACGTCACTGGCATGCCTTTGATTCCGCACTGGGTGAACAACCTCATCTGATCTGCTATGCCGTCAAGGCCAATTCTAATTTGGGTGTCCTTAATCTTCTGGCTCGTCTTGGCAGCGGCTTTGATATTGTTTCAATTGGTGAGCTGGAGCGAGTTCTGGCTGCGGGAGGAACACCTGAGAAAATTATTTTTTCTGGTGTAGGCAAACGGCATGATGAGATTCAACGAGCTTTGGAAGTTGGTATTCATTGCTTTAACATCGAATCTGAAGCAGAAATTGACCGTATTAATGAAGTGGCAACTGAAATGAATGCCATCGCTAATGTCTCCATCCGTGTAAATCCTGATGTCGATGCTAAAACTCACCCCTATATTTCAACAGGCCTTAAATCCAATAAATTTGGCATCCCCATAGAAAATGCACGGGCAGTGTATGGGCGTATCAAACAATTAACACATCTAAACATTGTCGGTGTCGATTGTCATATTGGTTCTCAATTGTTAGAAATTGCCCCCTTTATTGATGCACTTATGCGTGTTTTGTCACTGGTTGATGACTTACGTAAAGATGGTATCAAATTAAAACATATTGATCTCGGCGGCGGCCTGGGGATCCCTTATCAGGATGAAACACCGCCTTCTCCAGAAGAATATGCACAAGCCATCAAGAAAACAATGGCTGGGCGCTTACAAAAAATTATCCTGGAACCGGGCCGTGCTATTGCTGGTAATGCCGGAATTCTGGTTACTCGTGTTGAATATTTAAAGCATACAGACGACCAAGATGGAAAAAATTTTGCCATTATTGATGCTGCCATGAATGACCTCATGCGTCCAGCTCTCTATCAATCCTGGCAGAATATAGTACCGCTTGTAGAAAAAAGTGAGAGAGCTGATAACCTTGAAGAGCGTGTTTATGATCTGGTTGGCCCTGTTTGTGAGACCGGTGACTTTTTGGGTAAAGATCGACTGTTAGCAATCAAAGCAGGTGATTTGCTTGCCGTTCGCTCTTCCGGGGCCTATGGCTTTTCGATGAGTTCAAACTATAATTCACGCCCCAGGGCCGCAGAAGTCATCGTTGATGGGGAAGCTCATTACCTGGTTCGTGAAAGAGAATCCATTACTTCATTATTTAACACCGAATCTGTTCTACCCTAGCAAATGAGCAAAACTGAAACCCAGCAGGAATGCCCCTGTCAATCCGGCTTATTGTTTCAGCATTGCTGTCAACGCTTCCTTAAAGCCAATCAATTCGCTGAAACTGCGGAGCAATTAATGCGCTCACGTTATTGTGCCTATGTCTTTAAAGATGGTGCTTACTTGTTAAACACCTGGCATCCCAGGACTCGTCCCTTGTCCCTTGAGCTGGATGATTCACCAAATCAGTGGATTGATTTGAAAATTAAAAACACACAGCAGGGGCAAAAGCATGATTCAACAGGAAGGGTGCACTTTGTTGCTCGATATAAAATCAATGGCAAAGCGTATAGGCTTGAAGAACACTCTGAATTTGAAAAAATAAATGAAGACTGGTTTTATTTAAATGGCTATTAGTACTCCCTGATTGCATAATAATATGATAAATCCCAGTTTAACACGCTTATTTTGGAAAAAATTTGACAAAAACTCTAAAATTGATAAATTAGACACTGCTTTCTACTTTTTATTCTTTATTTATTGATATTTAAGAGTTTTCTATATGTTTAATACTAAAAATTTAATTATTCTATGCATTTCCGGCATTATTGCCGCAAGTTTCACCCAAATTACACCATTAACTGAATTTCCCTCTTTGTTATTGAGCAGCTTTTTAGCGGTAATCATTATGCTGATTTTACAAAGCATCAAAATCAAGTCCAGCAGCCCGTCAAAAGCAGATTCAAACTTGTTCTCAAAGAAAACCACTAAGAGTCCCTCTGATCCCAATCGTGAAAGTGGTACTGTGAAATGGTTTGACAGCAGTAAGGGTTACGGCTTTATAACACGCTCGATGGGGGAAGACATCTTCGTCCATTTCCGCTCAATTAAAGGCAGTGGCTACCGTTCACTTTATGAGGGACAATCGGTTGAATTCCTGGTCACTGAGGGCTCTAAAGGACCCCAGGCAGAAGACATAAAAATTGTCAGCTAATTAGAAAAACATGCCATCAGAGACTGAACTTTTTCTTTTTAGCACTTCATTTCTGATATTTTTTGGATATCATCTCTGGCATTTTTTTCAGATCAGGCGCGAGCCAATGTTGACCTCTACCGGTTTCAACAATAATGCTCGCTCCATCTGGGTAAAACACATCCGTGAAAAACAGCTGGATATTCTGGCCGTACAAACACTGCGCAACTGGACAATGTCAGCGACCTTTCTGGCATCTACGGCAATACTGCTTTCCCTTGGCATTCTGAGCTTTGCACTCACAACCGATGGTTTAAATGAAATTGCCCATGAGTTTAACCACTTCGGATCTCAGTCCCATAGCATTCTTTTAACAAAGGCACTGTTTCTTGGTGCTGACTTCATATTTTCATTTATCTCATTTGTACTGGCCGTACGGTATTATAATCATGCCTCTTTTCTGGTTAATATTCCGCAAAATTATCACCTCTCTATCAATTCTGAGAGTGTGATTACAGCAATCAATCAGGGAGCACTTTGCTATAACCTGGGTATGCGAGCTTATTACCTGTCCATCCCTTTAATCTTCTGGCTATTAGGCCCCACCTGGATGCTAATCTGTTCAATTTTCGTGACTTTTATTGTCTATAAGCTTGATCATGGCATTTAATCCCTGGCTAAAATGTAAAAAAAGAACCTAATTATGACATTTTGCACAAAATGTCATATTTTATGCACAAATCGTCAAGAATTATTTCTTAATTCACCTATACTAGAACACACAAATAAGAAGAAAAATAATAATAAGAAAAAATGAGCTGCACACAACTTTAGGGGTGTAATACAAATCGCAACTGATTTATCCAGCATATTCTGACAAAATGTCAATTCAATATGTGCGATTTAATTACCCCTAATTATATTTTTTATACTGTCCCGGAGAAACCCCCGTCCATCGCTTAAATGCTCTGGAAAATGAACTTACCTCTGAAAATCCCAATAAAAAAGCAATTTCACTCAAACACAGATTTTGTTCTTTTAAATACCCTTTTGCCAGGTTAGAACGAATTTCGTCTAACAAGCTCTTAAAACGAACACTTTCATCTGCCAACTTTAATTGCAGCTTGCGTTTACTCATATTTAAAAGGCTCGAAACATCTTCTTCCGTCACTTTTCCACAAGAAAGCTGTTCTAAAATGACCGATTTAACCTGGGAAACCAAATTATTGCTTTCCAGCTGATTAAGAGCTTTGATAATGGATTGATCCATCATTTCAGCAAAAATATGATTAGCACTGGGTAATTTTCGCCTGATATCATCAAGACTGAACGAAATGCTATCCATTGCTGCACTGAATTCAGGCTCATGACCAAATACTTTTAGATATTTATCAATATTGTCAGGTTCGGTATGGACAAAACTAACATGCTGAACCTTGAGATTGTTTCCAAAGTTCATTCGGCTCATACAAAGCAAAGTACTGATGATTGACTCTGAACGAGCCTGAAATGCAGGATTTTGTGTGGAATAACGAATAGAAACAGTATACAAGGTATCACTATTATTAATCTCAACCTCATAAGCATTGGTGACCAAATGCTGAAAACGACTCAGACGATGAAATGCCCGTTCCAGTGTCGAGCTTGCCAGCCAGGCATATCCCAAAGCCCCCAGTTGTGAAGGGTGCCAGGTATCACGTCCTGAATCCAGGCCCAGGCATGGTTCTTTAATAATATTTTGAGCATGATGCCAAAGTGCTATTTCAATATAGGCATGACAACGTTTACTACTGTCCTGTAAATCCTTTTCATATAAACCAAAATTTTCAAATATAGGCCCAGGATCCACATCAAATTTCACCATAACATTCCATACGGAATTTAAGGTGGGCACATAAAAATGATCAAGCTCTGACAAATGATACCTCAAAATAGGTTAACCTGTTAGGATTTTAACTGACAATAGTATAGGTGTTTTTCCTTTATTTTATAAGTCGTTTTTTATTATCATCCAAATAATCAGACTTAAAAACTCAGATACGCTTTTCATAGTTTGTTTTTTATGGGTAAAATTAAGGTATTTAACAGCAATTACTCTGGGGAGAAGTCATGACAATACATTCATTAGATATTCAATGTACCCAATGTCATTCTAAAGAACATTTCAAAACCGGACACGATGATAACGAGGACAGTATAGAAAAAGCCATTGAACAGTTTCATGGGAAAACCCAGATTCAAGTCCGTTCAATTATAAGAAAGCATAAAATTGATAATGCAGAGTATGGCTTTGCACTGTTTGCATGCCCTCAATGTCAGATCCTTTATAATCCCTATTCAGTCAAAGTAGAATACGATAATATCATGTTGTTTCAGCCATTCCATAAATGCCAGCGCTGCAATACGACATTAGTTAAAGCCACTGACCCCATAAAAACATACGCCTGTAGGAAATGTGGTAAAAAACAATTGCACATCAATGAATAAATTGTACTGTGAGCAAGAACACTTTATAGTCATTGTCATAATAATAAATTAGATTGTCTTACTATGAATCATACTGAACTGACATCACAGGTTATTTTTGGCTGGGATCCATTTTGGGTATCCACGATACTCTTTGTAGCAACCTATCTGGTTATAATCAGTGAAAAAGTTAATCGTGCAATCATTGCCCTGCTGGGAGCGTCTCTAATGATCATGCTGGGTATCCTTACCCAGGAAGCTGCTATTAACGGGGTTGATTTTAATACCATTGGTCTGCTCACAGGAATGATGGTTATTGTTGCAATTACCCAACGCAGCGGTATTTTTCAATACATCGCCATTTGGTCAGCTAAAAAAGTTAAAGCCAGTCCCTGGGGGATTATGCTGATGCTATCAATGGTCACAGCACTATTCTCAGCCTTACTGGATAATGTAACCACCGTCTTACTCATTGCTCCCATTACATTATTGATCACACAGGAACTTCAGATTCCTCCTTTTCCTTTTTTATTCTCTGAGATTTTTGCTTCTAACATCGGTGGAGCCTCTACTCTGATTGGTGATCCACCCAATATCATGATAGGTTCTGCTGTCGGTTTAGGCTTTAATGATTTTGTTTACAATCTGGCTCCTGTGACTATCATCATCATGATAATCAATCTGGGATTAATTTACCTGATTTGGGGTAGAAAGTTAGTTGCCTCAGATGATAGGCGTCAACAGATCATGAGCTTTAATGAATATCATGCTTTAACCGACATCCCCCTGTTAAAACGCTCACTTTTTGTTTTATTTCTAGTTCTGATTTTGTTTATGAATGCTCATAGCCTGAACCTGGAACCGGCAACCATTGCAATGGGCGGTGCAGCATTACTAATGTTGCTGGATAATATTGGAAAATCTGCAGAAGCTCAATCACTAAATGTTGATAAGTGCTTCAAAGAAGCTGAGTGGATCACCATTTTCTTTTTTGTTGGATTATTTATTATCGTTGCTGGTGTTGAGCACTCAGGAGTACTTAACATGCTGGCTGAAAAAATGCTGAATCTCACCAAGGGTCACTTTGAGACCACGACACTGGCCATTTTATGGATGTCTGCAATTGTATCGGCTTTAGTCGATAACATTCCCTTTGTCGCCACAATGATCCCCATGATTAAATCCATGGCTCCTACATTTGGTGGAGCCGAGCAGCTTATGCCTATATGGTGGTCTCTTGCTTTAGGTGCCTGTCTGGGTGGCAATGGCTCTTTAATTGGAGCCAGCGCTAATTTAATTGTTGCAGGCTATGCTGAACGGGCGGGTTTCCCCATTGCATTTTTGAAGTTTATGGCTTATGCATTCCCTCTTATGCTCGTCAGTATTGTCATCAGTCATGCTTATATTGTCTGGCGCTTTCTTTAGGAAAAACCAATGGAAATCAATGTTGATATAAAAGATATCATAATCCCGACCCCAACCGTGAAAAGCGGTGATACAATCAAAACTCTATTTGAATATTGTATTGAAGAAAATGTACCAGCCATTCCCTTTTATGATCAAGACGGATTAGTACAGAATTTTATTTCTCTAAAAAGGGTTATGGGAAAAGACTGTCTGCCTAATTATATTGTTGAACTTGCTGGTATACTAAATAATGATATGAGTTGCACATCACAGGCGATGGAAAAAATACAGACTTTATTCAAAAAGCCTGTTGATGACTATCTTGAAACCCCTTTTCACTTCATTGCATCAGATACTATCTTAATTCGTGCTGTTGCTTTAATGGAGCAATACAACAGCAGCTTTCTGTTTGTCGCAGATTGTGAAGAAGACACTGATAAATCTCATTGCAAATACAAAGGTATTATTACTCGCTTATCCGTTGCCAGAAAAATGCTACAAATAGATGCATCCCTTTAGATACATATTATTGCTTGCTCTACAGCCATATGAATTGTGCTAAGATATAATTGATACAATAATAAGGAATTTTTGCAATGGCCGTATTTTGGTGCAGAAAATGCTCACATCTTCGTGAAGTATCAAATAACTATATTGGTAAATCGGTTAAGTGTCCTCAATGTAAAGAACCAACGTCTATACATAGCACAACATCATTTGTAGAAAATCTCTTCCATAAGCTTCTCATTCAAAATAAAGAATTAAAAGAGTTGCGTGAAAAATCAGGAAACAAGCCTAAACCTGAAACAATTAATGACACAGATTTTATTGAACTTATAGACATACATAATACAAGAGCACTGACTGATCAGATACAATATGAGCCCATTCTTAAATGGTTCCAACAAAAAAACATTAAAACAAGTATTGATCCTGACAATGTTGATACAAGTGGTTTTTTTGATGAAATTGCACTGTCAATTGGTGAGAACTATGCTGTTTTAAGTAGTATTATCAATACAATAAAATCCGCCCACTTAAAAAGCTATAAGAGTGCCAAAATTCATCTAAATAAAAGGTCGACCAATGATATAAAAATTATTAAAAAGTTCTGCCAAGAACTTTATGAGTATTCATTTGTCGCAAGGTATTCTTTCATTAAAAAAGATCAAGTCATTTATTTAGAACTACAAAAAGCTCAAAAAATTGTTAATTTTTTCAACGGCATTTGGCTAGAATGGTTTATATTGATCAAATTATTAAATTTTTTCAAAAAACATAAAATTTCTTATTCATGTATGCGTAGCATAAATATTACTTTTACTGATAATTATGTTAATGAGTTGGATCTTTTCATAATTGCTAATGGCATACCATTTTGCATCGAGTGTAAATCCGGGGAGTTTAGGCCCTACATAAACAAATACTCTAAACTAAGAAAAAAATTAAAACTTGATGAATCACAATTATTAATGTGTATTGTTGGTCTGGATGATAAACAAACAAAAGGTTTTAGTAGTACTTACGATCTTACTTTTGTGAATGAATCCAATATTGAGGAACATTTAAAACAGATTTTACTTAGTACATAAGATGGCATTTTGAGAATCTTTCTGAAAGAACATCGACCATTTTAACAATACCTAATCAATGTACTGAGCAATATTAACATCATCAATTTGCTCAGGCTTAAGGTATTTCTCAGCATATTTCTGGTAAACACCCGAGGTTAAAAACAACTTAAATATTTGTGGATCAATGTGTTGATCTTTTTTCATAAAGCCCATAATTCGGATAGCTTCTGATAAGGTTTTTCCCTTTTTATAAGGTCGATCAGATGCAGTAAGTGCTTCAAAAATATCTGCAACTGCCATAATTCTGGCTGGTATAGAGAGCTGATCTTTACTTAATTGGCGTGGATAACCTGTATTATTCATTGTTTCATGGTGCGTACCGGCATACTCTGGAATTTTCTGCATATGCTCAGGGAAGGGTAACAACTCAAGCATTTTTATAGTCATGATCACATGCTCATTAATTTTAAAGCGCTCTTCATCAGAAAGTGTACCTTTTTCAATACAGAGGTTATACACTTCACCATAATTGTATAAATATTCCGGTACATCTAATTTAAAAGCTTGTTTTTTATAGGCTTCCTTATCAAAGTTGATTCGCTCAACAAGGTGTTCCGCTTTATTATTTAATAAATATTCAATTGTAGGCAAAGATGCCTCTTCAATATCCTGATAACGCATCAATTCAAAATCTGAGAGGCCCGCTCGATCGTTGAAATGGCGAATCCATGTCCGCTGTGCAATTGACCGGATACGCTCTTTTTTTTCTTCACTTAGAAATTCACCACCTATGTTTACTTCACTTACAAATGCAAAATCATCCTGCAAAACCTGTTGTGCATTCTGTTTCCATTTTTCCAGTTCTTTCAAGTTTTGATTTTGTATAAGGCGCTGATAGTATTCAATCTCAATATCTCGCCAAAGTACTTCAAAGCGGGTACGAATTTCATGAATTCGATTATAAATTGTCTCAAGTTTTGTCGACTTATCAACAACATATTCCGGTGTTGTTACCTTACCGCAATCATGCAGCAAAGCACCAATTTCAAATTCTCGCCATTCATCTTCTGTTTTCAGGTTAAATTGACAGAATTCACCTTCATTGCTTTCATTAGCCATTTTTGCAAGCATTGTGGCAATTTCAGGAACACGCTGACAATGGCCTCCAGTATAGGCTGATTTTGAATCAATGGCTTCAGCAATTAGCCTAACAAATGAATCCATTAACTCCTGTTGCGCTTTTTGATAAGCCTGAATACTCTGAGACATAGAGACAAGAGAGTCTGACAGGTCATTGAGTTCGATGATATTTGAGTCGATGGGTTTAACATCAACAAACTGTCGATTTTTTATTTTAGTATTTTGCTGCATCAACGCTTTAATAGGCTTTATGATACGTGATGTCATATAAAGAACAAATGGAATACTGAATACCAGAAAGACCAATGCAATAATCAGTGAATAACCAATTATATTCAAATATGGTGCAAGCATTACATTTGTATCAATGCTGATACCAATATGCGTATCCGAATTTTGTTCTCTGGAAAGAGTCGTCACCATGGTTAATTTATCATCAGTTTCTTTTTTATATTGAACAATTTGATTGGTTTGACCTTTATTTAACACCTCTGTAAGAAAAATATTTAGTTCTTTATTTTCGTTTTGAGTATTTGAGGAGGCGATAATTTTTCCATCCTGACCAAACAAAACCAGTTCACTACTGGGATCTGTCCTCTCATTTCTTAATAATTCATTAAGTTTCGTTAGAGTAAAATCAAGTGCTAAAACAGCTGTACTGCCATCAATTTTTTTTGCAAATGTAATTCCTTTTTTCTGAAGGTTGGTAAAAAGATAAGGATCAGTCCGTATTGCCTGTTCACTTTGTGAAGCCTGGATAAACCATGGCCGTTTATTTGCCAGATAGGCAGATTCATCTGATCGGCTTGATATCAAGTTAAAATCAACATCATAAAAATCAATCAGGCGGATTCGCTCATAATCTTTTATCTCTAATGACTCAATAATTTTTATTATTGTCCAACGGGTTTCCTTTGGCGCTTTGTAATGTTTATAGAGACTGTCAGAATGTTTCATATTGATCACTTCAAAAAAATCACCATTTTCCTGACCAATATACATGGCATAAACATTAGTTGAGCGCTGCATATTATGTGCAAAGCGTCTGATTACATTGATAGCACGAGAATCCATTGTCGACGATACCAGGTTTGGATATAGTTCAGTGTGATAAAGCATGCTTTTTGTGAGACGATCCCGGGACTGTATATACTGAGTTATCTTCTCAGCACTGTGGGTAAAACTTTTTTGAGCTGCAGACATTGCCAGCTGTTGACCAAAATAATATTCTATCCCCAGGAGTGAACCTGAAATAAGCACAATAACAATAAGAAAATTACTAAGAATATTGATGCGAATTGATACCGAGTGAAACATCTCTTCATCCTATAATGCGAACACTACCTAATATATTACTTTTCTTCAGGGTCAGGTCGTCCGATAAAATAACCTTGATAATAATCCAGATTCATTGCCTTTAATGTATTCAAATCATCTTCTGTTTCAATTCCTTCAGCAATAATTTTAATATCCATATTATGAGCAGTGCTTATGATTTGTCTCATATAATTAACAATGTCATTATTATCTTTGATATTTGATGCATAGCTGCCATGAACTTTAATGTAATCAATTTTAATATCCTGAAGATAAGACATTGAAGCAAAACCGATACCAAAATGATCAATTGAAAATTGACATGAATAAGTATTCAGTATGTACAATAAATTTTTATACTCATCTAAAGCTTTTATAATATTGTATTCAGGTACTTCAATGACTAACTGTTTTTGCTGCTGGCGTGTTAGTTGACTAATTTGTTCCTTTATCCATATGGGAAAAGCAGGATCCTGAAGTGCATCCCGAGATAGATTAATACAATACACACTTTGTGTGCCAGATTGAACCTGTTTGATAATTTTATCAATAACCCAGCGATCAATATAACGCGTCACTTCCAGATGTTCAGCCATTGGGATAAAGATCCCCGCGGAAATAACTTGTTCTTCATAATTAAGACGGAGCATAATTTCCTGAAATTCAGTTTGATTCCCAGCATTCACCGTTTTCTGAAAATATAATTGAAACCAGTTCTTTTCGATGGCTTCAATTATAATATTATGCCACTCATCTGCACCCTGAGTTTGTACACACTTTGATTGCTTCTTATCTGAAAGATGGTAGGCGTTCACCCCTTTTTGTTGAGCCAGCCTTAAAGCCAGATCAGCTTCAGATAATAACTCACTCACATTTTGATTGGCATGGCTGGTTACCATACCGATATGAGCAATATCTTCATCTTCAAAATCAAGTGACTTCGAGATTACTCCCAACTCATGCTTTAATTGTTCCCCCAGTGTTTCTAACACTTCTGGTGAGATTGATTTCAGAAGCAAAGCAAATTCACTGCCTGATAATCGTGCCACTAATGAATTAGAATGAGCCTCACTGCTTGTATTTAACAACTCCGCTAGTTTTTTAAGCAAGTTATTTGCTTTAATATGTCCATATTCCTTATTTATCTGAACCAGATCATTTAACTGCATAATGACAAGACAGCCTTTACTTGTTTTGTTTTTTGAATCACAAAAATATTTAAGCTGTTTAATAAAAATCGAACGATTAGGCAAACCGGTTAAGCCATCCTGAAAAGCCTGTTTTTGCAGTTCTTCTGTAAGCTTTGCCTGTTCAGAAAAAATATTTTTCAGCTTTCCTGACATCTTATTCAGTGCCGACACAACCTTTCGAAACTCAACTGTTCTTGGTTTAATGTGAATGATAGGAAATTCACGATGACAAATTGCATCAGCCTGTTCGCGAATCGCAATAAGCGGTTTTAGCAGCCGTTCTAAAGCACTGGCTGTAATAAATAATATGACAATAATGACCAGTATATAGACCTGTATTTTATTCAGGGTGTTTTCCCATAATTTTTCATAGGCAAAACCAGGATAACTCACAACCCTTATTGTCCCAACGGTTTGCCAACCATTTTCAACCGTAGCTTCTTGATAGGGTGTTTGTAGAGGAAAGATATTTACAAACCATGCAGGTACTGTATCTATGGCCACTGGGCGACTTTTTCGAAACAGTTCTTTATTATCAATATCAGTGATTGATATTTCTTTATAATACCCGCCATCAAACATGGCATTAGTATAAACTTCCAGAGAGGCAATATCCCCTTCACTTACTTCTGCCGATAAGGCAATACCCAGTGAGGTTGCTGCATCCTGTGCATGAGATGAGAGTTGTTCATTTAAATATTCACGTATGTTGTTAGTACTAACCAAAAAAGTGGCAATGAACAGTGTCAAAAAGCTAACACAGATCATAATAATAATTTGTTTAAATAATGTCATATTAATACGCCTTTATCCAAATATTTAAGTGATGGTCTCTGTTGGCCAAATTTAATTCAATATTCTTCATGTTTTTATCTATCATAAATTGCTTCATAACAATTCTTTACTCATTCTTGATGTTAATTCTGTCCATAATCGTATTCGGCTGCTATTACCGACCCTTTTACCCAGAGTTTTTTGTTTTTGCAACCACATGCCTTCACCATTAAAACTATAAACTGGTTTCAAATCTTTTCTTTTAGAGGCAGGTAAAATTGTTTTATTGATATTATCCAGAACTAATGGCACTGAGCGTTTTGATTCAGTATAAGTCAGGACCATATGCGCCTGATTGTATTTTATGGCTTTAACATAGGTTAGTTTTAGATGTTCGATTGAAACACCTAATGAGGTCAAGGTAAAATATTTAATAATGGTAAAATCTTCACAGTCACCCGCACTTTTTATGAGAGTTTCCAGAGGAGTCGCCCAATAATCTTTTTGTTTCCATAATTTTTTATCATCAATCCATAGAAGTTGCTTATTAAAAAAATCATTGGTCAGTTGGAGTTTTTCTTGATCAGATTTATCCTGGTTCTGATCAACAAATTTTTTCCATTTTATCAGTCGTTGAGCAACTTCCGGGCCATGTTTTTTTTCAACCTGAGCTAATTTATTTTCAGTATAGAGAATGGTCTTGTTTGAGGCATAGAGCCATCCTGCAAGTAACAACACAGAAGAGATAATGCACATCAAAGTTGAGAATAAAAGTTTTGCCATATCATTAAAACTAGCATAGTTATATTAATGCCACAATTAATTACACCAATTTATTATAGCCATTTATTCTACTTTGAGCCTCTCACTTTTTCCCTTGGTACCCAAATGGGTTAGAAGGGGGCTGATGAGCTTGTCATCACTAGGTTTCTGGCAGGTTTAATGATAGTATTACTGAGCAAAAGGTTCCTTTGTCGAAGTCCCTGAATACCTACTACTTGTAATATTGCACTGTAGTGATGAAATCACTTCCATTGCCCATGGCAGTAAAAAAGGAGATTGTTTTATCAACAACTCTACCCGCTGTTTTTTAAATCTTATTACGACACCTCTTGCCTCTATTTTTGGCAGTGGTTTTCTGATTATAATTCCGATCCTTGCCAGTGTTGCCGGTCAATATTCAATCTTTGCTATGATGGCTATCTGTTTATTAGCCTACTCGGTCGGTGGTGTTATTCGATTTAATATCCAACATGTCGAGCCATTACTTAAACATAATCCTTCAAAAAGCACATTCATTTTTGAACGTTCTTCTGATATCGCCATTATTTTAGCTTATATCATTTCAGTGTGTCTTTATCTGCATATTATGTCTGCATTTGTTTTAAGTGATATACACATGGATTCCAGCTCTCATGAGGATATTTTAACTACTATAACCATCGTTGTAATTACTCTGTTTGGTTTTACTAAAGGCTTAAAACAGCTTGAATTTCTAGAACAATGGGCATTATTCATTACTTTTTTGATCATTTTTTCATTAATAATTGGTTTCACTCTATATGATTTACAAATTCTACAAGCTAAAAATCTGACATTTCCTGAGCCTGTCAAACATTCTTATTGGGAGAGCCTCACCATTATTGCCGGCACCTTAATTGTCGTTCAGGGATTTGAAACCACTCGCTACCTCGGCAATAAATATCAAAGCAAGAATCGCATTAAGGCATCTCGTTGGGCCCAAATCATTGCCACGGCCGTGTATCTGTCTTTTGTCGCCTTAGCACTGCCCATTTTACATGAACTCAACGATCAATATGATGATAACAGCCTCATTGCCCTGACGCTGGTTGTTTCACCATTATTAGTCTTACCACTAATAATTGCCGCCACTTTGAGCCAATTTTCTGCAGCCGTTGCTGACATGCTGGCTGCCTCAGGCAATCTGGAGGAAATTTCACATGAAAAGGTGAAAGAAAAATGGGCTTATCTTTTGATTGGGGTAACAAGCATTATTCTAACCTGGAGTGCTGATACCTTTGAACTGGTTTCTCTGGCCTCAAGAGCCTTTGCACTTTATTACATGCTGCAATGCTTTGTTGCTTTTTCAGTCAGCCAGTCATTGAATCACAAATTATTACTGATAATACTATCGATTATTCTTGGCTTTATCACAATTTTTGCTATCCCCGCCAGTTAATATTCCTAAACCTATTCCAGCAAAATAGTTGAACCAATGCCAAAGGAATAATTATTAAAAGCTATTTTCTGGTTGAGATAATATAAACATTGATTTTTGCTCTGAAACTTGACCCATCCTTGACCCAAAGCAGAAAAGGCAAGCTGGATAATAGTGACTATTTTATGAAAGTGTTGCTGTTGTATATGGTGCCCAGGAGAGGACTTGAACCTCCACGCCCCGAAGAGCACTAGCACCTGAAGCTAGCGTGTCTACCCATTTCACACTGTAACAAACAATAACATTGAACCCACCTAAAACACATGCTACCATTGGCTTGTAGTGACTTGTTACACCCTGTTGTATAACAAGCCAAAACACAGAAAAACACCCTAAAGGTTGACTGAGGGTTGACTAGAATTTTCTAGTCAACCGAACCAGAGGCGATATCATGGAAAAAATTAAAAAGTTTACTGATGCTATGGTCAAGAACCTGAAGCCATCTGAGAAGCTCTTAGAGTACACAGAAGGAGGTGGTTTTTGTTTGAGAATTACACCTGCAGGTAAAAAAGCATGGGTTTACACATATAAGTTTGATGGTAAGTCAAAAAGGTTCACTGTTGGTTATTATCCAGCTCTTTCTGTTGCTGAAGCAAGGAAAGAAGTTGGTGATGCTGCACTATTAAAAGATAAGAATATTGACCCAATACAAGCTAAGAAAGATGAAGAAGCCAGAATCAAGGCTGAACAGCTAAGGGAAATACAAACAGTTGAATGGTTAGTTAATGATTTCTATGACCGTTATGTTTTGATAAACAGAAATGCTCCTATACAGATCAAACAACAGAAAGATGCTGATATTATTCCTTTGCTGGGTAAGCTGAAGATTGAAGATGTTACCACCCGACAGATCACCCTTGCATTGGAAAAGATAGTTGATAGAGGCTCCCCTGTTCACGCAAATAAAGTATTGAGAACCATCAAGCAGATGTTTAATTATGCCGTGAGCAAGGGACTGATTAAGCATAACCCAGCCATTGCCATAGAAACCAAAAGCATTGGTGGCATAGAAATCCCTAGAGACAGATGTTTAAGCTATGAAGAAATCAAAGCTCTTTGGGCATATCTTGATGATAGAACTGAACATAATATTCACCCTGCAACAATTGCTGGTCTGAAAGTATTATTGCTCACTGGTGTTAGAACTGGCTCATTGATCAAGGCTGAATGGAAGGAAATAGATTTTGATAATAATTTATGGACTATTCCACCAGAGCATTTAAAGCTGAAGAAAACAGAAGTACGGAAACCCCATAAGGTCCATTTGTCTGACTTTACTAAAGACCTGTTTAAAGAACTGAAAGAGTTATCAGGCTGCAGTCATGTCATACCATCAAGGGATAGCACTGAAAGCGATTCTAAGCCAGCCAATGGTAAGCTATTCAGCAGAGTGATTAATCGTTCCAGGGGAAACATTAAAGGAATTGAAGAAAACTTCAATGCTCATGACTTCAGAACGACTTTCAGTACTTCTATGGCTGATATGGGTATTGCCCCTCATGTTACTGAATTGGCTTTAGGACATAAGCTGCCTAAGATCATGGCCACCTATAACAAACATGAATATCTGGATGAGAGAAGAGATGCACTTGAACAGTGGTCAGATAAAATTGAAATGCTGGCAACCAATAATAATGTAGTAGTTTTAAACACCAATGGATAACTATACCCAAATAGAGTACACTTAAAAGATGAAAGCTGTTTTTGTTGAAACCAAGTTATTTGAAAAGTTAAGACCTGATTATCTGAATGATGAGTCATATCATGAATTTCAGTCAGTTTTAATGGAGACCCCGAAATCTGGCGCAGTCATTCAAGGCACTGGTGGTATTCGTAAAATACGCTGGGCAGCCAAAGGCAAAGGAAAAAGAGGTGGAGTCAGGATTATTTATTACTGGCTGGACAAAAAAGAAAGGTTCTATCTTTTAACCTTGTATGCAAAAAATGAAGTCACAGATTTAACAGCAGATGAAAAACGAGCATTAAAACAGTTTGTAGAGGATTGGGAACATGACCAAACGTAACCTATTTGAAGAACTCAATCAGGGTTTAACAGAAGCCAAAGAGCACGATCAGGGCAAAATGACCTTACGTACTCATAAAATTGATAAGCCCCATATTGAAATGACAGCTGAAAATATCCGTGAAATTCGAGAGCAATTTAATATGTCACGCGCCCTATTTGCTGGATACCTTCATATATCACCACGTACTTTAGAGAAGTGGGAGCAAGGATTAAGCAAACCAAACGATCAGGCCATAACTTTATTGAAGTTGACTGAAAAATATCCTGATACCATTGAACGATTACAGGCTATCTAAACTTTATATGCAAGGTTCTTCACTTCATTCTTACATATAAATATCCATATGTAAGTTTAATGGCTACATCCTTACATATAGAAACCCATGTGTAAGATTAACCGAATTAGCCAGGCATAGGCCGTATACCGAAACTGGCAGCAATGTTGTAGCACTAGAAAAGAAAGTATAATAAAGTTTAACCAGCCTAGTTTTAGCGGATGAAAAGCGGAGTCATTAACTATGAAGATTCTCTAAAAAAAGTGTCCGGTTGGACTTGACCAGAACACTTCGGCTAAATTTAATAAACCAGCCTTGTGTTTAATAATAGGATTGTTAGTATGTAACATTAGAGAGTTTCCTTTTGTTTTGAAATAAAGATTCGACACCTTTATCAAAACGGGTAACTCTCTTCTTGTCAATCAGAAGTGTCAGATGAAGTCGGAACTAATACACATTACCCGCCTGGCTGGTTTCCTACCAAGTAATGAATAATCGCTTTAATGAGGTGCTTGTTATGTTAGTTTATTACAACGGCTGGGCTCGTTGAAAGTGGTTTGTGGGTATGTCCTTACACTGGACGAGTAACAAAAAATCCAACTGACTTAGATGTTGACCATCTCGTTGCTCTTGGGGAAATAGACGCAGCCGGAGGGAATAGCTGGCCAATTGAAAGACGGACAGCGTTTGCTAATGATCCAGATAATCTCATTTCTGTATATAAAGGCTCTAATCGCTCAAAAGGGGATAAAGATGCCTATCTCTGGCTTCCACCTAATATTGCTAACTGTACCTGGTATCTTGAAGAGAGAAGTCAGGTCTGGGAAAAATATAATATACAGATAGATAGTGATGAAAAATCATCAGTTGAATTTTTTCTTAATAAATGCCCAAAGCATGAAAAGGGAATTAAACTGAATCGGGTTAGACGTTGGCTCGGAACATGGTTTGATGGACTATTCTGATAAAGCATAATCCAAATAGGCAGAACTCTTTAGATTTAACCTGTAACCACCAAAGGTACGACCTAATATCGCAGTCTTTTGGGTGGTAAACTTTTAGAGGTTGGCCAAATTACGGGCTGACCTCATTAAAAGTTGTGCTAGGTGATCTTGAATCTGGGCTTACCTTAATTTTAAGGTCAATAATTAACTTGTCCAAAATAGGATTGTTGTTCTAAAATGGACAGGTTAAAACAATAAAAAACATTTCTTATAAATAACCCTGTCTACTGAAATATAAAAATACAAATAATTGGACAATTAAAAACTTAAAAATACAATGAAAAACAAGACCAGATTATCCATAACTGAAGCAATTGAACTATCAGGCATATCAAGAAGTCAATTCTATTCAAAGTATATAAACAAAGGGCGTATATCAAAATTGCGTGATGAAAATAATAAGGTTTATATTGATCCTGCTGAACTATTCAGGGTGTTTCCAAACATTAAAATAGATGAGGATAATACAGACTGTTGTTCTGAAACAAACAAATTAGAACAAAAATGTATGCTATTTGAGCAGAAAAATACATTCTTAAAAGAACAGATTGAACACTATAAATTGCTTGAACAACGAGGGTTTGAACGTGAAATAGGTCTACAATCGACTATAAAGCACTATCAAAGATCACTGCCGAATCCAGATAAAGAACAGAAAAAAGATAAGAAAAAACATAAAAAGAAAAAAAAGAACAAGTAATAAGCTGACAAAGATATTTATCATTCATCCCACATAATTAGATTTAAGCAAGACACTGAAATGCAATATTTGAGTCTCGGTAGGTACTCCCAATATTGGATTAGTGAATAAATCAGAGGTAGTTTTTTTGAAATGAAGAAATAACTTTTTTACTAAATTATCAAAAATTTTAATTTATCTGGAGGGTGGTAATATTCCACCTAATTTAACTTGCCCACTCTGGAAAACTTTACCACTCCTTTGCATCCTAGTTTTTCACTAAGCACCTATGTTTTGTTATTACTATAAAGGATAGTGTACAATTATTTGAATAATTAGTCGACCCTGAAAAAAGATAAATTCCAGTGCTCTATAGATTACTGTACAATATTTATTGTTATTTTATCGTTCATAGTCCTATTTCTATAGGC
>JADGEM010000122.1 GCA_016744375.1 Gammaproteobacteria bacterium
TGCAACCAAATGGGGTGTTTGGAGCCATGGATGGCGACAGCAAGCGTTACATGGACGTACTTGCAGCGTCCCCAGTTGGTTGTACTGATTCACCTTGCAGTCGCTTTATATGCGCTTATTCGAACGCTACCCCTGCTTTGTCTTTTGATTTTAAATCAAACTCAATTACCGCTATGGTAGTTTAGCCACAAAAAAATACACTATTCAAATCTTGCTCAACAACCTCTCGTCAATAAAAAGGCCCGCTCATTAAAATAAGACATGTTCTGCGAACGGGGGCTACGTTTCTCCGTAGGAATATCGGCAACTTCTAATAATTTAATATCAAAATGCTCATCATACAAGCGATAAACTTCCTCTTGAGTAACAGAAAAAGGTGGGCCCTGCTTCTCTTTTTCATCATATTCCAGTGTCAGCAGCAACATGCTGACTTTTTGGGGAAGTAGTTCCAGCATTTTTTGTACGTATTTTTCACGCATTTCAGGAGGTAATGCAACCAGAGCAGCCCTATCATAAACTGCTGCAAGATCATGTAGATAGTCTTTTTTTAAAGCAAAAAAATCACCACATAAAATATCCACTTCCGGACTGCTCCAAAGTGTTAACTCTATTTGATCTGAAAAAATTTTTTCATCAGAAATGATTGTTTTACTTGCATTTAGTTGTTGTTCTGTATAAAAATCTTGCACCGCAAGGGTGCTTAATTCATTACCAAGAACACGAAAGCCCTGTTGATAAAGATAGTACAGGTCCTTACTTTTACCACATAATGGAACAAACACTCGACTTTGCACAGCCAGATTCAGTCTGTGCCAATACTTTGATAAATAAGGATTTACATTGTCGAGATGAAAGCCGATACGTTGCTCTTGCCAATGCTGATGCCAAAAAGAATGATGCATAAAATCCAGTACTCTAGCTCTGGTTAAAAAATTTAATTAACTTATTTTGCTAATAAAACTTGACAAGATAAGTGTCTAAGCATTATTCCTTAATAGGGCTTAAAGATAAAAAATAAAGTATTTTATAAACATTTGACAGAAATTAAAAAAGAAAAACTATGGGTAAATCACTGGTAATTGTGGAGTCACCGGCTAAGGCCAAGACAATTAATAAATATCTGGGCAAAGAATATATTGTTAAGTCCAGTGTTGGTCATATTCGCGATCTGCCCACCAGCGGCAGTAGCAGAAAGTCAGCAATGACACCAAGGGAAAGAGCAAAATTAGCAGCACAATCACGGAAGTTAGACCCAGAAGAGCGGGAAAAACGAAAAAAAGCACGATCTCAAATTGCCCTGATTGAGCGCATGGGCATCGACCCTGAAAATGGCTGGAATCCACAATATGAAGCCATGCCAGGAAAAGAAAAGGTCATTACCGACCTGAAAAAATTAGCGAAAACATCTGACACTATCTATCTCGCAACCGATTTGGACCGCGAGGGAGAAGCAATTGCCTGGCATCTGAAAGAGACTCTGGGTGACAAGAAAGACGAAACAGTCTTTAAACGAGTTGTCTTTAACGAGATCACCGAAAAAGCCATTCAGGAAGCCTTTTCCACCCCAGGCGAATTAAATATGAACCATGTGAATGCCCAGCAGACCCGGCGCTTTCTGGATCGGGTTGTGGGCTATATGGTCTCACCTCTGCTATGGAAAAAAGTCGCTCGGGGATTGTCTGCAGGCCGGGTTCAGTCTGTTGCCGTTAAACTAGTGGTCGAACGAGAACAAGAAATCCATGCTTTTAACCCTGAAGAATATTGGGAAGTCTATGCCGACCTGTTAACGCCCAATAAAGATGAACTGCACGCTCAGGTAGTAAAATATCAAGGTAAAGAATTTCGCCCCAACAGCGAAGCCGAAACCAGCACTGCACTGCAAGTATTGGAAAATGCCGATTACATTCTCAGCAAACGTGAAACCCGTGCCACCAGCAGTCGCCCCAGAGCACCACTTATCACATCCACTCTGCAGCAGGCCGCCAGCACCCGAATGGGCTTTGGCGTAAAGAAAACCATGATGCTGGCACAACGTCTTTATGAAGCTGGTTACATTACCTACATGCGTACTGACTCAACAAATTTGAGCGCAGAAGCCATTGCCAGCGGCCGTCAGTACATTCAAGATAAATTTGGAAAAAAATATTTACCTGAAAAACCGAACGTCTATAGCAGCAAAGGTAGTGCTCAAGAAGCTCACGAGGCCATTCGGCCATCCGATGTCACTATCAGTGCAACCGATATCAATGGTGTTGACAGAGATGCTCAGCGCCTCTATGAGCTCATCTGGAGGCAATTCCTTGCCTGTCAGATGACTCCAGCTAAATATGAGAATACCACCCTCACCATCCACGCTGCAGATTATGATCTCAAGTTAAAAGGCCGAACCATTCTGTTTGACGGCTGGACCCGAGTCATGAAAGCCATAGCCAAATCTGCAGAAGAAGTGATACTGCCAGCCGTTAAGGAAGGCGATACATTCAAGCTCTATAGTCTGTTACCTGCACAACATTTTACCAAACCACCAGCACGTTACTCAGAAGCCAGTCTGGTTAAAGAATTAGAAAAAAAAGGCATTGGTCGACCATCCACTTATGCCAGTATTATTTCAACCATTCAGGACCGGGGTTATGTCACCACTCAGAATAAGCGTTTTTATGCTGAAAAAATTGGTGCCGTAGTCACCGAGCGCTTATGTGAAAGCTTCCATGAATTAATGACCTATAGTTTCACTTCCGAAATGGAAAAAGAACTGGATGAAATTGCCACGGGTGAACAGCACTGGAAGGATGTTCTTGATACGTTTTACCAGGACTTCAAAGGACAATTAAATAAAGCGGATACCGATGGTGATGGCGGTATGCGGGTAAATGATCCAACCCCCACAGACATTTCCTGTCCTGAATGCGGCCGTCATATGATGGTTCGCACTGGTACAACCGGTGTTTTTCTGGGTTGCTCTGGTTACAGTCTGCCACCCAAAGAGCGCTGTAAAGGCACCCTAAACCTGATACCAGGTGATGAAGCCGTCGATGTGGAACAGGATGAAGAAAGTGAAGCAAAAGCGCTGATTGAGCGCAAACGTTGCCCTAAATGCGATACCTCTATGGACAGCTATCTTATCGACGAGCAGCATAAACTGCATATCTGTGGCAACAATCCAGATTGTGACGGTTTTATTGTTGAGCTGGGTCAGTACCGCATCAAAGGCTATGAAGGCCCGGTAATTGAATGTGATAAATGCGGCAGTGATATGCAGCTCAAATCAGGCCGCTTCGGCAAATATTTTGGCTGCACCAGTGATGACTGTAAAAACACCCGCAAGTTACTCCGAAATGGTGAAGCAGCGCCGCCAAAGGCTGATCCAATTCACATGAAAGAACTCCCCTGCGAGAAGTCAGACGGATATTTTGTATTTCGTGATGGCGCCGCTGGTGTCTTTATGGCATCCAGCGCTTTCCCTCGCTCTCGAGAAACCCGTGCGCCATTGATCAGAGAATTATTACCTCACAAAGATGAACTGGATCCTAAATTCTTATATCTCACCGAAGCGCCAGTTGAAGATAATAAAGGCAATCCAGTTATGATCCGCTTCAGCCGTAAAAATAAAGAACAATACGTCATGTCGGAAAACAAAGAAGGCAAGGCAACTGGCTGGACTGGACATTTTCGCGATGGAAAATGGGATATTGAATTACCCAAGCCTAAGAAAAAAGCAGCTAAGAAGAAAACGGTAAAAAAGAAGGCAGTTAAGAAGAAAGCCGCGAAGAAAAAGGCGGTGAAAAAGAAAGCTTCATAGTGATAGCTCAATATGATATTTTCTTTTTATAAATCAAATAGTGGCTTACTACTTTAGCGGCAATTGAGTGTGCCTTAAAATCAAAAGAAAAGGGGCGTTCAGGCAAAGGTTGAGCCTGCCGATTGCACCCGAGACTGGTTCGTCTAACTGGGGACGCTGCGAGTACTTCCCTG
>JADGEM010000123.1 GCA_016744375.1 Gammaproteobacteria bacterium
TGTCAGACTCTTTATGAATAACGTATCACCGTTTCCAGGCTCACAAGTACAACAACAGAAATTATAAAGTGCGCACCATTTTGGATCAGCTATTTAGTCCATTTCTTGGTTCTAGCTTAGAAGTTATGGTTTGGCTGGATTTTTCACTACAAGAGATTAATGTGAAAGTTATAATTACAATAAAAACAATTTTTCCTAAGTTCATTATTCTATCCGCTATTTATGATATTTAAACAATCCAGTTTAATTTAATTTTAACATTATATGCAATACTCATTAATTTTAAACAGCAAAACTCGGTGAAATAACTTATCCCTATAATTTAAGCCGAAAACAGCGTTTTTTGTTTGTCTGATATTTTTCAAAAATTATTTTGTTATTTCTTTCCAAATAGCAGGCACGGGTCATGCTACGCTTTATCCGCGTATTTCCCCTAAAACGGACAAGTTGTTACAGGACAGCCACAATTTCATTCCCAGAGCTAAAGCGCCTAAACCCTGCCGGTTGTTTTGACCAGAGAGCTCATTTTATGGGTGGCATGTTACTAGTCACCCAAACAAAAATAGCCAACCGCACGAACAACAACACCGTCAAGCTGTCATCGTTTATTGGCAGCTCACTCAAAGCAAATGGCATTGCCTTTGACCTCAAGGATTACCTGGAACTGGCTGACTGGGCAGGCCGTATTGTCCGAGAGGATAAACGCGGTTTTATTAACCCCAGCACGCCTAACATCCTACAGAAACTGCAACTCGACGAACAAACCTGGTTGGAAACCGTTCAAGGATTTTCAAAAGGGTTCTATTCTTTTGTTGGGCCTGAAGCACAATTAAAGACACTTTGTCAAAATCAAAAAAAGCATTGGGTCCGAGGAATCAATGCGTGTCGAAGGTTGTTTAACAACTACCCTATTCCTATTTTCACTTAAACTGTCCCTTTTAGTGTTTAATCAACCTTGTGCAAAACATTGCAGGCTTTCACCTGTCGGAGAGGTAACGAGGTTACACCTACTTATAAAGATACAGGCTTTATCTTCACCACTTATCTCTTTTTCTTAGAGAGTCACACTATTTTTTCTTTATTTCTTAATTCATAAGGATTTTTTTATGTTTTTTACTTCTCATTTTATGGGTGGCATGTATTACGTGGCACATATATCCAAAAACATTTACCTTCAAGCAATAACATTCATGGCTCGTCAGAATATTTAGAGATAAAGGCCATGACATTCTTTACAATAATATCACAGTGATGACCTCCAAACTCATAAACGGTCATATCAGCTGAATCAAGATAGTTTTGGATTTTCTCCCGCAATAAACTCTTAGCTCTAAAAAATCGAGTTTTAACGGTCTCTTCATTGAGTTCTAGTATTGATGCTGTTTCTTTGACGCTGAAAAGTTCAATTGCTCGTAAGACAAAAACTGTCCGAAAATTAACAGGCAACGTGTCGACATACTGATTGATTAATGCCTTTAATTGTTTACTTTCAAGAAATGTTTCAGGTTGCTCATCAAGATGAATTGACAAGTGGTTCTCTGCTTCATTTTGCTCAAGAAACTCCATTTCATCATCTGGCATAGAGACCTCTCGTTTATGCTTTCTTAAGAACATTAATGCTTCATTTCGAGTGATACTGGCTAACCAGGTAATAAAACGACTTGAGCCCTGAAATTTGTCAAGCTCAGTATAGGCTTTGATATGCGCTTCTTGTACAATATCCATAGCGGCGGCATCATCTGTCACGATACTTCTGGCAATTCGAAAGAGACGTTGATTGTAACGTCGCATAATGCTGCCATAGGCGTTATTATCTCCATCTTTGACACGATTAATCAGTTCATTATCTGAAACATTGGCAGAGGGAAGCTTAATATCTTCTACATTGATGGTTTGTGCATGTGCAATCATAAAACTTTTCCTACCTTACTTTTATCTCTAGATACACCATAGACTGTTGCTGAGTAACTTATCTGGCATCTATTTACATTCATTTGATTGTGTTACCTGTTGCAAATAGGCAATTAAATCGGCTCTCTCTGTGTCCACCTTGATACCTGCATAGCCCATATTTGTGCCTGGAATATAGTCTAAAGGTGATTCAAGAAATGCATCGAGTGTTGAGTTATTCCACACGACATGACTTGCTTTCATTGCATTAGAGTATTCATAATCTTTCACGGTTCCTGCTCGTCGTCCAAATAGACCACAATGTTTAGGCCCTGTTCTATTATATGAGAGCGAATGGCAAGCAATACAACGATTATAAATTTTTTGTCCTGCAGATACACTGCTCGCCTGCAATGCTTCACTTAATATAATACAAAAAAATAAAACGATTAATATTAAATTGGTTTGAGGAAAACAATTCATAGCATTTCGCTTTTTTCTTGTCTGTCGTAATCCATTTCTCATAATTATTTCCTGACTTACACATTGTAGTCCGTATTTATTTGCTAATTTTGCTTTTGATAACACATTGAAAATTTAATACATTTATAAAAAGAAAAAGGCACGGCTGGGCATTCATAAGTCTTATGAATAAAAAGCTTTTGCAACAGGATCAAGTCCCAAAACATTTCGTAGAACAGCCCAATGCATTGCTTCATCGGCAAGAATACTGGCTGCGGCTGCTGATAAATCACGATTATCAAAAAGGGGAATAGCACCAGCATAAGCACTCATAGCGCCCCGTTCGAGACCTGCGGCAAATTCAAGCACATCTTTTTCCTTCTTTAGTTTGCTCACTGGAAAGTTGTATTGAGATTTATCAGAATTAGCATCACCTCCCAGTTGAATAACCGCTGCAGATAAAGCATCAATATGCTCTTTGTGATGTCCTTGAAACTTTAGTGCAACTTTAAGCACTCCAGAGGTGAGAAGACCACTTTCTGCACCTAGCTGGTAGGCAGCAACCGCTTCATATTCTGCACTAATCGCGGTATTTAATATACGAATATCCTGTGTAACCATATCACTTGCTTTGCTCTCTGATTTTGCAACAGCTGATCTCGTTGAGCATCCTGCTAATAATGCCACTGTTGTCGCAGAAAAAGTGGCTGTACCCGCTTTTCTCAAAAAATTACGTCTTGATTGAATTAATGTTTCTGTAAAAAGAGAGGATTGATTGTTTTTAGTTGCTAATGTCATTTTTCTTCCTTTATTTATCGGGAGTTGATTTTTCCTGGCAAATTATCAATGCCTACACCCAATAGATGCAGCTCCTCTCAAAAAGGTTCCTATTTCATTAAATTTTATTTAGAGAAATTTTTGGTTCTTCTCCGCTTTGATGAGTGAATATTTCATATAGAACGACCATTAAGTTTTGATAAATAAAAGATTTTCTTATTTAGAACGCTTTTTATAGTTTTTATATATTCACAATAAGTCTTGGCTAAGTGGGCGCGACTAAAGTCGCACGTCCTTTAGGATGTACGGCTTCATCCGTGCCAGTTAAACTTGTTTAGCTCACTCATCAAAGTGGAGGAGCCGAATTTTTCATTTTATAGATGAGAGGTCGAACGCTTTGGTGTACCACGCATACTCATACTGATGGAAACTATGGTTGCCAATACCTAGAAAAAGTCCACTGCTCCATCCACAATGAAAGATCCTAGATTTGCAGAGGTTTCGATTGTCGGGATGTAACTTCCGATAGAGAAATACGCGCACTAACTGTACTTCTCATTTTATGGATGGCATGTATTACTTTTTTTTTATGTTTTTTACTTCTCATTTTATGGGTGGCATGTATGACGTGTGACTACCGTCTCAAGTCATATAAAATAATTTAATTGGTGTTCATAGGGAGGATCTTTAGAGGTTGAATTGAAGCCAGTTTGATGATCAAATAGAAGTTACCAGACCACTATTTATTCACTTCAAAAAGACTTCAAAA
>JADGEM010000011.1 GCA_016744375.1 Gammaproteobacteria bacterium
TACTTCCGCCATACATTTTGTAATAGCAGCTGTTAAGGTTGTTTTACCGTGGTCAACGTGGCCAATTGTACCAACGTTGACATGTGGTTTTGTACGTTCGAATTTTTCTTTGGACATCACTGACCCCAATCTTTTAAATAAATAGTTATGCGTGTTAAGCAAACAGTTGATTATCTGGAGCCCATGGCCAGAATTGAACTGGCGACCTCATCCTTACCAAGGATGCGCTCTACCCCTGAGCTACATGGGCATTCATCATTCCTTGAAAGTTATTAACCGATGAAGTTAACAACCCAGAGGAGTAATAAATGGAGCGGGTAGCGGGAATCGGACCCGCATCATCAGCTTGGAAGGCTGAGGTTCTACCATTGTACCATACCCGCAAATACTGCCTTAAAGCTCTCTTCTTAATATGAGAGTATTTTAAGGTAAAAAAAAACGCTATCCTATTATCCAATCAATTTATGTGATCAATAGTGATTAAGCGCTTTTCTGTAACAAAATCTATTTTCCGCCTTCATTTAAAGAAGGAAATGGTGGAGGGGGGAGGATTCGAACCTCCGAAGGCTGAGCCAGCAGATTTACAGTCTGCCCCCTTTGGCCGCTCGGGAACCCCTCCATACCTCAGAAAGGTCGCTATTATTGGTTAATTTCTTTTCTCTGTCAAGAAAATTTATCAATTTTTAAGTGTTTTTATTTATTCTGTTTAAAATACACTCAAGAGAGCCTTTTTTTACGTAAATTCAGGGTTAAAATCCTATCACTTTACTCTGATGAAGTAGTTTTATAATATATTTATTTGGAATCGCATAGGTAATTCCACTGGGTTTTTGCAGCACGCTTTCTTTGCTTTCTTTAATGAAAACTTTGTTAATAACACCCAATACCTTACCATTGCCTGCATCGAACATTGGGCTACCGCTATTTCCAGGGTAGGCAGTGGCATCCAGCTGGTAAACAAAATAAGGATTCTTCAGTCGTTTGATCATCTTGACAGTTAAGGTTGAAGAACTTGGTGCAGGGATTACAACAGGAGATATGGCTGAAATAATACCTCGATGAGTCACCGGAAACAACCCCAGAACCGCGCCAATAGGGAAACCAGTGAAGGCAATTAGCTCCCCTTCCTGTGGTTTACGAGTCGTTTCAATTTTCAGGGCTGGAAATTTTCTCCCTTCAACTCTTAGCAGAGCCAGATCATGCTCTTCATCCCTGGCGATCACTCGGGCTTTGCGATATTTGATTTTACCTTTTTCCCCTGGGCTGCTTTGATGGTAGAAAATGACCAGTGATTCTTTTTTTTCTGTATTAATTTTCTTGGGAATAACATGATAGTTTGTCACCACATGATAGCCATCTGCCACAACAAATCCTGTTCCCTTCAGACTGGATGGTGGTCTCCGGGTGGCTTGAAAGGTACCGATGCCAACAATGGATGGTTTGATCTGCTTGATAACCTGAGGGAGAGATTGTGCAGACAGATTATTGACAGCTAAAACCAGCAGCAATAATAATCCGTTTTTGATTTGTTTTATCATGTTTATTTCATATCATTTTCATATTTTATGCCTGAAGATGAGTCCCGCCTACCTTTAACCTTAAATATTGATCGTGGGCGAGATGCCACGCTCCCAGGAGGAGCCTATCGATCGAAAATTTCCAGTATACCAATAAGCTGCTGTTTTTGATCGGCGACAATTAATGCTTTAATTTTTTTCTCCAGCATCAGTGATTCCGCCTCAACCAGCATCATATCCGGTGAAATGGTAATGGGGTTCCGGGTCATAATATCATTAATGCTCGCTCGGTTCATATCAACCTGATTAACCAGCGCCCGTCGTAAGTCACCGTCCGTCACAATTCCTTTAATCTGTAAATTCTGTGTAATAACCACCAGACCCAGACGACCTTCGCTGATGCATAGAACGGCCTCACTCAGTGGTGTATTCATATTCACAACCGGTAATTTCTTTGAATGCATCACATCAGAAACTTTTGTCAGCAGGCGACGGCCGAGATTACCCCCAGGGTGATAGCGGGCAAAATCTTCAGCCTGAAAATTGCGTTCCTTAATCAATGCAACAGCCAAGGCATCACCCATTCCCATAGTGGCCAGTGTGGATGTGGTGGGGGCCAGATTGTTAGGACACACTTCACGTTCAACTTTCACATTTAAGATCACATCGGAATGCTTTGCCATGGTCGAGTCATTATTACCCACAATTGAAATAATTTCATTGCCGAAATGTTTCACCGATGGCAGGAGGTTAATGATTTCTTCCGTTTCACCACTGTATGAAATTAAGATCAACAAATCTTCACGCATCAGCATGCCTAAATCACCATGAAAAGCTTCAGCTGGGTGCATAAAAAAACTCGGGGTTCCTGTTGAAGCAAAGGTTGCCATCATTTTTTGTCCGACCAGACCTGATTTTCCCATCCCACAGACCACAACCCTGCCTTTTGTCTGCAAAATCATATTAACCGCTTTAACAAACTCATCGCCCAGGCCATTTGACATATTAATCAGCGCCTTGGCTTGTTCAGTCAATGAGTCCTGGGCAATTAACAACATTGGGGATCTTTTTTTCTTATTTGTCATGTTTTGTTTGCACCGGTTAAGAGACGTTCAACTTTTTCAAGATCAGCTTCTACATCCACACCATGTCCTGGTTGATCATGAACAATCGAAACATGGATACCGATACCATTGTACAGCACCCTCAATTGTTCCAGTGACTCTGTCTTTTCCAATAGACAAGGTGCTAATGTTGTGTATTGCTTTAATGCAGTTCCCCGATAAGCATACATTCCAATATGCCGGTACCAGTTGGCCTCTTCTACTAAATTCTTAACATGTTGCTGGTCAAACGACGCCATAGTGAATGAATCTCTTGCCCAGGGTATAACCGCTCGCGAAAAATATAAAGCATAGCCCTGATAATCCATCACAACTTTCACAACATTCGTATCAAATACTTCTTCTAAGTCATTAAGTGGTGCTGCCAGCGTTGCCATTCCTGCTTTCGTGTTATTTTTCAATGCTTCTGCCACTAAATCGATGTGCACCGGAGAAACTAATGGCTCATCCCCCTGCACATTAACGATAATGCTGTTCTCATCCCAGTTTTTCAATATCAATACTTCAGCCAGCCGCTCTGTTCCTGAAGCATGATCAGGGGACGTCATAACAATATCACTGGTAAATTGCGTGGCAACATCAATGATACGTTGATCATCCGTGGCAATCACAACCTCTGTTGCCTGACTCTGCATTGCCCGCTCATAGGTGTGCTGAATCATGGGCTTACCAGCAATTATTTTTAATGGTTTACCAGGTAAGCGAGATGAGGCATATCGTGCAGGTATGACAATTTTATAATCTGCATTCATTGGACTATTTTACCTTTTTGACCCTTTGCCATATGTGAGTAGAGTTGTTCCAGATTAAATTGAGCACCCAGGATCAAATCAGCAACTTCTCGTGCAACCCCCTGCCCGCCTTCAGCCAGGGTAATGTAGTCTGCTGTCTTTTTTACAAAAGCATGGGCATCCTGGACAGCAATGGAGACCCCTACTTGTGACATGACGGGCAGGTCAATCACATCATCACCGACATAAGCCACCTGATCATCGTTTAAAGACAAAATGTCACGCAGTTCTGAGTAGGCTCTGTTTTTATCACTGCAACCCGGGTAAAAATGCTGGACAGACAAATCTTTCATACGTTGAGAAAGAGGTCGGGAATCTTTCGCAGTAATCACGGCCACATTAATCCCCTGCTGCTGCAATAGTTTAATACCAACACCATCTTTGACATTGAATTGTTTAAAAAGCTCACCTTCTGGGCCGTAGTTGAGCATGCCATCCGTTAAAACACCATCAACATCAAATATCACTAATTTTACTGCTCGGGCTTTTTCTTTGATCATACAGATTTCTTATTGTTTAATTACCGGGAAGATGGGTGTATCGTCCATCTTAAGCATATCTTATAGCACGGACAGATCGCCCGCGCGCTCGGCGATCAACAAGAGCTGTTATATTTAACTTTCTGGTTATTTCATTTAACACCAGCCATTTTTTACTGCACCAATCAGGAGCCAGTAATAAATCTTCTGATGCCGTCCCTGTCAGACGGTGGAAAATCATATCAGCAGGAGCCATATTAACCATTTCAACCACTGTATCAACATAGTCATCCATTGTCAGCACCTGATACTCACCGCTCTTCCACTGGCGGGCAATCTGCGTGCCTTTAACAATATGCAGAGGGTGAATTTTGATGCCTGCTGGTCTGGTATCCAGAACCCGGGACATGCTGGTCAGACTATGCTGAGCATTTTCTGTCGGTAAACCGACAATAAGATGCGTACACACCTGCAAACCATATTGATGTGCCCGTTGGATGGCATCCTGATATTCAGCAAAGCCATGACCTCGATTGACCTCATTCAGAGTGCTGTCAAAGCTGGACTGCAATCCCAGCTCCAGCCAGATTTCATAACCCTGAGCCTGGTATTGTGATAATAAATTTAAGACTCCGTCCGGCACACAATCTGGGCGAGTGCCTATGGATAAACCAATCACATCAGGGTGTGACAGAGCACTATCATAGAGAGATTTTAAATAATTGATATCAGCATATGTGTTTGTGTAGGCCTGAAAATAGGCCAAATAGTGAGTAGCCCCGGTACGTTTTAAAATAACACTCCGCCCTGCTTCAAGCTGCTCAGACACCTCGGGCGGCTTTCGGGCATTGGGGCTAAAAGAGGTATTATTACAAAAGGTGCAGCCGCCAATACCTTTGGTACCATCTCGGTTAGGGCAGGTAAATTGGGCATCTATGGCCAGCTTATGAACTTTATAGCCATATTTTTCACGCATAGCCCGGCCAAAAGTCAGAACAGCTTGATCAAGATACATAGGAAGTTAAGAGATTCAGGTCAAAGGCAGACATAGGAGGAGAGAGTCCTTACAATTAAAAAAAAGCAATTGTAAATAAATTTGACACTTTTAACAATAATAAAGCCTGGGCTTTTAAACCTGAAGACTTTTCTTTAAGTAAAAAAGTTTAATGAAGAAGGTTAATAATTTTTCTGGCAACATCAGAACCACGACGCTCTTTTCGACGATCTTTCCCACTGCGACGATCGTGTTCGACCTTATGACCACTACTATCTGTTAAAGGAAACAAAGGGGTCTGTGTTTGCCTTCTATCTTCGGGTGCCTGCTGCATTTTAAACCTATAAAAAAATTAAACATGGATGAGCCGTCCATGCTCCCAGAAACACTAGCATTTTATTACAATATGCTTCACACTAATTTTATTATGCATATTTCATTCCAATTACCAAAAAATCCATATTTTTAATAAATTAAAGAGTAAAAATTCATATAATTATGGATAATATTAATATATCGTTCATAATTGTAAAAAAAATAGACACATCATTGGCTTAAAAAAATAGAATGCTATTTAATTAATAGCAAATAAGATATGAAAAAACAAGTCATTACACCATTAAAAAAAACTGAAACAAAAAATTTATTCCTTGTCCCTGTCATTGTTCTTAGCACAGCCATCTTATTTGTTTTGTTTTTTTTGGGTGGCCCAAATCACTACTCAAAACTCAGCTTTATACAATTCTGGAATATTGGCCATATTATTTTTTTCATTCTGAGTAATTACTTAATAATAAAATTCCTGGAAAAAAAAGGGAATATGATCGTCATTATGGCGGTTGTAATTTATACCGTTGTATCAGGTGTGCTCATTGAGTTACTGCAATCAAAAATCGGGCGCTCTGTTGATCTGAATGATCTCTATAGAAACTCATTAGGTGCAGGCCTCGCCATTGCAATCTTCCTGCCATCACTCAAAAATAACAACAAAATATTACGACGCATCTTACTGATACTACTTGCGTGTTTCATCCTATTGGATCAACTGAGCTTTTATCAGGCTCTAAGGTATGAAATTCAAGCTAGGGAAGACCTCCCGATGTTAGCTGACTTTGAAAAAAAACCGGATATCAAGCAATGGTCCGGTGATTTTTTAAGCCAGAGTCAAACGCATAAGACAAAAGGCCAGTACTCGATGAAAGTGAAGCTTTTATCGGGTAAAAAATATTCAGGATTTACTTTCGAGCATTTTCCGAGTAACTGGACCGCTTATCAACATCTGGATTTTAGTCTCTATAATCCAGATAGCGCCCCACTAAAGCTCAGTGTCAAAATAACCGACTATGAGCATAATATAAATGAGGTGCAAAATCATAATAATCGATTTAATCTGAAGCTAAAACTGGAGCACGGCTGGAATCATATCAGTATTCCCCTCATACAGATTGTACAAAGTCCAGAAAATAGAAAAATGGACATAAGCAATATCAGTGAAATTACTTTTTTTATGTATCAGCTACAAAAAGAGGCCATTCTGTACATTGATAACCTAAGATTACAATAATCGCTCACAGTGACATAATTGTTCTTTTGTTATCCGAGATAAAGACATTAATCCGGTCTTTAGCCGACTCACATGTCTTCCGGCATGGTGTTGCCAGGATCAGGACACTTGAGTGCTGAGATGACATCAGCGGCTTAAACAATTCTAGAAGCTTTGCGGCCATCCGATTATCTACCTTATACCCAGCAATGGAATATTGACTGGCCACAAGAATGCTCTTCCCGCTATCCGAATGTAATATCTGCTTGAATGCAAAACCATGCTCACTGCTTTGCTGGGTCACTTGCCATGCATTGGAATAAATATGGTTTTTATAATACACCAGTTCTTTTCCAGGGTGCTGTTGTGCATAATGCCTGAATGACACCTGCAATCGCTCCCCATTAACCTTAAACACCTCATCAAGTCGTCCATCAGCACCAATGAAAACAGGACGAAGCCACATTTTGGGCTGTTGCTCAGTATCACCACTGAAAACCGGCAATGCCTCAGCCAGAGTATTATCATTAACAGCAGATGAAATTGACATGGGTGGGATAAACAATGCCAGACAGGCCACTAAATAAGGTGCAAAATGGTAAGTTGAAGGCTTTATCTCATGAGTTTTTTCAACCGGCATTTCATCTTTAAACCAGAGGCTATAACGACCTGCCAGATAAAAAAATGGAATTAAAGTAAAAGCAAATAGTATCCAGCCGAAAAAATCATGATTATTGATCAAATCCGATTGCATGTTCGTTACATGTCCGACAATAATAATGATATAAACACGCAGCCAATTGGCCAATAATGCGAAAAACACCGCTGTCAATATCAGAGCAGTTCTTGTCCGCCATTGTGTATAATTCTGATAGGCATACAAGGCCGCAAGCGTCAAAGCAACAATCAGATAGCGTAATCCTGAGCAACCGCCTGCCACTTCAAATACCCCTTCCGGAATGGTGACCATGACACCCTCAATGTAAACTGGAATACCAATAAATCCAAGGAAGACGCCATTAATCCAAACCGTCACATCCTGTAATAATTCAACCAGGTAGTCCCAAAAAGGAATGGCGCAGTATAAGAATAAAGCTGGAAAGAAAAACTTCTGCCCCTCCTTTACGCCCAGAACAATTAAAAAAAACAGACACAGCATAATGGGTATTAAAATCTGATGAATGACTTCAATATCTGCAAAATAGGATAATACCCACAAAAAAGAGCACAACATAAGAACAGGGACAAATAAATAATTCACCTTAATTTTTTCATAGTCTATTCGTTGAATTTGCTGAAACAAGAGATAGATAACAATGATCAGAACCAGATAACCATGAGAATAACTTTCGTCAAAGCGATTCCATCGTTCAAAGAAAGATGACCAGGTTGGCAAAAAGAAATAAGCAAACCCAGAAAAAAATAATAACAAAGATGTCCAATGCAAATATTTATTCATTACTGTTTCAGGCCTGCTTAAAATCCGTTAATTTCCTAAGCATCATTTTTACCGGCCGCTTAAACGGCAGAACCAGGTATCGATAAAAAAAAGAAAAAAAGCGCCTGTTTGTCGGTATTCTCCAGCCAAGCCCGGCATCAATCACCAGAAGACAGGGGGTGCATTTCCCACAGGGTTGAATCCTCTTTGTCGGGTTGTGGCAGAACCAGGTCATCTTCATTATTTTTTTCCAATCCTGTTGAGTGACAATTTCAGCCATTTGACCCTTGGTTAGTTGAATCGTCGGGAAAGAAAAATATTGAAAAAGGGTATTTTCCTGCATCATTTTAAATTTTGGATCAACACGAAATTTTGATTTTGAATAGCTTGATTTTAAGTCGCTTGATTTTGAACCACTTGTTTTCGACTGCTTTAGCTGATCATTGTCTGTCTGCTCACAAACAAGTTCTTCAAAATCAAAGTTTACTTTACTATGACCCGGCTTGGCTTCAACAGACAGCTGCATATCAGTAATGCCTCTCTCCTTACAGAAACGGGCAAGCCATTCGTATTGACTGCCCAAATGTTTTTTCTTAGTGATAGAATAAAAAGCATTGCTTATTTCTGCATCGGCAGCAATATCATCCACTGAAAAATACTGTACCGTTTGAAATAATTCCTGAGTGTGAGGATAATCCTTCAAAATACGCTTCTTTATACGAGACAGAGCCCTAATTTCAAGGCCAGTTGAAGGACGATCGGGATCAATCAAATAATAGGGGGTCACAGAGCACTTATCAATATTCAGCAACCTTAAAAGTTGGAACGTAGAATCCCAACCGCCGGTCCATAATAAGCGAACATGATTATTTGATGATACGTCGTTCATATAAAACCTATATAATTATTAGTGCCCCCAGTCAAAAATTTTAACATAATTTTTGACATAGTTTTTAACTTTCTTTAATTCCATTTAAAAATGCTCTATGCTACTTTATAGTCCAAAATCAAATAACACAGATGCACATAGACCAGCAAACATATCACATAGCACCAATAAGCCAGATTGATTTCTACAAAATGGAGTCACAATGGCAGCATTGTTTAAAACAATCTGAAGCTAACCCACTCTTTTCAAGTTGGATATGGCAGAAAACCTGGTGGGAGATCTGGCAGCCGCGTTTAAATCTTACACTCTTTTTACTTGGCATTTATGAACAAAATTCCTTAAACGAACATACCTTGATAGGCATAGTGCCATGTCATACCTACATAAGTAATAATCGTCTCAACTTAAAGCATACACGATGCGAATGGATCGGTGCATACTCTGCGAATGATGACTCAATCCGCTCAGAATATTTAAACTTTATTCTGCCCGCCGGACTTTATGACACTTTATTGCCCATTATTTTCAACTACTTCACACAACACGTTGATGAAATAAAACTTCGCGATCTGGCTGCTAAAAAACAAACAGCTCAATGGCTTAAACATCATTATAGCAATGCCAGCTGTACACAAGACACCGGCATTAAAATTCCAACCAGTGATGATTTTTCTACCTACCTCACCCGGCTTGGAAAAAACACAAGGCTAAAATTATTTAACCGTAGAAAAAAACTTCAAACTCATCATATAAGCAGTGTTAACTCAAAGCAGGAAGTGGTTCAATTTTTTAAAGATCTGAACAGTATGCATCTTAAACGATGGGGAAAAATCTGTTTTTCAGAACACAGTGTTATGTTTCATAGTAAAGTTTCTGAATATTACCTTAAGCAACAGCAACTCAATGCCATCTGTCTCTACGAAAACTATCACGACAAAAAAAAGAAGCTGCAGGCAGTCTGCTATGACATAACCATTGATAACGTAAGATATAACCTACAACTTGGTTTTTATCCTTATCCTAATGATAAAGTTTCTATGGGAACATTAATGCTTGGCTTTGCCATCGAACAAGCTCATAAAATGCCATCAGTAAAATACTATGACCTATTAGCAGGAAATGGTAAAAATACAAATTATAAGCTGCATTTTAAAGGTGATATTCAAACCTTTATTTCTTTCTCAATTCCCTTAACTTATCGATTAAAGATGGAGAATGTACTTAAAAAGAAATATCATCAACTAAAACAATTAGTAACATGAACCAGTCAACTCAATAAATAAATACAAACATGCACTTATATAACCTGTCTAAGTTTCTTTTAATCAGTTTACTGCTTTTACAAGCCGGCTGTTCAACATTAGAAGAAGTAATTAACCCCACTTGGACACCTGAAATTATTTCTAACAATTCAGCACACTATATGCCAGATTTTTCTTACGCTGGTTATCAATGGGGAGAAAAAAATATTCCTGATTTACAAGGAAAAATTTTTGATGTGACACAATTTGGTGCTATGCCTGACGATTACATCGATGATACATTATCAGTCCTGGCTACATTAAAATCCGCACATGAATATAATGGACCCGTTGTTATTTTTTTCCCACCTGGGCGTTTCATTCTTAGTGAAACACTCCCTGTTAAAAGAAGTCATATCGTTATTCGCGGGAGTGGCGGGCACTCAAAGAAAAATACCACTTTATATTTCCCTAAACCAATTCTTGAAGTAAGACAGATACCAGAACATATCATTAAAAAAAAATCTTATATTATTAGAGAGAATAAGAGAGTCAATGGAAGGTTCTATTCTCCCGTATCCTGGACAGGTGGTTTTATATGGACAAGTTCAGATGGTATCAAGAAAAATAAACTCAGAACGGCTGTTATTTCAGGCAATCAAGGTGGCCAGACACTAGCAATAGAGCCAACAGATAATATCAAAACAGGCTCAGTGCTTCAGATAAGATGGTGCTCATCTGATTGCATCGATTCAGATGGCCTTTTAAGTCATACGGTCAATAATCAATTGGTTAATATTGGTTCAAAAACAAGAAAATTGGTTAAAAAAGGGCTTATCAGACAGACTGTCACCGTTGAGCACATAATAAATAACAGCATAACTATAAAAGAAAAATTACTGCATGACATTCACCCAGATTGGGGCGTCACCCTGAGTCACACTAATTTTCTAAATGAGGTTGGCATTGAATCATTGCGTATTGCTTTTCCTGATAGTTATTACCAGGGGCATTTAATGGAAGCAGGATACAATGCTTTATTTCTAAAAAACCTATTACATGGTTGGGTAAGCGATGTATTAATTACAAATTCAGACAATGGTATCATTATACAAAAAAGTAAAAATCTTACGATCGAAAACATAACACTTAATGGCAGAGAAGGACATCATTCAATAGTAATATCAAACTCAAACAATATTCTAACAAAAGACTTTCACTTATTATCTAAGGCGAGACATGGACCCAGCATGGGTTATGCATCAAGGCTCAATGTTTATACAAATGGTGAGATCTACAATTCACCCTTAGATCAACATAATGGTTTAAACCAGCAAAATTTGTTTGACGACTTGCAGCTACAGATTTATGATATTGGTCAGCTGTTTAATCATGGTGGGGCTAAAAATCTTCGTCCAACCAGCGGTGCTTTTTCAGTATTTTGGAACATTGAAGTTGATTTCAAAAAAAATGGCCTCATTACCCTAAATGATGCACCATCTGCACGACTAATAGGGTTACATGGCTCCCTCCCTATAAAACTGAATTATGGACCAGATGCTTACATTAAAGGGCTTAATGACTCTAATATTAAACAAAAATCTCTATACCAGTATCAACTACAAAAAAGATTGCAATAAATTAAATACTATATGATATAAAAATGATTAAATACTTGCGGACACTGTTAAACAACGAAAACAGTAAGGCAATCAATAATAGCACCTGGCTTATCATGGAAAAGATTATTTCCATGGGTTTAAGTTTATTCACGGGCATATTGATTGCCCGATATATGGGAGTAGAACTATTTGGCCTTTATAGTTATCTGCTAGCACTTACATCACTCATGGGTCCTTTGTGTGTCATGGGACTCAAAGGTATTATTACTAAAGAACTCATTGAAACGCCAAGTAAGGCCAATACTATATTGGGTACAGCATTTATAATACGCTTATTGGGGGGAGTAGGTGCTTTAGGCATTATTGTACTGTCAAGCATCTGGTTACTAGACACCCCAAATGAACGTATATTATTAGTCATTTTAGCCATAGCACAAATTTTTATTGCCGCCGAACTTGCTACAACATGGTTTGAATATCGAGTAGAAATTCAACCCATTGTAAAAATGCGAATTTCTCTCTTTTTTCTCAGTGCAATATTAAAAATTTCTGCGGTATTCCTTTCTCTTTCACTATTCACCTTTGTAGTTATCACGGCAGCAGAAGTAGCTTTTCGAGGCATTTTTGCACTGATATTATTACAAAAAAAATCCCGGCTGGTATTCAGACTTAAGTTTAGTCAATCCTATGCAATGAAATTTGCTAAAAATGGCTTTTGGCTCGTTCTTTCTGGATTTGCTGCTATTATTTATTTAAAAATTGATCAGATAATGCTAGGTAATATGGTCTCAAATAGTGCTGTTGGGCAATATGCTGTCGCATCACGATTTTCCGAAATTTGGTACTTTATCCCTATTGCAATTACAACCTCTTTTTTCCCTAAATTATTAACGGCTAGAAAAAAATCTCAAGCTATATACACCAGACAACTACAGAATTTATGTGATGTGCTCTTGTTATTAGCTCTCATAGTAGCTATCCTGATGACTTTTTTAAGCAACTGGTTTATACCCTTTATATTTGGAGAGGAATACAGCCCTGCAGGTAATATTCTTGCTATACATATATGGGCTGGGCTTTTTGTCTTTATGCGTGCATTATTAAGCAAGTGGTTAATTGCAGAAGGGCTGTATTCTATGTCATTATTAACTCACGGCGTGGGTGCAATAATTAATATACTCTTAAACTATTTCCTGATCCCACTTTGGCAAGGAGAAGGTGCTGCAATTGCAACAATTATTTCATATGCAAGTGCAGGATATTTTTCACTGTTCTTTCATTCTAGTACTCGCCCAATGGCTATAATTATGACACGTTCATTAATTTTCCCTTTTCACTGGCTTAAAAAAATATAAGAATAAATTTATTATGTATATTATTATTAGAAATATAAAAAAAGCACGAGCAGTACAAAGAAAATTTTTTAAACTTATTGATGAAAATCTGGTAAAAATTTGCTCATCTCATCCCTTCTTGAGTTCGTTATATTATTTGCTATTTAGTCGCCAATTTGATCGTGAACATCAGGCTGTGCTAAAAGGCAGGCTTAAATATAAACTTTCTGAAAAGAAACCGGGGCACAGTAGTATACTTCTGCGTCGTAACATTCATCGCCTGGAAAAAGGATTAATAATGCGGCCGCAAAGAGCACTTTTTGCCGCAAATTATATAGAAGAAACCATAATATGCTTTGAAACATGTTGTAACATATCAAGCTTTGAAAAAGATGAACTTCAATGGGCTCGAGATGTGCTCTACAAATATTTTAATACCATTGAAATGACCGATAAAATACAAGGTCTCTTTGAAAGGTATAAGTCAATAAATAAAGACAAACCTATATCAGAACAAGATAAATGTGCTGCACCCTATCGACATGATACGATAACACCTTCAGATATTACTTACGAACAATTTTATCAGCTATGCATTCAACGCCGCTCAGTAAGGTGGTATGAACAACGACCTGTAGAAGAAGATCTTATTCAAAAAGCCATTGCAGCTGCCACATTAGCACCAAGTGCATGTAATCGGCAGCCTTACCGATTTGAGGTAATAAATGATTCAATTAAAGCATCTGAAATCGCTTCCATTGCAATGGGAACTAAGGGATTTTCTGAGAATATACCCTGTCTGTTAGTAGTGATAGGCAATCTGAGTGCATATCCATTTGAGCGAGATCGACATATAATTTATATTGATGCAACTCTGGCGATAATGCAATTACTGCTTGCGCTAGAGACGCTGAGCTTATCATCCTGTCCCATAAATTGGCCCGATATTGAGCATCTGGAACAAGTTTTAGCTGAGAAGCTTAAACTGGATCATAATGAGAGACCTATTTTATTAATTTCAGTTGGTTATCCTGATGCATCAGGTATGATTCCATGGTCTCAAAAGAAATCTGTTGAGCTGCTAATGGGAGAAAAAACGTGATGTTATAAATAGGTCGCAAAATGGAGGCTACAGTTAAGGACTCAGTAAACATTTGTAATCATAATCCTTTTAATATTAAAACTATTAAGATGAAACTAGCTCCTTTTGGGTGAAAAACCAATTGCAAGTCGAACTTGTTCATATATCCCAATATATTTAAGTGAAAAAATTATAGATGAAACCTTCAACTTCATCCAAATACCTTTAATCGATCTATTTTTGAAGACTTTTATTATTCTTTTTATTGGAGGGAACAATGCTCGTATAATTAAAGAACTGTTCATTTGTATGTTATTGGAATTATCAATTTGAGATACACCACCTGCAACTCGTTTTGTTTTCTTCGAAAGTTCAGAAAACAGGTGTCTTGCTGGGTGAAAGATTATTGCGGTCTCAGAATATATTAGTTGTAAGCCTGTATTGTATACTCTGTTTCCCCATTCCCTATCTCCTCCTGATTTCATATCAGAGTTAAATAAACCGACTTTATCAAAAATATTTTTTGATGTGAATAAATTACCTGCTCCGCTAAAGTGTTTCTCTTGAATATATTCGTCTTGTTTAAAATAAGTTATACTGTCATATACTTCTACAGCATTTGGTTTGTCAGGAACTGAAAATAAGAAACCTACTTTGCCTCCAATTAAGCCCGCTTCCGGGTTTTCAATCAGTTTATTTATTCCATTTCTTAGCCAATCTTTATCAGCAATGCAATCAGAATCAATGAAGGCAAAATGCGAATATTTGGCAGCCTCAATACCTGCATTCCGAGCAGCATAAGACCCGGTCTTTCTCTCAATTAAAAAATGAACATTTTTAAATTCATTCACGACATCGATAGGGCTGTGTGTTGAACCATTGTCAACAACAATGAGTTCTATTTTTTCTGAAGAATATGATTGTTGGATTAATGACTGAAGACATTTCCTTAAGGCAATTGCATCGTTATAGACCGGAATGATTACTGTTATTCCATCAATTTTTTTCATTATTCACCTACACACCTGCTAATATTTTCCAACTACTGTAGAGTATTATATATTGTAGTTTTTCAACCTGTAGAATTGATATAATTATTTAACAATCTAATTCGCTTAAACAGTTTTCTACTTTTTCCCACATATTCCTTGCTGCCTCTTTTTGAATATCTGAAGCGGCTTCAATTTTTTGTTTAACTGAAGCATAATATTTTTTATCAAATAAATTGGTTAGTATAGATATCATTGCCTCTTTTTCTACAGGAATAATTAGTTCTGAACAAGAATAATCAGCAAGTAATTCTTTATATTTATGGCTCCAGCCCGTAGCAATAACGGGAACACCTTGACTCAGTGCACTTACTAATCCATGGAACCTGGAACTTACAACTAAATCACAAGTGCCTATAATTCCTTTTATATCAAGTGGACTAATAGGCTTTACAATTTGAATAGGCACATTTATTAAACCTGTGATTTTCTTTGCTAAACTATTATCTTCATGGCTTTCATGAACTAAAATAAATGGTTTTTTCCCTGTCGCTAAACATTGATTGATACCTGAAACAAATATGTCAATATATTGATTTGAAATATTATCTTTAGTCATTTTTAACATTTTTGAATTTGGAATAAAAGCTATTCTACATTCGTTTTGATCATGATACTCTGGAATGGTACCCTTGAGTAAGTTTGTAAAATCTGGTGCCCTGAATATATTGGAAGAATTGGGTGCTAATTGGGTTAAATAATTAAAAGATATATTATCTCGAGCAAAGACAAGATCAGCATTATTCAAAACTTTTTTCATGGTGTTAGCATTTTCTATTTTTTCAAATGGGCCAAAGGCTTGTGGGAGAAGAATAACTTTTTTCCCTTGTTTTTTCCAACGAGTTATGTGGTTTGCTATGCGTTGCTGCATTTTTTTATTTGGCCACTGATCACCGTAAGCAAAGCCTGAAGCATCAAAAACAGCATTGATTTCTTCTTCCGTTATTAAACCAAAGCGGTGCCTTATTTGTTTTGGAATAAGTCGCCCTAATCGTCCAACTTGCATACCTCTTACATAAAACCAAATTTTTTGGTATAGGTCATATTGACAGTGCATTTCAAAAAAAGGAGGCATAGGTTCAGATGCAAAAGAAATTTTTGAGTAATGAGATTTCATATGAGAAAGAATTGCAGCCAACATTAACTCTGCTCCTTTATTACGAGTTCCAACCCCAAGAATATCTATTAACATTTTTCCTCTCTCATTGATAATTCCGCTATTTTTTTAGACAATGGTATCATTCTGATGTGTCAATACTCTTCCAGGCAGTTCTTTCATAAAGCTATAATTGGAATAGAGTTGCAACCCTTTACTTTAGTCATTTAGTGTCAAGCCATTTTTTAGCATATATATCACCGATATGCCAAAAGCAGGTAATTAGTTACCTGGATATTTGAGCAGCATTTATATAGACACTTAGACAACCTGTTTTCATGAGCACTAGTTTCAACATCAAGAAATACAAAAATAAATGAGGTATAGCTAAATATCTCTATTTCTTGCTACATAGGCATCTGTCTTATCTTTTTTCAGTACAATAACACGAGAAAAAGACTCAATGACTGCAATTGATCCATCTGTTAAATTATTAACTACAATAATAATATCAATATTTCTAGTAGTGAGATTGCTGCTTCAAAGCAACTTAATGTTGAAAAAAGTCCCACTTCATCGTTATAAATTGAATTTAAAACTGAGATAGTTTGCTAGGCTAGAAACTCAAATACATTAAATATAACTGTTCATTTTTAGGAGGTACTTTTACTCGCCGCTATAAAATAATAACAGAAACACCCTCAATTATAGTAATATACTATTCCATTCTTTCCACTTTGTTGTATCTAAATTATAATTATGTTTAAGTTCATTAATATCAGTTAATAAATCATTTTTTATTTTTTCCTTAAGCTCATCATCCAGAACAGAGGACTGTTTTATGTTTTTATTAACATAGCGTCTAAATATTTTATTACCTACCAAGAATTTTTTTATTTTGTTCTTTATTGGTTCTGGTACGTAGTGTCTAAATTTGAGCAAAAGTTTAAATTTACTCGACAGCATAACATTATATTTCTCATTTTTAGGTTCAAGATATTGATACTGAAAGTTATTTGATATATTTAAAAAATTACTCACTCGATTAGAAATAGCAATTGGATCTAAAATGAAATCCTCAAATTGTAACAATAAGATACTTTCCTTGCCGAACCTTTCTGCATATTCATTAATCTGAGCAGTATAAGAAGAATAATGAATTGAGTTCTTAAGTACTTTCTCAGAAATTTTTGCATTTATTATTGTATTCTCAATCATAGCCGTATGGCCTAACTGTGAGATTATACGGCTAATTGGATCACGCACTATGTATATAAACTTGAAGTTACGAGCAGTCTGCTTCATGTTTTCTGCAGCATTAGGAAAAACTGGTACCTTCGTATAACTTGTTGATGCTTCTAATGCATATTTATGTATAGAAGAGTCCCAACTCCAGAGCTTTTCATAATATCCCATCCCCTTTTCTAATTTTTCTTTTCGTACGAAAAATTCAGGCTCTTTGTCTTTTGCCGGACAAATTTCAGGGTGTTGAGCAATATATTCAAACAACGATGTTGTCCCACTTTTCATCGAACCAACAATTATAACAAACTTATTTATCATTTTTGCCTCATATAAAAGCTTGCATTTTTACCTCAAATAAAAGCTTGTCTTGTTAAGAGTTTTTAAAATAGTTTTTATTTTATTGAAATAGTTTCCGAATTTCTAATGGTAACCTACTTATAAGAGAAGATGGAAAAAATATAATAACCACCAGCTTGACGACAAATAATAGTTTAAAAGGTGTCAAAGTTATTGCATTAAAAGCAATACTACGAGCCACCTTTGTCTGTCCATCCTTCCAATAGGCTTCAGCTATTCTTACTTGTTGTGCCAAATAAAAAAGTTTATTTTCATCAAATATATTTGCATGTTTTTCCAGTAAAACCTCTCTTGCTTTGATCAAAGATTTTAAATTGCTTGTAATACCAACTGTCTCATAATAGTTTACAAGCGGCTTTTGAATAAAACAGAAATCATATTGCTCAGCTAGCCTAGTAAACCAATCTAAATCAATAAATCTCGGTAATGTTTCATCAAACATGCCTATATTGTCAATGCATTTTTTTCTTACTAAAGAGGTCTGCATTCCTATACCAAACACCTGATAATCAAGTGATAATTCTGAAATTACTACCCCCCTGAAAACAACTGGGGATTGCCAAATATATTTTTGTCCTAGTTCATCTATTCGGTTCATATTGCTATAACAAACAGCTGTGTTTTCATCACATAATTCCATGATATCAACCTGAGAATCTAACTTATTTGATAACCATTCATCATCACTATCTTGAAAAGCAATATATTTACCTTGAGCTAATTTAAGTCCATAATTTCGAGCAGCACTCGCACCTTTATTTTCCTGCCAATAATATCTAATATTTTTCTTGTCAAACTGTCTGGAAATTATTTCACTCGTATTATCAGTTGACCCATCATCAATAATGATCAACTCAAGGTTATTATATGTTTGTGAAAGTACACTTTGAATCGCTCGACCGATTGTTTCTGAACGATTATAAGTAGGTAAAATCACAGACACTAATGGATTATTTTTCACTTTTTACACCCTGAAAATCAAAAATAACTTTCCAAAATGCAACTAAAGGATCCCATTTTTGGTAACGCCATGCTCTAACCATTGCTCTAATCAAAAAATAAATAAAATGTGCCTGAATAAATAATATTTTTTCAAATAAATTAGTTGATATCTTTTCACTAAGCAGCCAATGCCCTCTAGCGACATGGAATTCATAAAAATATTCTCCTTGTTTAGAAGAAGCCGTACCTTCATGAAAAATAGTCACTTCATCAGCACAGCAGATTTCTTTACCCATATTTTTTGCACGCCAGTTTAATTCAATATCTTCACCATACATAAAAAAATCTTCATCAAAAATATGCCCTTTAGAGTTTACTAATACTTTATCAACCAATAAACAACATCCCGTAAGATAAGGCTCAGCATTTTTATTGGGTGCACTTCTTACGTGCCCCAAATATTTATTATACCCTCGAAAAGAAACAAGTTCCCCTCCCCAATTAATACGAGGGGATACTAATGCTATATTTTCATTCAATGAACATCTTTTAACCAACGTTTCAATAGTTTTAGGAATCAGTATCGCGTCATTGTTCAATAATAAATAGTAACTGTGCCCTTCAGTTTTTTCTATATCTTTTTCAACAGCGGCATTGATTCCCGCCCCAAACCCTAAATTTTTTTCATTAACCAAAACTTCTACTTTAAAAGAAACTTCTTGCGACATAAGTATATCTTTTATGGATTGAGTTAATAATGCTTCTGCCTTGTCGCCTGAATTATCTACAATGTAAAGCGTGTCAAACTGCTGGCCAATTAATGACTCGATACATTTAAGCGTAATATTGAAATCAAAATAATTGAGAACAATAACACATGTAGTCACTTTACCTGACATTTTGTATCCAAATTCATTTGTTTAAACAAACCAATATAGTTATCTACCATTCTGTCAACCGAAAAATATTTATTTGCATCCAGATGTGCATTTTCACCCATTAACTCAAGATGCTCTCTATCCTTATCAAGTGCCTTTATAGAATGAACAAAACAATTAATATCATCCAATTGACACAGTTTACCATTGTAATTATTACGTATTACTTCAGGTAAGGATGACGTGTTGTGGCTGATAACGGGTGTGCCACAAGCCATTGCTTCCATAACAGATAATGGCAAGCCTTCTAAACGAGTCGGAAACAGAATTAAATCAGCTTTTCTATATTGTTCTCGCACCTCTTCATGATTCATTTTCCCTAAAGGGATCATATTAGTGTGCATTGCGGGGGAACCTTTTACTCGAAGACCGCTGGTATAGAAAAGCTTATACTTATTACCTAGCTTTTCCATAATTTGTGGTAACAAGTCGGCACCTTTTCGTTGACTAAAATTACCTACAAATAAAAGCCTAAAAATATCATCTCTATTTTCAGCAGGAAACATAGGGGTAAAAAAAACAGTATCGATGCCATTTAAAATAACTTCTGGGAAATCACCATTAATACAATGATGGTAAGCCTTTGCGGTTGATTGACTTACAGACACAATTAGATCTGCCGATATTTGAGACTTATTCTCAAACAATTTGACTAAAGTATTGTGAAAAATTGATTGAGCAAAAGACTTATAAGGCTTAAGCAAAGGATCTAAAACAAATAGGTGCTGTACTGCGATAAGCTTTGCCCCTTTTCGTTTAAAAGCAAAGCCATTCCAGGTATTTGTCAAGATAATATCAACATTTTGAGGTGACCGAATAAACTTGAGCGGCCAAGGAAAGTATTGCAGAAAATGAGGGTATTGACTGACAACAACCTCAACTCCTTGCCGTTCTAGTCCAGAAGCCAAAGTTTTTGTAAAGGTATCTGTACCACTACCAGTTTTAATATAGGGCAACCACACCTTCATCTAAAGACTCATAAACCTAAGTTTAATTAAGACTGGAATAAACATTTTTGGTCTCCTTTGCCACACGTTCCCATGAAAAATGATTCTGAAGTGAAGTAAATGCATTTTTAGCAAAGCTTTCTCTTTCATCATCAGACCATTCAAGTATTTTATTTATTTGCTTTAACCAATCAGTGACGTCTAACGTTTTTACCAAAAAGCCAGATTGCCCAGTAATAACAGCATCTGCTATCCCTTCAATATTTGATGCAATCAATGGGCTACCGGATGCTGATGCTTCTAAAGCAACAAGACCGAAACCTTCAACATCAGTATCACCTTGACTAGGAATATTTGGCATAATAATTATAGATGCTCTTTTTTTAAGATATTCTAACTCACTATCTTCAATAAAACCTAACATTTCAACTTGCTTGCTTTGACATAATACTTTTTCTTCATCAGCATCCCAGACTTTTCCAACAACCTTTAAAATAATACCATAGGGAAGTTTGGGTAAAATATTGGATACAAACCAAGCAGCGCCCTTTCTTTTTACCAAGCGGCCAACAAATAAAATATATTTATTTTTATCAGCTGGATGAAAGTCTTTATTTTTTAGCCTGACACCAAGTGGTATCGCAATTGATTTTCCTAGTCCCATTTTGTCAACCAAATGAGAAGTATTATGGCTGTTGGTTATAATCATATCTACAGCATTAATACGTCTTTGACACCACTTGATGAATCTGCTGTAAATAAAGGGGGAAAGTCCTTTTCTGTTGCCATAAATAATGTCTAAACCATGCACTGTAATAACGCGCTTTCCATCAGGATAAAATTTTGAATGAACCCATGCTAATGGAAATAATACAAAATCACCAAAATGGATGGCGTCATAATCTTTTCGGTGGCGAAACAAATAATATATTGATGTAATTAAAAAAGAAAGAAGTGCAAAGATCTTAGGTGGTTTTCCATTGTTTTGCCCAGGAAGGTTACGTACAGTTAAATTAACACCTTGTTCCTTTAAAGCACGACATAACTCTATGCTATACGTTTCCATACCACCAATGGCCGGAGACCATTTCCGAGTAATAAATAGTATTTTCATCTAATTAGTATATCATCAGCACATTATTATTTTGCAGGTTTTTCTAGCTCTAATCGCTTTACTTTTTCTAAATTCATTTCCAGTAGCTGCCTATTAAATGATATCAAGTCAGCAATCAAACCGCCTAGAAAAGCAACAAATCCCATCAGAATCAGAACACCGCTTAACACTAAAGACTGTAAGTGACCAGCACCGCCAGTCGTAAAGTAAAAATATAAAAAACGGACAATCGGAACTAAACCAGCCAATGTTAAAAGACTACCCATAATAAAAAAGACTTTCAAAGGCTGATACATGGCATACATACGAACAATCGTTGTCACCTGGCGCGTAATGAAACTCGGTATACTCTTAAACAGACGTGATTCACGCGTTTTTTCATTGGTTTCAACTGGTACAGAGATGATCTTCATATCTCTTTTTCCTGCCTGAATCACCATTTCAATTGTATAGCTGAAAGATGAAAGAACATTAAGTTTAATCGCTGACTCACGAGAAATAGCTCGGAATCCACTCACAGTGTCAGGCACCCAGATCCCTGCGAGTTTACGGACTATGCCGCTGCCAAACCATTGCATGAACTTTTTACCCTTAGAAAAATGGGCAATTTTATGGGTTTCGCGATCACCAATAACAATATCTGCTTTATCTTCCAGCACTGGTTTAACCAATTTTGCTATATCCCAGCCCGCATATTGGTTATCACCATCGGTATTCACGATGATATCGGCACCCTGGCGCAAGCATTCATCAATACCCCGTCGGAAACTTCGTGCTAACCCCATGTTTCTTTTATTAATAACAATATGATCAACACCCAGCTCTTGTGCCACCTCAATAGTTCTGTCAGTGCTGCCATCATCAATAATGAGCACTTCCACCTTATCAATGCCTTCGATTATTTTTGGAATATCAGCGTAAGTCTGAGGCAGGGTTTGCTCTTCGTTATAACAGGGAATCTGAACAATGAGTTTCATAAATGTACTCTAATCAAAATGGATAATTTTTGTGCCCGTAACCTCTTCTTTATCTTAAAAAAGAGTTCCGAGGCGGTTGCATATGGAGAACAACCCACTAATTTAATTGTATTCCATAATACTTATAAATCAACAGACCTATAATATACTGTTTTTCAAGTTTAATTTATCATACTATTCCTACATACAAAGCTTATTTAATACAATATCCTAGACCTTCATTTTTCAGCTTCCATCCCCTCCAGTAGTCAGTACTTTGTTGGTGAGATTGAATTTAGTAGTAAATAATGATACTACCTAAAACTTATACATTGGAGAAGAATTAAACACAGCACCTCCCAATGATATCTAAACAGCTTAAAAAAAACTGATAACATTATAATTTTAAACAGGATTTTACTTGCTTTTTAATTCATATATTTTTATATTTATCTTTATGCCTGCAACTCTTATTGTGTATTACGCGATTGGCAGACAAGGTCATTATAGAATTGCAATGTCATGGTTAGTAGGTTCTTCTCTCTTTTTTTACGCCTGGTGGAATCCAGCCTATTTAGGTCTGATTTTAGCTTCAATCTTATTTAATTATGCACTTGGCATCCGATTAGCTAGTATTAAAGGTCTTTCCAGAAAGAAGCTCTTGTTAACAATAGGTATTTCCTTTAATTTAGGATTAATTGGCTACTATAAATATGCTAATTTTTTTATAGACAACCTAAATTTATTATCTGGCTTTAATGTTCAGATTCAAACAATTATTCTTCCCCTGGCAATTTCTTTTTTTACCTTCCAACAAATTGCTTATTTAATGGACGCCTATAAAGGGGAGGCAAAGGAATACAACTTTCTGCATTATTGTCTTTTTGTCACCTTCTTTCCACAACTCATCGCAGGACCAATTGTTCATCATAAAGAAATGCTCCCTCAATTTTGCAAAGATAAAACCTATCAATTTAACCCGTCAAACTTATCAATTGGCTTATCAATTTTTTTTATAGGGTTATTCAAAAAAGTTGTTATTGCAGACAATTTATCATTAATTGCTAATCCTATATTTCTTGAAGCAGAGCATAGTAATACACTAGCTTTTGTCGAAGCCTGGCAAGGTGTGTTTGCATATACTTTTCAGTTATACTTTGACTTTTCAGGTTATTCAGATATGGCTATTGGTTTAGCCAGGATGTTTGGTATTTTACTACCTTTGAATTTTGCTTCTCCCTATCAAGCAACAAGTATTATTGACTTTTGGCGTCGTTGGCACATTACTTTATCTCGATTCTTAAAAGACTATTTATATATACCCCTGGGGGGAAATAGAAAAGGCCCTATAAGGCGATATTTAAATCTTATAATGACAATGATACTAGGCGGCCTTTGGCATGGAGCTGGATGGACATTTATTATTTGGGGCACTTTACACGGTTTTTATCTAGCCATTAATCAAATTTGGAGAATGTTTTGGAAAAATCCAATTAATTCATGGTGGTCAATTGGCATTGCAAGGTTACTCACTCTATTTTTTGTCATGGTAGGCTGGGTGTTTTTTAAAGCAGAGACAATAACTGGAGCAATGAATATATTTAAAGGTATGATGAATTTGCCTCATACATTCTCAGGGCGTCTTGGATATTTTGAAATATTTATTCAAGAGCTTGGTTTTAAATTTAATGGCCCCTGGATTTCACAACAAGATATTAACTTGATTTACTGGTTATTCTTCTTTATTGTTATTTTATGGTTTATGCCCAATACTCAACAAATATTTTATAGATACACATCGGCCTATAACTATAAAATCGAGAATCATCAACCTGCTCTTTCTCAACGTATTTTTCCACAATTGTATTGGAAACCAACAATAAAATGGGGTATCTTTATTGGCATCGTGGGAGCAATAGCTTTGATGAGTCTTTCGCAGGTTTCAGAATTTCTTTATTTCCAATTTTAAAATGATTATCAATAGTTATAACTTATATATTAAGAGTGTTTTTATTTCATTAAGCTTGCTCTGCAGCCCCTTGTTACTATTAAATGTCCTGGTTGATCCTTTATGGCATTTTTATGGCAACATACTAACAAATCAAAATTTTGCATTTAATGAAAGAGAGTCGAAATTAAACTTATTCTTTCAGAACCCTGAAAAATATGATTGTTATATTTTTGGCAGCTCAAGAACCACTTTGTTAAATTCCAAAGAAATAGAAGGTTATAACTGCTTTAATTTTTCTTTTTCTAGCGGCAAAGTCGGTGAATTCCTTGCTTATGCACAATATCTAGAAAAAAAGAATTATTACCCAAAACTTATCATCGTGGGTGTTGATGGTGAGAACTTTTTTTCCAGTAAACTAAGTGAAAGCATTCCTGGATTTATAAAAAACAATAAAAGTCCAAACAATTTTCTGAAAGATTACCTTTCAATTGATTCTTTCATTTTTTCATATAGGACCTTATTTGGACATTCCCCTCTAACCCGATATTACGATAAGCAATTTACAGCCAAAATCCTACACGATGCACCCAAATATAACCCCAAAAAAAATACCTCAAAAAAAGCCACACAAACTCGACACAAATTGCACACTAGCTTCATCCCAGGTAATTTTGAATTTTATAATAAAATAAAAGAAACATACCCCAAGTCTAAATTTATTTTTTATGTTCCCCCTATCAGCAAATGGCGAATTGAACAGAAATCAAAAAATGGAAGACTTGATGACTATATCAAAGCTATTTATTCGATTAGCAAACTCAAAAGCCCTGTTTATGATTTTTCTATTCCATCAAAATACACTTCTTCATTAAACAATACCTATGATGGTTCACATTTTAACGCTAAAACAAATTCATTAATAACTAAATCAATTAATACAGGAAAAGCACAATTTGGGGAAAGAATTGATAGAATTGAATACATTCAATATAAAAATCACTTTATCAATACATTAAAGTAAAACCATTGTCATCGCAAAAATGAACATTCAGCAATCCTTTTCCCTCAATCTCATTAAAGACCTGATGATAGCGTTTTTTGGAAAAGTGTCTTTCCAGTGAACTTGGGTGCAAATTATTTAACATCATTAGATATTGTGTAGACTAGCCGTCGACTAAACAAAGCATATGAATTACAGTAGCACTTTAAATAGTCCATTTAATCATTAGTTTGTATATTTTTTCCTACAACAAATAGCATATAAATAGATTATTATATCCCGACTTAAAAAAGCCATAACATCACAGGATGTCAATTTTCATGAATTTTGGCAATACACCTTAAAAAGCGAATATATCCTGTATAGTATATCACCAACCATTTCTGATAAAGGTATAGAATTTTGAGCACAGCAAAAGTTTTTTCCATCATCAGTTTGGCTTGTCTTTCAGTATTATTACTTTTATCCGTCTCTGAATATTGGTATCACAACCCTGACAGTGGGATTTACGTAGGAACTGCATTTAATATCCTTAAGTTTGGTGAATATACTTTTAATAGCCTCCCAAACCTTCAATATTACCCTGGATTCTCCACTTTATTAACAATACCCATATCCCTCTTTGGTATGGATTTTTATTTCCTTAACCTATTTTCAACTTTAATCGCTATTTCAGTGTTATGGATGATAAGTTTATATTTCAATATAAGCCGTTACGGTCCAATCATCATATTGATACCATTAATCTTTTTAAGTGGTGCAATTTTTCAACAACAGATCATTTATATTCGAACCGGTGCACCATTCTTACTGCTTGTTTTATTCTCGCTTTTTTTCTGGCGTAGCTATTTAAACACTGGTTCAAAAAAGACCTTATTAGCATGTTTATTCTTTGTCGCTATATCACCTTTATTTCGATTTGAAGGTTTATTCCTTATTTTAAGTTTTTCATTAGCATACCTTTATTATCAATACAGCAAAGAAAAACAGATTGTCTCCAGCATATTATCAACTGGATTGATATCAATTATTATTTTTCTTCCGTTTGCCCTATGGACCTATAGAAATTTCCAACTTCATACACCAGACACAATCAATATGGCAAATCAATTCTTCTTTGGATTAAAAGGTCAACGTTTTTATGCACCGGATTACTTTAAAGTGGATTGGATTAATTCGGGTAGTTGGAAATATGGAGCCTATCACCTGTATCAAACAATTCGAGACATTTCATATTCATTTATTGGCAACACTATTGATCTGACAAAATTTTCAGGAGAATTATTCAGACTATTTTTTCTGCTTACTGTTGGCTTTTTTGCGTTATATGGCTTAAAAGAGTGGTTTAAAAAAGCCACTATTTTAGAAATATCATTTGTTATTCTTCTAACTTTATATTTTGTAAATCGCTCTCTATCATCGAACAATCTCTATACTGTTACCCGATATTGGTTACCATTATTGCCTTTTTATATTGCCTTTGTTCTTATCGGTTATAGACAAATAATAGATAATCAAAAAAATAAATATTTGATATTGTTCATCAGGTTATCATCCCTGACACTATTATCTGTTATCTTTATCAACGGCATTATTGTTTTTTCATCGATTAAAAACAATGACAAAAAGGAAGAGTATTATAATCAGGCAACTCTTAGCCTCCAGTCGATGTCTGACTATTTCAAGAACAATACAGCCAATGACACCACTATTGCAACCACAGACTTTGGTGTATTACCACTGTACATAAAAAGAAAAAGCTTTCGCCTGATTAATGATGACAACTATAACTACCTATACTCACTAAAAATAATACAAAAGTATCATACAAAATACTTAGCCATCCTTGATGAAAATGCGGCTATTTGGCCTTCTTCAAGAGCTATGGTAATAATGTACCCTGATATTTTCCAATTGGTCAGGCACTTTAACCCTGAAAATAAAATAGGACCAGCCGCTAGTATTTATAAAATAGACCTAAAAAGAGTTGACTCAGAAATTGTCGTTCAAAAAGAAATAATACAACAGAAAAAATAATAAATGAATGTAAATAAGACAATTTTAATAAGAGGATCAACACTCCGAGTTATACAAACATTTGTTGGTATGGGCATCGGCTTCTGGATGCTCCCATTTTTAATTACTAATCTTGGCAAGCATGATTATGCTCTTTGGGTGTTAGTTGCCAGTGTGGTATTTTCTTATTATTTCCTTGATCTAGGGCTTTCGCATGCTGTCACACGTTATGTCGCAAGATATATATACGTAGAAGAATATGAACGAGCAAACAAGATAATTAATACATCCCTCTTCATTTACAGCATCCTTGCTATCACTGTATTTACGGCAACTGTTTTTGCTGCACTTTTTATTGCACCAACAATGGTTGAAGATAGTCATGACTTAAAAACTGTTCAGGCTATTTTGCTAATATCAGGCTTATCCATTAGCTTTGAATTTCCCTCTAAAGCATTTCCTGGCGTCATTAGTGCTTACATGAGACATGATACTGTTGCAATAGTTCGGACAATTGCGCAAATTATTAGGGCCATTGCTATTTACTTTTTTATAGGCAATGGTTTTGGTCTTGTGACACTTGCTATCATTTCATTTGTTTCTAATATTATAACAACCATTTTTTTTATCTATTATACCTCTACCCTTTTCAAACAGCTTTCTTTTGGAAGAAAATTCATTTCAAAAAGTGATATTAAAGAGCTTTTCCACTTCAGTAAGTGGACATTTATCAGCGACATGACCCGATTGTACAAAGACAAGATGGATATTTGGCTCATCGCTTCATTTATTTCAGCTTCTGCTGTAACAATTTATTATGTGGCTGTACGCCTTACAGAATACGCAACTCAACTGGCAATGCAGGCTCTGGGTATTACAGGGCCAATTTTTACAAAGTTATATGCAAAAAAAGAAATCGACAAGATTAATACCACTCTTATCTTTTTTGTCAAAATGTATTTATTGATATTCGCTGTATTTACATCTGGATTTTATACACTCGGTGAAAGCTTTATATACGCCTGGGTTGGCGATGAAATTGACTATAAATTAGCCTATCAGTGCCTTTTAATCTTATCGACAGGAAAGCTCTTTGCATTATCTACATCCCCCTTTATCAGCTTGTTAATGACAATAAAAAAGCATAAATATGAAGCCTATTTATCTGCTTTTGATTCAATAGTTGCCACTCTGTCTGCTTTATATCTAATCCCTACTTATGGAATTCTCGGCGCTGCAATTGCTTTCTCTGCAATAGTCGCAATTATTCGTAGCATTGTCATCCCATTAATTGTGATTAACTTTATTGACATCGATATCAAACACCTGATCTATAGAGGCTCTATTTTTTTACTGTATTCATTACTGATGACAGTGATAATAAATCAGTTTATACAGAATGCTTCAGGTTGGCTTGAAATACTTTATTATTCTCCTATTATTGCAACTGCAATTCTGGGTGGTACTATATTTTTATTTGATCGTGAAGAGAGGCTTAAAGTACTGGAATGGGTCACGCACAAAATAAATAAAACAAAGGAAAGCACTCTATAATTTAGACAATAACTAACTTTCCAAACCAGTAAAAATAGTTGACACGAGGACATGAATATCATTGAGTCTGTGAAAAATCAATCTCAGAAGATCCAAAAAAATGAATTACCGCTTAAGTAAATAATCACGAATCCATTTTTGTTTTGTTGGAGTATTTTTTACATCTGAGAACTCAAGTGAGATAGCACTCCAATTACGATATCGAAAACCATAATAGATGGACTTAAGCAATGATATACAATATTTCTTAATCATTTTCCGATAACAAGAATTAACCGCATCCTTATCATCTAAAGAAATGGATCTTGATGAAATCATATTAAGGATTTTTTCACGATCAGTATTTTCTGCTATATGGGGGCGCCCCTCATGATCTAGAATAATTGGAATAACTTTTATTCTATCCACACCATCAACTGACACATCAACTTCCAACTGAAAGCTAAGATGACATTCATTAGAATTCCCTCTCATATAATTTGAAACAGGGGTTACATAATTTCCTAAACTGTAGGCAATCAAAGCACCTTGATAAATTTCAAGTCCTTGAATAACATGAGGGTGATGACAAAAGATAAGATTGGCACCTGCTTCAACTATTTTTCTACAGAGTGATATTCGATCAGGTGCGGGTAACTCTTGAAACTCAGCATCCATGTGGAGATTAACAATTTTTACACTTGTCTCATGTGCACAAGCCTTTAGATCTGAGATTATATTGCTTAATATCGCTTCGGCACAACCAGCCTTATTACTACTAGCAACATGATTTCCCGTCCTAAAGGAATATGCTAAGATGCAGACTGAAATACCTTTCTTTGTCAGCCAAACTGGCTTCCGAGCTTCATTTTCATTCCTTCCAGCACCCACAACTTCAATACCAGCATCACATAACGAATCTAAAGTTGTTTTGAGGCCTTCTTCGCCACCATCCATAGTATGATTATTTGCCAGAGTCACTACATCAAAGCCAGCAGATTTAATCCCATTTATTGCACATACTTCAGATATTAGATGAGCTTTAGGTCCTAATACGGAATATGCTGATTCAACCAGGATCGTTTCAAGATTACCTATTCTCAGATCAGCATGCCGAAGCCCCTCAGTCATATTTTCAAATAAATATTCAGCCCCATGCTGGCGCATCGCAATAAAAGACTCCGCATGGAAATCAAAATCACCCACTGCAATAATTTTAATTGATGATCCTGATGATCCACTCGTATCTCGAAGAGTGGTCTCTCCATTCCCTTCAATAAGCATTGTACCAATATTTTCAAAGTGATTGGTTTTATCTCTATTCATCATTATTAATCTTTAATCTTTTCATTCAGCTATATACTTTTCTTTTAATAATTCAGGGGATTCATCCCATATAAACATTTTCCCCTAGCTCAAAGTTATAAAGCATATGAGAAAAGTTACCAGGAACTTTACGAATAGAATTTTTACTGTAGACAAAATAGCAGTTCCAAATATCTGTACTCAGGAACATTGTCAGAGAATAGAGTTTATCAAAAATATGAGTAATATTTTTCCAAATAACTATTTTCCTAATAAAGCAAGAACCCATCCCTTATAGGCACTTAATTTACGATGATAAAGTAAAGATTGTGAGTACGCACTACGAGCTTCAGAAAATTGTTTTGCTTTTCTCAACGCGAAACCAAACATTCGATACAGTTTTCCAAGTCGAACATGGACAATTTTAATATTTTCATTATCGTCCAAATGATCGAGTTGCATCTCCAAGCCCTTTATCATAGCAGGAAAACGAGATACGCCTCTTGTTGAAATACTATTTAAGCCCATTCTATAACAATGCATTGTTCGGTCTAAAAATAGGAAATCCCAGCCTCCTCTTGCTATTCGTCTCCACATATCAATATCATCAGCATTCTTCATGGTTTCATCAAAATCACCCATTAAATCAAGAGTATTTCTTGGACATACAACACTCGATGTTCCTACAAAATTTGCATTTAACAAGTGATAATAAGCATGCTCTGCTGGTAATAAATAGACTCCATCAATTTCAGTTGGAACAAGAGACTCACGAAAATTCGTATATTCATGCAAGTAGCTGTCATTTGTACGTTGGCCTGCTGAATTTATTGTGCAAAAATCAGTAAATAAAAGTCCAACAGAGGGGTATTGGACAATGGCATCCACTGATTTTTCTAGTTTTTCTGGTAACATAACATCATCCGCATCAAAAAATGCAACAAAAGGAGCTGATGATTGTTTTATCCCGACATTCCTAGGTCGAGAAGGCCCACCTGAATTATCAATTCTAATACTGTGAACAGTATCTTTTCGATTTATTAGTAGGTTCGGGGTCTCATCAGTCGAGCCATCATCTACAACCCATATTTCCAAATTGTTTTCTGACTGCACCATAACAGAATCAAGTGATTCATCCAGATATGTAGCTGCATTATATGCCGGGATCACCACTGCAATTCGAGCATCATAACAACTTTGTTTCATGAGCTACATCCAGCATCAGTAGATGCATTATTGATGTAGTTTAAAAAAGCATTACAAAAATATTCTTCTGGTGATGGATTTTCTACACTTCGCACTACCCAGGCACCCTTAATTTGTTCATAGCAACGACTTCCTCTCATGAGCGTATACAGTCCAAAATGCACACATTGATATTCAATTAATCCATATTCATCACCATTGAATTCGGCTATATCTAGAGAAGCCCAGGGGGTATTGAGTTTTTTAACAACGTGTAATGCATAGTCAAGAAGTGAATCTGATGGAACTTCATCAAAACTAAATTTTCCACTGCCTGATGCACGGAAATCTCCCTCTCTGGTGTATCGTTTTAAACAAAAGCATGTTTCACCAAACACAAGTATTTTCCAATCATGGGACAGCCCTTCTATGAACTCCTGCAAGATAACTCGGCCAACAAGAACTGGATATTTATTTTTGTATAGAGTAATTTTATCATTGTATGAACGCTTATTCTTAAATCGTCGAAGAGGATTTGATGCAGGTGGATGTATATGTGTCATCACCTTCTCAGCGGTAGCCATTAGTTCATCATTTGAACTAATTTTAAAGACACCTTTACTTCCAAATCCTGCGGGGGTCTTTAATACCAGTGGAAAATGAAGCTTGGGTAAAATATCATTAATATCTTCTCTTGTTCCTACCAACTCTGCTTTTGGAACATCTAGTCCAAGCTTTTTCTTAAGAAGTTCTTGGAAGAATTTATTTTCATGAGAGCGAAATAACGGAAAGTCAGGAACAAGATCAGCACCACAAAGCTCAGCATACAATAAACAATCTTCAATATACTGAGAAAACTCCGGGTACTGTGCACTAGCATACCAAATGTATTTTCCTGAAATTTGTGAAGGCTCAAGAGCCATAAAAGCACAATGAGTTAAAACATTGACTTCACAACCAGCTCGCAGCAAATGCGACTTAATAAGCGAAATATCTAAACTCTCTACCTCATGTAATTTCTGAGGGATTCCATGCAAACTATGTGTGATTAATATTACATCCATACTCTAAACCTTACAATCAAACCTAACTTAAATATAAATCCATTATAATTTATAACAAAAATAGTATCTCACTGCTTAAATTTACCCAATTAATTTTAAAAGAAATATATTCTCAAGTCCATGATATTGGTATTTGGGTTTCACCTTTTAACTTATACTAAACTTAGGATAGTTACCAATTATCACCCTTGCTAGTTGTAGCAAATACTTATCTTTATCTGTCTACAATCTGAATTTCTCTAGTAGAAATCACTTGACCATTATCATCTTTAATATGCTCATAATAAGCGCCCGCTTTAAGGCCTCCCTTGTTGAGTACGTATTGAATATCAGTTTTGGTGCTTATATTGAGCCAAGATATAATTTCTTGATCTTCCATTACAGTAGACTTTGCATAATCCTCATTATCTGTAATAACAACTGTAGCCCATGAACCCGTCTGGAAATTCATATCATCTGTGAAGAACTCAACCGTTTGTTTTGAATTTCCAATATAATTTTGAACTAGAATACGATTAATTCGATATTTTCCATTGTACACCATCATATTATCAGGGTATTTACCAAACTTATCACTTCTGGAAGGCATTAAACGAGTGCCGTTTTTATCCGTAATATAAATACGGAATTTTCCGTCTCGTTTACCCTTTGTGCCAGTATATATCTCATAGGTCAGTTTAAACCATCTGTTATTTGTATCTGGTAATGTTCCTGCAACCCAGTATGAAGTCTCTACATCTTTATCGCCCGGGCTGTAATCAATCAAATCAGAACTTCTAATACGGTTAAACATGGCAAAATCAGGATAAAAGTTTTGCTGGTTATTTAATCGTGTCATCTTCCATTGCCACCAGTTAGATGTATCACGATTTAATTCATTTGCTTTAGTCCAGTATGACCAGCGAAATTTAGTATTCACTGGTATGCCTTTGATTTCTGTTTTTAATGCAGCATTAGCTCTACTAGTTTCTTCAGGTGGTTTTGCTTTTGAGTAGATTACTTTGCCACGAATAGAGTCCACTTTAGCATAACTATGTGATGCGTTATTTGTATACCGTGTCTCCTGACCAAAGTGCCAGCGACCCATTTTCTCAAATTTAGTGTCTGTTTCTTTATTTTCAATAATACCGTTAACTCCCCCCTCGAAGTTATACTCTGTTATTCTTCTTTTATAATTACCATTTATAGATACTGTAACTTCACTGCCATGAACTACTCCTATGTTGCACCGCTCACAGTCTAGATTTATGGACTCCGCTGGAACCACTGGTGATCGCTCTACTAGCTTAGTTGGTTTAATGACTTCTGGATCAATGGGTAACCCTGCAGAAGCACAAGTATTACCTAATACAGCGTTCATACAAGCGTCATGTGAAAAAAAAACTGTTGTTAATAGCAGTAAAATTATAAGAAAAAAAATACGCACGATATTACCCCTTATAAAATTATTATTGATTGAAAATGTTCACTATAATCTCCATCGAATATTAGAAAACACTCATGGGTAGGATTTTAATAACTTGAATTAGAGATTTACAAATGATCAAATAGTTGTTCCCACACACCTATTCATCATAAATAAAGCTTCAAATGAACATTAACATAATTACCAAAAAACTAAAACAAGTCTTAAGTGAAAAGAAATTAAACCTTCTGGAAAAAGAAACTGGGTTTACCCAGAGAAAAAGGAATATTACCGAATCTCAATTGGTTATAACCATCTATGCACTGGGAGACAAACACGCACGGCACTTGTCAGATAGATTGAGCTAAAAAAATACATTGAATTCTAAGATTCACCTTTTAGGATTGCTTGCATGAAGTATCACCATCCAGGCATACTTCCTTAGAAAAGGAATATGAAAAACCAACTTATCAAAACTGATAAGAAACTTATAAAGCATATTAAAAAAGAATGTTTTTCTAAAAGGTACTGCTAATAATGAAAATAAAATAAAATATTCAGTTTCAATTGTATTAAAATATTGCTTCAATAAATCAAGATCTTTCTGCATAAGAGGGTGTTCATCCTCAGTTCTCATCTTTGGCGTTAGATTTCGATATAAATTGATAAAAGGGTTATGACCTAAAGGCTCTGAGAAAACTATTCTCCCATCCTCTTTCAAAATTCTGGATAATTCTTGATAGGACTTTAATACATCCAGATGATGAATAATTCCAGTCCCAACTACTATATCAAATGTATTATCATCAAAATCAGTTTCCTCTGCATCCATTACAAAGTAGTCTGCATCATACTCAGTTTTGCTTATCGCTTCTTTAGCAATTTTTATCCCTTCAGGTGAAATATCAATGCCTGTTAATATTGCACCATATTCCAACCATTGTTTTGATCCACTGCCCTTACCACAGCCATACTCCAAAAGCTTCTTGCCATCACTATGCTTTGCTATTAATTCATTATAACGATCATTTAAGTGATAAGTGACAGAGTAATACTTACCAGCATTTTTTCTTACATTAACCTCTCCATATTGAACATCATGAAAAGCCTTCTCTTTTTCCAGACGTTTTGTATCCATTTTATTCCTCAAATCGCTTTATAATTTCCAATCAATTGACAGTTTTTCATTTATTAGATAATACTGATTCATCTTTCAATAAAAACTCCAATTATTCCTCACAAAAAATATAGTTTGGTGATCTAGAATCACATGTCTTTATGAGCAATTTATTTAATAAATAATTCGCCATAAGTCGTGTGTCTTTTCTTTTTATTCAATGCATTTATTTTTGTAACATTACTCATAAGTTTGAGTTTATTGTAAGGTATATTACTGCATCTATTGCGCGGTCAATACCTACTTATTTCACCTGCATCAGTTAAGCCATAATTACTGAGATAGATTTTAGCCATCCGATGAATAACAAGCGCCAAACCAATTGCAAACCACCAATAAACCTCATATAGGTCCATACCAAACAAACCTAAAAACAGATGTACGATCAAATAAAATGAAACAGCTTTTGATGCTGCAATCATAAAAGAAATATTTTTCTCATCTTCACATATTTCTCTATTTTCATCCTGTTTTATTTTATCTAGAACCTCATAAAGCATTATACGTCCAGATTTCAAAATCTTGAAAAGAGTGGCTATCATTAATAACCAGACAATAAGCCCCTGGATACCTAAGTTTGTCAAAATTTCTAAATACAAACTATGAGTATCTTGCACTCGCCCAAAGTAAAATGCGCGAATTTTTGGAAATGCATGAATACCAACACCAAAAGGATGTTTGATTGAAATATCAATCGCATCTTTAATGATCTGTATTCTTGCATCTGAAGAATGCCCTTCTTTTTCTTTTTGTGTAAAAATTGACTCAAAACGCTCATAATATTGTTTAGGCAGAAAACTAACTAATAAAATCCCCGAAAAAAGCAGTGCAAAAAATATTTTCATCTTTCCTTGTGATTTAAGTAATAACACGAGAAAAAAACCCAAAAAGGCAACATACCCCGAGCGGGAACCTGTATAAAGAACCACAATCAACGCAAATACAAACATAACTAGTAAAAATGCTTTAAATAATTTGCGAACCTGAAAAAATAAAAAATAGATAAAGGGAATCATAGAAACAGCAAAAGCAGCAAATGAATTAGGATGCTCAAGAATAGGTATTGAACCATGCAAGCGCATAATTCCCTGGTTTTGCCACACTAAAGAACCACTTATCCAACCATTAACACCCTCAAACAATAATCGGAAACAAACTAACATATAAAATGCTATGAAAAAATTAAAGGCTTTAGGTGAACGAATGAATGCCACAATAAACAATGCCAACATTGAAAACTTAAACACTCTGTCAATAAAGAAATTGACTGAGCTATCATAATCAAAAGAAAATGGTATCTGTATGATCAAAACGATGTAGTAGAGAATGATATATTTTCTGAGTATTGTTCCTTCATCTTTATGTACGATAAGGGAGAAAACAGCAATAATGGATAACAATGCACCTAAGACAAACTCAAAACGAATAGCAGCCAGAAAATCAATCCTTACCGCCACTTGTAAAAACTGAGCAGCCATAAAAACACAGAGTAATAAAACAAATACTTTATTCTCGGTAAATTCTACCATTTCATTATTTTCAGCTTGCCTGATCAATTGCCATATACCTCAGACAATAATATTTGAAATTTTATTTCCCATGTTTTATCAATAGTTGCTCGAAATTCAATCATTTCTTGTGTTATTTGAGAATTATTTGACACAGCAGTTCGAATGGCGTCTGAAATGCCATCAGCTGAATTATCACAATAAACCGCTCCATTTGAAAAATAGTTTTTCAATGTTTCGGAGTCTGATGTGACTAAAGGTTTCCCGAGGGATACAGCTTCATATGCACCACATAACAATAAATGATCAGCCGTAGTTAATACAAGAATAATATCGGCCTCATTAAGTAATGACTGGTATTCATCTTCTCGTAAAAAACCGGTTAATGTCACATTATTTGACCATTCTGCCTCATTAGTATTTTTGGGCTTACCTGTAATAAAAAAATTCAGGGTGGGATTTAATGCAAATGCTTCTTTGACTGCTTCTAGTGGCTCATCAATAGCATATGAACATATATAAACAATATTGGTCGTCTCATGAGACAAACTATAAGCGCCTGATTGACTGAGAGGTAGATGCGGTATGGCATCGGGCAAGACAACAGCCCGCCCTCCCCATGATTCAACTAGTTCTTTTAAATGTGTATTAGTTACTATCGTTAAATCTGATTTTTTTATTGTGTATCGACTTATCCTATGGAAAAGCCTCCACTTAAACTGTGGATTTAATGCCTCTGAAAGCCTGAAGTTTGAGTGACGATCAGCCACTAATTTATAGCGAAAAATTGGTTTTAACCAACATGCTATTAAATTTAACATAATCGATGGATTTTGAATAAAAAGAGTATCCGGCCTTTGTAAAAGCAAAACCCATAGTGTTTTTAAGCTATTTATGATAACTTTAAGCGCATAAATTTTTCCAGGCAACATCGTGAACAACCTGACATTGAGTCGATTGGACAGTTCCGTAGTCCGTCTATGCTGTTCCCAGGAAATCCATATTGCTTTTTGTTTCATTTGTTCCTCAATTCATTTCACTCGTGAAATAATCATGTTTGCCTGATAATTTTTTCAATGGGCCATAACTAATATTATAATCTGCATGATATCCCAGCTTTTCATCAAGAATTGACATAATTTTCTCTGTTATCCTCTGAGAGTCTGGCTCAACATCATCAAGAGTGCAAATTTCAATATTAAATTGCTGAACTGATTTTTGCGTTATTCTGAACTGATGAATTGGCAGCAAGGTTTCATGAATAAGTTTCATTGCCTCTGAAAAGATCCCTGCATGACAGACTTTCCCTTCGGGGAGATAGACTATTCTTTCTTGTGAGCGGCCATTGACATCGGCAAAATTGTCACAAGCCGTATAATAAGCTTTTTTTTCTGAGAATGCAGCACCATCCCCTAGTTGATATCGAGATAATTCCTGATGACAAACATCGGTAATAACCAATTGGCTATCTATTTTTTCAATAATTAAGTTTGGGTTAACAATAGTGTAGACACCATTTAGCTTCATCGCAATAATATCAAATTCGGTACATCCATACTCCACCATTACAGGGGCCTTAAACACCTGTTCCAATAGTGTGATCTGGAAACCAGCAATGGACTCAGCAGTGCAAATCACAGATTTTAAAGGCGGTGGAGTTATGCCATATTTTTGATAGGCTTTTGCAGTTGCCAAAAGCATTGAGCTATAACCGTACAGATAACTAGGCCGATAAGCAACTAAGCGATACAATGCTTTTTCATCCCAACTCATATCACAAAATAGCTTACGATGCAGAATTAAGTTTTTTATACGCTGCTTAAGACCCTGTGTTTCTTTTCTCCCCCAAAACCTTGCCTCACGCTCTCCCAAACGTATACCCACCTGCTGATAACAATATTGCCGGACAGCTTGTTGATCAGCAATTTGTTGCCGTGAAAAAGTTAAAACCATTGGAATACCACTACTACCCGAAGTTTTGCGAGTTACAAAAGCCGTTCCTCTTGTTTCATTATCACGTATAAAATCTTGTTTGGTTAACAGTGGATGGCTATTAAGATAAGAGCTAATATCAGTGCCTAAAGCAGTAGTATGGTAGCCAGAAAGAGACGCACAGTTTTGCATCAGGGCTTTCACCTTTTTATAACTCTGTTTAAATGGGATTCCTTGAAATAAAAATGCAAGAGGAAAGACCATTCTAGTGTAAAGGAAATTAATCATGGGCTAGTGCTTTCTGGTAGAAAGAGCTATATTTATTAGCCATGGCAGCACTTGAATAGAGCCTTATAAAACTCAATTTTGCTTGCTCAAATGGTTCTTTACTCAATAAAGTTGAACTTATACCTTGAGACAATTCCTCGGGTTCATCAGCGGCTACAAGTTGCCCAAGCTGCCCATGCTCAAGCAACGAGGGAATCCCTCCAACTTGTGTTGCAACTATAGGGCATTCAGCACGCATACATTCAAGTAATGTAATGGGTAAACCTTCTGTTCGTGAGCTATTAACAAAGACATCAAATAATGGAATGTATTGACTAGCATGTTGCACATAACCAACAAACCATACTGATTTTTCAATACCTAACTTACTTGCCTGCTCCATAAATTCATCTCGTAATCTACCTGTACCCATAATAACTAAATGAGCACCAGGAATTTTTTTTAAAACATGGGGCCATGCCGCTAATAAAACATCATATCCTTTTTCATAAGATAGCCGGCCAATCGCTCCAACAACTGGTGCAGATTGCTTCAGAAACCTTAATTTTTTGCTCAAGTCATTATAAGGTATCTCTGGTAACTCTGTAGAAATCCCATTTTGAATAACTGATAACTTCTGTAATGTCTTCCCTTTTATAGCAGGGTGAGAACACATGGTTTCTGAAACAACCGCAATGCCAGCCGCTCTGGAAAGCAATAATGAATCTAATTTTTCATAAAACCATATTTTCGTCCAGTACTTAATTGATGTCCATCCATGCAATGTTATCACATAAGGCATTTTTCGAACAAAAGAAGGCAGCAAGCCAAATAAGATATTTGCCTTGTAACCATGGGAATGAAGAATATCAAACTTATCTTTTTTGGCAAAAGATAATATTTTCAAGGCACCCACAAGATTGGGGCCCGCGCGCATTCTAAAAAGATGAACCGGTACATTTTCAGTCCGGCAGATTTTTTCAATGGGCTTTTCTTTATCGTATAGTGTTCCTATACTGCAGATTTGAGCATCCATGCCTTGTTTCCTCTGTTCTTTAACCAGTTCAAGTAAAACTGCTTCGGCACCATAGAATCCGCCACTGTCAATTAAATGAAGAATTTTCATGATAACGTCTGATATCGTATGCCATAGATGACTTTCTCAAACTCATAAAAATTTGTGCCTATAGGGTAGCGTGTGATCCCCCATATATCTTCCAAAGGACGAGCTGAGGGGTAGGCAGTAATGCCATAGTCATATTCCGCTGCCTGCAGGGCATTTACTGTTTCATCATTGAAGTCATCAGGCAGACCATTGGGATAACAAAATCCTTTAACCGGTTGCTGAAGATGCGCTTCAATGAGTGATTTAGAGTCAGATACTTCTTGTATCAGGGCATCACCTGATACCTGAGACATTAAAATATGGGACATTGAATGACATTCAATGTCAACAATGCTGGAGGACATTTCTTTTAATTGCTCCCATGAAACCAGTTGATATTCATCGGGTACTTCGTCTGGCAAAATCACTTTCAGCTGAGTTTGCAAGTCAGAAAAAAATTCTTCTCGCTTTAATTGCGTCAGCGTCAAGCAGTGATCGGCTATTACTTCCCAAGTGTTCTGGGCCTTTACTTCCAGCCCTCCCATGGGTGTTGATATTGTTTTTTCCTGACTATAATCCAGTAAATAACGCAATTGATCCGGCCAGAACCAGAGTCTTTGTTCCACAAATCCCGCAGTTACAAAAAAGGTCACCGGCAGCTCTAATTCACGCATAATTGGGTATACATGGTCATAAAAATCCAGATAACCATCATCAAACGTAACCACGATAGTGTTTTCAGGGATTGATTTATTCTGTTTGTACTGTGATATCAGTGCCTTTAACGATATCACGTTGAATTGCTGTTTTATCTGTTTCATCTGCTTGAGAAATTCATCGGGATGAATTGCACGGCCGGAAGCATCCGGAAAAACCCGATGATACATTAGAATTCTAGGATGATGCCGTGCCAGCCATTTAAAAACATGGAAGCCCCCGCTCATCTTACTTATATAGAACAGAATTTTATTCAGTATCATCCTACAATCCTACACCTTTCGAATAACCAGTTTAATCAAGGCTTTCCAGGTCGGCCAATAGCCTGGGTCATAGCGCATTGATTTGAGCAAATAGGTGAATGGTTGCCAGATTTTGCCTTCGCCTTTAGCAATGGCCATCGCCAAATTGGTATAGGTATCGGCCCAGGCGGCACTGACTAAATCACGAGCCACTACATCTGGATGCTGCTGTAAAAACTTGTTCATTATTTTTTCAGCATTGGCATATCGCCCACGATAATTTGATGACATCTGGCCAGACCAGATCCGATAAATATAGGTTTTATCCGGGATATACTGAAATTCATATTCAATGGAGTAACGTAACCATAAATCCCAGTCAATACCCATCGGCAAAGCTTCATCAAAACCACCCAGTTTATCGATACATTCATGGCGAATAACTGCAGTGCCAAATGGAATAAAATTCTTGTGGATCAATTTGTCGGTGATCTGTCCACTATAGCGTGCATAGGGCTGCGGCTTTTCCAATGGCTGTCCATTTTCATCAATATAGCTGACCTCAGAATAGACCACACCCACTTTTGGATCATCAAAACAGACCAGCTGTTTTTTTAATTTATCCACATGCCAAAGGTCGTCAGCATCACAAAAAGCAATAAATTCACCCTGACATGCCTTGAGGCCGGCATTTTTTGCTTTAGGTTGGCCCCTATTTTCCTGTGGCAGGTAGTGGACTCTGGGATCTTTTATAAATTCAGCCATGACCTCAGAAGTATTATCTTCCGAGCCATCATCAATAACAATAACCTCGTAATTATTATAGCTCTGCGCTAAAACAGAACGCATTGTTTCGGCCAGGTACTGTCCCATATTGTAGGTCGCAATAACCACACTGACAAATGGCTCATTCATTCTTTCACCCTGCAAATAGAAAATCGATATTTTCCAGAAATTTCTTGTGGAATGTGCTCAACATCCTGCACTTTATAATTCACTGCCTCACCAAAGACAAGGGTTAATTCGTCCTCCAGTTGTTTGTCGGTGTCTTGCTGAAAATCCTGACCTTTTACACGATTAATGACCAGATCTTCCATACTTTCCTGAACAAGCTGCATCTGCTCTATGCCTGGAATTTTTGTTAAAGTGCGTTCCACCAGTGAGATGCCTGAAACCATATCTCCAGAAGATGTCAGCAGAAAGTCAGCCACCCGACCTTCCAGTTTTTCCATCATGGGTTGACCGCGGCCACAGGCACATGTGCGCTGTGAAGGCACACCAACATCGCCCACCTGATAACGCAGCAGCGGCATTCCATGATTATTAAAATCAGTGACCGTAATTTTACCGGCTTCCCCTGGAGCAACTGGTTTATCGGCATCATCCAGGAATTCAATGTACAGGTGTTCAATATTTAAGTGAAAACCATTGTGCTGCTCACATTCACTGGCAATTAAGCCCACTTCTTCACAGCCGTAGCGATCCGTGACAGCACATTGAAACATCTTCTCAATGACCCGACGCTCATGCTGCAGTAACATCATTGAGGTTGCAATCACCGCATTGGGGCGTAAGTCTGTAATCTTTTTTTGCTGTAGAAACCGGGCAAAGACATAAATCGAATGCGCATGCCCGAAAATGGCTTTTGGGGGTTCTTCTCGCCACTGCTCAACAAAGGCTTGCATGGATGATTCACTCAGCGCCATAGTATCCAGATATATCATGCGATCCAGGCAAAAATTCCTGATTTTTTGTTTCAGGGTACGTGCCACGGGAGGATTACCCCATAATGCGGCTCGTTTTTGGCCCATCAACCACCCGGCCCACATATCGCTGTGGATGGCGGCGGCATTTCGGTTTTCCTGACAGGTTTCGTCAAAATACAAATCTAATGACACCCCTGTGGACCCCCCTGTCTTTGCCCGAACTAATTGTTTCTGCTCATATTCTGAGCTAATGAAATCCGATAGATGATTACGAATATCAAGCTTACTGGTCACAGGAATTTTCTGAAAATCATCAACGCTCTTAATATCATTCACATTGATATTATGTGTTTGAAATAAAGCATTATAATAGGGAGAATGTTCAGCAGCATAACGCACAGTTGACATGAGCTTATCCCATTGCAAATGCTGCAGATCTTTCAATGGTAGCCATTGGCTTTGTTGTAATTCTGATAATACCTTGAGCTTTTGACTCTTATCACGCCAGTCCCACAGCGGATAGAAAATATACCTCGATATTTGTTCAATTATCATTCGAATTCCCTTCTATGAAGTAACTTGCTGATACACATTTAAGGTTTCCATCACCATATTGTCTATCGTAAATTGATTAATAATTTTCTCATAGCCTTTCTGGCCAAATTCTTCTGCCTGCTGCTTATCCTGTAAGAGTTGTATCAAATACCCAGCTAAGGCATCAATATCACCGACTCGATATAGGAAGCCATTGCAATCCGACTCAACCAGTTCAGGGTTACCACCGACATTTGAACAGACAACTGGCTTACGATGTGCCATATATTCCATAATGGCATTTGACAAGCCTTCTGATTCCGAACATAAAACGGCCACCTGAAATTTTTTGATATAGTCCGTTACATGCTCCTGAGCACCGGCAAAATGGACTGCATCCTGTACACCACACTGGGCAGCCAATAATTCAAGAGCTTCTGCATCACCGCTACCAACAAATACGACGCTAGCATCAGACACTTTCTGTCTCACTATTTTCAGTGCTCTGATTAAATCTGCAAATCGCTTAATCGGGCGAATATTGGCAACCAGCCCAATTTGATTCTCATTGTATGAACTATGTGTCTCAGGTATCTTATTTTGTGGCAGTCCATTATAGACTACATAGACCTGCTGCTCTGGTATATTCTCATGTTCAATTGTCACACGCTTAACGGCCTGACTATTGCAAATACATCCCTGGTGAAATTTTGCATTAAAACGTAGAATTTTCAGTACATTTTTTGTGTACCAGAACCCCATATCTCTTCTTGAGATAATCACCTTTAGACCAAAGAATCTCAATATTGCTGGAGCAATCACTGAGGCATCATTAAAATAAATATGCACCAGTTCAAATTGATTGCGACGACAATATAAGGCCAGTTTTACCAGACGAATAAGCGTCATTATATGGAACATTTTTGAGATATTCAGGTTCATGACCTTACAGGGGAACTGACCTGATTCTGTATAGTCGCTGGAACGGAATACTGCTAATTCTGTATGGATATTTTTTTTCTGCAGACCATTTACTAATGCATAAAGCTGTCCTTCTGTCCCAGCATATGGGCTTTTAAAATGATCCATTAAAAAAAAGATTTTATTCATTATCCAACTCTTTGCTAGCTACGGGGCTTCCAGATCACTTGTTTTTCTTTTTTCACATATCGTATAAATGCATGAGCTGATGAAATATTGAGCAATGCAAAATAGTACGGTAAAGAAAAATACACAGGGCTATTAGTCTGTCCTCTTCTTAAAAAGCCCATATAAGCAAAAACATAGAAAAGGCATTGCAGGAAAAAAATTAATTGATACAAAGGGTGCTCTGAAAAAAGCACGACATTTAAAGCAAAGAGTGCAATGAGAGGCATAAACGCCAGATAGCGTAATAGTTTGTGTGACAGGAGTTGTATTGAGAACAGACCAAAACGAAACGGGTTAAATAATTGCCTCATATCATGCAGTGCCCACATTGCCCTGAGGCCCACACGTACCCGCATTCGATATTCCTGAGAGTCATCACTGACCACATGCTCTTTCAGGATGGCCTTTGATTCATATGAGACTTTATAGCCCTGTTCCACCACTTTCAGCGGCTGCACAAAATCCGGCAGCTGATCGGCATTCAGTGATTGATAGAGGGTCTTACGCATGGCATCAATACCACCATCGACACCTATTACTGAACCAATGCAGGTTTCTGCTGAACGAATAATATTTTCATATTTCATATACGAGCTGCAGCCGTCACCAACCATGGAACCATCCGCATTGACATAGACCATTTTTCCAGTCACATAGCCAACGTCTGGATTAAAAAAATTGGCAACCAAATAGCTCAGCGCATCCTCTTGATAGAGTGAGTTTGCATCTGAAAAGACAATAATTTCACCACTTGCCATCGGTACTATTTGATTCAAGCCCGAGGTTTTACCCTGACGGGGGGCTTGCCTGAACAGGGTAACTGGGATTTCTGCATTGGAAAAAGATTGCACAATCTCATCGGTTTTATCAGTGGATTCATCTGAGACAACAATGAGTTCAAATTTGCTTTTGGGGTATTTTAACTCGATTTTATTCTGGATTGTTGCCCTAATGTCTTTTTCTTCATTATAGGCGGCGATCAATATACTCACAGTGGGTTCATATGAATCATCAGGATCTATGGTGTTTGAATTCATAGCCAATAGTTTTATGATTAGTGGGTAACCTATGTAAATATAAAAAACACAGAAGGCACATAACCAAAAGGTGATTATTGTTATCATACTCAAACGCCTGGATTGATAAAGCCGCTGTTATTAAGTTAAATCCTGAACGTACCAGTCCATTGCTTCTTCCAGGCCGGCATCAATGACATGCGTTGGTTGATAGCCCAGCAACTCCTCCGCTTTGGAGATATTTGCTTGAGAATGACGGACATCTCCAGCGCGAAAGTTTCTATAAACAGGTTCCATTTCTTTTAGCTCAGGGACTCTGGCTCTCAATTTATCCTGAATAAAATGAAACAGTTCATTTAAGGAGGTTCGATGATTTAAAGCAACATTATAAACCTGGTTACTAGCGCCCTCATTGTCTGTAGTAGCTGCAAGAATATTAATCTGCATAACATTTTTGATGTAACAAAAGTCCCGACTGGTTTCACCATCGCCATTGATGTATACTTCTTCGCCCTTCAAAAGGCTGGCAACCCACTTAGGGATCACGGCAGCATATGCACCTTGCGGATCTTGTCGCTGGCCAAAAATGTTAAAATATCTGAGGCCTATGGATTTAAAGCCATAGGTTTTTTCAAAGACTTCTGCATAGAGTTCATTAACCAGTTTTGTTACTGCATAAGGTGACAGTGGGCTACCGATTTTATCTTCTTCTTTGGGCAGGTCCGGGTGATCACCATAGGTTGAGCTTGATGCTGCATAAACAAATCGCTGAACCCGGGCATCTTTCGCTGCAACGAGCATATTCAGAAAACCTGAGATGTTATTTTCATTGGTGGTAATAGGATCTTCAATGGATCGAGGCACGGAACCCAGCGCTGCCTGATGCAGCACATAATCAACGCCGCTGCAGGCCTTTACGCAGGTTTCAGGGTTGCGGATATCACCTTCGATAAAGATGAAATTATTCCATTGCTCTGCGGAGACGAGTTCATTTACCTGATCAAAGTTATGTTGATGGCCGGTTGAAAAATTATCCAGCCCAATGACTTTTTGATTAGCCGCAAGTAATGTTTCCAGCAGGTTTGAACCAATAAAACCCGCAACGCCTGTAATCAGCCATGTTTTGGGCTTAGCGGCAAGTTCACTCAGTGTTTCATCGTATTTGTTCATTTAGTTATAACCGTCCGTCAACTTCATCTGCTTTAAGTAAGTATTTAATATCGTATACAACATGGTTCTCTTTGCCCAGTTTATGAATTTCTTCTGCTCCCATTTTGGCAAATTCATCATGTGAAACCGCTAAGAGAATGGCATCATAATGACTACTATCAGGTGCTTCTATTGGGCTTATATCATATTCTTTCTGAGCTTCTGCTTTATCAACCCATGGGTCATATACATCAACGTTGGCACCGTATTCTTCCAGTTCTGAAATCATATCGGTCACTCGAGTATTTCTCAGATCGGGGCAGTTTTCTTTAAAGGTTAATCCCATGATCAGTATACGTGCATCACTAATATGAATTCGTTTTTTCAGCATCAGTTTAATCACCTCTGAAACAACATACGCACCCATGTTATCATTCAGCCTTCGACCGGCCAGAATCATCTCAGGGTTATAACCAATTTCCTGAGCTTTGTGAGTCAGGTAATAAGGATCAACACCGATGCAGTGCCCGCCGACAAGACCGGGACGAAAGGGCAAAAAGTTCCATTTGGTGCCCGCAGCAAGGAGCACTTCTTCTGTATCAATTCCCAGACGATTGAAAATTAATGATAATTCATTAATCAGTGCAATATTCACATCTCGTTGGGTATTTTCAATTACTTTTGCCGCTTCAGCCACTTTGATACTGCTGGCTTTATGGGTACCTGCTGTAATAACGCTTTGGTATAAGCTATCCACATAATCTGCAATATCAGGTGTTGATCCTGATGTGACTTTCAAAATATTGGTAACGCGATGCTCTTTGTCTCCTGGATTAATCCGTTCAGGACTGTAGCCCGCAAAAAAATCCTGATTAAATTTCAGGCCGGAGAATTTCTCAACTTCCGGCAGGCATACTTCTTCTGAAGCGCCAGGATAAACGGTTGATTCATAGATAATTACATCGCCTTTACCCACAACTGTACCTAGCATGGCACTTGCTTTAATCAAAGGCGTTAAGTCAGGATTTTTGTTTTTATCAATAGGTGTAGGCACGGTCACGATATAAACATTACAGGACTTTAGATCATCAACAGAGGTGGTGTATTCTAACTTAGCTGCTTCTTTTAACTCTTTATCGCTGGTTTCTAATGTACTATCTATGCCTGATATTAATTCATCAACTCTTTGTTTATTAATATCAAAACCCACAACAGGTATTTTTTTACCAAATTCAACCGCCAGCGGTAATCCGACATAGCCCAAACCAACAATTGCCAGTTTTGTGTTTTCTAAGCTTATCATTTTTATATCCTGTCTCTCTTCTTATTTTACGTCGTAATATTCTTTATACCATTGAGCAAAGGCTTTGATACCTTCATCAACACTGGTGGATGGTTTGTAGTCTACATCTTTGATTAAATCAGCCACATCTGCATAGGTATCAGGCACATCACCCGGCTGCAAGGGTAATAAATTCTTTTCAGCTGTTTTCCCCAGATGTTTTTCCAGTGTCTCAATATAGGTCATTAATTCTACCGGGTGTTGGTTGCCAATGTTATAGATACGCCATGGTGCAGGACTGGTTGCGGCATCAGGGTTTTCTCCATCCCACTGCATGTTGGGCTCGGCAACCTTGTCAAGCACTCGAATAATACCCTCAACAATATCATCAATGTAAGTGAAGTCTCTTCGGTGTTTACCATAGTTGTACACATCAATGGCTTTGCCTTCAAAAATAGCCCGAGCAAATTTTTGCAAGGCCATATCCGGGCGATCCCAGGGACCATAAACAGTAAAAAATCTTAGACCTGTAGTGGGCAGATTATACAAATGGCTATAGGTATGCGCCATAAGCTCACCCGACTTCTTTGAGGCTGCATAGAGTGATATGGGGTGATCCACATTGTCATGAATGGAAAAAGGCATACATTCATTCAAGCCATAGACCGAACTTGAAGAGGCATAAACCAGATGCTTAACTTTGTTATGCCGACAACCTTCCAGTATGTGAGCAAAACCAACAATATTACTATCAACATAAGAAAGAGGATTTTCAATGGAGTAACGCACACCGGCCTGAGCTGCCAGGTTCATCACCTTATCAAATTTCTCATTGGCAAATAAATCTTCCATTGCCTGTCGATCAGCCAGATCCATTTTTATAAAGTGGAAGGTGCCTTTTTTGGGAGAGCCTTCAGCTTGAAAGGAGCCTTCAGTTGCATTTAATAAAGAAGCCTCTACTCGTTTTAATCGTGCTTCTTTCAGTTTGACATCGTAGTAATCATTTAGTATATCAATACCAACAACATCATCACCCCGGGCCAGTAACTCTTCCGACAGTTTTGATCCGATAAAACCGGCAGCACCCGTCACCAATATTTTCATTTATAATCCTTTTCAAACAATCTTGTTAATGGCTTTTGCTTCTCCCTTTGACCAAAAGTTAGGTGCCCTGAGGCGAGCAAAAGCAAATGAATAGCCTTTGTTATGTATCTTTTAAAAAGATTTCATCCATTCGGCCCCAGTTGAAGTCTTTAAACAAACGGATGAGTCTTTTTTCTGTTTTGTGTAAATTCAGATAATGTCTGAAGCGTGATTTCAGGCTTGCTTCGTGTTGTCTTGGCTGCTCCGGATCGATTTCCCAGGGATGAAAATAAAAAATAGCAGATTGTTGATCGCGGCGGTTAACCTGTTGAATATTCCATCTTGAAATGGCATAAGGGTAGAATCGAAAAAAACCACCACCGCCCGCAGGAAAATTTTTGTTAATAATTTTTACTGTCGTTACTGGAACTTCTAATAAACCGCTTTCACATCGATAGGCAAAGCGTGGCGCATCCGGAATACCATAAAGATCGTGTTTGACCGGGTAAACACTTGAGCTATAAAGATAGCCTGCCGCGCTCAATTCATCATGAGCCCAAAGATTGTCTTTGCTTATTGAATAGCTGGGCGCGCGATAGCCCGTAACCTGAACACCTGACAGATCTTCCAGAATTATTTTTGCTTTAGAAATATCATCTCTAAACTCCGAACGGGACTGCATCGTAGCTCTTTGATGGCCATAACCATGGCTTGCCAGTTCATGTCCCTGAGCAATGATTCTTTTTACGATATCCGGATAGCGTTCAGCAACCCATCCCAAAACAAAAAAAGTACTTTTTATATTATGGGATTCAAATAAATCCAGAATTATATTGGTATTTTTTTCGACCCGATGAGACAGTTTATCCCAGTCCGACCGTGCAATGCATTGTTCAAATGCCGAAACCTGAAAGTAATCTTCAACATCAACCGTCATGGCATTTTTAATATTTTCTGTTTTAACCATTTTGTTGATTAAAATTTCTTATCTAGCGATTCTTTAAAAGCTTTTATCTCTTCTTCAACTCGACTCTCAAAATCTTTTATGGTTTCTTCAATATCAACAAAATCAGAAGGTAATTCCCTTGCGGTTATTTCTTTTTGTTTTACTTCTGGCTTAATTAACTCAGCTTTTGCTTCAATTTTTAGTGCTTCAACTTTTGGTACTTTAACCTTAGGCGCTTCAATTTTTGGCGTCTCAACTTTTGGTTCGGACTTGGGTATTGTGACTGGTTCAGGTTCAGACTCCATTGCTGAATCATCATATTGCTCTCCACTTAAAAGCAGGTTTATCTCATCATGACGCTCAGATTTTATCGGACTGGTGATCTCGTCAGCAAGTTCATCGGCAACAACTTTAATATGTTCTTTTGTAAAAAAATCAATTTCTTCAAGGTATCCAAAAAGGAGAATGCGATCACAAAAAACATTAATTCGCCTGGGCACACCTTCAGTGAGATCGTGGATTAAAGTCAGAGCAGCATCATCAAATAACTCACCACCATGCCAACCGGACTCAGTCAGCCGATATTTTATATAATATTTTGTCTCCTCTGGCTTTAGAGGGCCAAGGTGACATGAAGCAATAACACGCTGGCGTAATTGCTCCATGTTCTCATGCTGAAGTGTTTTGATAAATTCTTTTTGTCCTACTAAAAAGCTTTGTATCAAGGGCTTATTATTCACCTGGAAATTTGACAGCATCCTGAGTTCTTCGACCGTTTTAGCCGGTAAGTTTTGCACTTCATCAACAACAAGAACAACTCGCCGTCCTAACTTATTGGCTGAATTTAAAAAGGCTTTAAATTGATTTAATAACGCTGCTTTACTGAGTCCTTTTGAAATCAGTTCAAAGGATTCGCAGATCATTTCCATTAGGTCATGTTCTTCCAGATGAGTCGTGACCAGTTCTTTAGCAATATAAGTCTGGTGATCCAGTCCTGCAATCAGATTCTTTACAATAGTTGTTTTGCCCGTCCCGATATCACCGGTTATAACAATAAAACCTTCACCCTGGCTTAAACCATATTGAAGATAAGACAGCGCTCTTTTATGCCCTTTACTGGCAAAAAATATTTTTGGATCCGGCGTCATCTGAAACGGATTATGGGTTAATTTATAATAATCTTTATACATGGATTAGACTCTTAAAATCTTTTTGTCAGATTCACTGAAATAGCATTTTCTGTGTATTCATCTCTAATAATATCGGCGCTGTTATCTCGATAAGATAATCTCAAATCACCGGACATATCTTGAGTTAATTGATGACTCAGTGTTAGATTGAGGCTGGTCCGTCTTTGGGTATTACGAGTCAGTTTGTTATCTAATTTTGACACTGATATCCCAGTGTGCATATTGGTTCGCCGGGCCAACTTTAAACCCCAGCCTAAATTGATTCCAATATCTTCTTCGTCTTTTCTGTCTGAATCTGAATAATAACGTCGATCCTGATATGCACCCAGGGTGAACGTTGACTTTTTAAGCTGGTATGAAACATCACCTACAAAACGACGACTCAAATAATAGAGTGAATTAAAATTGCTTAATGGAGTGACCGTTCCATCAGGGTTGGTCACAGCACCTTCACCATTTGAAATAATTTCTGTCCGGCTATCAGTAATGGTATCATCGTATTTAAAATGCCAGATTAATCTTCGTCCCTGATGTCTAAAATCCAGTAAATAGGTCGTGCCAAAAAAGCGGTGACCGACTTCTGCGGTCAAACTGGTCCGTGAACGAGGATTCCACACAACGCCAACTCGCCAGCCAGTACCATTATCATCTCTGTCACTTCTGCCATCACTATAATCTTCGTAGCCTGTTGTATAAGTAAAATCCAGTTTACGTGAATAATGATAGCCTAATAAGATTTTATAGGCTTCTCCATTTGAATCTCGGCTCGTATCATAATCAACATCTTCATAAACGTAGTCAAAGTTCCAGAAATACTGATTGAATGCTTTACCGCTTGCCAGTGATAATGTTGCTTTTTGCCCTACGCTGTCACTCCGAGAACTGTTTTTAAAACTCAAATCGTTGTAGTTGTATTTTAATTCGGAGTCAACTAAATTACCCCATGACTTTATCCAGGAAGGCGCAATTTTATAGGTGTATGTTTCGGTTAAATTTTCAGAACCACTGATACCATCCGATGAAGCATTTCTATTGTTATTAAGCAGTTCCTGTGTCACTGTTGCATTGAGATCGAGAAAAATGGAGTTTTCAACAATTTCAGATAAAGCATTGGCATATAATCGATGCTGAAGATCATTTAAATCACTCTCTGATGCATATAATAATCCTGTTAGAGTATAATCGAGGTAGCTTTTTACTCTGGCACCGTCTTTGCTAAATCTTATTCGTGGAGCAACAACACCAAAGACACTTTCTTTCTCGTTGGTGTGATCCAGATCAATGTTATCAGAATACCCCATTCCTACCCGGATTGATGGGTCAAGCTCGATATCTTTCCCTTGCGCGGCAGCCATAGTAAAAGTACACATTAATATTGAAAATATGCGACAGCTTTGGCTTATTTTTCCTGCTCGTTGTATCTTCATCATCGACTTACTCTGCTCCATAGCCATAGCCATAGCCATAGCCATCCTCTTTTCCTGAACGTGACTTATTGATAACAAGGCCAATAACCGCGTCCGACGGCAATTTAGAAATTGCATTTTTGACATCAATCATGGCAGTTGTATTTTGCTCAATGACAAAGACGATCTGTCCGACATTTTGTGCCAGGATACTAGATTCATTGGTTTGCAGTATGGGAGGTGAATCAATAATTACCACACGATCACTGTATCGCTGCGACAGCTCATCAAACAGCTGCAGCATGACATCACTGTTAAACAATTCAACGGATAGTTTGTGTTTGATCCCTGCGGGCAAAAGCGTTAACTTGGGAATATTAGTGGTCAGTAAAACATCGGATAAATTATCTACATCACCAGACAGGTAATCAATCAGTCCTTTATCGGTTTTAATGTTCAGCACATTTGAAATAGAAGGTTTGAGAACATCGGCATCAACTAATAAAACATTAAAATCCAGCTCCATCGCCATAGACATCGCTAAATTAACAGCATTGAATGATTTTCCCTCACCCTGAAGCGCACTGGTAACTTGTATTAGATTGGCTTTTCTTATGGGATGTGCACTTTTACCTTTGATATTTTGCAGCAAGGGCGTTTTAATACGCCTGAATTCTTCATTGATTACACTATTTTCATGATCAGGGACTAAAATACCCAGGTCGCTCAGATGTTTCGTATCGACGTCAATGCTATTAATAGATCTTGGCTGAGTATCATCATTCAAAATCTCAGTTTGAGAGGCAACAGCAGTAACCACTACCTCATCACTTGCTAAGCTTTGATCATTTTGAGCAGGACGCTTTGTGTGCAGAGGTGCATTTTTAACAACTTCTGAACTTTTTTTTCTTAATGCTTTTTCAATTATATCCATAAGTTATTCACAGTATTAACAACACACCCTCATTATATACAAAACACTTTTTGGTTAGGCTACTTGCGCAAAAAGATACCAGCTCACAATTAAACCATAGCAAGCAAAAAGCACCACAACTAAAGAAAGATAACTAAAGACCATAAAGCCTCTCCTTCTCTTTTGAGCCGGAGAATCATTAGCACTGACATTACCTAAATGGGGCAAGCCCAGTAGCTGAGAGACCTCATAACCCGATGTAACAACCGGTCTTATTTGTGAAAAAAAGAAGGCAGATACAATTCCAAAAATAATGCCAACACCTAATATGATTGATGACAGTAAGATTCGCTTAGGTCCAACAGGTTCATCTTCATATCTGGGTGCTTCCAGGACTTTAAACTGTACACTCTCTGTTGTCTGGTCAACACTTTGAGAAATCAACGCAGATTCTTTGCGGTTTAGAAAGTCTTCATATTTTTTCTTGGTAATTGAATAATCTCGATTCAATGCAATTAAGCGTATTTCCACTTCAGGGACAATATTAGCCAGGCGCTTCAGCTCTACAGCTCGTTCTTCAAACACTGTGACCCGAACTCTTAAAGCCTCAGATTCTGCTTTTGCCTGGCGATAAGAGGCTTTCATATTCTGATAGGCTGCACTTTCTTTGAGAACATTATTCTCAATACCGGATGCCTGCCTTTTTTTCATTTCCTGCGCCTGATTTTTCTGTAAGTCTGCTATCAGACGCTGCATTGACAGGACATCCGGGTGGCTGTCGGTATAATTTAGTAAGAGGTCATCCAGCTTTTTTTCGAGTAATTCAATTCTGCCATCATACTGCGTTTTGAATTTTAAGGCATTGACTTGTGCTGACAAGCCATGGCTTAATGAAATTTCTCTTTTTTCAGACTCTTTGAGCTGTAACTTTGCCTGTGCTAGTTTATTTTTTGCACCTTCCATACGAGAAAAATAATCACGTCCATCAGAGGGTAATAAGCCCATGTTTTCCTGTTTAAAGTTTTTTCTCCGGACTTCAGCAGTTTCCAGTCTTTTTTCATATTCTTCAATCTTACGATTAAGAAATTTTCTTGCAGCTCTTGAATCTTCAACACTATCACCAATGCTGTTTTCAATGAATACCGTAATCACTGACTGGACCACAGTCTGTGCAACTTCTGGACTCTCACTTGTATAGGACAGATTATATACATTTGGACTTCTTCTGCCGCCCGGTTTCCTGAATGTTATGCTCCGTTGCAGTTTTTCTACTAAATCATCAAGTTCCTTATCATTAGTGATGGTCAGGTCTAAATCAGCAAGTCGAATAATTTTTTCCACATTTGGACGAGTTAATAAGGTTCGAATCATCAAATTAATTTGCTGTTGAACATTATATTGAACCGTCAGGCCCTTTAATAAGGGCTTGAGTACGGATTGTGTATCAATATAAAGCTTAGCTTTGGATTGATATTCATTAGGCATTAAATAAATCACGCCCCAGCCAATGAAACAAACCAGCCAGGTAATAATCATTGCTTGCCAGCGCTTATTCCAAATACCTTTAAGATAGCCGAGCAGTTGTTGTACAATCTCCTGCATTAATCTTCCCTATTTTTTTAATTAAAACCAATAAACCAGCTTAGAACCAGGCCTCTGGAATAATGATAATATCACCGGGAAGAATATCAATATTGGCATCTAAATCACCATCTTGAAGCAAGTCCTCAATGCGAATGGTATATTGTTTCTGCTGTCCAGCTTCAACTCGCGCAAGAATTGCTTTGTTACCATCAGCAAATTCTGTAATACCGCCAACGGCTATCATTAAATCTAAAAGAGTCATGTCTTCAGTGTAAGACAGAGCTTTAGGTGACGCCGCCTGGCCTATTACCCGAACCTGTTCCTTATATGGCCCTTCAAAGCGAGCAACAGTCACTGTTACAATGGGGTCTTTTATGAATTTGGCCAGTTCGGCTTCTATGAGAACGGCAACTTCTTTGGGCGTTTTTTCACTGACATTTATATCTTCTACCAGAGGCGCATTAATATAGCCGTCAGGACGAACGGTGACACTGCTAGATACTTCAGGGTTTCTCCAGACAAAGATTCTGAGGCTGTCTCCAGGCCCTATATGATAAATAAAATCATCAGGATTTGTGGTTAAAGGAGCGGCAGGCTGGCTTTGTGGAAGCTCTGGGTAAACAGGATTACTGCAACCATTGATCAATAAAACTGCTCCAGCGAGAGCAAATAAAAAAAGTAATTTCCGTTTCAAACTCATGATTTATCCCCTGTAGATACCTTTAGTAGAGTAATTATGCTGTATTTATCAATTTTACACATAAAAACCACATTATACTACCTTCATAGCCACCTTAAGCATAGTAGAAAAATCCTACATCAATGCTTTTTTTATAAGGCCTGACCTGTTTTATGGTAAAAGATCACAATCAATGCAGGAAGTAGAATCAAGTCAAAGATCAATGCAATAAAGAGACCTATGGCTGTCAATAGGCCAAAATGTGAAATGGGCACAAAATCAGCAGTCGCCACCAGAAGGAACTGGGCGCAGAGAATCATTGTGGTCACAACGATAGCACGGCCAGTTTTATAATAACTTTGCACCAGAGCATAAAGAACACTGCAGCCGCTATCCAGCCTTTTTTTATAACCATAAAGAAGATGGACAGTGTCATCAACAGCAATACCAATTGCAACGCTGGCAATCATTGCAGTGGCCATATCTAACCAGATACCAAAAATTCCCATAAAGATAAAAATGGCGGCAATGGGTGATAAATTTGGCAGCATACTGAGTACAGCAATTGATAGGCTTTTCCATAGATAGAGCATAATTAAAAAGATCATTAAAACTGCAACCAGCAGACTGTCTATCTGACCCGAAATTAATAATCGGTCTTGATCAGCAAACAAACGTCCTTCACCACCCACAGCCCAGGTCATTCCAGAAATATTATCCTGCAGATAGTTTTCAATTCGTTCAATAACAGTTCGTATATTTCTTGAGTTATGCTCATGCAAACTGATCACAATTCGAGTTTTGTTAAATTCTCTATCAACCAGCTCATAAACTTCATCCCCATCATAAATAAAAAAATACTGACTGATCAATGGATCATTATCCGGTAATTTTAAAAATGCCGGATCGTTATAATTCATCGCACGGTGCATATCCTCAAGAAAATCAACCAGGGAGATAGCTCGATCAATCTCAGGCTGCTGCACAAGCCAATTGCTTAATTGCTCAATTTGTTCCAGGTTTTTCAGTTTTTTTAAACTATCCCGCGCATCACCCGTTAAAACCACTTCCAGCGGCATAACCCCTGTGAGTTTATCTTCGACTAATTGTGTGTTTTCTGTAACAAAGTGTCCTTCTGGAAAAAATTTGAGTAAATTGGTTTCAGCATTTACCTTTAAAATAAACGGGCCGCCAATAACAAGAAGCAATAGCACAAATGCTAATGCCCAGCCTGCCCTTCGGATTGACAGGGCAACAATTGACTTTAATAATTTATCAAGCCAGTTGACTTTATGCTTTTGACTTGACCAATCATTTTTATCAAACTGAATGAATACTGGGGGAATAATAAATAGCACAAGAAAACATAAGAGAGTCACACCAGATGCTGCAATCAAACCAAAATGTCCAATCGGCAGAATAGGGCTCGCTGATAATGAAGCCAGCCCCAGCACTGTGGTTAATGCCGTGAAAAAAACCGGTTTTTTAACCTGCTTTAAAGCAAAGCTAACTCGTTTTTTACCCTGATAATGGTAGGAAGAAGCCAGCTTTAGATAACTATAAAAGTGAATTAAAAATGCGGTGGTCAAAGAAGCCAGCATGGGTGCTAACATTGATGCAATCATGGTATAAGGCACAGAAAAAACGACAAAAAGCAGCATCGCTGAACTCACCACTGCACCCGTTGTGATCCCAGCAACAAGCACAGCGAGGCCCTGTCTGAAAATAAGCCAGATAAATAACAAGCCGACAATGACCGTCCCGGGAACAAACTTAATGGTATCTCTGACCGTTGAACGAAATTGCTCAATCTCCACCACAACGGGCCCGGCCCGTGCAATCACATGATCGATTATATTATTTTTTGTCAGTATCTCGTCTACTCGCACCATTAAATCAATTCGCTCAATGGTTGAGTGAATTTTTTCAGGGCGTATCATGATAGCCATATAATGAGGCGTATGACTGACAGTCATCCCGCTGGCAATTCGATCAGATTGTGCAAACTGATATCTCGCCAGTGCCTTGCTTATTTCATCTCGTTTTTCTTTGCCTAATAATTCTGAGACCTCAAAACCATCTTCTGTCCCTTCAATATGTTCCATTTCTGTGACACTGACAACTCTTTCAACGTTAGGCTCACGCTTTAACTCCTGAGTGACGCGATGCAAGCGTTCAAGAAACTGATCACTGTATAAATCATCGCCCTGAAATAAGATTATGGCATTTTGATCACCGGGAAAAATTTCTTCTAAGTCCTTTTTTAAAACAACACCCGCCTGATCAGGTGGCAAATAGACCTCTGGCGCATTATCAAAAACGATTTGGGTTAGAAACAGGGAAGGAAGGACATTAAGTAAAATCAGTAACAAAAAGGGCGGGAAAGTAAGGTATCTCAACATACGCTTTAGCAATGAAGATTTCAGCTCTGAGCTCAAAACTGACCTCTCCACCCGAAAGTCACCATCGTATTATTTTCATAAAAACCACCCAGAGTATTATCATTACCATCCAGATAATGAATGGCGGAATACATTTCAAAGGGTTCCCAGCCAAGATAGGCTACTTCGGGTGAAATGTAGATGTCTTTTTCATCAAGGCCAAGATTAAAACGACCACTCAGCTTCCAGCGGTTATTGGAAAACAGTGTTTCAACTTCACCGCTTAAGTTAACAATATTATCTCGATCGATAATTTTTTCTTTTTCGTCAATATGAGAACCCGACAATTGAAGATTTACCCGAGTATCACCATCACCCGGATAAAATTCTGCGCCACCGGCCCATTTTAACCCATCATAGGTCTCATATTGAAGGCGACTGGTGGTAGCAGGCAAATCAGAAAACCAGGCGGCTTCAAATCGAAGTAAAAAATACCCAGCCTGAAATTCTGTATCGCCGCCAATCACCCAGCTTCTTGGATGTTTCTCTATCAGCGCATATTTCTCCTGATTCATCAGTGCCGGATTAGCAACAATCGTAGGATTGATCTGATAATAAGGGGTAGAAAGTTTAACTCTCTGAACGGTTAAATCAAAGTCCATGGAGTTAAGAGTGGTACTATAACGAATACCAAAACCACCATCCGTTTCATTGATATCATCATCAATTTTACCATTTTGCAACAACGTCTTTAATAAGGGGGTGGAACCAAAACCCAGGATCGCACCTTCTTCAATGTTAACCGGATACCAGACATTTTCTTTATCGGACAACTCCGCTTCTCTGAAGTAGGGTAAATAGACAACATCTAACTTACCATTGTCAAAGAAAAATTCTCCTCGAACAATTGGGGCCGAACGGTAAGCTTCACCCCATTCAAATAACACCCCCCTGCTCATATCCAGCGAAGAAACATTATCTGTAGGTGAAAACGTATCCATTTTACCCCAGCGAACCGTATCAGAACCGACCGTTAAACGCATGGATTGATCACGATAGCGCAAAAAGTTGTTGCCATAATCAAGATTTAGTTCATCATTATCAGCACCTTTATCACCATGTTGATAATTGCCATCAAGTCGGGCAGCAATCTGGACTTCCCAATTGCTTGATAACTGCCATTTTGCATGAGCTGATGCATTGATGTATTCAACATGATCCACTGAAGAAGATGATCGGGTAAATAATTCGGTTTCCAGCTGTATTTTATCTACAGCCCACTCAAAATTATCGCCAGTGCCTTCATCGTCATCTTCAATTGACATTTCATAGGTGATGTCAGAAGAATCAGACATCACAACAATCATAACCTCATCATCAAGCTCAATATTTTCTTCTTGAGTGGCTAATACAGACTCTTTTTCAACTGTACTTTCAATAGCAGGCTTCGACATAAGCGTTGCCGGGGCTAGTATGTCAGATTTTTTTACAATTGCTTCTGGAGCGGGTGCTTTATCAGGGAGGCTTTTATTTACAACTGCCGGCTTCATGAGTGAAGATGGCTTAGGTCGTTCAAATTTGGGAGCAGGAGGTTCACGCAGCATAACGATATAGCGGACTAGTTTAATCTTATCAGTATGCACTTTAACATTTTTCATACCCAGGCGACGCAGCCGATTAAATGTTTTACCAATACTTTTTTTACTTAATGATTGACGAACAATAATTGAATAGCCTCGTTCATAGCGTCCCTTAACCACTTCAAGCCCGGAAAAACCTTGTTTATCAATTAATTGTGCCTGTTTAAAGGCATTGCCCCATTGTGTATGCCCTTTTAATAATACGGTATAACGTTGTTTTTGCTGCTTTTGAACGGTTAAGTTACTCCGTTTACCCCGTGCTTCCTGCTCCTGTATAAAACGATCGGCTCGTTCTTTGGTCGAAAATTCATAGGGTTGCACTGCATATAAAGGCTGTAAAAAAAACAGACATGACAAACTTATCAGATACTTAAACATCTGTTACTTCCTTGATAACTGTTTAACAATATCTTTTTCACGCAGAGGATCTTCCAGATATTTTTGTGTAAATAATTCTGACGGTATGCTTTGATCATACAGAATTTCATTGGTTTGAATATGGGTTTCATGATGTGATTTTAAGTCCTGTGTGACGGCTTTTAAAATCGTCCAGAATCCCTGTTTTTTCCCAACCTGCTTAACCAGGCTACGTTTCACTGGTTTACTCTCACCATTCTGATAAAAATCAATACGTAAAGGAATCAATGACTTAACATGTATCCAGCTGACCCGTTTATCATAAACCGAATTGCCCTTAGAACTTGGTATGCTTTCAAGAACAATCGTCTCCATGCCGTTTAGCTTTTCTTTTTTTACAATACGATGCGTATCTTCACTCACCCTGCGATCACGTAAATCTTCATAAAAGATATCAGAGCCAACAAAACGCCCCCCCTTTCTTTTTGATGAAATCCGACGAGATTTTTTAACTGCGGGAAGAAATATCCATTGATCAGAGTCCTTATCCGAATAATAGTCAATGGTCAGCAAACCGGTATTCTTAATATCCTGAGGTTTTTTAAAGCGTATTAATGAAAGTGTATTGCCATTGGGATCGTCCAGGCGAAAGCTATTCATCTGGCGTAATCTTGGTTTGTGGCCTTTTTCAACAAGCGCCATAATGCCAACAGAATAGGCGTTATCACCATCAGGGCGGTTTGATACCGCAGTCGCCAGCTCAAATCCAGAATCATAAGAATGGCAAACAATAGGAAATAAAAAGGTGCTGACTATAAAAGTTATTGGATACTTGAACTTATACATGGTTGAAGCCTTACGAGCAACCCCCTCAATCCCTCTTTCTAATCAAGGAGGAATTTAAGAGCCTGGATAAACGGATGAGCGGATGAGCGCTGTTAAATATACTTAAGTTTAGTATAGATTTGGTTTTTTTGTAAGACAAGGAAAAAAACCTGCCCCGCCACCCTATAATTATCGTCAGAATTCTTTACAATATAAGATATAAAACTTTTAATAATTTTTTTATCTTATTGTATTATTTGAATATTTTAAATATGGCCTGGTATTTGCTTTATTTTAAATAGAGTATAAATTTGTCAAACAAGTTGTATCAATGTTTATTATATTTATTTAAGTTCAGCTTACCTTATAAGAAGACCAGGAGTTATTAAAATGAAACTTTCTTTCGCAACAAAATCAATCGCTGCCGGCGTTGTTTTGCTTTTTGCAAGCAATGTTAGCGCCGATGTTATTACGGACTGGTCATTTGACCTTAATTCAGGCTTTACCGCATGGGAAGATACTGAAGGTGCTGGTACAATAACAGCAACCGACCCAGTTGACATAATCCCAGGTGGAATTTCTGATGACGGTTATGCCAAGTTAGCATGGGGTCATACACGTAGTCCTTTATATCAGCAGAGTAATCTCGAAGTGAATACTCCCATTATTGCTGATCGCTCAATTGCATTATCAGACGTGGGCGGAGGTCTCTACTCATCTGCTATCACTGATGGAACCTTACTCACTCATAATAACTGGACAATTGGTACTGGCATAGAAAATGGTACAGCAAAATGGTCTTTGGGGTCTGCCACTTTAACTGATTACTTTCAGTTAAAATCTCCAGGTCACGATCAGGCTGCACGTCTTGATCCATTTAACATTGAGTTTACAGAAACGTTGAATGCAGCAACTTGCTTCCCAGGTGCAGCAACTGCTTGTGATGATATTTTTGTTATTACTAATCCAGAAGCTTTAACTCAGTCATTTATTATTGATGATTATTCTTATTCACTGACTATCTTTGCTTTAGGTGTTGGTGTATTAGATGATGCGATTTGTGGTATGGCTGGAGTAGCTAACGGATGTTTTGGTCTGACTACACCTGAAGGTGAAGACAGCCCAGTTCAGTTCAAACTTCTGTTAACTGCCAGAAATGTACCTGAGCCTGCTTCTCTTGCTCTATTAGGCCTGGGACTTGTTGGTTTTGGTTTTGGTCGTCGTAAAATGAAGGCTTAATTATTTGCAAATCTATCTACTTCTAAGATAGTTTAGCAAAATAATTTAAGCGTGATTCCAAAAAACCCAGCTTTTTAGCTGGGTTTTTTGTTACACTCTATTTTATTACACTTTGCTAAGGGGCTATAATCTATTATGAATTCAATATTACATTTTCTTGCTTCTTCTATTCATCAATCCCCTTCTGCAGATAACTATCAACCCTGGCTCATAAAATGGGATGAGAAGACTCTCACAGTCACTTATGACTCAGGACGAGTTAAAGATCAGACTTTTCCTCCTGAGAATCCAGCTACTCTACTCACTATTGGTGCAACACTGGAAAATATTAAACAGGCAGCCACAGCCATCGGGCTCGAGCTAAACTTGCAAATACCACAAGAATTAGACTTGTCAGAGCTCATTTACTACCATGCTGACATTAATACCCCACATAAAGAAATAAGTCTGTCAAAAAAATCAATCCCTTTATTTAACCGCCATACTAATCGCCTGGCCTATAAAAAAAGCCCCTTATCTCCAGATATTATAAAAATGTTAAGCGATCAGGAGCAAGGCCCTGCACGGGTTGTTATTTTTGAGCATAAAAATGAGATTCAGGAGATTGCACAAGTTGTCAAAAAAGCATCCGAAATTCGATTTCAGACGGAAGAAGTTCATGAATGGTTAGGGAAAAGCCTTCGCTTTAGTGATGAAGGTGGCTCTAATGGTAAAACTGGAGATGGACTAGACACTCGAACTTTAGATCTGCCTCCAGGTGGTCAGTTGTTTTTACACTTGATAAAAAGCTGGAGTCGGATGAAGTTATTAAATAAGATTGGTGCTTATAAACTTCTTTCAATTATTGATTCAGCACCAATACAACAGGCACCTTGTCTGGTGGCCATTATTGGTCCAACAAAATTCCAGGACATACTTGCTGCGGGCCAATTAATGACTCGTGTCTGGATAGAGCTGAATAATCATGGCATTGCCGCACACCCCTATTTTGTTATATCGGATCAACTCCATCGTCGTGAAGCCAATCTTATACCTGATGAATTAACAGAACTGGCAGATTCTATACACCAATCTTCTCAAAAAATATTCCATCTGAAGGAAGGTGAAACCATTCAGATGCTTTTAAGAGTCGGATACCCCAAGAAAATACCTATTCCATCTAAGCGACTGAAGTTAAATAAAGTCTGCACAGGTTTTGAAATAAAAGAAAACTAATTACAGCAAGTGAGTACTCATCCAGATTTTGCCTGTTTAGCCTTCATTAATTGCTTTTTAGCTATGTATAAACCCAGGCGTTGAATCGGATTACTATTACCCCATGGTCGCCAGGTTGTCTTAAGTTTATTTTCAAAAACATCAAAATGGAGTCCCCAGGGAGCAGCTACTACTTTGCCTCGCTGCAGCAAAACCTTAAGGGCATAGGTTGCCGCCATACCTGCACAAAGATCGCAAGCCATTGGGGTTGACGGTCCTTTATGAGCATCAAGATCGATTCGGCTGTCATCAACTAAATAAGGCATTTGCAGCATAGAAGGTGATAAGCCCAGTAAGAAATGCAGTAATTGATCAAATTCTGACTTACCATCCATTTGAAAATACTCTTCGAATGACATCTTTCCGGGAAGAAAACATAATAAGGCTGACCCCATCCCCAATGGCGCAGCAGTAACCGCTGGAATTCCCTTCTCATGACAGGCAGCAAAAACTGCTTTGCGTGCATCTAATGCAAAAAAATCCAGGCCATCAATGTAAAGATCAACGCCATTTAAAAAATCATCCAGATTTTCATTGTTCACACCCTCAGGATATTTTTTAAGATCAAGTTCAGGATTTATATCCTGTGCTAATTCCGCCATAACATCCACTTTTGTTCGATTAATGTGGCTTATTGAGGCACCCGCCTGACGATTAAAATTAGCCAATTCAAAAATATCTAAGTCCGATATATTAAATTTCCCAACCCCTAGGCGAGTCAGGGTGATCAGATGACTACCACCAACACCACCCAGACCAGCTATGGCAATACGCTTATTGCGTAACAAGGCCTGTTCGGACTCAGTTACCCAGCCAATATTGCGTGAAAAAGCAGTCTCATAATCAAATGCTTTATCCATAGTTATTTCCTTAAAGTTCAATCAATATAATTTAGATAGGGCTCTTTAATTTGAAGATAAATCCATTGATATAATTCGACCAATTCAGGACGCATATTATCCAATGCTGACTGTGTCGTACAAAAATAGGGCGCCCGAATACCATGATAATCAATATCCTTTCCTGCTTTTTGAAACAGAATGCCGGAACGCTTTAGAAGTCTTGGCAAAAACGGCTCCATCATTGCAAACACATTGGTTCGTCCTGATAACTCTGTCAAAACAGTCGCCGCAAGGAAAGCGGCAATGGCAATCAATAAAAAAGTTCTTTGTTCTTCTTTGGTAAATTCCAGGTTAATATCACCAAAACGAGTCAATGCTTCACCAGAACGCTTTCTAAAGACACCATCAACCGCTAAACGAGAAATTTCACATTGTGTTTCACGGTCAAGATTTAATTGTTTGATAAAATCCAAATCAAGACTTGTCGCACAGAACTTCTCAAATGGCAGGAGGTCAAACGGTGGTTGGGCCTTTGAATTAGCAGGCACCAGACGTACACAGGCTGCTGGAATTTTTGTAGAGATGTGGGTAATTAAACAGTGTAATGAGAAATCATCATATTCATCCTTTTCCATTTCATCAGGACAACTTTCAATGGTTTCAAATTTGAATTCTTTACAATAAACATTATAACGTATGTTATAAACTTTTCGTTTATCTTCAGGCGCAGTAATAAATTCAACGATAAAGTATTTTTTGAACAGTTCAACCATTGTCTGGTCTTTGTTACTTGTTGGCTCTTTATCCATTAGCTCTGTCTCAAGTTTAGAGTTTAATAGCAAGGAGATTATAAATGTTTCTCAATATCATGGGCTTTCAGTCCCCATGCAAATAAATCATTAACCCGGTGATTGGCACGATGCAGTCTGCCTATTAATATTTCAAACAAATCTTTGTAAAACAAATAGCCCTGTGTCGGGTGAGCATCAAGATAGATTCCTAGTTTTTCGCCATTGACTTCCACAAGACTTCCGTCCGAGATTGCACGTACCGATGCGCTTCGGACCTGAGATTCATAGAGAGCAATTTCACCAAAGATATCACCAGGCTCAAGCTCCCAGATACCAGCCTGAATGTGTTTATTTCCTTCTAACTCAATATTGCCTGCAACCCTAAGTTTGCCTTCTTCAATAAAAAATAAAGCCCCTCCCTCTTCACCTTCTTCAACAATTATTTCATTGTCACAAAACACCCGCCGCTGCCAAGCTGAATTCTCTGGAAAATGTGGATCACCCAAAATATCTTTCAGAATATTATTCATGAATATTGTCTCGCATTATCTGATGTACTCCTCGACTTTCAGTATAGACACAAAAAGTTTAATATGCCATAGACTGAAATCATTTTAAGTGCTAGATTCTAAAGGGCAATACTCAAAAAATTTAGGAGGATGTAATGGCCTCACCCCACATCGCAGAGCAATTTGAACAAATTCACATTGATATTACACGCAATGCCACCGACGACTTTAATTTATTTCATGATAGTCATGGATGGTCACGAATTTTTCAAAATCCCTTTCAGGGTCCCATTGTTCTTGGTTTTCAAATTGAATCATTAATCGAGAACAAGGTTTATCAGCATAGACAAAGCCATAACGAACTGGAAATTATTAATCAACACAAGCTAAATTTCAGTAATTATCAATTTTCATTCGCTAAAGCGATTAAAGCTCAAGAAAAAATTAACATTGATGTTAAGAAAACAATTATTTCAGAAAGTGAAAATTATACTTTAAGCAATCGTATCAGCGTAAAAACAGGTGGTAAGCTAGCATTGATCGGCTTTAAAAGAGAATCACAAAAACCGCTATTTCTAAATGAAGTCTTTCAGGGTGAACACAGCTCTGAGCATGAGATAAATACTGATTTCACTCAACATACTGATCGAAGTTTTATAAATATAAATCAGGTTCGTTATTTTTTAAAAAAAAAATATATGAATGCAAGTAATGCAAAAAATTTTTTATGCGGATCATTAGTTGATCAACGATTATTTTTTGATGAATTAGAGCACAAGTATCTGTTCCCTGAAATTTTCCCTTGTTCATATATTTCTTGTGCCTTGCTGGAAAAATCACTCTTTGAGCATCTTGATTTTGAAAAAAATCCAATGGTGTACAGCTCACACAAAATCAGTATCGACCGCTCATTATTAACTCTATTAAGAAGTAATCATGTTCTTAATATTATAATCACTCAACAAAAAAGCAATGACCCTAACACTCCAATTCAGTCTTATGAGTGCTATGGGCTAGTTGAAAAGAATGCTGTTCTGTTCCGGGCTATTGTCGAATTGATACCATTAGCAGCTATATTGAAAACAGTAAAGAAATAATGTGCTTTGGTTGTTGTATGATGAACCTATTGATGTACACTGCCATTCACTATCGGTTTTTTTAAGAACCGAATGGATTGACTGCCATACTCAATATTTCCTTCTGTTTTCTCAAATTCCAGATTCATAACCACATCATCCACTGGCACATGCGCTGAACGAGCAATCTGTTTCGGCCCTATTTTTGCAATGCGCACATTCGAACGTTTACGATCAGGTGTTGCTGAGTGCCATAATTTTTTTAATTCAAATTGAATTCGAACAGCCTGCGGAGCAAAAATCTGCATCATTGCATGATCATCCATTTCCCGGAGGCGTTTTGCAAAATTACTCAGCAGCTTTCCCATATAATCAGGGTTTTCTTTTATCATTGCCAGGAGATATTTATGTGAAATGACAACCACTTCGGTATTACTGAGCGCGGTTGCTGTTGCTGAACGAGGATTATGATCAAAAATAGCCAGCTCACCAAATAATTCACCTTTTGAGAGGTTTGATAAAACCATTTCATTGCCAGAGTCATCTTTCTTGGAAATAGAGATCCACCCATCTTCAATCACGTAGGCATTTTTTGCCTTGTCTCCCTGATAAAACAGACTTTCTCCTTTTGAAAGCAGAATTCTTTCAAAAGGTGACTTTATCTTCTTATGAAACCAGATTGAATCTTTTTCTGTGTAAAAATCTCCAAAGGCCCATTTAAAAACTTTTTCAAGCGGAGCAACCATTGGTGTAAGCCTATCCCCGATGGATTCGCACCATTTTGTCTCCCCAACAACTTCAAAACCCATACGACCATAGAGGGATTGAGTTTCTTCACTTATCGATATCATCACATGACTGCCGCCAAAGCTATGCATTGTGGCGATTGCTGTTTTCAACATGGCATGAATGATATTTCTTCTGTTTCGCCACTCTGCCTTAACGGCCAACATACCACTGCTCACAATGGAAGGAGTGACTTCATCTGAGCCATTATTAAGTTGAGATATTTTTTTTCTGCAGCTTGAAAAATCAAAATAAACTTCTGGAGGCAAACCAATTTCAGAGTCCTTATTGACTCTTATGCAGGCAACGGGTTCATCGTCATTGTAGGCAATAATATTGGTGGCTTTTGGTATGGTATCAAAACGATCGACAATTCGTCCTTTGTTCTCACAAGAGCTTGAATCCAGTGAAAAGCGCCCTTTATTTACCACATACACGTCATAGCGCAACTTGAAAACATCGTCCAGCTCTTTCGCTGTATGAGCAATTTTTAATTTGATAGACATTTCTTTTATCGTCCTGATACGATTTATAATAGCGTTAACTATAAACTAGTACCTGAACAGATTTGTTTTGGCACTAGTGGAATCTCTACCATTCCCCAAAATTTATTATTATTATTTAGGATAGAATCTTCATTGTAACTTATTAAATAGTATTTTGACATTTTCTTTGTCAGAATAGGTTTTTTCTATATTTATTAAGGGCTTGAGGACTTGCAAAGCATTTTCTTTATCTCCGGACAAATAGTACGCCTGTGCCAGATGGTACTGAGTTCCATAAGCATCGGGTGATAGTTTAACTGCTTTTTTCAAAAAGCGAATACCTTCCTCTGCCTTACCCTGCTTAACCAGTATATGACCATAAGTGTCCAGAATAGTAGCTGACTCCGGAGATATTTCATACGCTTTTTTTGCAAAAACAAGTGCCTGAGGATTTTTTTCCTGAGCATAGGCCCAAGCCAGGTTATTTAGCACCAAAACATGATCAGGATTAACTTCCAGGACCTTCAAATAGTGCTTAATAGCTGAATTATACTGTTGTTTATTGAGGTAAATGCTTGCTATTTTCAGGTGAATGACAGCATTAGTCTTATTATTGCTTAATGCCTGATCCAATAACTCCAGTGCTTCACCTTCTCTTTCAGTCTTACTCAGCAGATCTGAAAGAATCAAAGCCAGTTGATGATTTGGCTTAACTTTATAGGCCTTTTGAAAGCTGGCTATGGCTTCTTCAAATTTATTTTGTTTACGATAAATTTCCCCTTTTAGTTGAGCCCCAAAGACAAGCTCCGGAAATTTTATTTCAGCCAGGTTGGCAACATCAATTGCTTTATCAAATTTCTTCTGTTCAATATAGAAATTTGCTTTCATTAATAATGGCTTTGGACTATCAGGGCGGATACTAATCACCGTATCAAGAAGCGACATGACTTCTTCTTCACGCCACTGATCTTTAGCCAATATTGCCGCCAGGGTTAATCGATGGGTTGTATCCAGGTTGTTGTTATTTATAATCGTTTTCAGTGTTTTGACTGCTTGCTTATCTTTTTTATTAATATATTGTGCATTCGCAAGGAATGACAAAGCTAATGAATTTTCAGGGTATTCCTTTAATAACTCCTGTGCTAAAGGTATTATTTTTTCCGGTGTTCCCTGCTTAACATACCAGTTGCTTAATACTCTTGCCATTGCTTCCATGGTACTAAAACTATAGTCTGCCTGTTTTAAGGCTTTTCTTAATTGTTTTTCTACTTCAGCAGGATCATTCTGTTTTTCAGCAATCGAAGCCAAAGCCATGTAAGCTTTTAAATCTTTAGGGTTTAACTGGTTTATCTGATAGTAATAATTTTTTGCTGTGGACAAATCACCTTGAGCGATTGCAAGTTCTGCCAGCCCTCCATAGGGTGGAATGTATTTATTATTTTCTTGAATAGCTCGATCATAATTTGCCTTTGCAGCTATCATATTTCCTTTTTTGTTTTCCACAACTGCAAGCCAATGGTACAAGGGAGCCAGTTCCTCAGGCTTTCTATTCATTAACTTTTTAATTATATCTTCTGCCTTTTGGTACTCTTTATTTTCTACATAGGTAGAAATAAGCAGGATGTATGTTTTCTTATTAACACCTTCTGAATCAACCATTTTTTCCAGGCGATTCATAGCATTCTCAACTTCTCCAATTTTAAACTGTCCCTCAATTAATTTTTTCTGTATAACTTCATCATCTGGGGCCAGGTCATTTGCTCTTTTTAAAACATCAACGGCTTTATTGTAATCACCGGAAAGCAGATAGGCACGTCCCAATGTTGTTAAGACTGCTGAATTACTGTTTATTTTTGATTGCTCAATACCGCTCAGAATAAGGATTGCCTGCTTAGCATTCCCTTGATCCTGTAAATAAACATTAGCCAGTATGTTCTGCACATTAATATTGTCTGGGTTCGAAGAGAGGTACTGGGTTAAATACTTATCTGCCTGATTGTAATTACCTTGCCCAAAGTGAGCAGCTCCCAAGATAGCCATTGACTCTAAATGATAAGGACTGACTTTTAATACATTTTGTGCAGCAACCTGAGCCTCTTTATAATTTTTTTCCTTTAACTTAATTTGAGCCAGCATATAATTTGCCTGAGGATGATTTCTTATCCGATCAAGCACAAACTGAACATCAGTTTCAGCACCATTGAGATCATTTGATTGAATTTGGATAACGGCTCTTTTAAGATATAGGATCAGGTTATTTCCCTGCAATTTAATTAATTGATTGTATTTTTCAAGAGCCATAGAAAAATCTTTATTTTTAACGTCGATACTTGCACTTATTTGTAGTGCTTCAGTATTCTCAGACTCAAGTTTGAACGACTTTTCAAGCCACTGACTTGCTACCTTATAATCATTTTCCTGGACTGCAATATTTGCCAGCCCATTATAGACCTGTATGTTGGCTCCAGAATCGAGCAATTCTGTGTAGCTTTTCTTTGCCTCAGTAAACTTTTTCTGTGCGAGCAAAGCATCTGCTCTATAGATTTGTCTTTGTTGTTCATTTTTTTCAATGGCAAGTTTTTTGTTTAACACTTCATTCAATTTACCATATTGATTTTGTATCAATAGCAAATGAGCGTATTCCAGCACTATTTTTTCATTGGATGGCTCTAATTGATAGGCAATTCTTAGTTCTTTGGACGCTAACTGAATATTCCATGTTTTTAGATAGCTTTGCCCTAATAATAAACGTGCCTTTGAATTTTTTGGATTGTCTTTTAGATAGTTTTTTAGCTGGATAATAGCTGAATTATAATCACCCTTATTAAAAAACTGACTCGCATCATCAAGATAATCCAATGCATAAGCATTAGAGATAAATATAATGCAAACTGCTAAAAAGCTTATTTTAAAAATCTGTTTTAAAGTTTTCATATGAAATCCAAATTCTATATTTTGATATTATATCTAATGCCCATTCGTACCCTAGGGGCACTATCTATTCATTCTGATTACAAAAAGTCCTGGTTCAGCTGTTATTAACATGAATATTATATTTATTGAACAGCGTATAGAGTGTAGGCCGTGTCACACCCAGGATTTTTGCAGCCTTTGAGATATTATTGTTGGTATAACACAGTGCCCGCTTTATTGCCGAACATTCTGCGGTCTCTCTGACTTCTTTCAGATTAAGAGGTAAAGATGACTCATCGCTTACTTTATTCAAATCAAGATCGTCTACTGATATATTCACACCATCAGTCATAATCACTGCACGTTTGATCTTATTTTCTAATTCACGAATATTACCGGGCCAGCCATAAGTTTCTATCATTTGTGCCGCTTCTTTAGTGAAGCCTTTGATGTTTTTGTTCTGCTGCTCACTGAACCTTTTAACAAACGCAGTAGCAATTACAATTGCATCACCATCCCGCTCTCTCAATGGCGGTATATCTATTACCATTTCACTTAAACGGTAGTATAAATCTTCTCTAAATTTACCTTCTGAAATCAGTTCCTGTAGATTTTGATGAGTCGCGCAAACGATTCTGATATCAACCGCTATTTCAGTATGTCCACCAATGCGTTCAATCGTTCTTTCCTGAAGAAATCTCAATAATTTAGCCTGCAATGCCAAAGGTAAATCACCAATTTCATCTAAAAAAAATGTTCCTTCATTAGCGAACTCAATTTTTCCTTTAGTTTGTTTTACAGCCCCGGTAAAAGCACCTTTTTCATATCCAAATAATTCACTTTCCAAAAGATTTTCAGGAATTGCTGCTGAATTGATGGCAATAAATGGCTTATCTTTTCTTGGGCTCAACTTATGAATTGCTTTTGCCAGTACTTCTTTACCTGTACCACTATCTCCCAGGAGCAATGTAGTCACATCACTCGGTGCTATTTTTTCAATGGTCTGAGCAAGTCCCATCATTTGTTTGCTAACAGCAATAATGCCGTCTAAAGGCTCATCGACTTTGCATAATAGAGATTTATTTTCATATTCAAGTTCACTCAAATAAAAAGCACGTTCAATAATTAAATTAAGCGTATCTATTTCAACGGGTTTCTGATAAAAATCATATGCTCCCATAGCAACAGCTTGAACGGCATTTTCTCTGTCATCATTTCCGGTTACGACGATCACTTTAGTGTCCGGGGCAAGCTCAAGAATTTCATTCAATGCTTTTAAGCCTTCACTTGCATTGGCAGGGTCAGGCGGCAAGCCCAAATCAAGTGTCACAACCAATGGCTGATATCGACGTAAATAGGTAATCGCTTCACTTCTATCACCGGCTATCACAACTTTATAGTTATCAAAGCCCCATTTTAACTGTTTCTGCAAGCCAGGATCATCTTCAACAATCAGAAGTACTTTTTTATCATTTTGACTCAATTTATTACCCTTCTTTACTTGTCTTACATTCAAGTTACGCTTTTACTAACTATCCGTCACTACTTCCGAATTCAGAGGAAAGCAAATATTAAAAGTTGTTCCACGACCAACTTCACTTTCAACTGAAATAGAACCCGAGTGTTTTAAAATATAGCTTTTTGCTTCAAACACACCAATTCCCATACCAGCATTTCCTTTCGTGGTATCAAATGGCTTAAAGAGGCGTTCTGAAATAAACTTTTTATCCATGCCTGTCCCAGTATCAATGAGTTTTAGCACAGCTTCTTTATCTTGTTTCACTAATTCTATAGTAATCGCCCCGTCATCATCAGTGGCATCCTGAGCATTTTGTATCAGATGACCTAAAATAGCAGAGATTTTTTCCTGCTCCCCCATAATTAAACACTCTGTTAACTGCGTTTGAAACTCAGGTACTGGAGAGTTTGCAGACTGCTGCTTTACGGTATCCCTTATGACATAAACTAGATTAAGTGTTGATTTGTTATCTTTAACATTTCGTTGTCGAAGTTGGTTAACCAGCTTTTGCATTTTAAGGACGACATTTTCCAGAGTATCAATGGCATCATCAATAAATTCCGGATTGTTTTTATGTTTTTCTGCATTCTTAACAATCAATGAAACCTGCGCGACCAGGTTTTTCAGATCATGAATGATAAAAGCGGACAGCCGGCTATAAGCTTCAAACTGTCTGGCAGTTGATAATTCTTCACTGGCCTGACTTAAGACAAAGGCATTAGCTAATTGCATACCAACAGTTTTAAGTAGATCATGATCCTCCCAATTTAACCTTCGGGTCACCCTGGGCTTTGTTAATACAACGAATGCCTTAAGTGTATTTTGTTGTAGAATTGGAATTATCAGCCAAATATTTTTTTTCCTGTCAAGCCAATGTTCAAAGTTTTCCTGCTCATAAACTTCTGGGTTATTTTCATATTCAAATAAATCAATAACCCACTGTTTAGTCATTAGAAATTGGACAGCACCGTCATCTTGTTTAATTAATTCGAGCTCGTTATCAGTAAACCTTAGTTTGTAGTCTTCAAAAAGGTAATAATCCCCTTGCTCATTTTGAATCCATAAGCCGCCACATGAACTGTCTACAAGATTTGCAAGTGTTTTAATCATAACCTGAGACAGTTCATTAAACGATTCAATTTCTGCCAGAGTTTTACTCAGGTTTATCCATTCTTCACGATAGTCATAACGGTAATGCACAAAATGTTTATTAAAGTAGACTTTTAAACGGGCTCGGATTGTTCCTGAAAAGAGCAGAATTAATAACATCAGAACCGCTAGAAAAATGAAAAGAATTTGGGCGATCTCTCCCCAGTCTCCACCAAATTCCTTAATATAAAAACCAGCTAAAGACATGAAGATAAGATACAAACCCGTTCCAACCAGGGCAGAAGTATGAAAGATAACTTGTCTGGAAATCGTATAGGTTATGGAGTTTTCCTGCAGACGGATGACAGAAATTGCAAGTAATGGAACAATTAAAGCATTAATAACACCTCGTACATTCCAGAGAATGGAATCAATATCAGCAAAGAGTAATGATTTGCTATAAATAATGAAGTCAAAGGTAAATAATCCGCCGATACCGAGGCAGACAAATTTTATTGCCCATCGTTGCTCAGATAATGTATTCCTATAAAGTTGTTCTACTAAAATGAGGCCTATTATTGCAAAACTGACATGAGAGAACAGCCTGAAATCCATTCCTAAAAATTGATTCAGAGCAAACATAAACTCAGGGATTAATTCTGCAGTAAATACAAAGAAACTGCCCAAAACAAGGGCAATGTTATAGTTTGATTTAATTAGAAATGAAAAACGACTCGAAGAAAGACTTGATGTTTCTTTTTGTTCCAGGCTGGAAAGCATAGCCAGTAGATAGATATACCAACTCAGATTCCTGAGGGTTTCAAATGGTAAGATACTGGATGAGTAAACCTCATCATCGTACAAATTGTAGCTCGCATAAGCAGACCAGATAAATGAAAAAAACACTGCAATAAAAAATGTAAAACCGGATGTATTTCTTTTGATTCCCCACAAACTTAATAGTAATAAAATACCATAAGCTATCGCTGCTGACAGATAACTATAGATATTATAACTTTCCATATTCATACAGGGAGCCAAACCATCTTATCGTGCTCCCTGACGCCAGACGACCACTTGCATTGTCTGCAACAAGATCATAATATCCAGAAAAATACTGTAATTTTTCATATAATAAAGATCATATTCAAGTTTATTACGAGTATCCGCTTCTGTTGCCCCGTAGGGATAACAAATTTGAGCCCACCCGGTAATGCCAGGCTTTATATAGTGTCTAATTTCATAATATTTAATTGACTTAGACAGTTCTTTTACAAACTCTGGTCGCTCAGGCCTCGGACCGACAAAACTCATATCACCTTTGAGGACATTAAAAAGTTGAGGCAGTTCGTCAATTCTCAATTTACGAATAAAATCACCTACTCGTGTCACTCTTGGATCAACTGCCTGAGCAAATTGCGCACCATTTTTTTCTGCATCCATGCTCATGCTACGAAATTTTAAAACTTCAAAATTTTTATTGTATAGACCAACACGTACCTGCTTATAAAATATTGTCCCAGTAAATTTAGACTCCAGCATGATAGCAAGAGCAGTAATCAGCATCACAGGCCATGTGACGAGCAAGAGTAGAAAGGATGTAATAATATCAAAACACCTTTTTAAGAAAAGGTCGACTCCACCCTGTATAAAACCATCAGAGAAAATGAGGTTGCTTGGATGTAGGGCATGCAGCTTTATACGCCCGGTCTGACGTTCAAAGAAGGTTGAAATATCAATAACTTCCACACCTGTAACTTTACATTCAAGTACATCATCCACTGGAAAATTTTTCCGACGATCATCAATAGCAACAACTATTTCACTGATATTATTATCTAGGACGTAGTTTAGTAATCCATTTGGAAAGTTCCGATGCCGATCTTTGCTGACAACCACCTCTTCACCCTCGATTGGAACAAACCCCATAATGTTGATATTTCTAGTATCTGATTTTCGCCGAAGCTCATTCATATGAGATGCTTTCTTTCCTGCACCATAAACAATAATATTTTTTTTAAAATAATCCTGATCAATTGCAAGAAAAAGTACGGTTCGTGTTATTAATAATGCACCTCCGGTAATAATTAATGCATAGACAAAAGATTTTCTGAAGGTAAATAAAGCAGGATGAAGGTAAAAAAGAAAGCTCATGACGAAAAAAACTACGGTTAGAACCAGAAGGACCCGGAAGATGACGCCTCTAAAGTTATCACGAAGGTGCCGACTGTACAAGCCAGCTGCTGCCATTGAAAATATAACAACCAGGGTATAAACAAATTCTGTGTAGAAGAAATCAATAAAATGGTTAGAATCTTCTATGTTAATGAACCGAGCAAAGGGTACTGCCGCAAAAAAGATACTAACTTCAAGGATGCCAACAAGCATCAGATTGAAAGGAATATAGTGCTTAAAAATTCTAACCATTAAATCATCATGCCATTTTTATTGCATCATTAATAAAAAATTTTCTAAAAATGATTATAGTTGGATCAATTAATCATAAACCATGTAAATTCATAATTAATATTAACATACTAAGTTTAGACATATTGAAAGGAAAAGACTACATTTGTCGAGTTTTTTTACATATAACGTCAAAAAACTTTACACTTTAAATTATTTAGTAAAAATCTGGATTTTTGTAGGTAATATTAGAAGATATTAAGAAATGGTGCCGGCACCAAGAGTCGAACTCGGGACCTACTGATTACAAGTCAGTTGCTCTACCAACTGAGCTATACCGGCACTGATAGAAACGTCTTAAGGACAAGACAGGGCGTATTATACAGGGTTTATTATAGTGATCAACCTTTATTTTCACACGCAACGGAGACGAGTTCTTTTTCTGTGATAATCTCCTGATAACGCGAAGTTTCCTGAGCTGGTTTGAACAGAACTAATAGTTGATAGAGACTATTTTTGTCATCGCTAATCGCTTCAATCGTTGTTGCCAGTCCAATTTTTATGGCTTTATCCGCCACTTTTTCTGCAGCACTTCTTTGCTTAAAAACCCCTAAAGCAATGGCATTTTTTCGACCATCAATAGACATAACATAATGGTCATTCAGCTTATTTTTGTCTAAGATAGCAAGAGTTTCTTTTATCTTGTCTTTCGTTTTTAACGGCGGAATGTAGATCCTGTAATAGGTGATTTCAGAAGTCGTTTCAATACCAAAAGACAATTGGTTCTGATACTCTTCTTCCAGCAGAAGTCGGACATCATTCATGGTTTCTTTGCTGAAAGGCCCCAATTTGTAACAAAGGCTCCTTGGATCCGGAACAGTAGGTGCTTTTTCTGTTAAAGCGACAGCTTCTGCCTTTTCCTCAGGTTCTGTCTTTTCCTCAGGTTCTGTTAACTTACTGACTTTTGAAATGATATCAACAGGTGCAGTATTTTCTACCTCATCACTTATAAGCTCAGTCTGGAGATTTATATCTTGTAATTTCTTAAGTTTTTCTGAGTCTAACTCATTTAGCTTTATTATCTGACTTTGATCAAAACTGAAATTGTTTTTTACTGTATTGACATCATCAGCTAGAAAGGAATAATAAGAGCCAAAGGCGATATTAAATATTACAACAATAAAAAATAACCACTTCATAAACTGTCCTTATTAAACATCTCTCTTGCCACTATCTGCAATCCATCTAAAACTAATGTTTCTCTATGGTGAAAATGATGGTAAGCAAGAGCCTGAATTTCATGTGCATCTCCACCCGTTATTATGCACTCAGTATCTTCACCAAATTCTAACTTAATTTCCGAGACAACGCGCTCAATATAAGCAGTTAACTGATAAAGCGTACCACCTAGAATAGCATCCTGAGTGTTAATAGCGAGGAAAGAGGATTCATTATTAATGTTTTCATCAATATTTTCAACAGGTGGTAAGTTGTTCGCCTGTAAACCTAGTGAATTACGCGCGGTTGTAATTCCAGGTGTAATTAATCCGCCCAGGTGCATACCAGAGGTTGAAACAACATCAATAGTGACCGCAGTACCACAATCAACAACAATAAGTGTTTTATTAAATTCTTTTCGAGCAGCAATCATTGCAATCCATCGATCACAGCCTAAAAGACGTGGATTTGAATAACGAGTTGATATGCCATACTTGTCCTGTTCAACCGAGATTAAACAAACTTCTAGACGAAATAATTTATAAAATACATCCGATATAATGTTAAACATAATCGGATTATTCACATTACACACGAGAACATTAGATGGTTGCTGATCACTTAGCAACTCTAAAAGGTCATCATACAAGCAAGTATAATCAAGCACATCATAGTCGAAATCAGATTGGTCCAATCTGTCAATTACAGCAATTTTTAAGCAGCTGTTTCCAGCATCAATTAAAATATAACTCACTATAGTAATTCTCGTAATTTGGATAATTAGAAGTTGATAAAGAATAAATGGAATGAACTAAGCAGGTTTAATAGAGACATCAGCTGAATAGACTTTATTTAATGTATCACTGTCAGGATATTTAATTAACAATGCACCATCACTTGAAATTCCATGAGCAATTGCAGAGTAGGTCCTGTTTTCTTCAATCACGTTAATGGCAGAGCCATATAAGAAATCATGCTGTCTCCAATCACTCTCAAACTTGTCTAAATTTATATTATCAATACTATTATATGTCGACAGAGTTTCAGATAGAAGAGCTGAAATAATTTTATTGCGATTAAACAAATTTTTTTTATGACTTTGTAGACTCGTCCATGACTGATCAATATCTGGATTAGTCAACATATTAACATTTATACCAATGCCAACAATAAAATGGCTGCCTTTTAGTTTATTGTAACGGTTCTCAACCAGAATTCCTGCCAATTTCTTTCCTTCAAGGTAAATATCATTAGGCCACTTAATACGACAGTCTTCAATGCCATTTTTATTTAATGCATTACAGACACTAAGTGCCGTTAATAAGGGGATTAGATTTAAATTTGTAAAAGAGTCTGACTGAAATTGGATTGATAAACAGATATTTGCAGCAAGTGGGGAAAACCATTTTTTACCTCGTCGTCCCTGACCGGCTGTTTGATACTCAGTTAATAGTACTGAGAAGTTATTTTCAGTAGAGGTACAAGCAATTGATTTGTTTGTTGAATCTGTCTTGTAAAGGATCTCGAAAGATTGAAGTAATTTATTATGAGCAGGACTTAAAGCATTTCTGATCTCTGTTTCAGAAAGCGCAAAAAAGATTTCATTCAAATAAAAACTATTTTTATCCTGATGGATTATTAGTCCTTTATCTCTGATCTTCTGGATAATTCTTTTATTACTATGAGTAATATTTATTTTTTCTGCAGCACAGAGAGCTTTAAATAAATCATACTCAGTTTTTAGATCATTCATAAATTAGACATAAGCAAGTGCCCAGCGCCCGTTAGCAGCAAAAAAGAAAGCAAAAAAAAAGCCCCAAGCAAAGGCTTGAGGCTTCTCAGTTGACTG
>JADGEM010000124.1 GCA_016744375.1 Gammaproteobacteria bacterium
ATTTTGAAGTCTTTTTGAAGTGAATAAATAGTGGTCTGGTAACTTCTATTTGATCATCAAACTGGCTTCAATTCAACCTCTAAAGATCCTCCCTATGAGTAGCTATTAGCTATCGCTATATCACATACACCTTCATAAATTGCCTTAACCTGAACACGATCATTGCCATAAGGCAGACGAGCAAGATTGAATTGAATTTCCCTTAACCAGTCTTCTGTTTTAGCTTCACCATGAGCGACAATCATTGAACTTATTAAGGAAAGATTGTACGTATGCTTAGCACTGCGGATACAGATACGGCCACGCCATTTTGGATTGGATAAATCTTCATAATTCTTTATTTCACCCGACTTTACCCGATTTTTAGACGCATAAATTATCCTTGCCCGAGCAGTGAGTCCAAACCAGTGATTTTTTGGGTCACGATACTGAGCAGGTATATTTTTTTCTAATATTTCACTATAAACAGGCTGGCTAAGACCATTTTTTGCAAGTTTATATAATGGAGCAATATCAGTAGTAAGCACAAGGTCAACACGAGACTTTTGATTGGCTTTTTTCAGATAAGTTATAATACCCTTCTGACTATAAATGACATTGACTTTTATTTTTGTTTCATCAGTAAAAGCATTCAAAAGAGGCTTTATCAAAAAGGGCTGGCGATAGGAATAGATATTGATTTCTTCTATTCTAGCATTGACATTACTATTCAGAAAAACAAAAAAAAATAAAAAAAGTAAAAACTTTTTTTTAGAAATGTGCAAAAACAAACTGAACTCTCCCCTAAGCTGATACAAAAAATATTTCAAAGCTCTATTGAAAAAACCAGACACAACCTTTTATATAACATGAGCAACTGCAATTTTTTTATTGATAAGATCACAAATTCTGTCGGCTGCAAGCGGGCATGAAAAAAGATAACCCTGACCTTGCTGGCTGCCCATTTTGTTAATCAGTTCATACTGGTTTTGTTGTTCAATACCTTCAGCCGTCACCTTAAGATCAAGCATTTTGGCTATCATCAATATTGCTTCTATAACAACAGTCATGTGATGGTTACTTTCCATCTGGTTGATAAAAGAGCGATCTATTTTGATTCCATCAACCGGATAAGTCACTAAGCGTTCTAATGTACTATGCCCCGTCCCAAAATCATCAATATGGATTCCAATTCCAAGTCTTTTTATTTGTTTAAGTTGCTCAAGCATAACATCTTCAGTGCTATGAATTGCACTTTCAGTAATCTCAATATTTAAGTTGTTTGGTTTAAGTTGATTTTCATTTAGCAAAGAAACTAAACGCTCAACACTATAATTATTATGTAATTGTTTTGGTGAAACATTCACATTCATAAAGAGGTCTGGTTCTCCACTATATTCAATAAAGCGCTTTAATTGTTGCAGGGCATTTTCTAACACCCAGTCTCCCATAGGCGTAATAAGATCCAGTTCTTCTGCAATAGGAATAAATTCAACAGGCGAAACTTGACCCAGTTCAGGATTATTCCAGCGAAGTAAAGCTTCAAAACCAACTATTTCTGTGCTTTTCAAAGAAACTATTGGTTGAAAATGAACCTCTAGTTCCTGATTTCCCAAAGCCTCTTTTAGATGCAATGCCAGTACCAGACACCGTTGTGCTTTTTCTTTCAGAGCTTCATTAAAAGTCACTTTATGTCCACGTCCCTTGCGTTTGACTTCATACATAGCGATATCAGCACAATGAATTGCTTCTTCTACCTCTGTTGTCGCCTGATCAATAATATTGATACCAATACTCACTGATGTTTTAAACTGCTTTTTATCTTTAAAAACAAAAGGGACTTCCATGTTTTTCAGTACCCGATCGGTCAACCCAATGATAATATCTTCATTATTGATATCATGCATAAATACAGCAAATTCATCCCCACCAAAGCGAGCAATATAATCAGAGTTGCGAAAACAATGCTGAAGCCTTTCACTAAATAAGACTAATAACTCATCTCCATAGGCATGTCCCAAAGTATCATTAATCATTTTAAATCGATCCAGATCAATAAAAATCACGGCATTAATTCCGTGCACAGATTGTGGCAATAATTTCTCCAAATTCTGGGTAAATCCATAGCGGTTTAATAAACCAGTCAGACTGTCTGATTCCACCTGTTTTTTTAATTGAATTTCAGTATTTTTACGGTCCGTTATCACTGAAATTGAACCTTCATGATAGCCTTCTCCATCAGTTTTATTAACAACAAATGCATTTTCAGTAACCCATACTGATTGACCATCAGAAGTCATCCCTTCCCATTCAAAATTAAGTACCTGTCCATCACGTTTTAATAGGTTCATTAATCGTTCATAGCTTTGCGGATCACGGTGCAATTGCTGATGAACATTATGAACATTATCATACATATCCTGTTCACAGGAATAGCCAAAAGCATTGGCAAAAGCCGGGTTCACTTTTAATAAGCCCGCTGAAAACGAAACACGATAAATACCATCAATAGACTGCTTGAAAAGTTTTGTATACTTGCTTCTAGCAAATTCCAAACGCTGCGTTCTCTCATTGACTAGATAACCAATACGAAGGGTATTAACCCGAGAAGAATAAACATATCCAACAATCATCAAACTACTTAAAAGAATGGCCGACAAAGTAATATTAGATGCTGAAAATAGCTGGTTGAAAAGAGCATCTTCTTGATCATAAAAATTAAAAATCAACCGCTGGCTCCCAAATATAAATGTCTTTTTCCATTGTTTGTAATTTGCAACATTATTATATTGACACACACCAAAGTGATGCGTATTACTACTTCGATAAATCACATTTGTAAATGAATTCTTTCTGCTTCCATCGCCTGAGTGATTTCTTACATTTGTTTCACTCATAATCATCAAACATAAATCTGAATTTTGTAATTGGGAACCAAGCAAAACTTCAACAAACTCATTCATTCGAATCCTGGCATTAACAAATCCAAGCAAAAATTCATCTTTACCCTGCATCTGCCGGTTTGAATACACTGGAAGTGCCATGCGCATCTCAGTAACAGATTGACTTTCAGATATACCCACTTGTAATGATTGCTGTCTGTGAGCATTTAATAACATGGCAGACCACGTCGAAGATTCTGCTAGATTTTTTCCTAAATCTAAACCATCCATTTGTGCGGAAAAATTATAATAGATAGGAAAAATGTCATGTAAATCAGGATTTTGATTATCACTATTAAGTATAATATCAAAGTCAAACTGTCCATCTAAACGAGCCTTTTTAACATAGTCATCAAGATGTTCTACAGGGACTCTGGGTACCCACTCAAATGCCGCGATGCCATAAGCTACGATAGGTTGTTCCGCAATAAAATCATCAAAAAACTGTCGGCTGACATCAGGATGCAGTTCAATATAGCTGTTTAATGCCTGCAAAAGGGTCTGCAATTCAGAAAATATAGTATTGACTGCCTGAAATTGAACTTCTGCTCGCTCACTGAGAGATCGCTCATAATTTTTTTTCTGAGAATCTGCCAGAATCGAGTAAATTCCTGCTAACAAAGGCAACAATAACACGATGGTTAATAGCGTTGTATAAGTCGGTGATTGTTTGATTTTCTGAAACAAAGTAAAGCCTTCTACAAACATCAATGATAATCATTATCATTTAATTATAGCGGTTCTTTACAATATGTCCAGTTTACTGCCTCTGTAGGTAGTCGACCCTGAAAAAAGATAAATTCCAGTGCTCTATAGATTACTGTACAATATTTATTGTTATTTTATCGTTCATAGTCCTATTTCTATAGGCATT
>JADGEM010000073.1 GCA_016744375.1 Gammaproteobacteria bacterium
TACTGCTTGTATTTTAAACGATTGAGAAAATCTTTTTTTCATTTTTTGCCTCTAACTGTAAAAATTTAGAGGCGACAACTAGTCTGACACAGGGGGTTATAGAGTTGGGTTGCTAATGAGCATTGTCAGTGCTAACACGTATCTGTTTCTTTTCAGAAAGTTTCTGTCCTAAAAAACGATTATATTGCTGAATGACCACTTCAGGTAAGTTATTTTTCACTGCACTAAATAGTCGTTCTTCATAACGTCTAATCTCAATATCAAGCTGATTCATGACAGTTCCCTTGTGTTTAGTTAATGGGTTGCTTTGTTCGCGGCTTGATTATTATATTAACCAAAATGAATAACAGGTTCTGTGAAAAATTACCAAGGTATTCAGGAATGATTACCGATTCTTAAAGTGGATTTATTTAGGACAAGGCTTGTCAGAGAGTAATAAGGTTAGATACTGAATCAGAGTTTTATTGGCTCTCAAACACTTCCCCCCAAAAGTCACTGCTCCATATTAAAAGAGGAAAGTGTCATTTTTGGGTGGAAAACCCCTAGTACCCCATTTAAGAGTCTTTTTAATGGCCGTATAATGCTTATCCACCTCTTTCTTAGACAAACAAATCCCTTTCTTAAGATTATTTTCTATTATTGTAAAAACCTTATCTTCGCCATCCTTGATAGCCTCCACTGAATTTGTATCGGTATACAGAAAAATATGGTTGGAAAAATATTCTCCTGTCATTTTAGAATAGATTCTATTTGATTCTATTTCTGTATGATGATAGCTCGCTAGAGAGCACTCTCCAATATTGCTGTCATATGTCCTAATTAAGTCCTGTGCCTCTTTACTACTTGAAAGATTTCTGCCTTTCATTAAAAGCTCATTGACTCGTTTATCAGACTTTATTTTAGCTTCTTCTTTTGCTTGCTTTAAGACATGTTTTACACAATAGTTATTACTGAGCATTTATTCTTCCAATTCTTATGTTCTATTTTCCAGCCAGTGTGTTTTTACAAGTACAACCTAAATGGATTACAATGTAATCACCCTATGGGGTGATTATTGAAAATAATTTAGGGCCATAATTCCGATACTGAGCCAAATACAAGCTATTTCCTGGAGCCAATGATGATTAAGTCCACTGGTCATGCAGAAATCGACCAACAACATTCCATTCTTGAAAACATAATGGGGGAGCTTGAGTTTTTTTGTTCGGAAAAGGAGTGGAACCCGAATGCCTCATGTGCTGAATGTTGTTCGCAAAAGCGGCTAAGTTGTACTTCTGCTCTCGCTTCGCTATATAGTGAGCTAAGGGCTTTTCTCCTTGGGCACAACACATACGAGGAAAGAATGATGGAACTTTTGCCTGACACGCCAAAATGTCAAACCCATATTAAGAAACACAAGCGCGCCCATGAGCACATATTGAGGCAACTGAATAAGTTTTCGGTTCAACTCGCCGAAGAAAGCCCAAGAGTCGGAAGCGCCCTGCTTTTCAGAGTTGTTAGTAGTTGGCTGGGAAATCACATAGCGCAGTTCGATGACGGTCTGGTAAACTATCTGGACAGTTCTACCCCCCTCTACGAGATAAGTTTTGATGATGAGCTTGTTGCTATACTCGACCAATACGTTTTCCCAAATCGGCCAACCAAGGTGAGCTCTTCCCCTGATGCTATGATGGAGCTGAAAAAGAAAAAACTGGAGGTTCGTGGGCGCTTTGAATCACTTTCGCCAGCGCAGCGTAAGGTGTTCTGGCTAGTTGTGGCCGGGAAGAAAAACAGGGAAATCGTTAGCGAGCTAGGCGTCTCGATCAATACCATCAAAACCCACCGCGCTGCTATTTTTCAGAAGATGGAAGTCAGAACGGCGCTCGAGTTGGTAAAAAAAGCCGATGTTCTGCGGTAAATATTAGCTAAGGCTCCGTATCAGATGAAGCATAGAGTATGCCCCATTTGAACATCAACAAGCCAAGCTACTGTATCTGGGTGCTAAACAGCTGGGGTACAATTGGCAATATATTCTCAGTATGTTTCAGAGACATATTGATCATAGTCATCCTTTCTTGGAAAGGGGCTAAGGGTTTTCAAGGAAAACTATTATGACTGGCCACAAAGAAGGACTCCTTTCGGTTCATGCCTCAGTCTTTATATTTGGTCTGACGGCATTATTTTCAAAGCTGATTAGCTTAACGGCTATTGAGATTACATTGCTGCGCAGTATTTTTGCCGTTATAGCTATTGCGTTCTATATTTTATGGCTTAAAGAAAGCTTATTGCTAAATAATAAACGTGATTACCTAATTGCTATTCTACTGGGTTTTTTCTTGGGATCACATTGGATCACCTATTTTCATGCCATGCAGGTTTCATCCGTTGCTGTTGGTATTATTGCCTTATATACCTATCCTGTGATTACTGTTTTTTTGGAACCATTATTTCATGGTGAGTGGCCTCAAGGTAGGGATATAATCGCTGCTCTGACAGTCTTATTCGGAGTTTATTTACTGGTACCTGAATTTACTATTGATAACCAGATGGCTCAGGGGGTTTTCTGGGGAGTTCTTTCGGCATTTTTATTTGCCATGCGCAATATCATACATGGTCGCTATTTCAAATCCTACCCCGCTAGACATGCACTGCTCTATCAAACTCTGGTGATTATTGTATTACTACTGCCGTTCAGTAGTGATATTATTACAGAAGTTAATACTCAGCAATGGCAGCAGCTAGTCTTGCTGGGTATTATCTTTACTGCTTTACCACATACCTTATTTGCTCATAGCTTGCTCTATCTTAAGGCAAAAACAGTGGGGCTTATTGCCTGTATGCAAGTAGTATATGGGATATTATTCGCCGCTGTTTTTTTGCTAGAATACCCCGCCTTAAGCACAATAGCCGGGGGGCTTATTGTTATCAGTGCTGCTGTTTATGAAACTATTTCTACGGTTAAACAAAAAGCATAGCTAATAACCCCTGAAAAAGGTAAATAAGTAATGGATAAAATGATGCCCAGACAGTTTATTTAACAGATAGGTCATTATTTAAAATCAGTATACACATTTATTATGCTGTCAGAACCCATGTTTATTACTTCATCACAGGGCTACCAGTATTTTGGCAACTCACGATTCACAATAATCTGTTTATTAACAATATTGATATATTGTCCAATTTTTAATTCTTTGAGTATCTTGGTCACCATTTCTCTGGATGCTCCTACTGCACTGGCAATATCCTGGTGAGTCATTTTAGGTGTTTTGTAAACACCTTTTTCATCTTCTTTGGCCTGATCCCTTAATAGGTCTGCTACTCTGCCATAAGTATCTAAAGAGGCCAGCTTGTATATGTGTTCTGATAACATCCGGGTCCGACCCGCGAGTGAGGGGAGTATTGATAAGGCAATTTGCGGGTGTGCTTTCAGATAAGTCATAAATTGACTGGCAGGCAACAGGGCGACCTGAGTTTCTTCCAGTGTCAGAACTGATGCGGATCGTGGTGCACAGTCAAACAAAGCCAGCTCGCCAAAGTAATCATTATGATGTAAAAATTTGAGAATAATTTCTTTGCCTGAGTCTTCATCATTTACTATGACTTTAAGATGTCCAGACAGGACTAGATACAGTGATTGAGAATCATCACCCTGGGTGACAATAAAAGAATTTTTTTTGAATGTGCGAATTGTTGTAAGTTTCTGGATTTTTTCTAAATGTTCGTCGGGTATTGATGAAAATAAATGCACATGTTTTAAAAATAGTTTTGGGTCAGTTGCTTTCATGATTATTCATAACCTGTTCATTCAAAGGGTAGGAGCTTGCCCTGTTGTTGTGCTATCGTCTTGAGATTCAAGTTATTCTATATGAGTCGTACAGGATTATAAAGCAGGAGCAGAAGATAGAGAAACGGTGTATATTGAAGCTCTTTCCCGCGACGCAATTTGTTGACTTAGATCTAGATTTAGGGAGACATGAGGTTTTGATTAACTTCTTATAGATTTTTGCAATAGATTGACCAGTGACACGGAAAAATTCTTATTTACTGCTAAAATTAAAGAATCATTAAAAATGGTTCAATCAGTATGCTATCAAAAGGCCATCAATACAATCGGGGATTTACACTGGTCGAGCTGGTCACAGTCATCGTTATTCTTGGAGTTCTGGCTGCAGTAGGTTCTGCAAAATTTTTTAACAATGCCAGCTTTAAAGATACTCAATATCATCAGGAAGTGCTTTCTGCTTTTCGCTTTGCTCAAAAAATTGCCATTGCCAGTCAAAATGATGTCACTATTTGTCTGACTGCTAACAGCTATGATCTATTTTACTCTTCTATGAGCTGCTCAGGGAGTCGAGTAAAGCATCCTTCCGGACAGAAGGATTACCTGGATACCGGCATCTCTACGATTAGCCCCGTACAAAATTTTACCTATAATGCCTCTGGCGAAGCAGTATCAACAGGTGCATATTCTTTTTCAGTAGGTAGTTATAATGTTGTTGTTGAGCAGGTGACAGGTTATGTGCATGAATAGAATGCCATATTCATTCAGCAGGGGGGTGACCATTATTGAATTAGTGGTTTCAATGGTGATCATTACCATTGCTGTTGCCGGTGTCATGGCTTTATTTCTTGGTACCAGCAGAACCAGCGCTGATCCGATGGTTCGGGCGCAGTCACTTGCAATTGCACAGAGTTATATGGATGAAATTATGATGCAGGCCTATACACCGGTGGCATCGGCTTCAGGTCGCAGTAATTATAATGATGTGGATGATTATAATGCCATCACAGCAGGCAGCAGCATAGAAGATCAATTTGGCAATTTGATTGATATTGATATGGATGGATTGGATGATTTACCGGGATATACGGTCGAAGTCACTATTGCCCTGTGTACAAATGTCATCTGTGTCTCTGATTTGACCAACCAGGGAGCAAAAAAAATTACCATCGTGGTTAGCCATGCTGGTTTAGGGACGGACATACCCATCATCGCTTATCGAACGAATTATTAAGGGTAGATGATGATGAGAAATAACCATAATTGTGGATTTACCCTGGTTGAACTGATAACAGTGATGGTGATTACCGGGATAATTTCTATGCTGGTGGTTAATATTATTACCACACCAATGAAATCATTCAGTGATATGAAACGGCGTGCAGAACTGGTTGATATTGCCGAGTTGACATTGCATCGAATGAGCCGGGCAATACATCATGCTTTGCCTAATAGTATTCGCATCAGCACGGATACCCGCACCATCGAATTAATACACACCATTGCCGGTGGCCGTTATGATAAAAATACCTTTGATATTACTCATGCAACAAGCTTTATTGATCCCCTTAAACCTCTGAGTAATCTCTCGGACATCAGTGTGGATGCCGGGGAAACTGATAATACTCGCTGCGCTCGGCTCAATGAAGCAAACTGTCTGGTTGTTTATAACCTGGGAAATGGTATCAGTGATGCAGATGCTTATCGAGGCGGTAATATTTCCGCTCTTAAAACAAAGAGTGCCGGTCAGCTGACTTTTGTTGATCATCACTTTACTCTGAATTCACCCCAGCAGCGTTTTATGATCATCGATAAGGCACAAATGTTCAGCTGCAATTTAGGAACAGGTAAATTATGGTTAAGTGAAAATTATGATTTTAGTGACACGGACAATGACCCCCCTGTCTTAAGCGGGGATCATTTACTTGCTAATCATATTTCGAATTGTCGTTTTACTTATAATCCGGGTACTCTGACACGTCCCGCATTAGTGACCCTGCAGATAGAAGTCAGTGATCAGGGAGAAAGAGTGAGTTTATTGCAGCAGGTATTTGTTGAGAATCAGCCATGAAAACAATTAAGTCTAACTCTCTCAGTTCCCCTTTTAAAAAGAGGAGAGCAATAAAATCGGTAACGACTAATGGATGGACACTCATTAATCATTCCCGTGGATTTTCTCTTCCGGGTGCCATATTTATTATGGTTGCTTTAGCAGGAATTGGTGTGGCAATGGTCAGCCTGAATACGACAACGAGCAGTACATCGTCTTTGAGTATTCAGCAAAGCCGAGCCTGGTATACTGCTCTCAGTGGATCTGAATGGGCAATTGCTGCCGTTGCAGTGAATGACGATAATTTTGCGATGAATAACAACAGCTGCAATGGGGTGAGTGGGCACTCTTTTGTTGCAGACCAATTTACTTTAAGTTTTGATTGCAGCAGCACTTGCAGCAGCGCTGTCACATGCTGCCATACTCTTGTTGATTGCCAGTTATCTCCCAGGGTATCAGAAATTAGAGTGTCAGCATCCGGTGGTAGTGGTACTTATCGAGTGAATCGAACAATTCAGGTAACAGTATCTTATGATGGCATTTGATAACAAACGGCTTTTTTTTAGAAAATCAGGCATACTGCTGAGTGCTTTCATTCTGCTGTTAATGTCAAATCTTGTGCACTCTGCCGGCACATTAATTGGTCACTACCAATTTGATGTGTGTTCCAGTGATGATTTAGGTAATGACACAACCGGTAATCAAAATGGTTCAATTTCCGGAGCTGTTGCATTGAACAAAACACCTCCTCCAGGCAAACAAACCTGTTCAGCATCAACGTTTTCAGGAGGAACAATCAGTATTGCCAGTTTACCGATTTCAACTGCTGCTGGAGATAAAACATCAGTGAGTTTCTGGATGCACTGGGATGGCACTAACAGCGTGATGCCGATTGGATGGGAGCACTATGATCTGTGGTTTTATGAGGGCAACTTTGGCTTTAATAGTGCAGGGGGTGATCTCTATGGTATGTCTTCGGCAGGCCTCAGCAATAACTGGCATCATGTGGTTGCGGTTTTTACCAATGGTGATGTCCAGGCAAATAAGCTGTACATTGATGGTGTGTCCCAAGCTTTGACCCAGCGAAGAAATACACCAAACAATACCAATGCAGTGGTTCAGTCTAATATGAGAATTAGCGGCTGGTCAGCAAGTTCGGGGTATCGATTTAAGGGGCATATGGATGAAGTTAAAATCTATAAGGGTGAGATATCAACGCTTCAGGTCAATGGCGATTATTCCTATAGTGAATTGAGTTGTGTGGTTTGTCCACCTGATCCGCCTCCTGTGTTAGTAGGGCATTATCAATTTAATACCTGTTCTTCTTCGGATTTAGGCATGGATACTTTGGGTCTGCATGATGGTGTGAATACAGGCGGAGTGATTGTTGGAAAAACACCACCACCTGGTAAACCTGAGACCTGCACCGATGGTGTGTTTAGTGGTGGTGCCATTGATATAACCGGACTGCCTGTTTCAACAGCTGCTGGGGATAAAACATCAGTGAGTTTCTGGATGTATTGGGATGGTGCTACTGGTGTGATGCCCATAGGCTGGAACTCCCATGATCTCTGGTTTAGCAGTGGTTTTTTTGGTTTTAATACTGGTGGCGGGGATATTTATGGTATTTCGTCAAGCGGCCTGGCCAATGGCTGGCACCATGTCGTTGCAGTGTTCACCAATGGTAGTGTGAGAAGTAATGAGCTTTATATTGATGGTGTTTCACAAACCTTGGCACATCTGAGAGGGACGATTGTTAATAGTCGTGCTGTGGTTAATTCTCACCTGAGAATTGGCGGCTGGTGGCGAACAAATGATTATCGTTTCTCAGGTCGAATTGATGAACTAAAGGTTTATAAGGGTAAAATGACTCAAACAGAAGTGGATGCTGATCGTGCTTATAGTATTACCGGCTGTGTCAGTTGCCCGCCACCGCCGCCAGCGGATCTTAAATCCTATTTCAGCTTTAATGAAAACTGGAGCAGTTCGGTTCGGGATGTTATCGGCAATCATAATGGTGCTGTATCGGGTAGTATTTCAAGAGTGTTGTCAGGCATCAGTGGTTTAAAAGGGGATACATGTTATGCCGCCTCTTTTACTGGTGGAGCGATTGATATTAACAGTTTACCTCTATCAACAAGTTCAGGTGAAAAAAATTCTATCAGCTTTTGGGTGTACTGGAATGGCAATGATGGTGTCATGCCGTTAGGTTGGAGGGCTCATGATCTCTGGTTTGCCAGCGGCTCTTTTGGCTTTAATTCGGCTGGCGGAGATGTCTATGGTATCTCATCAGCAGGTCTGGCTAACAGCTGGCATCATATTGCAGTTGTCTTTACCAATGGCAGTATGACAGATAACGAATTTTACCTGGATGGTGTCAAACAAAATTTGTCTCTGCGCAGAGGAAGTCTTGTGAACAGTAATGCCTATGTTGCACCTCATCTGCGACTGGGTGGCTGGTGGCACACGGATGGTTATCGTTTTAGCGGCAAACTGGATGATGTCAAAATTTATACTGGGGTCATTACAGAAGATCAGGTTCTTGCTGATATGTCGGCAAATGGCTGTCTGATTGCAGAATGGCGTCTTGATGAAGCATCATGGGATGGAACCATCAATGAAGTCACTGATAACACTTCAAATGGTTATCATGGTACCGCACAAAATGGAATCAATACCCTTTCTGATGCGACCGCTGGGGGAGGCATCTGTCGTGTGGGGCAATTTGCAGATGATGGTTATGTTGGCACTGCTGAAATTCCTCATATGACGGATAGTTTTACGATGACAGGCTGGTTTAACAGCAATGATGTGCGTAAAAGAGGGCAGCGACTTTTTGTGGATGATGAGAATAATAATAGTGGTGGCTATGCATTAAGCCTGGGTGATCCCGGGGCAGGCAGGATGCGTTTTTACCATCGTAGCCTGAGGGGGGTCAGTCTTGATACTCCCAGTGTTCTGGCCAGCAACCAATGGTATTTTGCCGCTGCAGTATTAACGGTTTTGCCCGGTGGGGCAACCAAAGAATTATATCTTTATGACACTTCGGGAAACCAAATTTCATATGTAAGAGGTAACGTTACTGGTGTTATGTCAGCCGCCACAGGCAGTGCCGCCATTGGTGGTGAAGTGAATGGTAGTGGTGAAGAGGGCAATCGATTTGATGGCTATCTGGATGAGATTAAAGTCTTCAGCAAGGCGCTTTCTGAACCTGAAATTGCATCTATTGTTAATAATGAACGCATTGGAAAAAACTGGGATGGTAGCACCAGAGCTTGCAAGGCATCTTGTGAGCTAGTCAAGTTTAACATTGTACAGTCTGATCATTCTCTGGCTTGCCCGCTGACACGTGCCTCAATTGATATTGCCGCACAATGTGCAGGTGAAGTTTTAAAAACAGATTATACGGGTACTGTTAACCTGAGCAGCAATCGTGCTGGCTCATTATTTTATGCCTCTGCATCAGGAGGAAGTAGTATTGGCAGTATCAACTTCCTGGCTTCTGATGGTGGAACAAAGAGGGTTTATCTTTATCATAATCAGGAAGAAACCGTGCAGGTAGAGGCTGTTGATAGATTTCCTGTTCCAGATATCAGCAGCGTTGGCAATGCAACTGATTTTAGGGCCTTTGGTTTTAGTTCAAGTGCTATTGATGTGCAGACAGCCTGTGTTAATAGTGCAAGCTATCAATTGACTGCATTCGGTAAGCTAGAGGGACTCCCTGGCTGTGATGTGATCGAGAGCTTTTCGGGCAATAAAAATGTCAAAATATGGTTTGATTATAATAATCCCTCTTCCGGTAGTACTTTAGTGAAAATTAACGGTACTGATATAGCCGCTAGTGAATCAGGAACAACAGCTTTAAACTTTATTAATGGCCGCAGTAATTATCAGCTGAACTATCCTGATGCCGGTCAGATCCGTCTGCGTTTTAAGTATGATAGTCATCCCTATGATGGCAGTCCACACCAGGCCATGTTTGCAGAGACTAATCTTTTTGTTGTTAAGCCCGAAAAATTATATGTTTATGCCAGTGATAGCTCAGGCGTTTCAGATACTAGTGCAAATTGCGCAGGTGCCTCCTGTAGTCAGTTTAAACGTGCGGAGGAGGATTTTTATCAAACCGTCAGAGCAGCCTGTGCTGATGATAACATAACGCCTAATTTTACTTATACAGGTAATGTCAATCTGAATTCTACACTGGTTATGCCGGCGTTGGGTTCAGGTCATCTTAGCAACACTACCTTCAATGATATCAATGGTGGTCAGGAAACGATTTCCCAAAGTTTTAATGATGCAGGTATTATTAAAATTACGGCTTCATTGTCCGGTAACTATCTTGGTGAATCTTTATCACTCAGCGGCAGTAGCGAAAATATAGGGCGTTATTACCCTGCTTACTTAAGTGTTTTAGCGAACACGCCGGTTGTTCAGGATGCCTGCGTGGGTGGCACACCTTTTACTTATATGGGGCAGGCTTTTAATTTTAGTGTGATGCCGCAACTGACCATTACAGCAAAAAGTCTCAATGATAATACTGTGTTTAATTATTCAAATAGGGGTGGTGATAATTTCTGGAAACTTGGCGTCCCTTCTGCCGCTGAACGCTCTTATAGTGATACCAGTGGTTATGCCGGTTTAAATAATTCCAATGCGTTGAGCGGTGATGAGCTTTCACCAATTGGTATGTCAAGTTTTCTGGAACCCTTCACTAGTGTCGATACTCGTGAAAATGCCTTCGACGGTAATGCGGTTTTAACGATAACGGGTGATTTCCTAAAATATGATCGGGCTCTGGTTGCTCCCTTTGATAGCCAGTTTGAGCTGGTTATGACTCAGTCTGCCCTTACAGATAGTGATAATGTTTGTTATCAATTTAATGCCGCAGGCAGTTGTCTAAGCTATTCATTTGCAATTAATTCACTGGCAGAACAAAGGATGGGTCGTTTAGGGATAAAAAATGCCTTTGGCAGTGAGCTGGTTGATCTTCCCGTGCCGCTTTTTACCGAATACTATACTGGTACAGGTTTTGTAGTGAATGCTGCTGATTCCTGTTCTTCTCTGACAACAGCAAATTTGTCATTGAGTGATACGACCTTGGATGGCAGCTATTCCACGACTCCGACATTGGTTAATAATCCATTGATTTCTGGTAAGGCTGGTTTGAGTTTTACTGCGCCTGGAAAAAATAATACCGGCTATACTGATATTCAGCTGATAAATATTGATAACTGGTTGCTCTATGACTGGGATAGCGGTGGCAGTTACGATGATGCACCTTCAGGTCGTGCCAGTTTTGGCCAGTATAACCGCTCTAATCGATTAATCTTTACCCGTGAGGTTTATTAAGTTATTTTTTATGGGGCATCATTTTTTCCGATAACCGACTTATCCGTTATTCTGTTTGAATTGGATAATTTTACGCCGATCTTTTTTGCTGGGGCGTCTGACAGTGTATTGAGGCATGCCGTTAAATATTGCCTTACGTTCCTGGGTGCGTTTTTCTCTGAGTTCTATACTATCCGGTGTTTCTTCATAAAGTGTTTGAGCGGTGGAGGCAGGACCGCGCTTGCCGGATAAATCTTTAATGATCACTGTTTGCTCTATGGACTCTTTTTTTATTCGGATGATATGACCAATTTCAGCGGTATGACTGGGTTTAAAACGTTGTCCGTTTAAATGCACTTTTCCCCCTCGGATTGCTTCGGTAGCCAGAGCACGTGTCTTATAAAAGCGAGCAGCCCAGAGCCATTTGTCCATACGAATCTTATCATTTTGTGTGTTTCTTAGGGTGTTTTTGCGCTTGCTCATAGGCTTGTTTATCAGAAGATCATATAAAAAATTGAAATAAAAAGAAAAAAAAGTGCTTATAAATAGCGCAATTGAAAAAAAGCGTCTATAAATTATAAGTATAACTTAATATGAATTAATAAAAACCATGTTATTTACCCAATGAATTAATGACATGGTCAGGTAAAATGAAAAAGGTGTATCTTTATGGCCAGACCAGTACGTATAGAATATTCAGGAGCCTATTATTATATTTCTTCAAAAGGAATTGAAGGAAATCCAATTTTTAATGATGCTAAAGATCGGCAGGAATTTTTAACAATTTTACAGGAAGTGGTTGGACGAATGCAGTGGGATGTTTATGCCTATAATCTAATGCCTGATTCATTTCAGCTTTTCATTAAAACACCCAAACCAAATTTATCAAAAGGTATGAGACAGCTCAACGGTATTTATACGCAGCGTTATAATGTGAAGTATGAATCCCAGGGTAACATTTTTCATGGACGTTTTAAGGCTGTTTTAGTTGAAGAGACATCTTTTGCAGAGCTGGTAAAACATGTTGTACATGTGCCAGTTCTTAAGCGCAAGGCGCGCAAATTAGATAAATGGAAGTGGAGCAGTTATCAGGCAGCTACCGGGCTGGTGGAAGGGCCTGAATGGCTTAATACTTCTGCAGTGCTGAGCCGCTTTGGAAAACAAAAAAAGCGAGCACAGGCTACATTTGCTAAAGCGGTTGCAGCAATGGATAAGGATTCTGATATTACCGATACGATACAGGGACAAATTTTGTTAGGCAGTGACAGCTTTATCGCTAAGTGGAAAAAACAATTAGCCAGCGGTAAAGTAATGGATACGGCCAGGAAGCGAAAAGCAAAAAAAGTTAAACCACTGTCGGATTTTGGCAAACGTTTCAAAAATATTAAAACCGCAATGGTCAAAGCCTATGAAACGGGGAATTATACACTTGATCAGATCGGCAGCCACTTTGGCGTTCACTATAGCACGGTGAGTCGCACAGTGAAGAAATCAGGGTTTTAAATCAAGCAATCACTCATCCTAAATAAATCAGCTCAACTGCAATATTTTAGGTTAATGAATGCGCTTGAAGGTATAAATTCGGGCGTTTTGATCCCGGACGACAAATTGTCCTGGCTCCATGTAAAACTGGAAGTACAAGGTCATTTTTTTTGAGGGTATATAGGCAATCATATTATTGCCCTTGATGGCCAGATGACCGGCAAGGTTCTTAGCTCCGCCATCTGACCAGATAAAGCGATTGTTGTTGTAAATTGCAATGACATCTCCCGATAAAGCCTGCCAGATGCCATTCAGTGAGTTATTGTCTATCACTGCTACAGAGTTGGTATGTTGAGAATTGGGATCCCAGAAATTGCCAGAACTGAAGGGTGGACTGTTTCGACCTGTTTGAAAACTATCCAGTAGCGGATTGACTGCGCTGCGTAGGGGTAATGAATTGAGCCCGCCGGGAGACATCGGGAAATTATTAAAGGCACCTAAGCCATTGATGCCATTTGCCATGCCTGGGATAAAAGCCGGGGAGTAAGGTAAAGCGCTCATTCCAGCAAACGAGTTGCTGCCGCCAAGAACCTGGTTCATGACCTTCATCATTGCGACCATCATCTCGATGAACGGCATAGAGCGCCAATCCTTATTATTATAAGGTCTGGCCGCGACTGATGCCGTGCTAAGACAAAAGCACAGTAATAAGCTGACAAATAGGTGTTTCAAATAATAATCCTGTTAATCCCTGAACCCGGGACAGACTTCTGCAAGAATCTTTTCTAATAAATCCGGCCCAATATTATAGATGCTTTTAATAAAATAGTTAATTAGAATTTAATAAAATATCAATATTCTATTGCCTTGACCTAAAATATTCGGTGAATATGGGATTCAGGGCATTCGTCGAATCATTAAAGAGGCAATTAAAAAAGTACTTATTGTGATAAAGCTGGCACTGAGTAACGGATTAAAATCATAGACCAGACCAAACTGGGCTGTGATTTTATTGGCAATGGTAAAGACAATGCCAATGAATACTCCGATCATAAGGCGGCTGCCAGCATTGCTGGTGCGTGAAGAACTGAAAACAAATGGCACAGAGAGTAAGAGCATTGCTGCAATTGAAAAGGGTTGAACCAACTTGTTCCAGAATGCTAACCAGTATTGTTTGCTTTCCAGCTTGTTGGTATCCAGATAGGTTGAGTAACGATACAGGCCAAATGCTGATAAATATTCTAAATTTGAAATGATCACATCAACCAGCTCTAAATCCAGCAAGGTTGGCCAGCGAGCTTGATCGATTTGGTTGGTAATGACTTTTTTCTCGGTAATAAAAGTCTGCTTAATCCCTTTTAATATCCAGTCTTCCCCATCGTAATGAGCGCTGGCGGCAAGTGTACTGACTTTGAGTGTTTTATCCTCTGCAAAGGTAAATATGCTGACATTGCCCAGTGTTTTATCAGAGGTAATAGCATGTATTTTTGTGAAGGTGTCACCATCTCTTACCCAGATTGCATCATCTGAAACCGTGCTTGATGTTCCCCTGGTCTGAGTTGTCCAGTGGTTTAATGCCATTTTTTCTGTGACCGGGACAATGTATTCCCCCACGATGAAAATAAAAGAGGCTAGAATCAAAGCAGCTTTCATGACAGAAAAAATAATTCGTGCGGTTGATACTCCGGCAGCACGGACTGCTACAAGCTCATGATTGCTGTTCAAGGTACCTAGGCCCATCATGGCACCGAGTAGTACGGAAAAAGGAAATAGTTGATACATACGCCTGGGCAGGCTGAGAAAAGTATAATAAAAAGCATCGACAACTTCAAAATTACCCTTGCCGACATATTTGAAATTCTCAGCCATAGCAATAAATCCGTAGAGCGCTAATATAATGAGTAAAAACAAAAGTGTCGAAGTGATAACGGTTTTTATAAGATATCGATCAAGTATGTTCATGTTCTGAAAACGCGCTGACTAGAATGTATTGTCTCTAATTCCATTTGTAACTAAAGCTGGACAGCTTATAGTTTAAATGGCTGAGGAAGCTGGTGAATGCCCAGATGATACTAATAAAAAGAATCTGCAGTGAGAGTAGAGCAAAAGACAACAATGAAACGATCATAGCAAAAAAACTAATGATAAATTGACTGATTTTTCCTATCTTGTTTGCCACAATGATTCTCTCTTAATTCTCATAAATTAGAATTACTCATAGCTGTTTGTGTAACAGCTTCTTAGAGTATAGCCTTAATCCTGGAAAATTAATACTATTCTCAGGCAGGCTGCTATGACCTGCCCGAAAAAAGATAAAGGAGACTTAATGAAGAAATTGGGGTTTGGTCAGGGTAAATGGATGGATTTCAGCATCAAACATCTGACCATCGCTGGCTTTCATCTGATAACTGCCCTGCATGCTGCCGACGGGGGTGTGAATAATCGTGCCACTGGTATAGGTAAAATCTTCACCTGGCTTTAGTAGTGGGTGTTCACCAACAACTCCGGGACCTTTTACTTCCTGAGTCTTACCTTCTGCATCAGTAATGATCCAGTGGCGAGAGATAAGTTGTGCTGTTTCTGTCCCCTGGTTAAGCATATTAATGGTATACGAAAAAACATATCTGTTTTCACCGGGTGCTGACTGCTCTTCTATATATTGTACTTTGACATCGATAGAAATATTATATTTTGTTTCATAATCATAATGATGTGACATACTTTACCTGCTAATAAGTGACAGCCCTATTTATTGTTGAAATGTGTTGGGTCTTATATCTTCATCTTCCTGACTGTCAACATGTTTTTTTGCTTTTAAAACGGCCTCTTTGACCGCATTATCCATGTCTGTGCGTTCACTTGTTGTTAGAAAAAAAGCCATATCCACATCATGTCGAACATATCTTGACGGCAGCATATTTAATGCAATACAGGCGATATCCTGTAGATAATCCTCATCAATATTCTTTATGTCGTCAACAAAAGTTTGAATAAGCTCCCTGACCACGAGAGTTTCGTAATAATTGTGAATTGAATCAAAGCGCATAATGACTCCAGCCGGATTTTATTGAATTATACTTTACCCTGTCTTGTAATATGAGGTTAGTCTTAAATGCATGAAAATCAAGTTTATTGGCGTAATTGGAAGGTTGGTTTATTGTTCATATCAATAAGCTGATGTTTGAGCAGCCACTGTTGAGTGTCTTCGGCATCCTCTTCGAACCATCGTTTAGCTGAGCCGAGCCGAAACGTATAACCCCAATCATCCATATCCTTCATCATTGACTCCTGACTCATTTCAGGCAAATAGTCTGCAAGCAGAATCTGAAGATAACAGACGCCGTTTTCTTCATCATAATCACCTGCCGCATCGGTATCCAGGTTGTTCCGCCTTAAGGCGTCCATACAAATATAATGACAAGATTCGTGCAGTGCAGAGTGAACAGGTGTGTCGGAGCGCACATAAAGCTGGTTTTTAATGATGCCGGCTTCAGGTTCACCAAACCAGCTTCCGGTAATAGCAGTACCGTCATTGAGCCAGTTAATCTGGAGTTTATAGCGAGATAAAAGTGCTTTTAAAGCCGTTTTTTCTTCAAAATTACATAAAAACATTATTTTTTTCCAAAAAAAGTGGAATTTCTAGAATTATGTATTACCCTAAAGTAAGATACACGTTAAAGTTAATTTAAATTGTGCTAAGTTTATTGTAACCTTATGTTTAACAAAGAGTGTTAACAAAGGTGTTTAATATAGAGTGCTTAACAAAAAACGTTGAGTAAGAATATTTTGGCTTGGCAGTTTCCTGACTAATTTTTATCGACTCTTAGCATAATATGACCCAATCAATTCAAGGTAAGAATGATGAGGAAGAAACCTGATATTCTGCTCTTACTATCTGTACTAGTAGTTTCCGGCGTAATTTTCAGCCACTTTGCTATTTTAAATCGCTCAGATAATACTGCAAAAAATTTAACCCAATTTAATGCCCAATCGGAATACGTTCGGGTCGAAAAGCTTAAATCTCAAGAGATTGCACGTATTGATTTGTCAAAGCAACAAATTCGTTAATACTGAGTGTTTCAGCACGTCTTACTGGATCGATTCCGCATTGAGTGATTTGCTCCGGGCTTAAAATCTTTTTTAAGTTATTGCGTAATGTTTTACGGCGTTGTGCAAAAGAGGTTTTGGCAATAAAAGAGAGATCATCAAGTTCTGCGTTTTTCAGCTGATGGATATTATTTACTGGGCCCCTTGGTGTTAATTGCACAATTGCCGAGTCAATTTTAGGAGCTGGGCTAAATGCGCCTGGGGGAACGATAAAGAGCTGCTCAGCATGGCAAAGATATTGAACCAGAATACTTAATCGCCCATAAGCTTTTGTTCCCGGGCTTGCAGTCAGACGCTCTACCACTTCCTTTTGCAGCATAAAATGCATATCTTCAATAATACTGACATTATCCAGTAAATGAAAAATCAGCGGTGTTGAAATATTATAAGGCAAGTTACCCACTAATCTGAGCTTTTCAGAGCCTTTAGCCAGTAAGCTGCCAAAATCAAATTTTAAAGCATCACTGCTGTAAATCGTAAAGTTGGAAAATGCTGAAAATTTCTCCTCAAGAACTGGAATCAAATCCCTGTCAAGTTCAATCACATCCAGCTTCCCGGCACTATTGACTAAATGTCCAGTCAAAGCCCCTTTTCCAGGACCGATTTCAACCAGATGTTGTGTTTCAGTAGCAGCAATCGAACTAATAATACGCTCAATAACATTAGAATCATGAAGAAAATTCTGTCCAAATCGTTTCCGCGCTTTGTGATTCAATGGCTTACCCATATAAAATTCTTTATTTTCAAACGGTTATATAACCCTAAAGTAGTTTTATCCACAGAAACCACCGAGTTAGGTTCTAATAGGGTGCGATTACAACTATCATCGATAATTGCATCGGTGATTATACCATTAAAAACCAATTTATTAGACGAAAATAACCCTGTCCGGTCGGCAACATTTACCTTGACCGGTCGAAGTGGGTATTAACTCTCGCTTCAAAAAAAATAAACCACATCAATTTTTTGTTTCTTATCTGGAAAAGATATATCCATCCATGTACCAACAGAGGGAGGCATAATCACGACTCTTTAATCATCTTTGTTATTTCTTCAGCCGTTACCGCCTTGCTGAAAAGATAGCCCTGAGCTACTTCACATTCTTGTGTGGCCAGATGTGCCAGTTGCTCCTCTGTCTCTACACCTTCAGCTACTACTTTTAACCCCAGACTGTGCGCCATAGCAATGGCTGCATTCACTAATTCCCTGTCGGCCGGGTTGGTAGGAATATCACTAATGAAACTGCGGTCAATTTTAAGTACATTGAAGGGATAACTGCGTAGGTAACTCAGAGATGAATAGCCCGTGCCAAAATCATCCATAGCAATACTCACACCTAAATCACTTAAACGGGTCAGAACACCTTCAACATGGGCATAACCACTTATCAGTACTCCTTCAGTGATCTCTAACTCCAGCTCCTCACTTGATATTCCAGATTTTTTTATAGATTGTTCAACAAATGCCACCAGATTATGGTCACGTAGTTGTCTTGGTGATAAATTAACAGCCATTGTGAATGAGTGCTCCAGCTTAGATTGCCAGCTAACCCCCTGTGTCAGACTAGTTGTCGCCTCTAAATTTTTACAGTTAGAGGCAAAAAATGAAAAAAAGATTTTCTCAATCGTTTAAAATACAAGCAGTA
>JADGEM010000125.1 GCA_016744375.1 Gammaproteobacteria bacterium
GCTATCAGCACTACCTGTCAAGGTCAGGTTTTCAATGTATTGCTCAGAACTGAGAGTATAGCTATTATCCGTTTGTACGGTATCATTGCCGCCATTTTCAGCTTCTTCAATCACATCATCACTATGAGTAACGGTATACGTATCATCACCTAAACCACCACTTAAAACACTGCCTGCCCCTGTTCCTGTCAGGTTGTCGTTATAGTCAGAACCGGTGATATTTTCAATACTGTTAAAGGTATCACCTATAGCATCACCGCCAGTGGCGATACCCGTGGCTAGATTGACGGTGACGGCACTTAAGCTGGCGGCATAAGAGGCTGTGTCATTGCCATCGCCACCAATTAATTGATCGGCTCCAGCTAAGCCGTGTAATTCATCATCGCCATCTAAACCCTCCAGGCGATTATCATCTGCATCACTACCCATTAATAAGTCATTATAGCGTGAGCCAATCAGGTTCTCGATATTAGATAAGCGATCACCTTCTGCATGACCACCTTGACCCTGCCCTGTGAGCAAGCTAACAGTCACACCTTCATTACTGGCTTCATAGCTGGCAGTATCATTATCGTCACCACCATCAATTGTGTCAGCACCTGCCCCGCCTTCAAAATAATCTGCATTAGCAAAACCGCGTAGAAAATCATCTCCACCACCGGCATATAAGTGATCAATATGATTACTACCACTGAGAAATTCTCCGGATTCACTGCTGCCAAATTGATATTGGATGCCATCACCATTATCAATTTCAAGGCCGCTGGATAAATCATAATAATATCCAGGAAGGTAGCTATCATCGTCATTGATATCATTAATAGCCAGATGATTATTTAGTGCCAGAAAACGTGCTCGGTCTGCAAGATATTGCCCTGAGAAATTCGCTGCATCCAGTTCATTGTTTTCATTATGGGGCGTGTAAATTGCATCATTGCCGGTGATGGCAAATGGATTGAGGTTGACCAGAGCGTAGCGATAGGCATAACCATCGGCATTGTCATTGGTAGCTTCACCAGACAGGCTGCTGACATCAACAATTTGCAGGTTTTGATATTGGGGTTTGAGTACAGGACTGTCGATATCAGGATCAACATACAGTTCAGTGTTGATTGTTTTTAGCCCTGAATACAAATCATCACGGATATCAATTGCCACTTTTGTTTCTGTTTGCAATAGATCGCCTATGGTATTGACGATGACTTCAAGGCTTTCTTCTGCATGGTTGCTTGCTTGTTCAAGTAATGGCAAAAGCTTTGCCATTACATTATCGGGAGTCATACTGGCAATATTGGCATCCAGTCGAATTAAAAGATCATAGACCGCAAGGCTATCCACCATCTGACTCGAACCATGGCCTAACACATTTCCAAATAGGGTTGGCTGCTCAATAAAAACAGCCTCATGTCCCCCTTGTTGAGCCAGTCCAAAAAAAGTGTCCTGAGTCACAAATTCTGGCATTTTGTCACCATATAAGTTGAGAATACGTGAGGGGCTAAAATTGCTATCACCGCCTAGCATGGCGAATAAATTACGGATATTGGATTCAGCATCACCACTCAAACCGGGGATCAATCCGGTCATAAAACCGGCACCGTTAATGGTCAAGGCATCTACACCCGAAACCAGTCGGGTCAATGCGGCTGATAGATGGCCTCCCAGCGAGTGCCCTGTAGCCACCTGAAGTTCACTGGTGCTTAATGGGTTACTTAAAATACCTTCAAGAGACATATCCTCAATGGTGCGGACTCGCCCTCCCATATGATTATTATCAATAATGATGTCATCGCGGGTATGAAGCCATTCAATATAGACATCGGCTGCCATATTAAAAGCCGGTACAAACAGACCCAGCTTTGCCAGAGCAAGACCTGCAGTTTCAGCGGCCAATGTGACTAATTGAGAACCGGCAACAGTTGCATCCAAAGGCGTGGTTATTTTTTTCCAATAGTTTGAAAGATCTACAATCTGATCAAGCGCCAGGCCATCAAGAACAATATCGGAGCCATCAGCAACGACAAGATCCTGCAAACCATCTGTACCTCTTAAGGCCAGCACATACGGCTGGCTTGCAGAGGGATCTTTGCTTTTGAATAAGGTGGCGGAAAAACCGGAGGCCATATCAGGTTGATGGTGAACTATTTCCCAGTTATTAAAAAATTCTTCTGCCTGTGTTAGAGAAAAGTCTTTACTCAGGAGTGCAGATACGACACCGTCTTTATCAGTAATGATTTGTCCAGTATCTTCATTCCAGAAATCTGCATAACTTGCCTCAGCAAGTTGTGCAGTATCAAATAAATCATTTGCATTCATTTTCTTTCTCCATCAATGTTTCTTAATTTACTTTTTAGCTGGCTAAATGCATAACCATTAACTAACCATTTGTTTTTATTTTCTTTTTTCCAGCAAGAATTTTTCTGCATCCAGAATTTATAATCCTTCAATTCTTTTCCAAGACCTAACGGAAGAATATTTGTCCCAAAATCAATTCTCCTGGCCAATATCTCATTAGTCTGGGTATCAATAATTCTCTCTTCCTGCTTATTAATATGGAACCAGTATTGGGTGATGATCTTATCACTGGCAAAACGCTGATTAAGCCAGTAAGCTCTGCTACCATCACTACGTATTATGTCTACATAAGTATCCCCATGTATATTAAAACTTGCTTCCAATTGTGTGCCATCAGGAAGCTGATAATAACGCTCTCCATGTTCTTCATAGACTCCACTCTTTTCATACATGTGTTCTTTAACCAGATATTCCTCAGGCAAGGCTCTGGCAGAAAGAGTTTCCCAGACACTCGGATTTTCTCGCTGCCATTGTTCAAGCGTTTTGTGTATAGTAAATCCAGCCTCGTTACTGCATTTATATTGGTAAGAGAGCTCCATTGGGATCCAGTCCCACATCACCAGAGCAACCATAAAACCAAAAACAATATTTTTTGTGGTTTGTTTTTTAATGCCTTTTACAGAAAATAACTTGCTTATTCCAAGGGCTAATAAATAACTTATAAAAAGATACAATAATATAAAAAATAAAAATGCAATTGCGAACATGGTTATCCTGCCTTCATCAATTCAACTTGTTTGCTGTCAACACTAACAATGGCATATTGATGCTTTTATTAAACAACACAAGGCTAGCAATATTACAAAAGATAAAACGAACAATCATACAATAGCCCAAAAGAATACTCGTTATTCCATAGCATCAACTTTGCCGGAAAAAACATCCACACTGGAAAGGAAGGATTATCAATAAACAGACATTAGTTGATAATGATTATCATACGCATTTATAAAGTATTATGTCAAGCCTTCTATCTGTTTTTAAGCTGCCTCAGCAATTAATGATTCCTCCCATTGAGTATAAGTGGCAGCATCCCATTCAGAAACACTATCATTGCCGGCTCCACCGGATAAGTGTTCATCGCCTTCTCGTCCTGTAAGACTGTTATTTTCAGCGTTACCTGTTAATTGATCGTCAAAAGCAGAGCCACTGAGGTTTTCAATATTGGTTAAGACATCACCTTCTGCGGTGCCACCATGTCCTAAACCATCTTCCAGGCTGATTTGCACGGCTTCATCAGACTGGGAGTAATTGGCAGTATCTCTATCTGCACCGCCATCAAGCTGATCGGCACCCATGCCACCGCGTAACCAGTCATTACCAGTACCACCAAAAAGTTGATCATCACCATCACGACCAGAAATACTATCCTTGCCTGCCAAACCATAAATAATATTATTGCCCTCATCACCAACAAGGCTATCATCACTATCAGTA
>JADGEM010000126.1 GCA_016744375.1 Gammaproteobacteria bacterium
ATGTTGGCTTATTATAACATTTCTGGTCGATTTGGTCATTCAAAAATAGAACTAATTCTTTATAATTCAATGGGATGAATGATTTTTCAGGGCTGACTAGGTAGGAGAGATTTTCACACCCTAAAGAATTATAATCTGATGAAGGATAAGGAGTTACGGGTATTTGCCTGGGTTGAGGATTTCTCAGGATAATAAAAATATTCAATGCCCTGGTAATTAATATCTAAGTCCTAAATCATCTGGAATACTAAATATATCGATCAACATCAATGAAACAGTCCAGATTGGCAATTATCTTGATGCCAACTGGACAATGCCAATGCAGGGTAGTTTGGTAAAGGTTTTGAAGTTGCGCATGACATGGTCACGCAATGTCTCTCACATTGATGCAAGACTTACAGGTGAAATACTTGCTTGTTTTAGAACTTCTTCAATTTCTGGATCGGCATCCACTTTCCCGCCAGCCTCAATTTCTTCTTCACTGGCATCACGGACGGTTAAAATTTCAAGCTTGAAAATAACCTCTCTACCGCAGAGAGGATTATTGCCGTCCACAGTCAGTGTCTTATCATCCATTCGGGTGACTATAAACTCTTTTGGCTCACCTTTTTCATTTTCCATAACAATGGTCATACCAACTTCCCGGTATTCTTCCGGTACATTACCAATATCATCCGTAAAAACCAGTGATTCATCTCTGGGACCGTATAATTGCTTGCAATCAATGGGAACTTCTATAATATCACCCATGGATTTACCTTCCAGTTCATCCACTACTTGAGGAGCCAGTGCCTCATTTGCACCATGAACATAACCCAGAGGAAACTCCACCTGGGTCAGTACTTGCCCTGTTTTTTTGTCAAGCACCTCATAGGTCAGCTCAACATATTTATTGTCTTGTATTATTTCATTCATAACATATCACTTTAAAATAGCACTTAAAAAATAGATGCACCAAATATTCTAGTGTCACCTCTCTCATAGCCTAGAACCAGTCTTCCTAACCATTCACCTTCCTTTTTAGTACTTGTGACTTTAAAAAGCACTGACACATGCTGACCTCGACGAATGATTCCTAAATAATCATATTCTGGTGATAAACTTCGTGTCAGTTCACTTTTAGCAAATTGTTTACCAACTTCTATTTCATTAAGACCGAGTAATAAATCATAGGAAAATTTTCGGATAAATTTACCATACTGGCCTTTGTTTGAATATTTTATTAAGTCATCCCACATAGGAAGCGCTTCTGCTAAAATCTCTTCGTCTGTATGGGTAATATAATTCATCTCGGAAATATCATCTTGCTCCGCTGCTTGTTGAGTCATGTATTAATCCTTTGTATCAAAAATATCTTATTTTAATCTATATATATCATTCAAAAAAAAGATCAACAAATATTTGTTGATCTTTTTTGCTTGATCACATTGATGAAAAGTTTACTTTAACTGGCTTGCTTTTCTTCCTCGTCCCCAACGATGTGGTAACAAGGTGCTTTTTCCATTGTATATTCACCTGTTTCAGGATCACGATGAGATACAGTTAATACATGCCAGTCTTTATCATTCAGCTTCATGGCATCACCACGGTAGTAGTAACCCGGCCAACGGGTTTCCTTGCGGAACATGGTGTGCTGCAAAACGGATTCAGAGGTAAGATGACGATGCTTCAACTCCCATGCTCGCAGCAGCTCATGGATATCCTCTGCAGCAATCTTTTCAAGATCTTCTTCCAGGAGCTTCATTTTCTTCAGGCCAATGTTCAACAGCTTCTCATTGGTCATATAGTTAACCGTTACTCCACCGCCGTACTCGTCCATTAACTTCTGCAGGCGATCCAAACCCTGACGTGGATTGATATAGTTAGGATTAACACTGCCAGCAGTGATTTCATTACGATTAACTTTATAATGCACCATTGGCTTGTAGATTTGTTCTTTACGATCATTAAGCTGTTTGTCAGAAACAACAATACCTGCAGCTTTACCATCATCGATATACTGACAAGCTGCTTTTGCTGCAAGACGACCTTCAGTAAAAGAGCCTGAAGAGAAAGCATGCGGTGTACCACCGACAGCATCACCAGCACCGAACAAACCTTCCACTGTGGTCATACGGTTGTAACCCCAGAAATATTCTGGTGGTGATATATCCTCTGGACCTGAACACCAGGCACCACACCCTGTGGCGTGAGAGCCCATAACGTAAGGCTCAGAGGTAGTCAATTCTGGGTTCTCATGTTTTGGGTCAACATCAGTCGCCGCCCAAAGCACCGCCTGACCAACAGTCATACCCAGGAAGTTGTGCCAGCCAATTTCTTCAAGGTGCGGATCCTGAAAAGCCTCCATAGTAACCATATGGATAGGACCACGGCCAGCAGCAACTTCATTGATAAATGCATGGTTGCGTAAGCAAGTTGGTATTGGCTTGTGGGACAAGTGTTGATTTTCCGTATCCAGATATTCCTTACCGACCATTTTCGTTAGAGCCGGGAACCATTTTGACTCATACTCTTCACCGTTACAGTTTTGAGTATAAGTTTTCAAGTGTAGGAAGTAGGCACCAACAGGGCCATAACCATCCTTAAAACGAGCCAGTACAATACGATTTTCCATCTGGGTCATTTTCGCCCCAGCTTCGATCATCAAACCATAGGCTGAACCTGATGACCATGGTGCATACCAGACACGTCCTGCACCTTCACCAACCGAGCGTGGTTTGAAGATGTTGGACGCACCACCAGCACCAACGATAACCGTCCTGGATTTGAATACGTGGTAATTTCCAGTACGTACATTAAAACCGACAGCACCTGCTACGCGGTTTTCTTTTGATTCGTCCATCAGCAGATGAGTCACACAGATACGATTGAACACCTTATCAGCCGACTTCTTCGCAGCTTCAGCAACCATTGGCTTGTAGGATTCACCGTGGATCATGATCTGCCAACGTCCCTCACGCAGATAAGAACCGGACTTTGGATCACGCATTATCGGCATGCCCCACTCTTCGAACTGGTGGACTGCAGAATCTACATGACGAGCCATATCAAACAGTAAATCTTCACGAACCATGCCCATCAGATCCATACGTGCATAACGGACGTGATCCTCAGGGTTATTTTCACCAAAACGGGTTCCCATGTAGCAGTTAATTGCATACAGACCTTGCGCAACAGCACCAGAACGATCAATATTAGCTTTTTCAGCAATAACGATTTTTTTATCTTTACCCCAATATCTTGCTTCAAATGCAGCGCCTGTACCACCCAATCCAGCGCCGCAAACTAAAACATCAATATCGTCTTCAATAATTGTTTTGTAAGCCATTAGTAATACACTCCTTCTTTCATTATCAAACCATTAGACTTAAGCGTATGTAAATCACCGTCATCCAATCGAATGTATTTAGGCTCATTGTACAGCAACTGACTATCTCTCATTGCCTGTTCAGGCTCAGGTTTTTCTGCAATCTTTGGAATACCCTGACCCCACGGTTTCGTTGTGATAGGTGCAAGGAGGCTTATGTCTTTTTTGCCGTTTCTAAACTTAATTCTCCACGCAATTGTACCTTTTTCTTCATCACGAACCACTCGAACGCTATGTCCAAGTGGTGCAAAATCTGCGTAACCTCGAACATCAATGGCATGGTGTGGGCAGGACTTAACACAGGAATAGCATTCCCAGCACATGTTTGGTTCGATGTTGTAAGCGCGACGAGTTGTTTTATCAATGTGCATGATGTCTGATGGGCAGATATCAACGCAGTGACCACAGCCATCACAGCGAGT
>JADGEM010000127.1 GCA_016744375.1 Gammaproteobacteria bacterium
ATGCATTGGAGCCCGCATTTTATGCTCAAATGTAATAATAAAATCAGTGGTATTTACATGAAAAATATAGATTTTTCTCTTAAGTACCTACCTATGAACTGTCGCTAGAAATATTGGAAGTGCTATCCAATAGTTTCTGCATGCATCTGTTCATATGTTTAAACGCTCTTAAATTTAAAGAGGATAAATGATGGCTAAATATAATAGAAAAAAAAATACCCAGGCCGATGTTCCAGATAATAGGGATTTGATATATCAACCGTCTCTTATCAAGCTTGAAAAGTTCATTGATCCACAGGTTCATACCAGAAGAAAAATTCTTGATCAAAAAAGTGAAGGAGCCTGCACGGGGTTTGCTGTGGCTGCAGCAATTAATTTGCTTATTCAAAAGGCTGAAAGAGATGTTGTTGTCAGTGCTCGTATGCTTTATGAAATGGCTAAATGTAATGATGAATGGCCTGGAGAGGAATATGATGGTTCCAGTTTGCGTGGTGCCATTGCAGGCTGGAAAAATATGGGCGTTTGCCGAGAAGAATTATGGCCATATCGTCTTGGTTCCAAAAAGGGGAGCCTAACAATTAAAATGGCCAAGGATGCACGTAATAATACTGTTGGTGCTTATTATCGTCTAAAACCTATCATCTCTGATTTTCATGCTGCACTTAATGAAACAGGTGTTATTGTTGTTTCAGCAAAAGTACATAAGGGGTGGGATGATCCAAAAAATGGAACCATAGAGCACCACAAAAATACAGAAGGAGGTCATGCATTTGTTATTGTTGGTTACAATGATAAAGGCTTCTGGATTCAGAATTCATGGGGGAAAAGCTGGGGTGACAATGGTGTTGCTCTTTGGTTATATGAAGACTGGATGAAAAATGTTATGGATGCATGGATCTTCCGCCTGGCGTTGCCTACTCCTCAGGTATTTAATCTGCGAGCTGAATCAGCTCGTTTAAATACTGTAGAATTAGGTAAGACGGAGAAATCTTCTGTGCCACGTTCCAAAATTGCGGGTCATTTTGTGCATATAGATGATGGAAATTATATGACCAGCGGACGATATTGGAGTACGGCTGACGATGTGGAACAGACGGCGAAGCTAGTAGCCAACAGCACAAAATACAAGCATGTTTTGCTATATGCTCATGGAGGGCTTAACTCACCAAAAGATTCAGCACATCGTATTGCTGCAATGAAAGATGTGTTTAAGGCAAATGAAGTTTATCCCTTTCATGTTATGTATGACACTGGCATTGCTGAAGAATTAAAAGATCTTATCTTTCGCAAGGAAGACAATGCGTCAGAGAGGACGGGTGGTTTCAGTGATTGGGCTGATCGTTTTCTGGAAGGTTTAGTACGGCGTCCGGGGACTTTGCTTTGGGATGAAATGAAGCAGGATGCTTTTGATGCCTTCTCAGGTGATGGCGCAGGAAAAGATGCTTTAAGTCGCTTTGTAAAGCATATCAGAAAAAGTGGGAAAAATATAAAGTTTCATTTAATTGGGCATAGTACAGGTGCTGTGGCTATTGCTCATCTTTTGCAAACTTTGCGTCGAAGTAATATTACTATCTCTTCTTGTTCATTAATGGCACCAGCCTGCTCTGTAGAGTTATATCATGATGCTTATTTACCTGTTGTTAAGGGGAAAACCAAGCTTAAAATGAGTGATATGGTTGTTTACAACCTAAGGGATGAGTTAGAGCTGAAGGACAATGTTGCTAAGGTCTATCGAAAGTCACTTCTTTATCTGGTATCCAATGCATTTGAAGGAGTTAAAGAGAAACCATTACTGGGTATGGAAAAATTTGAGTCGATGGTGACAAAGAAGGAAGGGCAACCTAAGTTTATTTATTCCAATGGTGTTGAGGGGCAGCGAACACGTAGTACATCTCATGGAGGATTTGATAATGATACATATACCATGAATCATATTTTACGTCGTATGTTAGGAACGAGCCCCAAACAACCTTTTACTGATGAAAACCTTGACTATTGAGACTAAAAAATTACAGGCACCATAAATATAAGCACGATTCTGTTTAAGTACAACAAACCTGATTTCGGCCACTATTTTTTGCTTGATATAATGCTTTATCTGCTTCTGAATAGAGTTGTTCCATATCAAGTTGATTATGGCTGGAAGTTGAAACAATACCAAAAGAGGCTGTAATAAAATCAGAAGCACTATTGTGTTCATGGACAATTTTTAACCCTTCAATAGCTTGACATATTTTATTTGCTAATGCTCCAATTTGTTTAATATTACTATTAAAGGATAATATAGCAAATTCTTCGCCACCCATTCGAAATGGCGTATCATGACCTCGTTGACAAGTATTTATTAAAGTTAAGCCAATAGCAGTTAAAACATCATCACCTTTCTGATGACCATAATTGTCGTTATACAATTTAAAATGATCAACATCCAATATGATCATGCCAATTGGTTTTTTTTCTCTCAAACCCGAGTTTATTAGTCTGGGAAATAACTTATTATAGTAACGTCTGTTATAAAGATCCGTCATTGAATCAGTCAGTGATTCCCGTTCAATATGCTTTTTATCAGTAATATCCTGTCTTATCGCTCGGTAGGCAGTGATTATATTATTTCTATCATAGATAGGCTCAATATTAACACTGACCCAATAATAGCTGCCATCTTTCTTTAAATTTTTTATCTCGCCGTCCCATACTTGACCGGACTGTATGGTTTCCCATAAATCTTGATAAATTTCGTTAGGCATGTCTGGATGTCGTACAATATTGTGATTACGCCCTATTAATACTTCTTGAGTATAACCTGAGATTTTACAGAAAGCTTCGCTGACATGAGTAATATTGCCATTAAGATCAGTTTCTGAGGTGATGACATATTTATCAATCATCCGTACATAACGATCAAGTTTTTTCTCCTGTTCTCCCATATAGATGATATTGGCAATTTTAGGATACATTTCTTCTAGGATTAAAGGTTTAACAAAAAAATCCTGGGCACCACTTTTTAGCAATAGAAGCTTTTCATCAATATTGTTAGAAGCACTCATAGCAAAAATAACAGGATGTCTTCGAAATTTAATTTTTTTGATATTCTGAATAAAATGGACCCCATTCATCTCTGGCAAATTTTGTTCTGTAATGATCACTTTAAACTGACTATCCTCTTTTAATATGCGCAATGCACTTTGCGCACTATCAGTCATAACGACATCAAAGGTTAATCTTTGTAAATATTCTTTCAGTATTAGAGCATCATCTTTGTGGGGTTCGACCAGAAGCACTTTTTCCTTTTCAAAATTAAGCAGTGCTTCTGCTGCAAACACAGAGGAAAAAATGGACTGTTCACCTTCCTTGACAATATAATCAACAATTGGAAATTGTTTTATCTTGTTTCTCAATGATGAATTAATAGAACCGGTCAGAACAATGCTGGGAATATAGTGGCTTGTAGTCAGTTTTACCGCTTCACCCTCACTGCAGTCCGGTAAATTTAAATCAACAATAGCGGCAAAAAAAGTGTGCTTCTCAATAAGCTCTTTTGCTTCTTTATAGGAAGATGCTGTATAAGTTTTATATTTGCCAGAAAGTTTTACGATATACTCAATGGTATTGAGTATAGCCTTACTGTCATCAATAATTAATAAAGATTTCATATTAAATCTATAGCTTATTCATAGGGAGGATCTTTAGAGGTTGAATTGAAGCCAGTTTGATGATCAAATAGAAGTTACCAGACCACTATTTATTCACTTCAAAAAGACTTCA
>JADGEM010000012.1 GCA_016744375.1 Gammaproteobacteria bacterium
TATTTTAAACTGAAAATCAGGCAAACCTCCATTCCTGATGAGAAGAGTATGTTCTATTTTGGATAAAACCTCACTCATCAAAGCGGAGAACAACCATAAATTAACTAAATACAGGTTTTAAAATAACAATATATAATGTTATATTACATATAACGTATTATGTTATTAAAAAATCAGAGAGAAATAACTATGGCCCGAATTGGTGTCACCTATCTAGATATTGCAAATGCTGCAGAAGCCATCAAAAAACAAGGCCAGATACCTACAGTTGATCGGGTTAGAGAACAACTTGGAACCGGCAGTAAAAGTACAATAGCACCACATCTGAAACAGTGGAAAAGCAACAGCTCAGATTTGATAGATAACAATGGATTGCCCAGTGATTTGATTAAAGTTGTTAAGTCATTACATGATCGGGTTCAGGGATCGGCGACGAATAAAATTGAACAAGCAAAAAATGCATTTAATGCTGAAATAGAAGTATTAAAAAAAGAGCTTAATGAAGCTAAAAAGATAAGTGAGTCATTATCCAGCAAGAATAACACGCTTGAACAGGCTTTAAAAAAATCAGGGGATAACAACCAATCTCTATTGCAATCCAATTCTGATCTGCAAGGTTCAATTGAAAAAATAAGCTTTGAGCATCAACAAGCTCAGTCACACCTCAAGGAGCTGAAAGATACCAGACTAGAGTTAAAACAGGAAAACAAAGACATCCGGGAACATTTTGAACATTACCAGCAGCACATAGCTGGAGATCGCCAACTGGAACGTGAACAGTTTCAACTGACCATTGATCAATTACAACTTCAAAATACGGATTTATTGTTACGTAATAGCAAAAAGGAAAAATTGCTCACCGAGCTAAAAAATAAAGAACAAGTTGGGCAAGTAACGATTGATTCCTTACAGAGTGACAATCAGCAGTTTCAATTAATAGAGAAAGAACAACAAAACGAAATTAAGCGATTAAGTGTTCAGGCCTTAGCCCAGGAAGAACAATACCAGCAGGCAGATAATAACAATCAGAAAATTAGAGATAGCTTGTATACATTATCAACTCAACATGCCGAAACCAAACAGGAATTACAACTATTGAAGCAATCTTTGAACCAAACAAAAGCAGAATTATTTAAATCACAGGATAAAATAACGATCAAAGACAATGATTATAAAATCCTGTTGCAGGAAAAGTCAGTGATTCAAGGGCAATTTAAGCAATTACAAAGCTCACTTTAATATGAGATTAAAAGAGTAAATTAACAAGCACATCAGTATCGTTACTACTGACCTCCTAGTAACGCCATCCTCATCATTTCTTAAAATACAACCTGCCCCTCCTCTAAAAAATACGAAAATCTTAACATAGTTTAATGAGAAAGCATTTCTTATGCATCAATATATGTACCATTCCATATACGCAATCACTTAAAAGGGAGTTTTTATGTCAGATCTGCCACCAATCCCCTGGGAAGGCACTAAAGATAAACAACGGTCGCTGAACAAGAAACGCGTCGGGATGGTTGTTGATTTGCGGCGCTGTATCGGCTGCCACGCTTGTAGTATTGCCTGTAAAACCGAGAATGAAATACCACTAGGCAGTTTTCGTAACCGAGTACGCTATCTTGAACAACCCGAAACGGAAACCCTCTCCTTCTTACCTCTATTGTGTATGCATTGTCAGGATGCGCCCTGCCTGGGTGCCTGTCCAACACAAGCACCAACACGATTAGCTGATGGTCGGGTGGTTATTAATCAGGATAAGTGTTGCGGCATGAAGGCCTGTATTTCAGCTTGTCCATATGGTGCTATATATATAGATACCCAATCTGGTCGAGCTGATAAATGTGATCTCTGTACACATCGTACATCATTAGATTTAGAGCCAGCCTGTGTTGCTTCCTGCCCTACCGATACTTTACGTTACGGCGACCTGGGCGATCCGAATGACCCTCTCGCAAAATATGCTAAAGAGCATAATGCCAAACCTTTTAAAGAAGATGCTGGTACGCACCCCTCCATTCTTTATGTGAAACATGAGAAATGGATGGAGCAGAGTGCTGCTACGGGTGTACAGCTTTCTCCTGAGGATAATGAAATAATTTACGAACAGAATAAGGGGCAATCATGAATTCCTACGACGCATTTACCCCCTTTGGCTGGCCAATTGTTATCTATTTGACACTGGCTGGACTGGCATGTGGTGCCACGTTTTGTGCCATATTCTTTTTGCACTTGAAAGAACGAGCCCGGGAAGGACAGTCTTACGAAATTGTTAAAACATCTTTATATCTGGCCATTGGCGCTATTCTGGTCGGCATTTTGTTATTGGTGTTTGATTTAAAAAGCAGTGACCGCTTCTATCTGAACTTTATGGAGTTCAACCCCACATCTGCTATTGCCTGGGGAACACGAATTATTACTCTTTTTGTCATGTTGTGTGTGTTTAGTCTGGTTTTGCTCAGTACAGTAAATGATAACGATAAGAGCAATCCTATTGGTCCGGTGTTGACTGGTTTTTTGATCTTTTTTGCACTGGCAATAGGTATTTATCCTGCTCTGGTATTAGGACAGGCAACGATTGCCAGACCCCTGTGGGAACCTTACTTGCTGATGCCGCTTTTTCTTCTGCTCGGTTTGCACAGTGGTTTTGCGCTGGTTCAATTACTGACATTGGATAAATGGACTGACAAGAGTCTTGAGCAAATCAGAAAGCTGGATTTGGGCGCTATTGGAATACAGATTGTTTTATTTGCTCTGTTAATCATCGCCACCACTTTTTCCTCTGCTGGAAAAGATCAGCTTTTCTTTGGTGAGTTTGCCTTATGGTTCTGGGTCGGCGTTGTTTTCATTGGCTGGGCATTACCGTTTATTGCCAGCTCAGGTTCTTTACCCAGTAAAAACGCAATAATACTCACTCAACTCTGTTTTATTTTTGGCGCATTTGCACTCAGAACGGTCATTGTTTTTAGTGGTCAGGGTACACAAGCATTTATTGGCACTTGAATAGATAAGGATGTTTAATTAAATGAATCAAAGCAATAACGAACAAAATGAAAGCAAGCTAAGCCGACGGGATTTCCTTAAACTAGGGGGGGCTCTTACTATAGGCGTCACTACGCTAGGGCTGGCTGCGCCACTATTTAAGCAGTTAAGTGGTGAGCAAATTCAGCTTGATCTTGATAAGTTTATCTCAACACGAAAAAAAGATTTTATCGACTATACCCGTGCTAAGGCTACTCCAACTATTTGTTTTGGCTGCACCAATCATTGTGGTGTTATAGGCTGGGTACAGGATGGCAAGGTTCGGCGTATAGAGGGTAACCCCCTCGATCCCAACAGTATGGGCAACACCTGTTCTAAAACCCATGGCATGATTAGTTATACCTATTACCCCGAGCGCTTGTTGTATCCAATAAAACGAGTTGGCAAACGAGGCGAAGGCAAATGGCGACGGATCAGTTGGCAAGAAGCCACTCAGGAAGTGGGTGATCGCTTGAAAACATGTCGTGACTCAGGTCATCCTGAACGCTTTATATTCCATTACGGTCGCGATAAAACAAAGGGATTTACCAAACGTTTTACCAATGCCTTTGGTACCCCTAATCGTTTAAACAGACGAGCAATTTGCAGTTCAAATCGTCGTGTGCCGTTAATGAGTTTTTTCGGTCGTGATTTTGAGTGGGAAACTCAGGATATGGAGAATACAAAATATATTCTCAATTTTGGCGCTAATCCCATGGAAGCCTACCAGGGCGGTCTGTTCATGATGCACCGTATGCAAAAGGCGCGTGTCGATAATGGTGCCAAAATGGTGTCTTTTGAAGTCAGACCTACGGCGACAGTCAACTGCTCTGAGGAATATTTCAAAGTAATGCCCGGCTCTGATGGCGCCATTGGTTTTGCCATGGCCAACGTCATTATCGATGAAGGTTTGGTTGATAACGCCTTCTGGAAACGTTGGGCTAATATTCCATTAGCTGAAATTAAACAGCACATTAAAGACTGGACACCTGAACATGCTGAAAAACTCAGTGGTGTTCCAGCAAAAGACATCCGTCGCATCGCTATTGAATTTGCACAAGCAGCACCGCATTGCACCACCATGACTGCACGGGGTTCAGCGAAACATTATAATGGTACTCAGGGCGATCGCGGCCTGAGAATGCTGGATGTGTTAGTCGGTAACGTAGGTCGTGAAGGGGGTTTGTGCCTCAGTAGTGGCAGGATGTGGGGCGGCGGTAAATATGGTCAGGAAGGATTGCCATCTGTGTCACAGCCAAAACCCAAACCTCCCAAGCCAAAGGCGTTTACACCAGGCACTGCAGCTTATGAAGATTTGCCTGCCGACATTAAAGAAAAAGTAGCACAACTGGATCCAAAATGGCAAAAAAAATATCAGGGTGAACTGGCAACCCCTGCTGAATATCCTTTGGCATGGCACTGGTATGGTATGAAAGTAGGACAGCTGGTACAACCTTATATTCGTGAAGGTCGGGCAAAGGTTGATGTTTATATGTCCTTTGCCTACGGTGCAGCTTATGGTTATCCTGAAGCTAAAGTCTGTCGTGATGTTTTACTGGATGAAAAGCTGGTACCTTTTCATGTCGCAATAGATATTGGCTATAGCGAACATGCTGCACTAGCTGATATTATCCTGCCAGAAGCAACCAGCCTGGAACGCTGGGATCCACACTCAACCAACTGTTATGGACTGGTTCCCTATACCGGCATCCGCCAGCCACTGGTTAAGCCTTTGGGAGAAGCACGGGAAATCCAGATAATTTTCCGCGACCTGGCACGTCATATTGGCGGCGGTATGGAGCAATACTTTGACTATGAAAATGTCGAAGACTTTTATAAGGAATGGTACAAGAACATCTCGGCACGTATCCCTGGAGGCTGGGAAGAATTTAAACGTCGAGGAATTTGGCAGGATCCCGATCGTGAAAAAGACTATGAGCTATACGAACGCCCTGTTCCTTACGAAGAGTTGGTTGATAGTACGATTGACCCCGAGACACAAGTTATTACTAAGGTCATTAAAGGAAAGAAACGCTCGGTAGGTATCATGATGACCGATGCTGATACGGGTGAAATGAAACCGGTTCGAGGCTTTCCGACACCATCCAGAAAAATACAGGTGTATGATCCTATATTTCCATTGGCGGCAAAAAGTGCCAGGCTACCGGAAGGTGATCCAAATGGTAATGCTTTACCTACTCTTTTTTCTATTCCGGGATTTGATGATTTAAAAGAAGATGACATGATTCTGACTACGTTTAAATGGAACGTACACACTCAAGGTCGTTCTTCGCAGTGGAAATTTAATGCCGAAATAGTACATACTAATCAGTTGTTTATAAACCCAAAAACCGCTGAGCGAATGGGGTTAAAAACAGGAGATGAAGTAGAAGTAACGGTACAACGGCCCAAGGGATTAACCTATCGAGGTGGAATCAACGAAGTCGTTGGCGTTGTCAAAAATAAAGTTCGTCTTCTCAATGGCGTACATGAACGGGTGATCTGCTTTGCCCATGCGGGCGGTCACTGGGAGCATGGTGCTGTTGCGCGTGCGGAGAATAAAGAAAGTTTGCCAATAAAAGAGCCTAATAGTGGCCTGGAAAAAAGCGTTTCAAATGAGATATGGTGGTCAAAAGAACGGGGGGGTACCGGAAATGGAGCAGCAATGAATGACGTTTTACCAATCAATCCATCTCCTTTAGTTGGTGGACAAAACTGGTTTGACAATATATGTCAGATACGTAAAATTTCATGAGCGAGACGACATTATACTCGCAAAAAGCCATTATTTTTGCACTACTCGGGCGTATTTTTATTACTGAACTTGACAGGGAAAGTCTGGAAGCTCTGCAAGAACAGCAGATATTATCCGTTTTTGAAAAACTCCAAACGGGTTGTAAAAATTACCTGATGAATACGCAATGGGATGATAAGCAGATAGAACTACTTGCTTCTGAATACTGCCATTTATTTATCTTGCCAAAAAAGTCGGGCTTATCATTAAGGGCAAGCCACTGGATGACAAATGATGACTCCAGCCATTTAGCACAACTTGAAACCATTATCAGCAATCTTGATACTTCGGTTATCAACTCTGGTGTTACAAATTTACCGGGGGATCATCTGGGTGTATTACTTTACTTTTTAAGTGCTGTCTACAGCTCAGATAATAAAGAAATTAATAAACTAGGAGCTTCATTAACAAAACTTTCCCTACTACCCTGGATTGCCAGGTTTAATGAAAAATTGTCAGAGAGCAGCACCAATCCACTGTATCTTGCCAGTGGGGAACTCCTGTTGCAGATGTTAGATTATGAAGAGCATTAAATCTGTACAAGAGCTGTGCATTCAAATTTTAATCCTATGAAAAACTTATGAAAAAATCTGAAGACAGCAAAAATTATTCAGGTCTACAAATGACATCTATATGACTCATAGCTTAAAAAAATAAAAGTGATAATCTTTGCAATTTAATCATCATCTTTCAATTTTTTAATAGCTTCTATGCCCTTCTTTCGTTGAGCACAAAGTATCGCCAACTCCTTTTTAATCTGTTTTCGATTTTTGTCATTATTTTCTTTTTTAAGTTTATCCTTAAGAGAATTTTCTTTTTTCTTAAGCTTTTTTAAGATCTCTTTGAAGCGTTTAGTCTGCTCATATTGTTTTTCTTTATCAGCAGATAAAAATCTATTGACAATTTTTAACAGCTTAGGTGCTTTCATTATATACCTCTAATTTTGTGTATCTTGTTGTGATTCCATAATTTCCTGCATTTCATCCTCATCAAGAGCAAGGCTGCGCTCTGCTAATTTCATATCAAGATCACCTGTTGCAAATAAAATTTCGCCCATTTGTAACAGATTTTTTATGACATCTTGAGCATAAGATATATCATTCATAAGAGATGTCGCCATTTGAGCGCTGATCTTACTTTCATGGATGAGTTTTTCCATCATACCATTTGCAGTGGTATCATTTAATTTCAATTCAAGCTTGCGACTATCCAGTGAGAGAATATCTCCCCCTCCCCTGGCTTCATTCAGACTTCGTAGTACAGACATCAGGTTTTTCCGAATTTTATTGTATTCATTACGAATATATTGATTATCTGAAATGATATAAGTCGACAGATTCTTATGCAGATGCTTGGTATCTTTAATGGCTTCAACAATATCTCTGCCAACAGAGCGTAACTCAAATAATTCTTCACCTTGCTCCGATGTCATCTGGGCTTGTGCCCGACTAACAAATAAAACAATCTCACTATAAAGTCCTTTTATATTACGATTATATTCATCATCAATATCAATAGGTGTCGGCTTATTAGTATCATTAATAATATCACTCAAATCGCGCTCAGAAAGAATATCATGTCTGTGCAAACTCAAACCGTGGGCAATAATGGCAAAAGCATTATCATATAAGTGAATAATTTCCTTACGGACGGATTCAATGGCAACATCTGGAATAGCTTGAGAAGCTTCAGACAGATATTTTGGAGTCGCAATTGAGACCACTTTTTCCGGCATAACACGAGTAAGAAAATTAACTAAGTAACTGGTAAAAGGAATCATTACCAAAATACCGATACTATTAAAAATAGTATGAAAAACCGCTAGTTTTAGTGTAAAGTCATCCGATGCGATACCAACAGCACTGGAAATAACATCGACTCCAGCCATGAGTTGATAAATAAATAAAATAGCAATAAGAGCTGTGACTAAATTAAAGATAAGATGTGCCCCAGCTAATCGCTTACCCTGCACATTTGAACTCATAGAACCAATAATTGCAGTAATCGTCGTGCCCACGTTTGCACCAATTGCTAAAGCCAGACCATTTTCATAGGTTATTTGTTGAACTGATAAAGCCGTAATAATAATAACCAATGTAGCATGACTTGACTGCATGATAACCGTTGCAGCAACACCTAATAAAGCAAATAAAAACAGCCCGGGATAACCACTCACTGCAAAAGCTTTCAAATCGATAGTTGTTCTAAACGCCTCGAACCCCTCTTTCATATGATGAATACCAAGGAAAAGAAATCCTAATCCCGCAAGAATATAACCAACACCTCTAAGATGCTTTGATTTTTGAAAAACTAAAATAATGCCAAAGACCAGCATAGGCATTGCATAAGCAGAAATTTTAACTTTAAGTCCAAAACCAGCAATCAACCAAGCACCTGTGGTTGTCCCAAGATTAGCGCCAATAATAATACCAATACCTGCAGCAAGACTGATTAATCCAGCACTAAGGAATGAAATAGTAATCACTGACACTAATGAACTGGACTGCATCAGCGTCGTGGATACAACACCAAAGCTGACACTTTTCCACAACTTGTTGGTCGTCTTTTGCAGCAGCTTTTCCAGTAAGCCTCCAGTAAAGGCTTTAAAGCCATCTTCCAAAAATAGCATACCAAATAGAAAAATGGCAACACCTGAGGATATTTCCTTAAAATCTGGACTGATCCAGAAACCATAGGCAAGAATAAATAGAATCGATGGTAAAAATATTTTTCTTATCATATTTTGCTGGAATCCATTAATATAAGATGATGGTAAATAAAATTTAGTTTTTGGCCTGCTCTATTTCAGCTATTGCCTGCTTATTTTCATGTTTTACTAGCGGCAACATGGCATTCGTCAACCCCACCATTTTTGAACTGAAATAGACAAGCATACTGCCAACGAGCCCCATATTGAAGAGAAACACACCCACCAGAGTAATTGCACCAGGTATTATTGAGGTTAAATAATTGGTACGCATATTAGCTTCAAAAAATTTGGAAATTTCGAATAAGGGTTTTAATTTCTTTAAATCACCATCCATCAAAATAATCTGGGCGGTATCAGTGGCGACACTTGAAGCACCGCGTAGCGAGATGGATACATTGGCCTGTTTTAGGGCGATGGCATCGTTAATTCCATCACCGACATAAGCAACAAATTTTCCATCTTCACGTAGCTTGGCAATCAGCTCTGCTTTTTTATCAGGCAGTGTTTCAGAAAAATAATGTTCTATGCCTAATTCATTGGCAAGTTGGCGAGTCGGTTGCTCGTGATCGCCTGAAATAATGATGACTGAAATGCCCTGGGCTTTTACATATTTGATAATTTCTTTGGCTTCTGGGCGAACACAAGGTTGTAATTCCAACATTCCGGCTAGTGTTCCATCGACAGCAACATACACAAGCGAATGTCCCCTGGCGTCAGATTCAGTTTTTAAGCTCTGAATCTGATCTGAAAAATGTATATCCTGTTGTTCCATATACTTCGCACTGCCTACCTGTACAAGCTTTGTGTCAATTTTGACTTCAATACCATATCCAACCTTGTATGCAGTTTCTTTAATGTTGGGCAAATCCATCCCACGTTGTTCTGCAGCAGTGAGTATAGCCTTGGCAATGGGATGGGTTTGTCGATATTCAGCTGCCGCAGCGTAAGATAACAGAGTTGCTTCATCAAAAGGTTCAAGTGGATGAAGATGGCTAAGCTGTGGTTGCTCCATGGTCAATGTGCCGGTTTTATCAAAAACCAGGGTGTCCACTTTTTGCAACATTTCCAGTGAGCGGCCATCCTTTATCAATATGCCATTTGCGGCCATAATATGTAAAAAGTTCAATACACTGATCGGCCCGTACAGCTTCATATTGTAACCAAAAGCAGTCCAGATAATAGCCATTGCCGCACTTGGACCAAGCAAGGGCAAGGTTAAGCCACTAACAACCAGGGTTGGCGCAATAAAATCATCCGCTATCTGTTTTCCTCGTAAGCGCAGACTTTCTTTATACTCCTGTGTTTTTTCCAGGATGAGTCCAATTTTTGCTGCATTGGTATCGGAACCAGTCTGTTCTACTTCAATTAGAATTCGCCCGCCTAATATCAGGGTAGAGGCAAAAACCTTTCCTCCAACTTCTTTCTCTATCGATTTTGATTCGCCTGTCAGACCATGCTGGTCAATACTTGCCAATCCCTCGATTATCACGCCATCAACCGGAATAGTCTCACCTGCATTGACTACTAATATATCCTGTTTTTTTATCGCCGCCAAAGGTATCTCAACTTCAGAACCTTCTTTTACCACCCATACAGATTGTTGCTTTTGACTAAAACTATTAATTAATTGTTTATGTGAATGCTGTTCGGTTCGAGTCAGCAGTTTCTGGCACAACAAACTTGTAAAAGTGATGAAAATAGCCAAAAAGAAAAATCCTGATGCTAGAAGACTAATCACAGAAATAATTTCAATAAGTTCGGTGGTTATATGCCCTTTCTTCAAATTTTGAAATAATTTTTTAAATACAGGAGTAAAAATATAGAGCGTGGCAACGCCAGCTATGGGCAACAAAGGAGCATAGAACCAGGTGCCTATCAGGGATAGACCCATTAAGCCTATCGATCCTTTAATGCTATTGTTCAGTTTTCTTTCAGAAGCAGCAGCAGAGGCATCCAACTGATGAGGTTCATCCCCGATAGACATCTGTTTAATGTGTTGATCACGCAACTCACCACCACTCGTGGAAATCTTAATTACTTCTTTAGCCGCAAGTAGGCCCGTTTTGGTTTTTTGATAGAGACTGGATAACCTGATTTTCTGTTTGGGTTTAGAAGGCTGGCTTTTGTTTAATGTGTCATTTATAAGTTGGCGATTTTGAAGATATCGGGTACTTCTTGTGCCAAAAACCACACCGCCGCCGAATAACAATATTTGAGTTAGCATTACAGGAAATCCGGAGTAAAAGGGGATACTCTACAGCCATAACCATCGTGATATTGGGTTAAACAAATATTATCATCTTTTTTTTCCATGGTTCGACCTTTATCATGATGGTCCCATATAATAAAACATGAAGGCTGTTAAGTACACTCTATATTTACAGTCATATATAATACCTCTGACACTTGTTAACCTAGATTAACGAAAAGATCTTTAGCACTTGTTATATTCCATATATCTTAAATTCAGGCTAGGGGATTCTGATGATTCCCTCCATCGTTCTTGTGCTATTATCTATTATATTGAACAACCATTAAATTAAGATGAGGAGAACTAATCAATGACTATTGAAAGAATGATTACCGCTATGGCAGGTTTATTTATTTTGATCAGCTTACTTTTAGCCTATTTTGCAAGCCCCTACTGGCTATTCTTCACTGCATTCGTAGGTTTAAATCTGTTTCAATCATCATTTACAGGGTTTTGTCCTGCAGCAATGATCTTTAAAGCAATGGGATTTAAATCTGCCGCTGAGATGGCTTAATCTCAGGTATTTTATACCCATCCAAAAAACATGACTGCTCTTTTTATGAGAGCAGATATATTCAGAACAGTGACATAATAAGTTACACGAGTTATGTTGTCTTTTTGGTACAACCAGCCTTGAAATATATTGGCGGTGTACCCTTGCGCTCACGGTATTAGTAAATCCATTCACGTCACTTTCCAGTAAACCTTGCCCTCATTAACAGGCCTAGTAGGTAGATATTTACCCGTCCTGAAAAAAGGCATCATCCCCTCCCTTTTTCTCATAGAGACAACACCATCACATGAGCTATTTTCCACCACCAACTGTGCTACGAGTTCTATCTTAAGAATCACACCCAAAACAGCAGGATGGGTATTTTACAACCTCACTCTGAATTATAACTATATTGATACAAACAAATATAATTATCTATTTTTTTTTAGTTAATCCTTTCTCCTAGTTGTTTTTTGCAGTAAGATAGAAGACCTGTGAGTACAGTCTATCTCTATAATCATATATAGTTTAGTTTTATTGATTTCTTTTTTATTAATTTAGATTAATGAGAATATCTTTATCACTTGTTATATTTATTAATACTTTTATTTTAATAGGAAGTGCTGATGATTCCCTTTATTGTTCTTGCGCCTCTGGCTATAGCCGGGGGAGGACTGTTCGGACTGGCGGAGGAGCACTTTCGTCGCAAACGTCTGGCCACGCAACCCTCTTCCCAACCAACCCCAGACTCACCCCATTCCGATACCGAAGAACAGGACGCACCGGTCATGGCCAGTGGCGAACCTATCCAAATAAAGCGCTCAGCGCTTGCTGCACGTACCGCTCTGGGTCTGTCGGCAGCAGGAATATGGTATCCCCCGCTGATGCTCGTCTCTGTGCCGGTTATTGGCTACAGCGCATACAACTGGCTACGCACCCGGTATCTATTCGAGAAACCTTTACACAAATCGCCCTTGAGGATCCTGGCAAGCCTTGCGCTATTAGGCTCCTTGGCAACAGGAAACTGGTTGATGGCATCACTGGTATTAAGTGTCGACTTGTCAGGACGAAAATGGATATCCAAGTGGACCGAGGGTTCACATTTAATTGATAATGATACCGGAAAAGAAGTCATTCCTTCCGGTTTTATGTCACGAATTAAATATCTAATACGAGTGATGCTGAAGGGAGAGCCTCGCTGGGAATGGTTTCCAGCTCTGTTGGCACGAGTATCGATGGGACTGTTCTTTGCAATTTCCGGCTGGAACAAGCTATTCATGGTTTCGCATTGGAAAGGCCTGTTAGCTGCAATGATTGCGACAGGCTTACCCTTTCCAAAATTAATGTCTCTTGTTCTAGCCTGGCTCGAACTTGCCGGCGGTGCCCTTCTTACCATCGGTTTCATGTCAACATTCTTTTCCATTGCGCTGGCATTTGCAATGATCGTAGCCATTGTAACAGTTGAGATCCCCTTCGTAATTCCGCCAGGACTCGGTCCTCTCGACTGGCTGGATTGGTTCTTATATTTACCTCAGGTCTTATATGTTCTCATTTTCTTATGGCTAATCATCAAAGGCCCTGGTCCTTACAGTGCCGATGCTGTTATTGCGCGCAAACTTGGGTTTGACAAGGACTCCGAAGAAGATCCCAATATGGATTCTGAAAAGAGCACCCCGCAAGACCCTGAGACTGATTCCGAGAAAAGTCCCGATAAGGAATCCGGCCTCGGAGGAGGCAGTTGGACTCCACAGTACACTTAAGCCGCTAGCAGAGGTGCATAACACAGTGGATGGGTATATTATATATACCCATCCAAATACAACGTTTGTTATGCATTAGGTCGTTATTATCATTGAGGTGCAAAACCTAGAGTTTAATAATTCAGCGGTTGCTCTCAGTCCGGGTAAATAATACAAGCAGCCCAGATTGAAGTAGTAGATTATAATAATTTATCACATGAGGAAGGATAAAATGGGTTTTAAAAGCAGTTTATTAAAAAGCAAGCTATTAAAACGAACAGTAAAAGTAGGAGCAAAGCTAACACCTAAAATACTAGTCGTATCGGTAGCTAATATCATTCTTAAAGGCATTGCAGAATTTTCAGAGATTCTTTATGACCTGGACAAACGCACAGCCTTTGTAAATGTCACACTTTATGGAGAAGAAGAACCGATTGAGATTGCCCTGGATGGTTTTGAAATCTTAGGCGATGAGGAAAATTATCAATTTATTCTACATAAAGCACAATCGAATAAACCTTGGATGAATAATATACTTTCCCGTATCGTCGGGAAAGCTTGGGATATTCCTTCAATACCACAATATAAAGATGAAATTGGGTTTGTTGCCAGCCTTCTTGAAGCCGAAAATCCTGAACAAGAAACAGTTAATGAGATTGCCTGATTGTAATCGTTCAAACATTAACTCATAACTTATCATATTGGTTCTAAATGCCTTTAAAAAGTACGGTCTTAACTCATGTCATTGCTCCACACCGTACGACAATATTAAACCGGTAAGCAGCTTCTTATCGGTTATCCCCACCATAAAAGTTGATGAATTATAATTATTGACTATCAGTCCAGATACACACCAGAGCAAAATGATCTTCCAGGAAGTCTGAACTTTGTCCATGGCTATCCATATACTGTTTATCAATATACATTTCTGTACAGTATCGTAAAATATCTTCAACCATAGAAAAGACTTTGGATGAGGAACAGCATTTGAGTTGAGAATAAATACGGCTGGGTAAACTTTTTCAATAAGTTATTATATCAGCGCTAATATAATAACTCTTATTTTATTTTTTGGAAAAAAAGACTGTTTTACTATACAGAATACCTGTTTTCACTTCTGTCTAACACTCTATCATCACACCCTACTTATGAATGTATATATACTTAATAAGTTTTTTGACTGTCGACTTATCTTCTTCTTCAGCTTCATTTTCTATATGCTCAAGTTTGCTTTTTTCATCAGTTTTTTTATCTACTTTGTCACTTATTTCAGTATAGGGCAGCATTCCATTTGCAGCAGCAATCAGGTTGAAGCCATTATTCAAAACCAGTGAAGCTTTTAGTCCAAAAAATCCCATAAAGGCGCCGACAATACAAACTGTGTTCGGAATTGCAATCATCAGAAAGCTTCTTTTTACATTGGTTTGCAGATTGGCAGCAACCTCAAACAGATAATGAAATTTGGTAAGCGTACCGTCCATGAAGATCACATCAGCAACATCAACTGCGATGGTTGATGCGCCTTTTAAAGAGACACCAATTTCAGCATGAGAAAGGGCAGCAGAATCATTAATTCCATCGCCAACCATCATTACTTTTTTGCCTTCATCCTGCAGTAATTTCACATAATCGGCTTTTTCATTAGGCAGTACTCCGGCAAAATAGCGATCAATATTGAGCTGACGCGCAAGCTCTTTGGTAGGTGCTTCACTATCACCTGAAATAACAACAATTTCTTTAATACCTAAGCGCCTTAAATCAGCTATGACATCAGCAGCTTCTTCTCTCACTGTGGATTGCAGTTCAATCATGCCCGCTACTTTGTTATTGATCGCTGTCAATATCGCTGATTGCCCACGTTCATCGGCCTCTTTTAAAGCGGCTTTAATTTTTTCTGGAAACTCGATATTCTCATTTTCCATATAGCGGGCACTGCCCACTTTGATCCAGTCCTGACCAATTTCTACTTCAATACCTAAACCAACATGATATTGGGACTCATCATATTCTGCTAATTCTATATTTTCATCCCTGGCTTTCTGCAAAATAGCAGCAGCAATTGGGTGAGAAAATTTTTGTTCGGCTGTAGCTGTGCAAAACAGGATTTTTTCTTCACTATACGTTTCATCCGCCGTTACAATTCTAGAGACAGTAGGCACTTCTTTGGTCAAAGTACCCGTTTTATCAAATAGTACAACATCAATATCTTTTAGTTTTTCGACGACTTCACTATGTTTAATCAGGATGCCATTTTTTGCGGCGTTACCCAATGAAGCCAGTAATGCGATGGGAGCTGCTATCCGGATACCAGTACCGTAATCAGCATTTATTATGGCAAGTAACGCACCTGGCCCGACCATTGCGTAACCCAGAGCTCCCATACCCATGGTAGGTATAACCATTTTATCGGCTATTTTTTCACCGACGGACTGTAACTTGACATCATAATTGGAAGCTTCATTGATAATTGATATAACTTGAGATGCCAAGGTATTCTCACCCGTTTCCTGCACTTTAACCTTGATCTTTCCGGCAACTATCACAGTAGTAGCAAAAACCTGTTCATTCTCATGTTTATCTGCCGGGACAGATTCACCAGTGAGACTTTGCTGATCAATCATAGCCCCACCTTCAATGATAATCCCGTCTACGGGTACTTGTTCGCCTGTACCAACAATGACAATATCATTTTGTTTCAAGTCCTTTACTTCGATTTGGACTTCTGTACCATCAACGAGCAACCAGGCAAAACGAGGCTGTTCACCAAATATGTCGGTTATATAGTTACGTGATTTCTTGGTGGTTTTTTGTAGCAACATATCTGCAAGATCAATAATCCAGACCATAAATGCCGCCGCAGCAATTTGCCCAAAGAGTAGGGTCAGCAAAATCACCCCAGTATCAAGCATATCAACTTTGATTTTCTTTTCTTTGAATAGAGCATTTGTCGCTTCTTGAAAAATATTGAACGAAAAATAACCAATTAATAGACAGGTGACAGGCATAAGCCAGACCAAACTGGTTTGGGCTAATACAGCAATACCCATGGTTCCTGTAGTCATAAGAAAACGATATTTATGTCGTTCTTCATTAGCTTCAATGTCTTCAATAGCTAATTCGGTCTGTGTTTCATGCAATGTATTCGTACTTGATGAACCAGCTATTTTTTTAATCTCTCGTTTACTTTTAGCTTTAGTCAGCACTTTTTTTACATAAGGCGCAGCAGTTGCACCAACAAAAACCAGTATCATTCCACCAATTTGAATCATGGTATAATGTCCTTTAATTAATAATAGAAATGATGAGTAATCTTCTACAATATTCTGGAAGATTAAACAGCATTAATATCGCTTGTTAAGAATAATGGCGCATAAACACTCATCAGTGGAATTAGCCCCAGTTCGAAATGAATCCGGCAATCCAATCTGAAGGCCAATATACAAACTCAAATAGACGGGCATTAACTCAGGAGATACTCCCATGGAAAGCGCCATTGGGCCAGCAAAAAGTATTAATTCACCAGGCATACCAGGCACTCCATAACCAATTAAAAAAACAATGGGTATACTAAGTAGCAATTGAATGAGTGATATATCAACATTTAATATCGCTGCTACAAGCCCGGTCATAATAAACACATTGACTATTGTGCCATTAATATTAAGAAATGAACCAGTGCCGATGACAAATTGGCGAACTTCATCAGGGATAGTCGGACAAAATTTCTTCACCATGTTCAGATTTAGCGGCGTTGCTAACGCTTCTGAAGAGGTTGCCCAAAGCATGGGGTACACTTTTATCCAATAAACAGAAAAGTATTCTTTCAGAGAAAAATCTGGTTTTGCACGTTTAACTAAAAAGATTAAGCCAAGATGCCAGATAGCAGAAACAAACCCGGTTAGTAAGGCTCCCAGGACATAAAGAAAAAGCATGCCCAATGATGATGCAATATCGATACTGAAACCAAATATTGATACAGTATTAGCCCTGATATTGGCGGCATCAGGCCCTAGACTTTTTTCAAGAATCTCTGGCAAAATAGTGACATATGCACCCACTGCAATCATCATGAAAGGGATAATCGGTATTATAAATTGGCCTAAAAATTCAATCAGTTCAACACCTTTTCCTAAAGTATTTGCTGCCTTGGTAAATCTTAATGCAACAGCTGTTGTAATAATGGACGCATAAATAGCATAAAAATACTCACTATGAGTCAACATGTATCCAAGGGAAGTCACAGATTCTTTTAGGGCATCTTTAAATCCGTCAAGTGATGAATACACTGGTATATCAAAAGCAATGACTGTCCAGATTACACCATATACACAAGCAATAAGCCTGGCGACTGCATACCATTTAATAGTATGCTTGGCAAAACTTTTCCCCCGCGTTTCGCTTATCATAAGCTTAATAAGAGTAGGGGTCAGAATCAAATAAATTGCTACAGGAGCAAAATAGCTATAGCCATCTATAAGGCCTTCCATTGCATCACTTACTAAATAGGCAAATGCTGGAGATTGATCAGCCCAGAATGTTCCTGTTAATAAGGACACCAGTGATAACCACCACAGGTGTCGCTCTATTAATTCTATAAAATTTTTAATAATTCACCCCACTCAAGTTATTATAAATAGATATCAAAATGTGCACTAGAAATAAGAATCTATATATATTCTAGCGTATATATTATCCATTTATTTTTCATTTTTAACAAGCATAATCAAACCCATCTACTGGAATATGTTAAAAATCCACCACACAGACTTTTCTTTATCTGACTTGTGTCACTGTTTTCAATAGCAGATCCGCCGTTAATGCTATAATTCCAAATCTTAGATGGTATATGGTATATGGGTTTTCAGGCTAACCCACTTTTCATTTTTTTCTGCTTGTTTAGATTTTGACTTCTTTTTTGTTATTTCTCTTATATCAAAAACCGTTGGATCTCTGGAAATGTGGCCAACAATTCTATCTTGATATAAAACTTTATTATATTCGATCCAACAAATATATTTTAGAAAAATCAGAAAACATTCGGAAAATGTCCATTCTTCTGGAATATCACTTTTTCTTTCCAAACCAGAAATACCTATTATCTGAATATCTGTGTGTAACTGGTCTATTAATTGACCGGTTATCAGCATATGAAATTCAGCTTTAACATATGCAATAAAAAAGCTATTTATTTGCAGTTATCTTACTATATATGTTATAAAGTATATATAGTTAGCTAGATTAGCACAATCTATATATGATTTTATATTTACAAACCTCAGGAGATTGATATGCCCGTTATCCCTTTTTTACTTGGAATAGTCACTGGTTCAGCTATTACTTATGTTGTGAAAGATGAATCAAGCAAGCAGTTACTTGAAGATACAGGTGGTAAAATTACATCTGGTGTTGGTACCCTGACAAAAAAAATTACTAGTATGTTTAAGAAAGCTGAGGGATCAGCAGAAGAAGTCACGGAAACAGCATAAAATAAACATAAACACCCCCGCCCACTCACTGGGTGTAACTTCCATAATTACTTCCAGTGAGTAAGGCTATTAAATAACCACATAAAACAATAGTTATTGTGAATATTTATTTTGCCCTATAATTCTGTCAACCCTGGTTTTAACATAAGCAATCACCGTATATAATCGTTGATCGGATTTCTCAAAACGGTTAATCCCTCATCCAGAACAAATTCAGTTTCATCCAAAGACAGCATATTACCTTCAATGGTAGTCAATCTATATGTCCATTCATCACGTAATTAATTTAGAAAAGTCTGCTGTAATTCGCTGTTCAATTACTCCAGAAATTTTATTAGAGTCACAAAATAGTTCTGCTTATAAGGACTATGAATAATGATCAGGGTTTTTCTGATAATACATTAAAAGTAATATTACTATTTTTTGTTCTTTTTCTTCTGGATTTTTTGTTAATGGAATCTCTTTTAAATGTCTCTCAAGTAAAATATTTTTGCTATTGATATTTTCAATGACACCATGCAGATCATCATTAGTGGATTTCATAGTCCCATACTCAGTCATCAACTCATTGTGACATCCCTGGAACGGTACTAGGATGAGACCCATGTTTACCCTGAAGCGTATTGAGATTAATATCCAATCTTTTTCACTTCTTTATCATGCAACTCCCGCTAATCATTGAGATGTCGTCTTATAACGCTCTGCTTTATGGTGAGTATTATACTGTCTCTCTAGTACTAGCCTGTGTAAAGCCAGACAGAGGAGATTACTACTAATCTCCGTGTTATCCCCTCCCCCTGATGAACCAGTTATTGGTGCTTATTTTATAAATTGGATCTAAAGCAGAAAACCATATCAGTATCCATAAATTTCAAATCAATAAAAGAATAACTCATATTATATAAAAATTATTACTTACTGCATTTGACAATATAATTGTTTTTTTAAACCTGCTAGAAGTTTACCAATAGTTTCCTTGTTTTTATTTTCAGATTTATTTGAATATTTAATGTTTTTATTAGCTAATTTTTTTTCTAATGGTTGATTGTTTATTTTTTTTATTTGTTGATTAAAAGGTTTTTCAGAAGGTAGAGATTCATTTTTCTGCTTTTTTTCACTTTTTATAATGGAATTGATATAAATTTTATAGGTATTATTCTGTATCTTTTTTAGCATGATATTCAAACGAAACTTTAAATCGTTTGTATGCCACCCATCTTTATTAAGATCAAATAACATTTGGGTGATAGTGTTTTTGATAGTTTTATATCCCATATTAAATGGTAAGTTTTTAAAACGCTTTAAAATATAAAATAAATTTTGTTTCGGTATGGTTAGTTGGTAGTTATTTTTTTTTGTCAAAAAAATTATCATAGCTAATAATTCTTCTATCTGATCTTGATCTAATAATAGCTCAACATTTTTGTTGTCCTGTAAAGTATTTTTCTTCTGTGTGTAATGATCAGTTTTGTTGTTTTCAGGTAAATTTTTTTCAGCGTTATTCACAGATGAACGGTTTTCTTGGGATAATGCTTCTCTAGCAACAGCATCAGGTAATATAAACTCTATCCCTGTTATTGGGGTCAAGATTTGGCCAGACTTTTTTATAGTTGTTAAGATCTTTCTTATTAAACCTGCTGCCTCCAGTGAGCGGAGATAACGTCGGATTGTTTCAATGCTTCGCCCATACTTATTGGATAAGTTCTGAACAGTCACTGTCAGGCGGTTATTGTTGCTACCTTTTCTCCAGTGTTCTAGAAAGTCAAAAAAAAGTTCGTAAATAAAATATCGTTCTTTATCATTAATATTTGCTGAACGGATAATGTCACGATATATCTTAGGAAGTGAAAAAAATGCTTTAGTTTCAAGGAGTTCAATGATTGCATGGTCACTGACTGCTCGTTGTTCTGTTATCATAATATAATCCTTATGGTGATAACAGACATGCAAGTATTCGTTATATCAAATAAAGACTGGATTAAACTGAGTAACTATTGACTTTTGTTCAATTATTTTGTATCTTTTATTCAGGCAATAAGATATCGTCTCTGCTATAACAGAGCTTGGTCTTTACTTAACACAGGGCTACCGCAAGTCTGGTGTTAAATTATAATGAAGGCAGTGTTGGTGCACTGCCTTTGTTGTTTCTGGTGTTTTCTCTGGCGATTACTTCTATATGGCCAGTCCCCCTCTTTTAATTCTTATATTTTTTTTTAGAGACTTTAATAAGTCTTTAAGTAGGTCTCTCTTTACATTACATATCATTAACGATCTCTCCTGTATGTGTCAATACTGTTATATAAAATAACTAAATTGAAACATTTAATTGTAATTTGTTTTAAAAACAATATAATCAATTTATATCACCATTACATTTAACTATATTAGGAAAAATAATGTACATACCTCCCGTAACCAAAAAAGAGATCCGTGATCTGGTAGAGCGCCAGGTTATTCTTCAGCAGGAACTTAAAAAAGTATTTAATTCTCCTGATTCTGATAAGGTATTGACCAAGCGTTATAAACCAGCTGAAGTTGCAGAATTAGTGGGTCGATCAAAAAGTCATATTAATAGGGAAGAAAAAAATCCAGATAATGACTTATCCCCTCCCCCGCTTGTAAGTAATAATCGGCGTGAAGGTTATACTCAGGAACAGATCCAAAAGTTAAGGGATTATTTTGGCACAAATAAAAAGCTGTCTGAAGAAGATGAACCAATAATTCTTTCCATTCAGAATTTTAAAGGTGGGGTTTCCAAGACAACAATTGCTATTCATTTGGCGATGTACTTGTCATTGCAGGGATATAAAACCTTATTGATTGATCTGGACTCTCAGGCAAGTACCACACATTCTCTGGGTAAGATCCCGGATTTTGATATCATGGAAGAAGAAACCCTGTACAGTTTTTTCCATGATGTTCTTGAAGGTGAAGATGTGAATTTTGGTGATTATGTCCAGCCTACTCATTGGATGAACTTGGATTATGTACCTTCTAATCTGGCTCTTTATAATAGTGAATATGAAATTGCTGCAGTAGATCTTGGGGCAGAAAAATTTGCTCTGCTTTATTCTGGTATTGAACAGGTTATAGACAATTATCATATTGTGATCATTGATACCCCCCCAGCTTTAGGTATGTTATCACTGAATGCACTGTATGCAGCGACAGCTTGTATTATTCCCTGCCCGCCAAGGATGCTGGATTTCACATCAACGATGCAGTTTTTCAAAATGCTGGATAATGTAATGGGGGTTCTGGGAGAAGATATTTCCTATAAGTTTTTAAAAATCCTCCCTACTAGAAAAAAAGCCAGAACTCAAAAAAATGAAAATATTGATGTTATGGAAGACAATGTTCTTGAGCTGGCTTATAAGCATTTTGGTGAATATATGCTGGAAAGTATATTTTATGAGACTGCAGCATTGGATTGGGTATCAGGAGAAAATAAAACACTTTTTGAAGTCGATAAACCAAAAGGTAGTCCTCAGACACATCGGAATGCTATTAAAAATATGAATGCTATCTGTAAGGAAATAGAAAAACTGATCTGTAAAACCTGGTCATCAACCGAAGAAATGTAAAGGATAAAATGTCATGGGAAGCAAAAAAAGCCTTTTTGGTAATCTGGTTGAAAATGCCAGGGAAAATAAAAAAACTGTAGATGAAGAAGAGCTGCATCATAGTAGTACCATCAGTAGTATTATTAAAACTAAACGTCCACGTTCAAGAACAAATGTTTTAAATAAGATTGCTGATTCAGGAGATTCTGAAAAAAAACAGGAAAGACAGTATATTGATGATCTTGATCCCCGATCATGTCAAATATGGCATCGTCAAAGTCGTTATTTTGATTTATTGGATGAACAGCAATGTAATGATCTGATCTCTGACTTTAAAAGTCACATCGGTCAGAAAACTCCTATTGTAATCCGTGAAATTCCCAGAGATGTAAAAAAGAATTCTCCTGAAATTCGATACGAAGTAGTTGCCGGCTCAAGACGTTTATGGTCTTCGCTTTATGTTGTTAATCAGTTTAATGACAAGTTTCGTTTGAAAGCAATTATTAAAATTCTGGATGACAAGCAGGCTGCTATTGAATGTGAAAAAGAGAATGACCGTGAAGAATTATCTGCTTTTGAAAGGGGAATGTATTATCATCGTTTGTTAGAGCAGGGGGTTTTTGATTCTCACAGACAGTTAGCGGATTCATTAAATATTCCAAAAACATCATTACAGGAATTACTTGAATTTGGTAAACTTGATAAAAAAATTGTTGAGGTTTTTTCTGATCCCAGGACGATCAAAAAATCATGGGCAAAGTCCATTAATCAGCTTTGTGCTAATCAGATTTCACGGCAGTCTATACTTAAGAAGACTGAGGATATTGCAGAATCTGATTTGGATTACACTTCTCAGAAGATATTTAATTTATTACAAAAATCTGGAAGAATGGCTGTTGACCTTCCGTCAACTTCTAAGTTTGAGGCAATTAGTAAAGAGATTAAAGATTCTCAAACGAGGAGGGTGGCTATTAAAATGGAACGCACCCGAACAAATAAAATTAGGATTTCTATTGATAATAAAATATCAATGAGCAAGAAAGATATTATCAAGAATATGGAAGACTTTCTTGATGAATGCAGTAAATAATGACTGGCTTAAATAAAGTGGCCGGATTCCGGCCATAGGGTAAAATACGATATAACATGTTGATTTATATATAAAAATAACAAATAAAAAATTTTAAAAAAATCAAAAATTAATATAAAATGTTCTACGTAGAACATTGAGAAACATAAATAACGAAAAATAAAGGGATTTTAAATCATGCCTGAATTAAAAAAAATAGCTATAGATTTACTTCGTCCAGGCCCCTATCAACCCAGAAGAGAATTTGATAAAGATAAACTTTCGGAATTGGCTCAGTCAATAAAAACTTCATCAGGAGCCATTGAACCAATCGTTGTCAAATCAAATGATGAGCAGAATGGGTATCTAATTATTGCAGGGGAGCGTCGTTGGAGAGCAACTCAAATTGCCGGTTTTGATTCAATAGAATGTGTTGTTCGTGATGGACTGAGTGAAGCAGATTATTACTTTATGTCTCTGGCTGAGAACGTCCAGAGGACGGATTTAAACCCAATAGAAGAGGCGGATCAATTTGTTAAATTATCTGAAATCTTTTCTATTACTCAGGCGGATTTAGCAGAGAAAATTGGGAAATCGAGAGTTTATGTTACAAATAAAATGAGATTATTGAAACTGCCACAGGTGATCCAGGAACACATCAAAAAAGGGGAACTATCAGAAGGCCATGGTAAGGCTTTGCTAAAGTCTGAAGGCTGGCAGTTGTTGTCGGTTGCTCAACAGGCGGTAAAATATGATTGGTCAGTTAGAAAGCTGGAACAGGTAATCGCTGGTGTTTTTCCTGATAAAAAAACTAAAGCCAATGATGTGGATATAAAAGCCCATGCCTGGGAATTGACACAACTACTGGGTAATGAAGTTCACCTGAATTATTCTGAGGAAAGCGGTAAGGGAAAAATGACTGTTAATTTTTATTCTCTGGAAGAACTGGAAGGGATTGTTGATAGAATTAAGAGAAGGGCAGGGTGAGTCAATTTTGTTCTAATTGAGATAATATATTGTGATAGTTTTGTTAAAGCAGGATTTTCAGAAATTATTCACAAATTTATCCACATGGGCTTTTTTTCTGTGCGTAAAAAAGAGAATATTTTTACATCAGGCTGTTCGAGATAACGCATCCGGTTGCGAAAATGCCTATTTAAAGTATCGTACTTTTTTAGACTCAGGGAACAGGTTATTTATTTGATAATTATTTGGCTGTAGACCATGGATTAAAGCGGGCCATTTTTTTAAGAGATGATGAGAGTGGCGCTATTGGCCCGCTCTCTGCTTTATTAGTCGCTTTGATATCAGCTATTTGTTTTTTCAGATATTTTAGTTCATTACTGAGTTCACTGGTTTTAGTTTGTAGCTGTGCCTGCTTGTACCAGAGTCGCCAAACAACAATCCCGCTAATTAGAATCACAGAACCCGGCAATAATGATGCTGATGTGCTCGCTAATTTACTTGTAGTTATTTTAATTGCAGTATTTTCAAACATAAAGAATCTCCGGCAACGAAGTGATAATTTAAGGTATTGCTGTAACAGCCTGTGTAAAGGATATATGATTAATATCAAACAGTCCATATATGAAATAAAGAATGTATACTAGAAGATGGCGCTCCTGCTGCCGCTGCCTATTCCCTCTAAATTGTAACTGAACTTTTAAGACTCAGTTATGCATACTTGATGCGTAAAAACTTAAAATCAAACTAAACGTACTTTGTCCGAAGAGGGCAGTTTATTATACCGTAAAGATTTACTAAACAGTATGATTACAGTGAGCCTATATCGGTACCCGGTAACTCATTCACATTGGTAGAAAGAAAAAACCGATGGCTAATATTAGATAGACACCCAGCAACATCACGCCTTCCATCCAGTGTGATTCTCCATCGATCATTAAGCTTCTGTTGATCAAAACTGCGATGACAATGGCGACGACTTCAAATGGTACAAAGTGTAAATCCAGCGGCTTAGGGCCGATAAAGTAACTGGCAAAAATCAGTACAGGAGTGACAAACATCACCACTTGAGTGCTTGCACCAACGGAAATTCCCATAGACAAATCCATTTGATCTTTTCTGGCAAATCTCACCGAATTCGCCATATCTGCGATATTTCCGAAAAGGGCTAGAAAAATTACACCGGCAAATATTGGCGTTAATCCAAGGCTTTCAGCCGCTGGTTCAATGGCTCCTGTTAAGGCTTCACTCATAATGGTAATCCCGATCGTGACGACCACTAAAATTATAATAGTCTGTTTTTTCTTCCATAGCTTTTTTTCCACTTTCCTGGCTTCGCGCCCGTCAGTTGCTTTTACAGCTTGAGCCTGAAATAAATGACGATGAGTCTTTAAGGTAAACACGAGACTTAAGATGTATGCTACGAAGAGCACGACCGAAATTTCAGTACTGAGTTCTCTTCCCTGATCAGCTGTAAAATGGAAAATGGCTGGTACAATAAGCCCGACACTTGCAAGCAGTAAGAGCCCTGAACTCATCCCGGCAGAGATCCGATTAAATTTTAGTTTTACCTTATCCAGACCACCGATAAATATTGCAAGCCCCATCCCGAGCAGAAGATTTCCCACGATGGATCCGGTGATGGCGGCTTTGACCATGTCATGGAGACCTGCTTTCAGTGCAAATAGCGAAATAATTAATTCTGGGGCATTACCCATTGTAGCTGCAAGCAATCCCCCAAGAGTTTCGCCGATAAAAACTGAAAGACTTTCTGTTGCTTTCCCTAACAAACCAGCCAACGGAACAATGGCCAGACCTGAGGATGCGAAGACAAGAGTCGGGTCTGCTTCGAACCAGTTAAGACCCAATGTTATTGGGATGAAAACCAAAAGGAAATTGTAGTTCATGCTGCTCCTCTCTGATTAACCAATACAATAATGTAAGTTTCTATCTGTGATAGCATGCGATGTGGTGCATGCCATATTACTCATTCTTATTAATCTTCTTGCAGGTTTCCTGCATCTGTTGCCATTGCCCACGTTTCTCATAAATGGCATCAATTGCCTTTTCCAATTGCCCAGCCTTTTTAAGTAATTTGTCTACCTCTTTAGGCAGTGCAATAAAACTGCCAGACAGGGCCTGTAGATTTGCGTTTAACGAATCAAGCCCTGGGATTGATAATAGTTTCGTTTTAAAATGCAAGGATTTTAGCATGGGTTTAAGAAAGGTATTCATTTCATTTTTAAGAATATCCTCCACGGGCTTAAATATACCGCTCAAGCCTGAGATAATTTGTTCAATAGAAAACTTTGCATGAACCGTATGCCATCCACAGGGATAGGAAATACCCCACTTCTTACAGTACCTGAAGGCTTTCTCATAGGGTACGCTAATCATATGGGAGAGGGCAATCTTAAGGGGGTTTAATGGTACTGTAATGAGGTTCAGTTCGGAGATAATTTTATTGATGGGTTCAGAGATCTCCTCTAGGAGTTTCAGTCTTTTATCTATTCGCCCCACTTCTTTATTGATTCGATCAAGGCTATCATCAAGAAGTACCAACAGTTTGATAGCATTTTTAACCTGTGTATCAACTACCACTGAAGCCTGGATCATTTCATTATATTGCTTCTCCCTGGGATCCCCTGCCGAAATGTTGCTAATGCACTGCACGGTTTGATTGACTAAGGTATTAAACTTCGCTACTTTATCTCTCTTTACTTCCATTTCATAATCCAGCTCCTGGATTTTGACTTTTAGCGTAGTCACTGCCGTAAGTGCATCATTCGTCAGGATGTCGTAGTCAGACAAAACAAGGTTGGCTTTATGGATCGGCATCTTTATCATATCAATCTCTTTTTTCAGTTCACACCCTCCTATGGTGATCTGCGGAATGATTATGATAGTGTCTAGTATTTCATCCAGGGTATTCAGGGATTCATCCAGGTTTTTCAGGTTTGCCACCAGCTTCTCCGGTATCTCCAGGTCTTGTTCCAGACTTTCCATATCCAGAACGAATTGATCACCCCCAAGCTCCAGATTCAGGGTGGTTTTTTGCAGATCTTTTATATGTGATTCCAGATGTGCTACTGATTTTTCATTTTTCATGCTCATAATGATGTCAACTGCGTTTTCTAGGATAAAAAGAAAAAGACTTTCAAAAGCCCGGATTTACAGGTGTGTAACACACTGCTTTAGTCTGTGTGCAGAGAGTACAAACTTCAGCATCAAGTTTTGCCATTACCCTTTACCTGATTGTACACAAATAAAGCCAAAGGCTCTATCAACCACACAGAAACGCCTTCCAATGGGTGTTGCTTATATGCTAAAAATACAGCAACAGCTCCAATTACGGGAGTAACCGTAGTCAGATAGATAACACGGTTTTTTAAAATCATTATCTGCCCACGTTCTCTGTGCAAATGCTCATTACGAATTCCATAGGCTGCCAGCGCGGCGACAAGCAACCCGTTCACCACCATTAGAACGGAAAAAATAAGAACGACAATTGGAGTATTGGGATATTTTCCAACCAGGTTAGAGCCAAAGGGAATGAGTGAACATGCTGCCAGAAGAAAAAATGTAAGAATGATGGACCAGCGGTCACACCCGGATATGTACACCCAGATTACGTGCTGCTCCTGCCAAATTCGGGCGATCATAAAGAAGCTGATGATCCAGGCAACAATCTCTGGAATCTGTTCTCTTAAGGCATCACGAAGAAGGAGTTCGGCACCATCCACCTGAACTTCGGGTAGCTTCAACTCAAGGACCAGCAGTGTAATGGCAATGGCGATAACGCCGTCAAAAAGAGCGGAAAGGCGCTCATTAGTATTAAGCAAAAATTTACTATTCATCTTATATCTTTTTTTCACCTCTTATTGCGAGATTCTATTTTTAATGAGATCATTCAGGAAATATCTATGGAAAGAAAAACACGAGATATCCCCGTTATATTTGGAAATGCAGTCAGGTATAATTTTTCTCTTCGGTGTTTTTCTGCTCTGTCTATCAATGGTATACTCATAATCGGCTCGGCTCGTTTTGAAATCAATTGTTGTGGTGACTATATGCTCTCATATTTTCGACCAGGCTGCTTACCTTTTTGATCGATTATCAGGAACAGTTATTTAGACTATAAATAGCTGCAGTCTATGTTCCTCCATGACAACAACTAAATATAAGCCAACGGTTTGCAATATGGTCTTCCGGGTATGTTAGTGTCTTAGGTGCCATCCAGGATCAAATTAAGCTCATGACCTGCTGTTTTTTTATTTAATCTGAAGACAAAAAAATGTTAATAATACTTACATTGCTCATATTTATTTTAGCTTTTATATTTTCCATGCTGGGACTTGGTGGGGCGATGTTATATATTCCGGTATTTACATGGTTTGGCTTTGATCTCAAAGAGGTTGCCATTCCAACTGGACTCTTTCTTAATAGTATTACAGCCTTATCTGCCGCTATCTATTATTATCGTGCCAAAATGATCGATGTTAAAGGGGCAGCGCCCATGATCATCACAGCCATTATAGGAGCACCCATAGGTGCTCATTTTACTCATCTTCTTCCAACAGATATTCTGATAACATTATTTTCCATTGCTATGATCACTGCTGGTTCAAAAATGCTATACAGTGCTTCTGATAAGGAACCAACCAGCTTACTTGCCTTTAAAAAACGAGCAATCATCACAGGTACTGCCGGCTTATTCATTGGTTTTACTTCGGGATTATTAGGCACTGGCGGCGGTTTTCTATTTGTGCCTATGATGATAGCAGTCGGCTACCCGACCAAACACGCTGCTGCTACCTCAGCATTTATTGTACTGTTTTCCTCTTTTTCTGGTTTTTTAGGTCATGCGGCTCAAGGCCATTTTAATTGGCAAGTGCTGATTTTCTGTACCATTGCTGTCATTATAGGTGCTCAAATCGGTGGTAAAGTGATGAAAGAGAAAATGAAAGCCCAACGGATAAAGCAAATATTTGGTGTTTTACTGATTTTTGTGGCTATTAAGTTCTCCTGGAATCTTTTCTTTTAATTCATTCTAAGCAGAACTTTAAAATAGCCTTTTCCTCAACGTCATTTTACAATTTCACGTATGGCTTCCGCAAGCTGATCCAGTTCTTCTTCGGTATTGTAAAAGCCAGTCGAAATCCTGGCAGGAGCAGGTAACTGGTGCTCTGGCTCAGGGCGGATCATAAAATTCCGCTTATTGAGAGCGCTGCACAGATTAGACGGACTCCAACCCTCGGCAAGAAATTCGATCATACCAGCCTCTTTGCCCTGTGGTGTAATGATCTGAATCCCTGGTATATCGCTGATCAGGGATTGCATATGACGGGCCAGATCTTGAATTCGAGTGAATATCCACTCCATCCCTACATGATCCAGTAGATACTCCAAAGATTTCTGAAAGCCTAACAAAGTGGGCATGTACATGGCTGTGGCCAGTTGGTAGCGGGCGGCAAAGGGGGCCGGGATAACATAAGGGGATAGTATATCAAGGTCTGAACGTCGGTTGACTGAGGCGGGACTGATAAAAGTAGGGTCTACTTCTGGTATCCTTTCTTTGGCAATATACAATACGCCAATCCCTTCAGGGCCACAAAGCCATTTGCGTCCGGCCATAGCGTAGAAGTCAACACCCAGTTCGTGCATATTAACCGGGATTGCACCCACAGCCTGTGCACCATCCGCCAAAACATACACATTATGAGCATGGCAGATCTCGATGAGCTTTTTGAGGGGGAAAGTAATACCGGTTGAAGTTGACACATGGGATACAACAAATAACCGGGTTCGGGGCGTGATCATCCTTTCTACTGCAGATACGAACTCTTCCTCGTCATATTCTTCACCGTATTTAACATTGACGTATTTCACAACGATGCCATAACGAGATTTGATTAAAGCCAGAGGCGCCAGAGCGGCAACGTGTTCCAGGCTGGTTGTAACCACCTCATCACCAGGTTGCATACGGAGTCCCCACAGGACTATATTCAAGGCCTCTGTGGTGCTATGGGTCAGAGCAATTTCATCATAGGATGCGCCGATAATACGGGCCAGAAGATTTCTAGTGGTATCCATTTCAGCATAAAGCTCTTCGATAAACGGTAAATATCTACCCTGTAAAAATTCTTTCTCCGCTTCTGCCTTCATGGCGTCAGCCGCCATCTTTGGCAGCGGTCCATTGGTTCCCGTATTCAGGTAGTGAACAGCAGTTGTTGCTGGCATTTGTTCGCGTATTGTTTTTAGCTTTTCTTTATCTTCATTCAACTTAGTCATCATTATTCTTTCCTTCAAACTATGAAAACGGATTCGTTTAGCTCCCAAACTCAAGTTTGGCAACGAGAATATGGAAAAGTATAGGCCAAATTAAAAATATTAGTTATTTTAGAACTTTAATCAGTATAAACTGAATACTCGATCCTCATCTAATTATCCGATAGGATTGTCATGCCGCGTGTCCGCACAATCATGTGATATGACCTTAACAGAGAAATACTGGCGCGATCACATCTTTTATATACCGAACAGAAATTAGAATTTTAAGCTAACTGGCTGGAGCTTTTATGAAAAATGCTAAAAAAAATCGACCTGAACTTTTAAAGGGTCAAAGTGATTTTACTCAACTTCCCAAAGAGTTTATCTACATGAATAATGGCACGGAAGGTTCAATGCCTGGTAGTGTTATCAAAGCGCTACATAAAACTTTAAAAAAGTGGGCAAATAACCCAACCGATGCTTATGAAACTGATCCAGTGCTGGGTAAACGGCAGAAAAAAAACCGCGAGGCAATGGCCCAATTTCTGGGAGTTCAGCTTAATAATATATGTCAGACGGACAACACGACCATGGGTTTGAATATGGTTATTATGGGTCTGGACTTCAAACCGGAAGATACGCTGGTTATAACCGATCATGAGCATCCATCTATCACTTCACCAATGTGGATTTTAAAGGAAAAACTCGGGCTCCAGGTTGAGGTTCGTGACTTTCCTCAGCCCATAGAACTCAGTAAGATGAATGCTGAGCAACTGATCAATCATTTATTTCCCAACATCCCCTCACTGCAAAATGCAAAAGCCCTGTGTATTTCTCATACCTACAATACAACCGGGATTCGTCTGCCCCTTGATAAAATAAAACAGAGAGCCGATGAGCTTAATATTCGCTACCTGATCGTGGATGGTGCTCAGGGCATGGGTATGGTTGATTTTAACAAGCCGGAAAACCGGGTGGATAACTGTGATTTTTATGCCGCACCCACCCATAAATGGATGAATGGTCCACCGGGAACTGGTGTGCTTTATATAAAGGATGAATACATTCGTCCTCCAGAGTTTTATCCTCCGCTGAGCCAGAAAATGGCTGCTTACATGAGTGAAGACGATATCCAGTCACATCTTCCCATGGCTGAAGCACTTACGGTAAGGGGTTGCAGTATTATTCCTGCGTATGTAGCTATTACTAAATTGTTAAAGTTCTTTAAAAAAATAGGGGGGCAGGCAAAAGTAGAGCAGCATATATTGGGTTTATCCAGCATTGTGAGGGATTTCATTGCTGAAAAATCTCCAGCTGGTCTGATTTCAGCAACTGCCCCTGAACTGCAATCTGGCCTGGTTTCTTTTTACCCTTTTAACTGGAAACAGCCGCAAACTTGCTTTAAAGATAAAGATACCGTGATTGGGGTAGTTGATAAATTACTCGAAAAAGGAGTGCAGGTGCGCTATGTACCTTTTCCTACCGTAGACTTTTCGGATCAATGTAAACTTCAGTGCCATGAACCAGATTCGGCCAGGGATTGTTCAGGTGAGCCGATAGAGCAAACTTTCGCGATCAGGGTTTCTACTGGTTATTTTAATACGCTCTCAGATGTTAAAATATTTAAAAAAACCCTGAAAAAGGTATTAATAGATCTTGGTGAACAGTAATGTAAAACAGTTCATAAAGTTACCCATACGATAAAAAACCAGCCTATAAGGAAACTCTTTTTTGATACTGATGTATCATCTGGACTACGAAGTATCAATATTAATTGCATCCTTTTCACTAGTTAATCGTCTTCTTAAATGTAGTGTTAGGGGTAGTTTTTTTTGAAATGGTTATATGAGGTGGTATTATATGAGATACAACTATATGAGGTATGGTTATTTGCTTGAGGTTAGATTTTCTTCTTCCTGCCTAACATCACATAATAATCATGGAGATGTGGTATGAAACAATTAATAGACAAGCATTTCATTCTTCCAAAATCTGATTTGATTGAACAAGTCAAAGAGACACGAAACCGAACCTTGTCTCTTATAGAAGATTTAAGTGATGACCAATTGAATGTCCCTATAATGGAAATTGTTAATCCATTTCGCTGGGAATTGGGGCATATTGCTTTTTTTTATGATGCTTTTATTTGCCAGACCCTTGATGGAATTCCACCTCTGATGGATGATGGGAATGACTTATTTAATTCCTTTGAAGTTGATCATTCTGACCGATGGGGTCTGGAACTTCCAAATCGTGATGGAATTTTGGATTATATGTCGAAGGTTTTTAATAAAACAATCGACAGACTTGATTCGCATACTCCATCTTCTCAAGAAACTTATCTTTACTTACTGGCTATTTCACATGAAGACATGCATGCGGAAGCCTTCACCTATATGCGCCAAACTTTAGGCTACCCTAAACCAATTCATGAGCACTCAAAGGCTTCACCATCAGGTGATCTTCCAGGTGATGTTGAAATTCCTGGAGGAACCTTTATGTTGGGTGCAAAACCTGGTGATTCTTTTGTCTTTGACAATGAAAAATGGGCTCATCCTGTTGCAGTTGCGCCTTTTAAAATTGCACGTGCACCAGTGACCAATTCACAATTCAAAGAATTTACTGAAGATAAAGGATATTTAAGAAAAGAATTTTGGAGTACCCAGGGTTGGATCTGGCGTACTAAAAAGGGTGTTGAATCGCCAATCTATTGGTCAAAAGGTCAGAATAACTGGTTGTGTCGAAGTTTTGATACTTACGTTGACCTCGAACCGAACTATCCTGTTTCTCATGTTACATGGTATGAGGCTGAAGCGTATTGTAATTGGGCTAATCGCAGGCTTCCAACAGAAGCAGAGTGGGATTTGGCTGCTTCGGGAGAACCTGCGGGTGATGGCAAAGGAATCTCTGAGGTTAAACGAAAATATCCCTGGGGCGATCGAAGCAATGATGGAAATTATGCAAATCTTGACTCTGCATTAATGGGATGCGTTGACGTTGCCGCGTTTCCAGAAGGTGATAGTGCCTTTGGGTGTCGGCAGATGCTTGGCAATGTTTGGGAGTGGACTGCCGATCCTTTTTATCCGTTACCAGGTTTTGTCATTGATTTTCCCTATAAAGAATATTCGGCTCCCTGGTTTGGCTATCGCAAAGTACTTAAAGGTGGTGCCTGGGCGACCCGAACAAGGCTGGCAACTAATAAATACAGAAATTACTTCCAACCTTATCGTAATGACATCATTTCAGGATTCAGAACTTGTCCAAAATAAGATCGAGCCTGTAATGTTACTTTGTAACGGAAAAGGCGCCTGGTAAAGGCGCCAATATTTACCTGGGTTCCGAACTGACTATTTTGCGCAGGTGCGGAATCCCACAAAAACATCGGTTCGATTGGGGAGGTATGCCTGGCGGTAGGTTCCACGAGTCAGAATAGAGGATGTTGCGCAGGATCCTCCTTTGGTGACCTTGTGATAGCCAAACTGCAGGGTTGACATAAAGGGGTACATATCAATCTTGAAACCGTCATAGGGCAGGTATTGACTGGATGTCCATTCCCAGGCCGTTCCAAGCATTTGTCGGCAACCAAAGACACTTTCTCCATCCGCATAAGCTGTTACCGGAACATGGGCTACATAGGTTCCATCCAGATCCGCTTTGCCAGCATCCATTGTATTACCCCAGGGGAGCTTCTTGAAGACCTGTCCTTTCTTGTTTCCCAGAGCAGCTACTTCCCACTCATATTCTGTCGGCAGTCTGCGGTCCGCCCAGTTACAAAAGGCCTCAGCTTCAAAGAAGCTCACATGCATCACGGGGTAGTCTGGATTTATTGGTTGCCACTGATCGAAGTAACGCTCCAGCCACTGTCCGTTTTCCTGCTTCCAGTAAACAGGGTGTTGGGGATGTAACATCTGTTTTTCAGGAGGGATGCCAAAGTTATGTTCTTTGTTCAGCCATTTTTTGCCGCCCCAGCTCCATAGTTCTTCTTTTTCATAGCCGCCATCTTTGATGAATTCAAGGAATTCCCGGTTAGAAACCAGCGTTTTTGAAATTTTAAAGCTGTCCAGTTCTGCTTCAAACCTGGGTTTTTCATTATCAAAGGCAAAGTCATCCGTTGCAAAGTTCTCAGAATCTGCCGGCATTCCAATTAGATAATGTCCTGCTGGAATTTCTGCATCGCCTAAAGATGGCTGATCGGTGCCCACTGGGGTACTTTCATTTTCTCCAGGATTGAAATCCATCTTCTTATAACCATAGGTCTGGCGTGACCAGATCAAAGATTCGACATGCATGTTTTGATGGAAAATTGCATATTTGTACAAATACAAATCTTGCTGTGAGAGTTCATTGTCTTCGATACGGGCTAGAATTGTTTTATAGGTCGTATTGATGTACTCCAGAGTACTTTCTTTTGAAGGGATTACACCGGGGTTCCAGCGGTCTTCATGATCGATATTAAAAGAATCCCATACAGGATTCATTGATGGATCATACATGTCTGCATTATCAAGAGCGTTGAGAATGAATAGCTCAAAGAAAAATGCGGAATGGCCTATTTCCCAAAGGGGGGGATTGGCTCCTTTGTGATAGGGGATGGTTAATTCGTCATCACTTAAAGTGTTGGTTAAATCTACAATTTTTTGCTGAGAGTTTTTTAACTCAAGAATCAAACTCTGTTTGTCATTCATTTTATTGGCCTCATTTTTAGTGATTTTAAATAGTGAGCAATTAGAGCAGTGTCCTTTACTCGTTACACTATAATAAGAAGACGATTAATTAGCGAAAAGGATGCAATTAATATCGATACTTCGTAGTCTAGACCAAGTGATACTTATAATCCCAAAGTATGTGACTTCCTCGTTTATAATTTTTATACAACTAATGATATCATCCACTGCCTAAAGGTGTGGGTTTACTGATCTTCTATCAGGGACTTTAAAGCAACATACTGTACCCTGCTCATTGAATGCCACCTGGCAACTGCTCTGGAGTCGGGTTTTTAGCTTCTTTCGGGCGCGTTGAATGCGAGATTTTGCACCAGAAACGGTCATGTTTTTTAAACTAGCGTATTCTGTCTGGTGCAGACCTTCCAGATCACATAGTTTGATAATTTCCTGATCCTCTGTAGACAGGTTTGTTAATACGAATGGCAGGCACTTTGACAGATTTGCCACTGGTGCAGATTTATCGTTCTGTACCGAGTGTTGATCAGATACTTTAACATGATTTTTACAGGTGCGCTGGAAATCAATTAGACGGTTTTTGGCCACTCGAAATAACCAGGCTTTAGTATTTTTTAACTGACAGAATGTCTTGCGGTTAGCCAGCGCCTTGACGAACACATCCTGTAATAAATCGTCGGTGCAATGAACATCTCTAAGACGTCCCCGGAGAAAGCTCCTGAGTTCATCTTCGTGATTATTCCAGGCCTGGATGATGCATTTCATTTGTATTTATCCTGTTACCCAGCAGTCCCATTGCTTCAAGAAGGATTTGCTTATTTTTTGTCAATAGGTCCTCTCTTTTAAAATTCAATCTTTTGTTAGGGAGTGGAGCTTTATAAAGGGTCAGGAGCAATGTGCCGCATCTACTCACTGAGTAGTTGATTATATATTATTAATTGTTAATTTATTTTAACATGGGTTAGGTATAATCAAAAAATATCATATACAAAATTATTACCCACTTCTTCAGAAGTGGGGGAGTATAGTTACCTGTTCAGAACAACCTAATGTGTAACTATAACAGTAGAAATGATAAAAGGGGAAGCATGAAAGTTAAAAAACGAATGGAAAATTGATCGTAGTCTATCCCCTTGGACAAGCTAAATCTTGTAATAAAAAGTACTTTCTATTAATAATCGCTGGTTCAGGTTATAGTGACATTACTGTCTGGCTGAACGATTCCCCCCGGTTTTCTATTAGAATATAGAGGGATCTAAATTACTCTACATTTATTTTATCGTAAATTTGCTGCCAGTAGTGCTGCTAAAGCTAATTCCGCTGTCAGGGTAATTTCTTGGAGATATAAAAATTAATGGGTGGTAACAGTAAAATTGATCTTCCAGATCTAGAGATGGAAGGAATGAAAGAAATCTATGCCTGCCTTGAGGCCTTTGGATTGAATGATGGAGAATTTACATTTGCTCCAGCCATAGGTGGCGTCCTGGTATATGACATGAATACAGGCTTTATCTGGTTTCCAATGATAGTAATGGAAGCGTTGGGAGTATCCATTCTTGAATCACAAGTAACTGAATCTATAGGAAATTATGCAGGAAAGCTCGGGGGAATGTATGTAGGCGGGGCGGCAGGTGGAGCAGCAGGTGGGGCTGTAGCTGCTGGAGCAATGTTAATGCTTAGCAATACATTAAGAATGATTCTAAGAAGGACGTTGGGAAGTGCTGTAGGAAGTGCTGCGGGAGTAGCAAAAGGTACTGCGATGGTTCTGGGATTTTCCGGAGGATTTCTTGCTATTTCAGTATTAGGAGGAGCCTATCTCGGAGGGCTGTTTGGAACGAAAGTCGTTCGAAAATTGGGTTTTCGAGATCCACCTGAAGAACTTACACCGTATCCAGAACAAATAATTCACCACATAGATATATTAGCGCCATCTGTATTCACAAAATCTTTAGAAGCTTCTAAAAAAGCAAAGGATAAAATCATTTCAGTTATTACAAAGGAAGATATTGAAGACAGGGATTCACTTGTTTTATGCATAGTCACACGGTTTAAACCACAAACTGGTGAACTAAGATCTTTAGTTGATCGAATTAAGAGTGAAACAAAAGAACAGGAAAAAAGCAGACCGGTGCTTTTGAAGCCAGCTTCAAAACTATGGGGATCAAGCAAGGAGTTGCTTGTCAATGCCAGGGTAGGGTATTTTAATCTCTCAAAATACGTCGATGCAATCCGGTTTAAGAACGCTGAAGTTCTGCAACCATTGATAAATACAATAAAGGCTCAAGGAATTCCTCTTGTTATAAAATATACAGGCAAATCATAATCCTGGTAAGCACCCTGAAAAGAGCACTAGAAGTTTTGCTAACGTATGTTCTTTTATCGCCAAATCAGCTTCAACATAGATATATAAGTTATCGTTGTGTCTCTCTGGTTTTCTGCCCATCCGTATTAGCTGCTGGCTGCTGCAGATAGATCTGCCGAATCATGATCATGGTCATCTTTTGCTTCATGCTCTTCATGGTCTTCATGTTCTTCATGTTCTTCATGTTCGTCCATATCCGCTGAGTGGAGTAGATCCTCCGCTCCATGATCATGGTTATCTCCTGGTTCGTGTTCGTGGTTGATTGCTCCGTCATCGTCCTCATGCCCGTATTGTATGACAGCCACACTGTGACCGTGACCCTCATGGTCGTGCCCACCTGGTTCAAAAAAACTAACGGCAACAGATATCGACAATCCGAAGATTAAGGCGGTGGAGAGTTCGGCTCGATCATGTGCGTGGAATTGTAGCTCCGGCAAGAGATCACTCAGTGATATGCTTAAGAATGCGCCCGCTGAGAATGCCAGGGCATATGCGACCAGGTTGACGCCTTCACTGACCTGGGAAAGACCGAGATAGAACAAGGCCACACCCAGAGGGATCACCAGAGCGAACAAGGCATTGACGAGGTGTATCGTGGACCTCCTCCATGCGCCCACAGCCATCAAGGTGGTAATTGTCATTGCATCGAAGGGCTTGTGTAGAAAGATGACAAAAAACGTACCAAAACCGGCCAGAGCGACCAGGTTATCGCCCTGGCTTCCTGCCTCCACGCTGGCGGCTAGTGCGATACCGGCGATGATGGTGTGTAATATGAGTCCGGTTGCGGCGCCTACCCAGTTCATATGGTGAGCTTTGTAGGAGATGTCCCCAACATCATCTTGCGCTCCGGTGTGGGAATGCTCATGACCATGATGATGCTTTTCGACAGCCACTCCTGCCGGTTCATTCGTGGGAGCAATATTGGGTGCATCGTGATGATGGAAGCAGAAGAACCGTTCGATGAAAAAAATGCTAAGAATTCCTGCAAGCACCAGCATGAGGATCACCCCGGTTTGACCCGGTGCCTCGATTAAAGCATGCGGCAGCATGTGCAGAAGCCCCACACCGAGCATTACGCCAGCGACCAGGCTGACTAATAATTGCATACGTCGGTGTGTCATGCGAAGCTTCAGGGGAACCAGGCCTCCCGCTAAGGAGGCTAATAGAATCAGTGTGCAATATACGAGCAATAACAGCCAGGTTGACATAAGTATGGCCCTCTTTTTTTGGAATTACGTTTCGCCCGTGCGACTCTGTACATCCTCAGAGGGACTTACGTCACTCTGCTTGGAACTCTGGGTCAAGCACGAGGCATTTGTTATTAATTATGTTGTTGCATTAAGCCTTTTGCGTGACGTTGATGGGTTTTTTTTCATCCTTTTGCGTGACGTTGATGGGGCTTTGTTCATTCTCTTGCGTGGCTTTGATGGTGCTTTTTTCACCCAGCCTTTTGGGCTTGCCCTTTGTGCGGAACAAACTCATAATAGAAATATTGTTTTTGACCCGTTCAATGCTTTTTTGTGTACTGGCTTTTTTACCCTTTCTGGTTAAAACTTCATCGGGTTTATAAGTGATCAGCCGTGATGAATTAAGCAATACCCCTGCAGTTGAAGTATTGTGTAAAACCACAGCGATAAATGGGTTGATCATACCGAAGGCGGCAGCCACCAGTCCGCCTGCATTGATTACCAGAGCCATACCATAGTTCTGGCGAATGGTTTTGATGGTTTTATTACTAATTTGCAGCATTTCGTCCAGTTTACGGAAATCGTCACTGGATAAAGCGATATCCGCTGACTCAATGGCTACATCTGAACATCCCGTACCTAACGCAATACCCACATCGGCTATGGCCAGTGCAGGGGCATCATTAATACCATCTCCAACCATAATTACTTTAAGCCCCTGTGCTTGAAGCTCTCGTATGATGTGGTATTTTTCTTCTGGCATCAGCTCGGCGTGCCATTCATCAATGCCCGCAGCCCTGACTACCTGTTTTGCAGAATAAGCCTGGTCGCCTGTTAGCATGATGGTTTTCTGGATACCACGCTGGCGTATTTTATCGAGGGTTTCTAACACGTGGGGACGCACAGTATTGCGTATTCCAATCAAACCGATACACTGCTCATGGTCGGCAATATACAGCATTGTTTCACCTTCAAGGCTGTATTTTCGATGTTGTTCTTTAGCCTTGGCGGGAATCTGTAGTCCAAATTTTTCCATTAATTTCTGATTGCCAACATATATAGAAGCACCAGCCGGAGTACCAGCCAGAGTGGCCTGCATTCCGCAACTATCTATATTTTGATAGGATTCCGGCTGTGTGAATGTGATATTGTTATCTTTTGCATGAGCCAGGATTGCACTGCCCAGAGGATGGTTGGAATGAACTTCGGTTGATGCTGCCAGTGCAATAAGATCATTCGCATCGTATTTTTTATCATATGAAATAACCCTGCTCACATTGGGTATGCCGTTGGTTAATGTGCCGGTTTTATCAAACACCATGACATCAGCCTGGGCGGCTGATTCAAGAAAGGTGCCGCCGCGGATCAATATCCCCCGTTTGGCACTATTACCCACGGATGCACTGACTGAAGTTGGGGTGGATAAACCGACTGCACAGGGGCAGGCGATGAGCAACATGGTCAGGGCGCGCGTAGGGTCAAGTGTCAGTAAAAATACACCGCCCGATATTGCAAAAGAGAAGGGCACGAAACGCTTGGAAAATTGTTCTCCCACAGTCTGGATGGGAGGACGTGATTCCTCGGCCTTATGCACACGTTCGATAATATGTCCAACCACGGTATCATGCCCGATTTTTTCAACCGAAATGACTAGCTTTCCCACTGATAAAATGGAACCGGCATAAACATGATCACCGATAGCAAGCTCTACAGGGAGTTCTTCTCCGGTTACAGGGGCCTGGTTGACTCGAGCCTCACCTTCTGCAACAGCACCATCCACGGGAATCCGCTGACCCGCATAAACCGCCAATTTATCACCGGGCTTAATGCTGGACAGACGTTGTCGGGTTTCTACCACTTTTCCATCATCTGCCGTGCTGACCAGCCAGACTTCTTCGTTAGCGTCTATTTCCAGTAAATCTTTGATGGCTTTCTGGGTTTTTCGCAATGTGACTGCTTCAAAACGTTCACCGATATTAAGCAGGAGCAAAACGGATAGTGCGGTTAAACCATTGCCCATTGCAAGACTGGCAAGAGTTGCGCTGCCAACCAGGGTATCAGAATTGATTTTACGTTTGGTAATTGAACGCCATAGTCCACCTATATAGCTTGAACCCGTTATGACTGTTACCGTACCTGCGACGATAAAGACAGGTAGATGACCGGCAACCAAAGCAGGTAAAAATAATCGTTGCGCGCCCAGGCCAAGCAATGTGGTGCTGCCTAGAATAATATTGCGTTTGTATTTTTCTAATGTTGCATCATCATGTGAGTGCTCATGGCCGCAGCTATCGTCCCCGCATGAAGCGCCATGCGTATGCTTGTGATCATGGGAATGATGATCGTGGTCATGATTGTGAGTGTGGCTGTGATCATCATCGGTCATATGATAATGAGGGTATTCATGTTTGTGTTGGCCATGATGCCCTTTGTTTTTTTGTAGTTTTGAAACAAATTTCTTGCCAGCTTTCATCTCTTTAGAAAACGTGCCTTTTACTGCTTTAGGAGAAAGCTCTTCCAGGCTTTTTCCGCTTTCAAAATGTTGTGTGAGCACTTTTCCCAGAGCATAGGTCGAGGCCCCACCTATGGTAACCATACTGGTTGTACCGACCACGGTGCCTACACCGGGAACCAGTTTAACCAGGCTTGCCATACGCAAGAATGTGTACGGAAGAGCCCCACCTAACATAGAGGTAATGAATGTCCTACTATGATTTTCTGAAAATTTTTGCTCATAAAGCTTGGAGAAACTATGGATCATCTTGAACTGAAGCCCACTCAAAGCAGCAAAATCTGCCAATGGTACGGGTATTAAACCGATTGTCATCGACGCAACGGTATATTCATTTAGTATGATTCCTGCTTTGTGCGCTTTGCTGATATGTACCGAGCTTCCAAGATCACTTTTATTTGCTGGCATGTGAATATAATCCCCCTAAACTTTAATACTTGTTGCGGACTGTCTTGTTGTATGAACTATTTATATAATTGTCTCGATTTATGATTATGATTTTTTCCGATAAAATACAATTACATTGAGTATTTGTCAGATCAAGTGACAATTTCGGTGTCTATAGAATCTTAATATATACCTTTTCGTATATAATAAGCTAGTTTTATTTACACTGGAAGCCTTTATCTATAAACTAAAAAGAATTCTACGATTATATTTTGTTTCTCTTATATTTACATTATATATGTTTTAACAAGTATATGCTGCAACTCCCCATAGTTTCATATTTAAACCCAGCGCAGCACGTGCATTACAAAATGCACAGCTTGTATTCTGGTCAGAAGAAAATTTAGCGGTATTCCTGGAAAAAGGGCAGGAATAAGTTCCGGTTATAAATATTCACCCGGTTTCCTTGGTTTTGAATTTTGTATCTTTCACAACAACAGGAGTACATGATGTCAGGCAATCACCAGATAAAAAATTATAATCGGGCATTTGCCTTTGGTATTTTGCTAAACGTCACGTTCGTAATTATCGAAGCAAGCTATGGTGTCATTTCTGGATCTTTGGCCCTGATAGCAGATGCTGGACACAATTTAAGTGATGTCTTAGGCTTGTTGCTTGCGTGGGGTGCTATCTGGCTGGCCTCAAAAAAAGCAACAGAGAAAAGAACCTATGGTTTTCGCAAGGGAACGGTATTAGCATCCTTGGGCAGTGCGCTATTACTGCTTTTTTCACTTGCTATCATTACATGGGAAGCAATTGGCCGGTTTTCTGATCCACAGCCAGTTCAGGGAATGACGATTATTGTTGTTGCTGCCATTGGTGTAGTGATTAACACCATCACCGCGCTATTATTCAGATCAGGACAGAAGGATGATCTGAATATCAAGGGGGCATACCTTCACATGGCCGCAGATGCAGGTGTTTCCCTGGGTGTGGTTGTCGCGGGGATCCTTGTTATGCAGACAGGCTGGTCGTTGGTTGACCCTGTTACCAGCTTAATTATCGTTGTTATTATTTTTATTGGGGGCTGGTCTTTGCTCAGAGATTCTATCAATCTGGCGCTGGACTCTGTTCCTGAAGGTATTGATATGCCTGGAATAAGAAACTATTTAAGCGAGATTGAACACGTCATCCAAATACATGATCTGCATGTCTGGCCCATTAGCACAACGGAAGTCGCACTGACGGTTCATTTAATACTGGATAATGACAACAAGCCGCAGAAAAATTTCCTGTCACAAATCCAACAGCAGCTCCATGATGTTTTTGACATTGAACATTCAACAATACAGATCGAAACACAGAATGATGAAAGCTGCATGCTAGATCCTCAGGAGACGACTGTCAAAGAATAGTAGTATTGAGTTTTAACTCACAATTTTTTAACTGCTCAAAATTCAACTTTAATGTGGATAGCTCCCGACACTCGCGCTTAATGGATAATCCTAGCGTTTATACTATACTAGGAGCCTACCCGAACACAGGTGCAACTGCTTGAATTTTCGTTATGACTCCCTGTTTTTGGCAGGACTTCTGGTCATTTGATCAGCTAAATGGAGGCATTTGCTTATGTTATTTAGAATTGGCGTTCTTTTGGCTACTTTCATTGGAGTGAAAATTTATGATAAATATACCAACAATCGGGGTGATTCAAAAAAGAAAGAAAAACTTGCTGTAAAATCCCAGAAGTCATTAGCCCGGATGACTAACATCGGTGAATCAAAAAAATTGTGTGATCATTATTTTAAGGTGAGCACGATTTCTTTAGGTCTTGCAGTTTTGACAGGATCCTTCCCATTACTCTATATTGTAAGCCTCGGAGCCATTCTTTACTCCTGTATCCCCATTTTGAAACGCGGTCTAAGACAACTGTTGGAAAGGCGCACCATCGGGCATGATGTGCTTTATAGTATTTACATTATCCTGGCTTTTCTGACCCATCAGGAAATATTTATCGCATTGGGCGTCTTTTTTTATCATTCTGGTGCAAAAATGCTGGCCATGAACCAAGCCATGTCCAAGCCTATGATAAGCAATCTTGTCAAACAGTTACCTGATAAAATATGGGTTTTAAAAGATGGTATTGAAATTGAAACACCGCTTGACGAGGTCATGATCAGTGATACTGTTGTTATCAGGGCTGGAGAAATTATTTCAGTCGATGGCACTATTACTGAAGGCATCGCAATGATAGACCAGCATGCTCTGACTGGCGAGTCGCAAGCGGTGGAAAAAGAAAGCGGTGCTCAGGTATTCTCTTCAACACTTATAGTCAGCGGCCAGATCCATGTAAAAGTAACAAAGGCCGGTAGTGATACAAACATTTCAAAAATCACTGAAATTCTTAATAATACCTCGGCTTATACATCATCTATTCAATTAAAAGGAGAGAAATGGGCAAATATTATTGCCATGCCTATTGTTGCACTGACGATGTTGGCAATTCCAACCCGGGGACTTATGACCGCCACTACGGTTGTGCATAGTACTTTTGGCAACCGCCTGAGAATCGTTGCTCCTCTTGGAACCCTGAACTATATCCATTCCGCCTTAAATAAAGGCATACTAATCAAAGATGGACGAGTTATTGAGGAATTAGGCAGAGTAGACACGGTGTTGTTCGATAAAACCGGAACCTTAACTCATGACCAGCTTGAGGTTGGCAAAATTATCAGCAGTAGTGATCAATACAGCAGCAATGAAATTTTAACCTATGCCGCTACGGCTGAACACAAACTCACCCATCCACTGGCTCAGGCCATTCTCAAGAAAGCTGAAGAATCCGGCCTCGTGTTACCCTCTATTGAGGATTCCAGTTTTACCATGGGTTATGGGATTTCGGTCACTATTAATAATCAGCTTATTCGTGTCGGCAGTGCCCGTTTTATGGAAATGGAGAATATTGTTATTCCCCAGCTTATACAGGCTGCCATAGAGCAATCCCATCTTGAAGGGCACTCAGTAGTTCTTGTTGCTGTCAATGCTGATATTGCTGGCGCGATTCAACTCGTGTCTACGCTTCGTCCAGAGGTCAAGGCCGTATTGAGTGGATTGCGCAAACGCGGCATTAAACATATATCGATTGTCTCTGGCGATCATAAAATCCCAACCCAGAAGTTAGCGGAGTCTCTGGGTATAGACAGTTATTTTTATGAAGTCCTGCCTCAGCAAAAAGCTGATATCGTCAGGCAATTACAACAACAGGGCAAAAAAGTCTGTTTTGTTGGCGATGGCATCAATGATGCCATCGCGATGAACACCGCCAATGTATCTGTCTCTTTGAGTGGTGCCACGTCTATTGCCACGGATACGGCGCAGGCCATTTTAATGGATGGCAGCTTAACCCATTTATGTGATTTATTTGATATTTCACACAAGCTGAAAAATAATTTATGGCGCAGTCTGGTGCTTATTACTATACCTACCGTCGTTAGTTTAGGTGGTGCACTTTTCATGGGCTTAAGATTGGGCGGCTCTTTTCTTATTATTTATTCTAGTTTTACCTTAGCCTTGTTCAATGCCATGCTGCCGATTCTTGAATATAAAGGTGTAAAAAAATCTAAAAAAATCAATCATATAGAGTCAGCCCAAAGAAAGTAGATCGTAATAATGCCTCACCTCCGGGAACCTGAAAGGCATACGCCTGGCAAAAAATAAATGAATGCTTGATCCTTAGTGAGTTTTTGCAGATCCAATAGATTAGAAAGGTTGCTCAAGACATTAAATAGTTTATATATGAAATGAAGAATATATTAACTTGCTACGTAATTTAATGGTTGTTAATATATAAAGTCTGATTTGTTTGCCAGGAATTGTGCAGAAAAAACTTCGAGTATAATTGCTTGAAAGTTAATGCATCTCAGGAACAAGAGTGAATAGTTTAGGAAACGATAATGCAAGATTTTGTTTTAGATGGGATGATTATGACGGATGTTAGCAATGAGTATGACAATACCGCAGGAGACCACCAGCAATTGAATGATGGAGTTGCTCCAGACAGAAAGGTGGAAAAAGATCCCGAAATCGGGCTGCCTGAGAATCGGGTTATCCGCAAAAGGCTTGCTGCCAGAACCATTGCCATTCACCTGAGTGCTTTACCGCCTGAACTGCAGGCATTGAAAGATATCAATGATACTACCGACAATGCTTACCTGACCAAACAAGATCTGCCTGATGAAATTCATTTGACTTCCCCTTCAGGGGAAGTCAAGGTGCTGTCAAGGGATGAAGCCTGGGAATTCGCTGATGAGGCTGGTTCACAACTGGAATGGCATATGCTTCCTGACACCATGCCAGGCAAGGCTGCCGCATTATTTTCCACGACCGGTCAAGGGGTATATGCCAATTATGGTCGCCCAACCATGGATTTTTCCGGTTTCTTCTATGACTCCATCCGCGCCTCTCGAAAAGTCCCGAGAGGCGCCATTGCTCCCCAAGAGAGTATCTTACTGGGGCCGTTATTTATTACTGTGGATGCTATCAGTGCTGCGGGTTTCACGGCACTTGGCCACATTACACGAGATGCTTCACTAACGAATAAAACCGTGCTTACTGATATTGTCTCCACCGGTATATATGAAGGAAGTGCATCCTGGACATCAGCCAGACTCGGTGTCTTTACCGGAGCCAGGGCAATACGTCTTGCCGCTGCACTACCCATCCCTGGTGCCCATCTTGCGGCAATTCCAGTCGGCTTCCTGGCGGGTGCTGTTACCGCTATTTTTGCCAAGCGTTTTGCCAATCAGTATAAGGATAAGGCCATTGATGCCACCTATCGGTCTGGAAAACGTGCCAGAACTTCTGGGGTGTCCCGGGAGGTTATTCCAGTATAATCGTTTGCACGCGAAACAAATGGATACTAAATAAATTGTCTGCATCGACCCATAGTGCAACGGATTGAAAGCCCGCTTCTTGTGCCAGTTTTATAAATTCCTGCGTGCTGTATTTATAGGAATTTTCGCTATGGATTGTCTCACCCTTGGTGAATTCAAATCTGCTTTGTCCGATGCTAACCTGTTGCTCTCGTAAACTGACCAGATGCATCTCGATACGCCCAGCCTGTTCATTATAAATTGCTTTATGCTGCCAGCCCGAAAGATCAAAATCGGCATCCAGTTCGTAGTTAATGCGTTGCAGCAGATTGAGGTTAAACTGTGCCGTAATGCCGAGGGCATCGTTATAGGCGGCGCGCAGGATGCTCTTGTCCTTTTTCAGATCAACACCGATTAACAGGTAGCCCTCCGACTTCACCAACTGCGCAATTGAGGTCAGAAATTCCACAGCGCCTCTGGGATCAAAGTTACCGATGCTCGAACCTGGGAAAAAAGCCACCCTTGTACCCTCTGCTTTCTCTAGAGCAGTTGGCGGTAATGCCATGCTTTGAGTAAAATCTGTGCAGGTAGCATGGATCTCCAGCCAGGGAAAGACAGTGGCCAGTTCTTCTGTCGCCAGTTGCAGGTGCTGACTGGAGATATCCATTGGTACATAAGCCATCGGTCTCAGGCCTTCCAGCAGTATATGCACCTTGGCGCAACTGCCGCCGCCAGGTTCAATCAACAGGCTATCTGTGCCCACATGGTGAGCAATCTCATCTGCGTTATTCTGTAAAATAGCTATTTCGGTACGGGTTTGATAATACTCGGGCAGTTCGGTAATGGCATCAAATAGTTGTGAGCCTTTGGCATCGTAAAAATATTTTGGTGGGATGGAGGCGGGTCGTTTATCCAGGCCCTGCAACACATCGCTGGCGAACTCGCTGGTCGTTGAATGCAGGTCATGAAACCAGAGTTTATTATTATTCAAAGGGCTTCTTGTGTTTATTGGTGACTGCGTAAGCAATATTGTCCATTATTTCAAATGTCACTCCATCCTTCAAATGTTTTTCATTTTTGGCTAATAATTTTAATTATTAGCAGGGTGTTATCATGAATTGATTAATTCTGCGATATTTTTATTGATGTATTCACTGCCATTATCTGAATAAAAGCTGATTGGCTTTCAGGGTTTGGCTTGTGGTGCTTGCCAAACACTCTGTAAGCTCGTTCGTAGAGTGTCTCCAAAATTAGCCTATTTCAAACTCACTCCATGTTAGACAAGGCTAAATTCCAACATTAATACCAGGATCGTGTACAATTATTGGTACTTACCCGTTTATAAGAGCAATCTATATCGCCATTGATAATGAAATCTCAGGTGTTATAACGTGACAGACTAATGAAGAAACCCCCATCAAAACAGGCTCTGTCAGGACAGGCAAACAAACTCATAAAAAAATACGCTTTTGGCTCCGGTTTATTCGGCTATATCCCTTTTCCTGTAGTGGATGCTCTTGGCATTATGGCTGTTCAGCGCAAGATGTTATTTCATCTTGCGAGGATCTATGACATACCGTTCTCACGCAGTCTGGCAAAAGACCTGTTAAGAATACTGGCAGGAGGTATTGCCTCACGAGCAGCTGTTCCCATGGCAATAAAAATAATTCCCGGAATCAATGTCTTGTTTGGCAGTACTGGCATGGCTGCAATAGGTAGCGCTTCAACCTATGCGGTTGGAAAAACCTTTAAGCGACACTTTGACGAAGGTGGAACCCTGGAGGATTTTAACCCTGTTGAGGAAAAAGAAATCTTTGAGGAAGAACTAAAAAAAGGAATAATTTTGTCACAGAAAAAAAGAAAAAAGTCATAAGGAGCATGCAGGTCAGAGTTTAAAGTGATAAAACAGTTTATGGGGGGTATAGCTGGATACTCTGTTATATTCATGGCTGCCTTCAGTATTTGCAGAGACTTTCTGAAGACCTCACTTTGTGCCTCTTTAATTTTGAAAGCGGGTATGCAAGACACGGCAACTTCTTTATAGGTCACTCTGTCAAGCCGTTTATTTGGATAATTCGATATATTATTTCTGAAACTCCAGCCATGAAATTGCCCTTTTTTTACAACATTAAGTTAAATAATAACAGGCAATAGGCTTATTTATGTTAATATATATGGCATTGGTAATATTAATAGCTTTACTTATTCTTTTCTGTTGTTATGATAAAGACCAAGTTGGCTGCTCTACTACTGGTTCTTTTTATTCATGCTGGACAAGTAACTCGACTGGCTAATCAAGTACGGCCTGGTTCTAATAACTATTTCTAATAACTATGATGAAACCAGCCTGAGGCTATAGATTCGTTTGTTCATATGTTTAATAATGAAGTCTATAATATGAAAAACTTCCTCTGCGGTGGCAGGCATGATCAGACACAAGAGAGAAAAGCCGGGGAAATCCATGATATCAACGAATACTAAAGGAGTATTGTATGACAGCTACAGATATACCAACAACACTAGATGGTACCTTGGAGAATGTGAAACACAAGTATCGGATGACACGAGCCAATAAACTTGTCAGAAACCATTGTGTGCTGAGTGCTGCTATGGGGGTGGTACCCATACCACCATTAACTATGGCCCTTATTCTAGCCAATAATCTAAAAATGCTACACAAGTTATCTTCTATCTATGGTGTTAAATTCAGAAAAGATGCTGGAAAAGCGGCTATTAGTAGTTTTTTAGGGGGTTGCGGAACCGTCTCTATTTCAGGCAGACTGATCTGGGGGCTTAGTACGGCACTTCCCGTGGCAGCACCTGTAATCAGCATTGTGACTGTACCTTTATTTGGAGCTGCAACAACCTATGCGATAGGACACTTGTTTATTCAGCATTTTGAATCAGGTGGTACCTTCCTGACCTTCGATCCTGAGAAAGTCAGGGGGCATTATGCAGAGCTGTTCGCTGAAGGTGAGAAACTTGCAGAAGGCGAGGAGGAACTTGCCAAAGCATGATTAAGGTGCCGTTCTGTGTTTCGATTTGAAGGAAGTTATTACTCCTTCCTTTGGAAAGATAAACACTGGAGCGGGTATACGGAAGCCCGGTAAAACGTGGCAGTAAGTGCCTGGTTTTGTACCTCGACCCGGCACTCCTAATAATGAAGCTATTCAGGTTGCTATCCGGAAACCCTGTTAACCTATCCACAAAAGATGAAAATGAAAGTAGAAAACCTTGAACAGTCTGTACCTGAACTCTTTCAGGTTGCTAATAAAAAATACCTTCAGCCTGAACAGGCCATTGAAATAATCAAGCAAAATAGCGGAGTTATTCCCGTTGCCATTACGGCAGAGCACAGAGTCATCTGGATGAATGTGGGGGACTATCCGTATAGAGAGTGGAAGTTTCGCTACGCCACCCAAAACCTGATTGAAAAGCAGGGATTCGGTGACTGTTTTACGACAGACATTCAAGTGCTGTCCAGTGAGGAGCTTAGTTTGGACACTCTTCAGGATCCGGCTGGCTTTGTCTTTCATATGTCCAAATGTGGTTCTACCCTGATGTCCAAAGTACTGGATCAGCCCGAAACCCAGATGATTATTAAGGAAGCTACCCCGCTGCATGAAAACCTTTGGCAATATCTGACTAATGACTGGCAAGAACCGGTTGCCCCGACAGTAGAAAATCTGCGTCTGATCCGTAACTTGATACAACTACTGGGCAGACCCCGATTACCCAGACAGAAATCTTACTACGTCCGCTTTAGAAGCTGGGGTATTGCCTTTGTGGAAATTATCCAGCAGGCATTTCCAGAGACCCCTTCCCTGTTCATGTACCGTGATCCTGTGAAAGTCATGGCATCCATTTTGAATAAGCCCACAACAGGGCTGCCCAGGCTAAATGACTCGGATGCTGCGGCCTTTATTACGGGACACTCCAGGCAGGCACTTAATGAAATGGATACACTGCATTATTTCACTAGTTTCTACAAACAATACCTGCATTTAAGTTTGACTAAAATGAAGAATACCCATTATTTGAATTACCGACAGATGAATAAGCAAAATATCGACCAGATCTTGCGTATCGGGTATGGCTATGCAGCGGCAGAGGCCGATTTGCCCTCGATGCAGGCGCAGTTTGATACCTATTCCAAGGATGATACAGGAACCGTTCGTTTTGTTTCGGACAGCAAGGAAAAGCAGAAACAGGTGACACCCCAGATGCGTGAAGCTGCTGAAGAATATTTGATGGCTATGTATCAGCAACTGGAAGACAGTGATAATAATCTGAATAAAGTCTTATTCTAAATAAAGCAGTTGTGAGTTCTGTCCACCACGGAATGCAGGCGTCAATACATATGATAATAAATAAATGGGCAAAGAGCTGCTATAACGGAGAAAAGCATGATTCTTGAAGTAATCAGTGCCACTACTTTGGGCACATATCTCTATCGGTATGTGAAAAAAAATAAAAAAACACTCCACAAGGCACGAGCTAGAAAGTCTAAAAAGGAGCGTATTACACCCTTTACAGGCAATGTACGTGATCAGCAGATCAAGGAGTTTTCTGCTGGCAACCTAGACAAAAAGAATCCACAACAGAAACTAACCGATCGTAATATGGCGATTTCTGTGGCTTCTTTGGGCCTGGCAATTACCGGTAAGCTATTTTATTTTCCCATTGCATTACTGAGTTTGCCGGGAATTTTGTACATTACCCATTTTGCGATTATGCAGGCCTTTAAGGGATTGTTTAAAGAAAAAAAACTGACGGTTGATTTTCTCTCAGCAACGATGAAAGTATTACTGTTGATTAATGGCTACCTGGTTTTTGCCAGCTTCTCAGTTTTTATGTTCAGCCTGAATCGTAAATTACTCTCTAAAATCACTGATAACTCAAAGAAAAATATTATTGATGTCTTTAAGCAGCAACCCAGTACTGTATGGGTGGTTCATGATAATATTGAACGGGAAATACCTTTTGAAGAGCTAAAAACTGGCGATAGGGTGATGGTCAGCGCAGGCAGTACAATTCCTGTCGATGGTGAGATTATTGAAGGCTCTGCTTCTGTTGATCAGCATATTCTAACCGGTGAATTCCAACCCGTAGAAAAACATACAGGTGATGAGGTGTTTGCCCTGACGCTGGTGTTGTCTGGAAAAATCTATATTCATGCTCGTGAGACAGGTCAGCAAACATCAGCAGCACAAATTGCCAATATTCTTAATAACACCATTAGTACTAAAACCGATGTACAGCTGTGGTCCAGAGAAATCAGTGATAAAAGTGTGCTGCCTACTTTTGCAATAAGTGCGGTATCCTTGCCTTTTATAGGTCCGATTGGTGCCTTGGGTGTATTGAACTCCCACTTTAAATATCGGGCATCCATTGCTTCTGCGATTGGTGTGATGAACTATCTGGATATGGCTTCCCATAATGGTATCCTGGTCAAGGATGGACACACCTTTGAGCTGCTGGAAAAAGTCGACACGGTTGTTTTTGACAAGACAGGCACTTTAACGGAAGCTCAACCTCGTGTAGAGAAAATTCATTTGTGTGGCGAGTACTCCGAACAGGAAGTGCTTCGTTACGCCGCTGCGGCTGAAAGCAAACAAAGCCACCCCATTGCCAAGGCCATTATTCAACAGGCAATAGAACAACAATTGGAGTTGCCTGAGATAGAAGAAGCTGCCTACAAGCTGGGTTATGGTCTTACGGTTGGTGTTGAAGGACATGTTGTGCGTGTTGGCAGTCTGCGTTTTCTAGAGCAGGAAAATATCCATATTCCTGATGATATCCGTACAGCACAAACAGTCTGTCAAGAACAGGGATCTCCTATGATTGCGGTTGCTATTGATGATAGTGCCGTGGGAACCATCGAACTGGCAGCTGCTATCCGTCCTGGTACAAAAGAGTTAATCCATGAGTTAACTCATGAATGCGGTATCAAGTCTACCTACATTATTTCTGGTGATCACGATGCCCCCACTCGTCAATTGGCTGATGAGCTGGGTATTAATCACTATTTTGCCGAAGTTCTGCCAGAACAAAAAGCAGAACTCATTAAACAGCTTCAGGCAGAAGGCAAATCCGTTTGTTATGTTGGTGACGGCATTAATGATTCTATTGCCTTACAGGAAGCTGATGTTTCCGTGTCTATCCGTGGTGCATCCACGGTGGCCACAGATGCGGCGCAAATTGTATTAATGGGCAAAACACTTAACCAACTGCCTTATCTGTTTGGCATGGGCCAACAATTTAATGGCCATATGAAAAAGGTAGTTGCCACCGTAATTACCCCCAGCGTAGTATCCGTCGGTGGATCGATTCTGTTCTTTAATCTTGGCTTGATACAGTCCTTTATTTTCCCTCAGGTTGGTTTACTGGCTGGTATCGCTGTGGCGATGCGTCCTGTTCTTGGGCATTGTAAAAGGGGTGAGAAAAAGCGCCTGTCACAAAAATAAATAGAAGCTGGCATACAACAGGCCAGGCAGGTATTTTTTCATTTTAACAGCAGTTTCATAATTAATAATGCTGTTTCCAGGAAAATAAGTGTAAGACTAAAAGGAAAGTTTAATGCCATTAGCTACGGCTGCCCCCTCTAAAACCACCTGTTATCAATGCGAACTGGACTGTACCTTTGACGTGCATTACGACAGCAATAATCAAGTCAAAAAATTAATAGGGCCTGATTGCCCGCGTAGTCAAATACAACTTGAAATGCAGAATCATCCCGAACGTTTGCTGTACCCATTACAAAAGGTCAAAACAGCCAGTGGCACACGTTACCAACGTATTTCCTGGGATAAAGCGTTATCAATAACCGCTGACGCATTGAATACGGTGAAGCAAAAATCTGGCGCAGAATCCGTGGCTTTTTTCAGTGGTTATACCAAAGAAGCACGCTCATATCTCCAACGATTTACCCATCTTTTTGGTTCGCCAAACTATATGACCGAATCAGGTTGCTGCTTTACCTCGGCCCAGGTTAGTGAAGAATTGACTTACGGTTATCACTTCAAACATGCCAGCTTAATGGCCGCCCCCGAAACCCGGTGTCGATTGATTTGGTCAACCAACCCAGTTCATTCTGTCGTGCCTTTTGATAAACACCCCATTATTGAGCCTAAAGAAGGGCTTAAAATGATTGTTGTTGACCCCAGACGCACTGAAACCGCTGAACGGGCGGATTTATATCTGCCTATTCGTCCAGGCACAGATGGCGCTTTGGCATTAGGTATTCATCATCTGCTGTTTGAAAATAACTGGGTTGATCACACCTTTCTTGAGCGTTGGTGTCATGGCGTCGAAGCATTTAAACAATACATTAAAGCGTTTACACCACAGCGAGTTGCCGATATTTGCCAGGTACCCGCCGAAGACATTTATACGGCCGCTAAATGGTATGGTACCTCAGGCCCGGCACAGTTAGTCATGTCAGCTTGTTCTACCACTCATCACACTAACGGCTTTCAAAATCATCGAGCAATGATATTACTGGCTGCCGCCACGGGTAATGTTGATATTCCCGGTGGAAACCGCTTTTTCTTTCGCAATGCCAGCCCAAAATCCATTGACCTTTATAAAGAGACCATCGCTCAATTACCCCCTCGAATTGGTCATGATAAATTTCCGATTTGGCTTAAATATGTTCAAGAAGCGCAACCTATGCTGCTTAAACGTGCGATTGAAGGAAAGGAATCAACCCAGATTCGAGCCATGTTTGCGTTAGGTATCAACCCCATCATGTGGCCCAATAGCAACCATTTAGCCGATGCGTTGAAAAAGCTCGATTTCTTTGCCTGTGTGGATTTTTTTCATAATCCAGCCACCCAATTTGCTGATATCGTTTTTCCTGCTGCCACCTCACTTGAACGAGAAGCCCTGATTACCTCAACCCGTTGTCACTATCGAGGCACGGTACAATACCGAAGAGCCATCACAGCGCCAGAAGGCGAAGCCAGATCAGATGCCCAAATCCTATTAGATTTGGGCTGTCGTTTAGACATGCCGGAAAAATTTTGGCATGGAGACCTCCAGGCCAGTATTCAAGAACAAGCAGAAACCTTACATCCAGAACTTTGGCAAGACCTCCAGCATAAATCGGAAGGCATTGATCTATTTGGTTCAGTGGTGATGGATGAGACACTGAATGGTCAAACTGAAAAAGTATACGAGAAAAAAGGGTTTTCAACCTTCAGTGGTAAAGTAGAGTTTGACTCCGATGAATTACGCAATGCAGGTTATGACGGATTACCTATCTATCATGAACCGGCTGAAAGCCCGGTGAGCACACCAGATATTGCCAAAAAATATCCCCTTGTTTTAACTTCTGGCGGCCGTTCCATTGCTTATGTTCATTCCCAACAACGTAAGTTTAAACGGTTACGTGATTTAGACCCAAGCCCTCGTATCCAAATGCATCCCAAAGATGCCGAAAGTCGGAGAATAAAAAATGGTCAAACCGTCACTATATCCTCTCCCAGGGGCGCAATAGAAATGGTTGCAGAAGTGACGGATACCATGCTATCAGGCGCGGTTCATGCTTATCATGGTTGGGGCAATGCCAATATTAATGAATTAACCGATGACCAACACCTCGATCCTATTAGTGGGTTTCCTGCGTTTAAGTCCAGCTTGTGTCAAATTATTTTAGCTGAATCATCAATCTAGCATGGGTATTTAGATCTTGCCAGGATGCAAAGAGCGCCAAGTTTGTTATGGGGTGCATGATCCTAAAGCTATTTAATTTGAGTATCCTGATCAAGGATGGGCATACCTTTGAGCTGCTGGAAAAGGTGATACGGTTGCTTTTTACAAGACATGGGACTTAACAGATGCTCAAACTGGTGTAGAGAAAATTCATTTGTGTGACAAGTACTTCGAACAGGAAGTGTGGCGCTGCGTCCTGTTCTTGGGCATGGTAAACAAAATGAGAAAAAATGGCTTAAGGGGAAAAATCCAGGTGATAGCATCATTATCAGGATGTTTCTATACAGGTCACAGAAACATCGTTAAATCAGCATTATTATTTAGCTGTGTAGACAGCAACTTCAACTTCCTTGTCTGTGTTCAGAATATCTCTGGCGTGTTTTATTTCATCATGACTACCATGAACTATCAGCAGGTATTTTTTCATTTTAACAGCAGTTTCATAATTAATAATGCTGTTTCTGGGCACACCAATACTGTAAAGACCAGCACCAAGGGCGGTAAGACTGCCTGTAAATATTGCCGTACTTAAACTACTGGCAACAGTGGTAAAAAGAAGTCCGCCAGCGGTCAGTGAACCAGCACCGGGAACGCAAAGAAAAGCAGGATTAAACACCACTCCCCAGAGACCACCCCAGAAAGCCCCCCGTTTACCCCAGAATTTTACCCGGTTAATACCGTTGTAATAACCGATGACATTTTCTTCCCGTTCATAGCCTTTACCAATAATGGAGAGTTTTTTCATATCAAAACCGGCGTGTTCTAATACCACAATGGCTTGTTCAGCCTCCTGATGGGTTTTGAAAATGGTAATGCAACTATTTTTATTGCTCATGATGTTGTTCTCCTTGGTTTTTGCGTTACTATATGGGTGAGACATAATGATGTAGTATCACCACTAATTTTATGCTACTATATATGGATTGTCGAATAAAGCTTATAATCAGTTTTTTCCTTTCATTATCGCTGATAGAGGTCAATATGATACCAATGGCGTTATTCTTACCGTTAGTCATTAGTGGAGTTGCTAGTGCTTTATTGCGGGAACAGAAGCAAAAAAAGAGGGCATCTGTTGTACTCTCTCCTTATTTTCCACAACCTATTCTTTCCAGTGATGAGGAATCTCCAAACGAGACTGGCAAGGAAGTAACCGTTATAGATGATACTGCTGAGATTTTACATGGTCAGCGGGCTTCACTTATGGCCTTGGCTCTTGCAGGTTCTGGTGCGCTTGTTTTTTCACCTTTCACATTGGTAAGCATTCCTTTATTGAGCTACAGTACTTACTATTTTCTTAATACTATTCATCGCTCCAATGCCAAGCGTAAAAAATCAGCGTTAACTGTTTTTGAACTTGCCAGTGTTGCAGGAACAATTGTGACAGGCCGCTATCTGCTGTTATCTTCTTTACTTGCTTTTTCTTTCAGTATACGTAAATGGGCTTTACAGGCTGGAAACATAACATCTATTGGTATGGGTAAGGCGTTTGATCCAAGTTTTCAAAAAATCTGGGTATTACGTAATGAAAGTGAAGTAGAAATTGATAAGACTGAATTGCAGCATGATGATATTGCTGTGCTGCATACAGGGGACATTATTCGAATGAATGGAGAGGTTGTTAAAGGAGAAGGAATGGTAGAGCAATTTGCCTTGACCGGGTTTTTACAGGTTGTCCCAAAACAGAAGGGTGATCCTGTATTTATTTATACAGAAGTTGCTGCCGGTGATCTTTTTGTGAAATATAGTTAATCCTGATCCGCCAGGATCAGGCAGGATCTGAGCTGGTTTCTGAGTCGGATATTTTATCTTGTTTTTGTTCTTTTTGTTCTTTTAATTCCTGAATCAAATCTTTGGCTAATACTTTTCCTGCTTTGAACTGCTCACTGAAATATTCTTTTGCTGAGGCTGGATTAAAATCCTCTAAGGTTCCACCTTGCTCAAAATGTCTGATAAAAACCTGTCCCACTGCATAGCCGATAGCACCCGAAATAATGGCGACACTGCCACTACCTGCTAGTGATCCAATCCCTGGTATACTTTTAATAAAGCTGCCTAGTCCAAGCATGGAAACAACAGGCAATGAACCAGTGATAAGAGAAGTGATCAGTGACTTATTAATATTGTCAGCTGGAATTTCATAATGTTCTGCCAGGGTCTGAATCATATGAAACTGAATATTAGTCAGACTGATCATGTCAAATAGAGGAACAGGGATTAATCCAGATGCCATAGAGACAATGACATTAGTTTCTACAATATTCTGAGCTTCAGACAGTCTTAGTGCAGATGCTACGGTGTGCAGATTAGTTTCCAGTTCATCAATTGTTTCGGATAGCTTAGTAGTATCGGCATCCATAAGTTGTCTCCAATCATTAGCGGTGTTTATAAATTATAACAAGTTTAGAATGTGCATGAAACAACTTCGGTACTCTAACGTGCTTTATTGCTCTCAGCTAAGCGTTCTCAATCATCGTGTAGAACAAGTATACTTCTCTTAAGTTCTTTTAATAATGAATGCTTCACTGAAAACAAGAGCCTAGTTATAGTTTCCGAAGTTATTCCATGTGCGTTCCTTTAGTATTCTTTTGGGCTGGTGGCAGAAAGCATCTGCCAGTTTTCATTATTCAATCTCTGAAAGAAATATGGCTTTTCCTGAATATTTCCCTCTTTATTAAAGCGATACATTCCTGAAACACCTGTCCAGGGAGGTGAGAAATGCACAATAGATGCCAATAAGGCAGGCTCCGTTGAGCGAGCTCTTTCCACCTTGTCAGCAAAAAGCATAACTGAATCATAACCCAGGGCCGCATCAGCATCAGGTAACTGATTGTATTTTTTTTGGTAATTAGCAATAAAAACCTGATTAACAGGATTTTTTGCCTGTACATTATAAGGCGTTGGAATAATGGTCTTATTTCCTGCAACGCCTGCTGATGTTTTAAATATCTCAGAATCAAGATTTCTTGAACCCATGATAGGGATAGTCACCCCCATTTCTCTTGCCTGTTTACTTAATCTTGATGCCGTTTTTGTTTCACCAGAGAGAAAGATGACATCAGCATCTTTTTGTTTTAGAACCGATAAAATAGAACGGAAGTCTAGTGTTTCGTCAAGAAATGTATGATTGAATACCAGCTCGAAATCATTTCGCGCCACCTCTTTAAGTCGCAGGGCAAATTTACGATGTTCATCTGCACGGGCATAGAGTACGGCTATTTTTTTGAAACCCAGAGCCTTGCCTAGACTACACATCTGTTTTGCCAACTGTTTATTATCTGCAAGCATGCGAAAAGTATAGCCAAAACCATGTGAAGTTAATTCTTCTTCGCTAACAAAAGGGGAGAAAAAGAGTACCTGGGATTTTTCATAAATGGCAGAAGCGGGAAGCGCAACCATAGTATTCCGATGGCCCATGACGGCAGACACTTTTGTATTAGAAACAATACGGCGAATAGTTGGTCTTGCTGTCATAAAATCAGGACTATCCTGTTCAACAAGTAATTTAAGAGGCCGACCTAATAAACCCTTTTGTTGGTTAATCTCCTCAACAGCCAACATAACTCCCTTGATGTAACGGCTATCGGCAGAACCCTGAAGAGCCACAATAACAATTTCTCCCTGATTTTTCTGAGCATATTTAACCCGTTGTGATGCCATCTTTTCATAGTCAACATTGCAGGCAGTCAACAAACAACAGGTGATAATTAATAGAAAAGAGCTTCTAAGAATCATCACTGCACAGGAGCCTGATTTAGTTGAGGGGAGGGTGCTTGTGAAGAAGATGTTGGGGTGTACGAAGGATTGGAAGAAAGGGTCGTCGTTGGTTTATTTATCTGAGTAGCTGATTCGGGTGTAGTAGTAAAAGCATTATCTCCGAGAATTAGTGGCAGACCATTCTTCCCCGAACCAATAACAACAATCTTGGCATTCTGTGATTTTGCTAGCTCCTGAGTGGCTTTAATACCTTTAAATGCCAGTATTTCAGGTGTCAGTGATTCACCGATAATACGCTGTGCCTGATTGATACCTTTGGCTTCGCTAATTTTACGCTGGGCTTCCTGGGTCGCAGTTTTCAATCGAAACTCGTAAGATCTCAAATATTCCTGCTGAGTTAGCTTGTCTTCTATCGCTTTAACAATATTATCGGGCAAGGTGAGACTGCGGATAATAACATCATCGACGACAACATAATTACGTCCTACCTCATTAATTGCCAGAACAATAGCCTTGTTCAACAATCCATTTTCATTGGTATAAATCTGATCCGCATTATAGCGACCAAGCTGCCTACGCATGACGGACTCGATTTGTGGGAGGACGATGCGCTGCAGGTAATCAGGACCAACCTTCTGATGTAGTGTGGTCAACATGTCATACCGGGGACGATAACGAATGGCTATTGCCAGATGAATACGCAAACCTTTTACCGATAACACATCAAATTCATGTAGAGCGATCTGGTTCCGGGTTTCATAGATCGTCATGATATCCAGGGGGCTGATGATATGGACACCCTCTTTATATATTATATCAATCTCAGTACCACTAAAACGACGGAATAATACGCCTGCTTCACCTGCATAAGCAGTAATAACGACACGATGCCAAAGCAAAACGGTTAATATCACGAGAATTAATAAGAAAATAATCAGGTAGTGTCTTTTCTTCCGAGGCCAACGAAATTGCATAGACCCTGTCCCTTTTAAAAAATTATATATTTTCACAGTCAACTCTTAGAATGCTGGATAAGAATAAGCTGGATTTGTATGAAGTGCATAACTTTGATAAGTAGCAGATCGTTATCCCCTGTAAATGAACAAGCCCTGAGATTACGATGCGAGGCGACAAATGAGCTATAAGCACTTGAGTCTTAAAGTGAGACATTATATAGAATTTGAATGAAAAAAGGGAGTGTCAAAGAAATAGATCACCGAATTTCTTAGTCGTGATCCAAGCACACTATCCAGAGAGTTAAAGCGAAATATGCGGCTATCGGGATCAACAGACCAACTGCAATGAAGATCAAACAGGGTGGACATTGACAAATAGTCTGTATTAGTCATTTGATAGATACTGATTGCTATTTATATGGCTTCAGGAGAATCAAACAGTAAGTTTTGTTCCCAATAATAATGATGATACTTAAATCAATCTAGGCAGGAGCATCTTCTTCAGACTCAGATTCTTCAGCCATAATGATTTCTTCATCTTCATCTTCATTTAACCAGTACTTATTAACCACATAATAAGCGCCAATACCAATTACGATGCCCAGACCAATCGGATGGGAACCTACTAAAGCCTTAATAGATGAGCTTGATTGTGAAAGGAGCCCTTGAGCTTGTGCAATCATGGATTTTTCCTTGTTTGATCGTGTTATTATAGAAACATCAAGCATACCACCCTGAATGAATATGCGTCAAGCTAATATCTGTTTTCGGTAATGTTTTGATTCTGATTAGCAATACAAGTATAATGACCGCGGTTCTCGCATGATTAGCTTATAGTAAAGCAGAAATGGCCTGTCTCACAGTAGGCTGGATGGTTTCTTCAATCCGATCAATAAATAGGTATTATCAGTAAAACGTATATTACCCAAGCAGAAATAACGATTCAGGATGCTGTGATGCCAGAGGAACAAGCAAAACGGTTCAATGAGCAACTATCCAGATCGGGCAAAGGATTACCCTCTAAATGACAGAAGTAAAGTCATTAGTTGATTTTAGTTTTACTGTTACTGTTAGTCTGTTACCCTGTATAGCATGTTTATCACTTCATTACGACTACTAATCTTCTGTCTGCTATCAGGCTTATCTATCCGTGGCATATGCCAGGAAATACCCCCGCCACCTGTGGGTAAAATTCCCGTTATCCATATTTATGCCGAAAACCTGTCCCCTCTGGAGATCGGTCTGGAAGTTGGTCGACAAAGCAAACAGTTATTTCCGGACATTGAATATCGCTATGACCGCTATTTAATGGCAAGCCTTAACCAGATGGGCTTTAATGACATGCTCAGAGATCGGTTACCCAAACTTAAAAGTCATATAGACAATGCCTATCAAAAAGAAATGGAAGGCATTGCAAGCAGTTGGACACTTGTCCATGACAATAAACTGGGTGATGGCTATCTCTCATGGGATGAATATTGGGTATTAAATCTATTGGCAGATATTGGCTTGCCTGCCAACGGCACAGGATTTGGTGTATTAAACACAGTGTCCAGAGAAAAAAGCACGATCATTGGACGTAATCTGGATCTGAAAAGCACACCCGAATTGCGCGGTTTACAGGCAATCACGGTTTATCAATACAGCAGCCATGCTGTCGTTAATATTGGCTTCGCTGGTATTATCTCTGTACTGAGCGGTTTTAATGACAGCGGCTTGTTCGTTGCCCATTTTAACGCGGCTTCAGATTTATCCTATCAAAATCCATATCCAGCAAGACAAGACACAGGCAAAGCCATTCAAGCATATGGTTTTGCCATGCGAAAAACCCTGGAGACCATGACCTCTGTACGCAAGGCAACTAATACACTGGCAAAAAATACATACGGCATCAGCAGTAATATACTCATTGCTGATAAAAAGAATATACAAATACTGGAATACTCCTCAGTGGGAAAAGCACAGATACGAAGCTGGAAAAGTGAGACACATCCAAGCAAACAATGGAATAGCTCCTTACAAATGGCAGTAGTTGACTGCCACGTATTGAACAGTCGCTCAGGTAGCTGTGAAAGAGCCAAAGACACATACCGTTGGGAACGGCTACGCACACAGACAAAATTCACTAAAAATAAAAAGGCAGGGGTACAGGATATAGCAGGGATAATGCTGGACACACATAATCAGTATTATGAAATACTGGCTTCCGATACCTTACAGTCAATGATTTACCTGCCCGGTACTGGGCACTTGTACCTATACACTGCACCTGTTAATGCAACTAAAATACCACCGGCTTATAAAATATATTATCAGGATCTATTATCCAGTAAATTTCGTAATCTACAGAATAAAAATTATTACTTCTGGTGGATTTCAGGGCTCCTGGCCCTATTGGCAATTGCTTTATGGCTAATACGGCGATCAATAAGAGAGAAACCATACGGGAATAATATCGGTCTCGATAACATTAATACAAATAGCTGAGCCTAATATTACAGAATACCAGGCATTAACCGCATCTCCATAGTGATTTCTGTCATTGGATAGGCTCCTGGATAATATCCAGTGCAAAAAGATGAGCCTTGCCACCGCCCCAGATATCCAGTACCGTTAATCTTAACAGCCGAATATTTGCCTGCTGGCAAGCTTGTACATCCAGCCGCTGAACATTAAGTGTCTTGTGAATCAAGGTTTGCCAACTATTTTTATTTTCTGAATAATATTCAAGTAAATACTCTTTTATCATCATTGCTGGCATTTCTGCCTTGTTTTTCTTTAATGGATAACTACAGGGTAGGCGTTTAATATTTTTAAAATCACTATCATGAATCATCCTGACGCCATGAATATCCGATACCTCTTGCAGTTCAATTTCCAGGGGCTCACCTTTGGTAAGCCATAGTCCATTGTCTTTGCCATTCAAGCCCCGATCGATGCCATTGTATAAATTGGTTCCAGATTTATGTTTGACCTTCAAAGGCAAGGCCTCTTTATGCCGCCTTAACCTATCTGGCAAATAGCAATCCTGATCTAATAAGCGTGTTTGTAGTGCTTTTATTTTGTCTGGATTCTGATAAAGCAGTCTCGGTATAATAGAATACTCATTTGCTATGGCCGCTGCAGTACCAACTGCCTGACCCATCAGGGCGCATGTGCCGATCACGCGAGCACTACCCAGAGCCATATGGCTGACAGAGACATTTCTACCGGCAAACATCAAGTTGTCAATATTGCTGGAATAGAGACATCGAAAAGGAATGCCATAAGGGCTGGGTGCTTTATTGAACACCGTAGGTCGTCCCGGATAAAAAATACCTTTTGGGTGATGATGATCCATGGGCCAGCCACCATAAGCTACTGTGTCTGCAAATTTTCCGCCTGATAGTATATCTTCCTGAGTTAATATCCAGTCACCTTTATAACGGATATTCTCCCGTTTTCCTGGTACAGAACCTATCCACTCCAGCTCCCACTGGTGTCCCCTGCCATCAGGATGGTTCTTGATACAATCCCAGACACCATAGGCAATTTTTAGTAATTCATCCCGGATGCTTTCGGCATCAACAATGGTATCCTGCATGCCTCCAACTTCCAGCCACCAGAAATTACTGTTTGCCTGTGCCTTTAACCTGCGGTAGGGCAGGTCTTCTTCGGTAAAGTGGTAAGCCCATTCTGGCGGTATAAAAGGCACATGCTCATCGACTTCCCGTAATTGCAGCAAGATGGAGTTTCCCATACTGCAATTATCCGCTTTATCGACCGTCAGAGATTCATTAAATTCATCTATGCCTTCCCTGCCGCGGTAAAACTCGGCTCCACAGTAGCGTAAAATAGAATCGCCAGAACAATCAATAAAATACTTTGCCTGGATCTCAGTCCATTTCTGTGTGCTTAATTGCCAGGCTCTGGCAGATTGAATCTGATTATTCCTGGTATGAGTATCAATTACACTGGTATTCAATAACAGCTTGAGATTTTCCTGATACTTAACCTTGGAATATAAAATATGATCCCAGAGGGTATATTTCAATCCAGGGTTTCGATACAGGTTTTCCAGCAATATCTCTTCAAGAATACCAGCTTCTTTCTGATCACTGCCCCGTGCGCCACTGATCCACATGCGAACCTCTGATGAGGCATTACCACCCAGCATGGGACGATCCTGTACCAGCACAGTTTGTGCGCCATTTCTGGCGGATGCAATAGCAGCACAAATACCTGAGAAACCACCACCAACGACACAAACGTCTGTCTTTAATTTTTCGAGGTTTAGCTGTTGCTGTTTTTTAGCCGTCATTCAGGTTTGTTATCAACTGGAAAGAATGCGTTTATCGTGCCAAGAACAAGGGGAGACTGACTTATCAACATGGTGGTAAGCATGCCAAAGTGTAAAAATAATACACCATTGAGTGCGATTACATTAGGCACTATATTCAGAACAAGACTTCTGGACAAGTTTTTATCCAGTTTCTTTGAGTGTGCCATCAGATCGGGTATATGCCTCAGGTTGCCATCCATGAGAACAATCTGGGCAACATCTGTTGCAATAGTTGATGCGCCGCTTAAAGAGATGGAAATATCAGCCTGCTCCATGGCTATGGAATCGTTGACACCATCTCCGACAAAAGCCACTTTTTTCCCTGCTTTCTGTGATCTCTTGACTATTTCGGCCTTTTCCTCCGGCAGAGTGTTATAAAAATAATTATCCATTCCCAGTGAATCGGCCAATGCCTGGGTTGGTAATTTATGATCGCCAGATACAATCGCCATACACTTGATACCGCTTTGTTTTAGACGTTGAATGGTTTTTTCTGCTTCTGGCCGAACAACAGTATGTATTTCAATAATACCCTGTAGTCTTGAATCAATTGCCAGCATAATGACCGAATGCCCTGTGGCAAGTGCATCATCCATCTTTTCATGCATTTCTTTTGGTATTTCAACCTCTTTCATCTGCATGAAACGGCTACTACCAATCTGGATGGTTTTACCATCAATATCAACCGAAATGCCATAACCAATATCGTAGCTGGAGTCTTCTATTTCAGGCAATACCATCTGCTGATTTTCTGCCTTTTTAAGAATGGCTTTGGCAATAGGATGCACCGATTTTTGTTCGGCGGCGGCGGCATAAAAAAGGATGTCATTCTTGCTATAACAGTCATCACAAAGAATAATCTCTCCAACTTCTGGAATTTCCTGAGTGAGTGTTCCCGTCTTATCAAAAATAATCGCATCTATATTGGTTAATTCTTCAAGAACGTGTCCATCTTTAACCAGACAACCATTTTCAAGTGCAATATTAAGATAGTTGAGTGTACCCAGAGGTGCGACAACCCTGATGGTATTGGCAATATGGCAGTAAAGAATACCCACGGTACCAACTGGCCCTAAAAACGGCCAGCTCAGGAATGCCAATGCCAGCACAGGAGTTGTAAAGGAGTCTGCCCACTTTTCCCCTTTTAATGCCTGGCTGCTCTGAAAATCAATGGAGTGATTAATGATGTCACCGATCTTGGCAACGATGGTTTCCTGCCCTGACTTTTCCATGCGAATATGGACCCGCCCCGACAATACCATCGTTGATGCAAACACCTGGTCCCCCACTATTTTGTCAGAAGGCTGAGCTTCTCCTGTTAATATTTTCTGATCAACTGCCGCTATGCCATCCGTCACAATGCCATCCACAGGAATAATATCACCTGCACCAACAGCCAGAATGTCATTTAGCTTCACCTGATCAATGGGAATCTGTCTCTCAGAGCCATTTTTTAAAACCCAAACCTTGTCGGGTTGTTGGCTAAATACATCGATCAGTTGTCTTTTAGATCTTTCCTTGGCATTACTCAGAATATATTTTGAGCAATGCAGTAAACCAATGCCCACAGATGCGGAGGCATAAGCACCTAAGCCAAGCATCATCATGTCTGCAATGCTATAAAGGACATAGCCATCAATTTTTTTATCCTTTATTAGTGATCTTTCTGTCTGTCTGAGGTAGGGGATCGCTATATAGCTGAAGACCAGGATACTGGCTATGCTTAAAGGAGGATAAAAAGTTCGGGCTGTTGCAAGCCCTATGGATACACCACTCATAACCACATAGCGCTTATTTTTCTTATTTTCAGCCGTTTTATCAAGCAGCAGGTTCTCCGGTACTACTTCAAGTTCTCCCCCTTGCACTGTCTTTTTGACGGCTTTGTCATGGGGTAAATGAGAGCTGTTTTTCTGATAGCGCTCATGAAGTCTTACCAAAGCATACGTGACAAAAACGGTGGTTAAGCCAAATACCATCTTGAATTTCCTTTATACTAAGCAGATTTATGTTAATATATTTCTTTATCCGTATATAGTAGCAGCCTTGTCCAATAGCAAAACTCAGTGAAATAATTTATTGCTATAAATAGAGCTCGAATCCACATTTTTTGCTGCTTGATAATTTAAAAAAATTCTATAATTCCTTTCTAAATAACAGGCACGGGACATGTTATGCTTAATCTGCGTATTTTCCTGAAAGTTTAATTATTGATTTATTTTTACAGGTCTCATTTCCTTACATTCATCTCTATGCAGTAAGGAGTCCATTACATGTTTCAGGAATCCATGATCAAATAGTTTAAACGCTAACCCAAAGGATTAAACCAAGGACTGATAATGGAAACTATAGATGCTTTGTACTGTGATGTCGATGATTTTAACCAACAATTTTATCCTGAATGGGTAAGGTAACAATTAGAGTTTTCTTACCCAGACTTGAAGTTATTTAGACAAAATAGCCGTGAGTATGAGGTATGATTGTTTTCTGGCAAGCATGGTCGCGGCCACTTCTGCTGTTGCTTTTATACATTCCTTTAATCGTATATAGACTATTGGATTTTAATCATATAGACTATGAAGCCTACCCAAGAATAAAGCAGGGTGCTGCAATCAGGTAGTCCCTGATTTATTAACTCACTATTTTCGGGCAACCAGCCCGTTCAATAGAAAGCAGGTTGTGCATACTATGATGATTGTGCAGCTGTGTTATGGAAACCATATATTTACAAATACGGTTTTAAATATCAGGATTACTTTACATGCTTGGAAACAATGTTATTCAGATAAGTACCGGTAAATTACTGGGTGCGTCATTGTTGCCCAGCTCTATACTGCTGGTTAGCGGGATCATTATCTGGCGAATCTGGCGTAACAAGCAGTCACGTCTTCAGACTGAAACGGATGTGTTGAATGATGAGCTCAGTCAGATCAAGAAGCAAATGGCTGATCTGCAAACGGCAAACAATAAGACTGAACCTGATGAGTCCATGCAGACAGTAAACACATCTTCTGCTACGCAACACACTAGCCAAAAAAGTGGTAAAAGTCCCGGGAAAATGGGACTATTTGAATATCTGATTGAAGATAATATCCAATTGCGGCAATCGACTTCTTAGGTGTTTGCTTCTGGATAGCAATGTGGGTAACAATGCTTGTGGCCGTATTTTGTGAGTATAGGCGAGATACTTTTGATTAATTATATTTTATGGGGTATTGATACAGATATGACAACTTCAACTATTTATCATATTGGTATTGACCTGGGTACCAGTCAATCTTCTATTGTTACTTCAACAGGTAAACGGCTTTCTACAAAAACCTGTGTGGGCCATCCCAAAGACGTTATTTCACAAAAGCGATTAAATAAAAGTCATTTGTTGGGTGAGGAAGCTTTAAAAAACCGTCTTTCACTGGATCTTGTTTGGCCACTGGCTGATGGGGTTATTTGTGATGATACGATCTCGAAAGAAGCGACACAGTTAGTCCTGAAAGACTTGATCCAGCAAACATTACCCAAGTTGGAGAAGGAAGATAAGGTCTATGCCACTATTGGTGTGCCAGCTCTGGCAAGCGTGCAGGATAAGAAAACCATTATTAATATTACTAAAGACTTTATCGACAAAATATTGATTGTAAGCGAGCCTTTCGCCGTTGCTTATGGTATGGACCGTTTTGATGAATGTCTGGTTGTCGATATTGGTGCAGGAACCACTGATTTATGTCGCATGTCGGGTTCAATACCTGGCGAGGATGATCAGCGGTCACTGACCGAGGCAGGTAATTTTCTGGATCAAGCGATTACCGATGCGATTCATCAACAATACCCTGATGTCCAGTTAACGCCCAAAATCATCAAGGGAATTAAAGAGAAACATGGCTATGTCTCCGATAATAATGACCCAGCTATTGTGAGCCTAACCAAAAAAGGGCAGCCTGGTTCCTATGATATTACTGAAATACTCCACAAGAGTTGCCTGAAGTTATCGGATGCCATTAGTCAGGCAGTGCAATCGCTGGTCGCTGATTTTGATCCTGATTTTCAGGAGATCTTACGTACAAATATCATTGTGGCTGGCGGTGGCTCTCGTCTGATGGGTATTGATAAAGCAATAGAAAAAAGCCTGGATAGTTATGGTGGTGGCAAGGCAAGTTGTATTCAGGATGTTGAATTTTGTGGTGCTAATGGATGCCTGAAGATGTGTCAGGAAATGCCTGAAAACTACTGGGATAAGATTTAAGCCTAGCTATTAATTAGTGTAATGGCAAAACAAATAAGGCAACATGCTCTATGGCGCACACATTCAAGATATTGATTAATAATGACCTTTCTTCTGCCCTCAAGAATGTAGAAAAAGCAATTGTTGAAAAGGGCGGAAAATTTAAGGGTGATACGGATAAAGGGGAATTTTCTGGCAAGGTCAAAGGTAAGTATGTGGTCTTCTCTAAAGATGAAGTTGAAATTACAATTACCAAGAAACCTTTTGCTGTACCCAGTAGAAAAATCGAATCAGCCATACGGGAATATTTTACCTAATCCTCACCAGCAAGGTAAGGGAACCAGCATAAGCGGTATATTCTTGATGAAAAATTTGCTGACATGCAGACATAAGGAAACTTGGTAAAGCACGGCTGCGGGCAACGTATACAGTTCATCAATGCATTTCATTCTTGTAAAAATCCCAATTGTCCACAATGCCATACAAAAACTATTTCAGAAGAAATCGATGGAAATATTTGTTCAACACAGGAAATTATAATGCACACTCAATCGCCCGTTGTTAAGGATCTGGTTCTGGTCGGTGGCGGCCACGCCCATGTGACCATATTGAAGCGTCAGGGTATGAAACCGGTTCCAGGTCTACGCATCACTCTGATAACACGAGACATCCATACACCTTATTCCGGCATGCTGCCCGGATATATTGCAGGTCATTATGACTATGATGATTGTCATATTGATCTGGGGCCATTGGCTCAGTTTGCCGGAGCAAGGCTTTATCATGCTGAAGTGGACCAGCTGGATATTAAAAATAAACAAATTCATGCCCCCGGACGTCCCCCTATATCCTATGATCTGCTGTCCATTAATACTGGCTCCCGACCCAGCAGCATTGAAGTTCCTGGAGTGGATGAATTCGCACTTGCGGCCAAACCTATCGATATTTTTTTACAGAAATGGGAAGGTTTAATTAAACGCCTTAGCTTGACTACGGGAACATTTCGCGTGGTCGTCGTCGGTGGTGGTGCAGGTGGAGTCGAGCTGGCGCTGTCCACCCAGCATCGGCTGCTGAAAGTGCTAAAAGACGCCGGGCAGGATCCAACACGCCTGCATTATACCCTGCTGGCAAAAAGCGACAATATCATGTTTGCGCATAATGACGGCGTACGCAAACGCTTTGAACGAATCTTTGCTGAACGCAATATTACAATTAAAACCAGAACTGAAGTCACTGAGGTAGCTTCAGACAGGGTGATCCTGCAGAATGGTGAGTCCATGCATGCAGATGCGGTCATCTGGGTGACCACCGCCTCGGCACCCGATTGGCCGGCTGAAGCCGGATTGGAGGTTGATGATGCGGGCTTTATCAAGGTGGATGCCAATCTGCAATCCCTGTCACATGAAGGTATCTTTGCTGCAGGTGATGTCGCATCATTGCCCGATCCAAGGCCTAAATCTGGCGTATTTGCAGTGCGCCAGGGTCCGGTGCTGTCGGATAATGTTCGGGCTGCCGCAACCGGTCACCGCTTACGCCCTTATCGCGCACAGAAAAATTTTCTCGGGCTGATCAGCACCGGGGATAAATACGCCATCGCATCGCGTGGCAACTGGTCTTATGAGTCGGCCTGGCTATGGCAATACAAGAATTGGATCGATGTAGGCTTCATGGCCAAATTCAATGAGCTGCCGGAGATGGAAGAAGGCGACAGCCAGCCAAAACTGGCCTCAGGAATTGCCGATGCAGAAGCCATCAAGGAATTATCAACACTGGCCATGCGCTGCGGCGGCTGCGGCGCAAAAGTTGGTGCCACCATATTGTCCCGGGTCATGCAACGCTTACCCGATGAACAACGCGATGATGTATTGATTGGCCGCGACTCACCTGATGATTGCGCCATGCTGGCGGTTCCTGAAGGCAAGGTCATGGTGCAAAGCGTTGACTACTTCCGCGCATTTATTGACGACACCTATACCTTTGGTGCCATAGCAGCCAATCATGCATTAGGTGATGTCTTTGCCATGGGCGCTGAAGCCCAGTCGGTGCTGGCTATTGCCACCGTACCCTATGGCCGCGAACGGGTCGTTGAAGAAACCCTGTATGACGTTATGGCCGGTGCCATGTCTATCGTACAACCAACCGGGGCCGTGCTCGTCGGCGGTCACTCCAGTGAAGGTGCAGAGCTGGCATTCGGTCTCACCGTAAATGGCATTATTGACCCCAACAAGGTGTGGAGAAAAAGTGGCCTGCAGCCGGGTGATGCTATTATACTGACCAAGGCTGTTGGCACCGGCACTTTATTTGCGGCAGAGATGCGAGGCAAGGCAAAAGGTCGCTGGGTAGATGCAGCCATACAGTCGATGCTGTTATCCAACCAGCAAGCGGCGGAATGCCTGCAAAGCTTTGATGCAACCGCCTGCACCGACCTGACTGGTTTTGGCATCATTGGTCACCTGATAGAAATGACCAAAGCATCTCAGGTGGATGCAGAGATATACATGGATGCATTGCCGCTTCTCGATGGCGCCATGGACACGGTCAAGGCCGGTATACTGTCATCACTGCAACCCGCAAACCTACGATTACGGCGTGCGGTGCAGGACATTGAAACAGCGTCAAAACATCCGGCTTTTCCATTACTGTTTGATCCGCAAACAGCCGGTGGTTTACTGGCGGGCGTGCCTGCGGACAAGGTTGATGATTGTGTAGAAAAGTTGCGTGCTATTGGGTATTGGGATACGCAAGTAATAGGGCAGATTAAAACCCTGTCTGAGGATCAGGCACCAATCAGGATTTGCTGATTAGAGCAGTTTTTTCTTTGAAATTGCTCTCAAAGCTGTGGTTGTAAATATCCCCTTTGCTGTTCACCCCCCAACTGGATAGTGCATTTTTACTATTCACACCGGGATTTATCTATCACTTAAAGATCTCATCAATACATACGATAAATAAGATATACTTAGCAAGTCTTGTGCTCTAAATTATAAAAGCAACCAGGAGAAAAGGTTTAACTATGAAAAAAATAGATGAAAATATTTGTTTAACGCAATATGGGGTCCTTTGACTATAAGAACGGTTTGTCACTAAGCTCCTCTGTAGCCCTTTCTGCTATTGGTTTACAGCCTAAAAATCAATTTCATAATTGGTCAGCAAGTTATCTATAACCTCTTGAATATTAATACAATTTTCCCTATTGTAAAATTCATACTTTCCAATAAAACTGATGTGCTGCCAGGCAACTGGGGATAACCGTATGATTTCTTTTGCTTTATCGGGATCAACTTTTAGAAAATGATCATAAAGACTAGACAATATAGTCGCATTATAATAAATAACTGCATTAGCTATCAGTCGTATCGACTCAGCATTAATATCCAATTCTATTTCATTTTTGCCGCTGATCATTCTACCACCACTGACTTTGGCAATGGTACTACTTAACTGATGATATGATTCGCCTCGACAAAGTGATTTTTGGACCACAGACCGTATTTCTGAGCTATCGATATAATCAAGCATGTAGTCGCTCATAAAAATTTCATCCAGAGCAATGAGTGCTTTTAGAGTTGGATTTGTTTTTTTATAAGAAGATAATTTTCGAACAATTTGGCTTTGAGTCGTTTTCTTCAGTGCCAGTGATGCCAGTATCCTCAAAACATTATCCCACTCTTTAATGATGAGTGATTTATTGACCTTTTTGCTTGGCTTTATGATGTGTTTATTGTGTTGAGAAATATCCTCGAAGCTCACCAGATTATTATCTGCTTTATCACTAAGATGAGTAAATCTTGGCATAAACCGATAGCCAAACATATTCATTAATGCAAAATTAACCCGGTTTATACTATGCATGTCTCCTGATACCGCTTTGATTTCAATATCAGAAGTATTACTTTCTACAATATCCAGAAGATAATGGCTTTCATGTTCATTTGCCCCTATAACCTTTAAACACAGTGGTATATGGTTAGCATTTAGTGAATACAGTACGACCCCTTTCAACATTCCAAAATATTTTTTTGAGTGACGTGATTTGATTGTATTATATTTTGTGGCAAATTTTTGTCCATCAACACTGGCATGTATACCATAATCTGCTAAATTATATTCATCAAATATGGATAGCTTAGCAGTGTGTTCCATTATTGTCTCATTGCCTGACCATAGATTTGAGTAACGAATAAAACTTTTGTTGGTACTATCCAGATCTTGTTCATCCACATCACTAATTTCTTTCATCTTTTTGGTTTCAATGCCCGTTGCATTCGCCACAATACAGGCATTAATGACCTCACTGGAAGGTTTAGTTTTAGAATTTCTTGGTAGAATATGAGAGAATTTTTTTAAAAAATGGGTTGATTCTGATGAAAATCGGAGCACATCACCAATACTTATAACAGGCAGTTGCTCAAAAAAAGGATTATTCACACCATCGTCAGAAGCAGAATAAGGCAAGGTCCATTTGGTTGGCTCACCTTTTTTATTGTATTTAATTTTGATACTGGTGTTTTCTCCATTATCGATCCGCTTATTGACCTCACCATATTTTTTATCCAAATTCTCTTGCAGAAAACTCAGCAGATCGGTGATCTCCATGGATAGTAGAGGCAAATTGAGTTGCTTTAAAATTTTCTTCTTATTTTTTGCCCAATATTCAATATCAATGAGTTCATCTTCCAACGCACGATAACTGATGCTGTCTTTAATAAAAACCGTGCCATCAGATATCCCCTTAGTCAATTGCAGATAAACCATAAATTCATAGCAATCACCATCAATTTTTTTTACACTTTTGTTATCACTATCTTTCGTTTTATAGGTTAAAAACTTCCTGGTTGATTTTGGGAAAAATCCCAGAGGGATCTCATTATATTCATAAGAACTAAAAGACTGACTGTTTTCAATATGCTGCTTTAAAAATATTGCCGCATCATTCAGTTCATCCACCTCAGTAGTAAAACTTAACGCTTTAAATAAAGGGCGAATATTTCTCTTAACAGATAAGGCAATTTTTTTGTAATATTCCCAACGATAGGATTCACGACTGTAGTTTGGTTTTTTAAAATCAGTGAGAAATTTTTTATACTCCATTTCAGGGATAATATAAAATGCTTTTTCTCTGATGTGTTCATCTGTGATGGTTCGATTAATATTGATAGCTAACACCTTACAGGCCTTGCTTCTAAGCTCTTTATCAACCACTTCGACAATATCGACCTTTGATTTTTGGTATTCATTGCCATTATCAGTATATTTGTTAACTTTTTGGGTGATACTGGTCACTAAATGATCATTAATTTTAAGTAAGCGATGGTACACATAACATAGGATCAACAACCTGGCTTGATTTTTATTGTTTAACTGCTTGAGCTTTTGGATGGTATAGAACTCAGCCAGATTGGCATAATAAATAATATTCTGTTCAGAAATACCTAATTTGGGGATCAGTTTCAGGGACTTTTCATGGATTTCACGGATCATCTCCTGCTTTGCAACACTTTTTAATATTTCTGTTGTAGAAAAATCCTTCTGATCTTTCTTTACCAACGTCAGGTTATAAAATAATTCATCATTTTCCAGCAGTTTATCAAGCTGATCACGCAAGCCTTTACTGGCATCCCGATAAAGTTTATTGATCAAACGATCTCGCTCATCGTTTAGTCCCATAGAAACGATTTCTTGTAAGGTTGAATAAGATGGCCTAAGCACATTTTGTTGTAAACAGAAGGATAATAATTCCTGTAATACGAATTTGGGCAGTACATGACGTTTAGCGATTGATCGAGCTTCTTTTAGTAATCGTTTTTCAAATTCATTATCAGAGTCAGTCAGACCGTATTTATTCATTAACAACGCACGGTTTTCATAATGATAATTTTTTGAAATTTGTTTTTTTGGAAAGGGAGTTTCCGGAAAGTAAGTTTTAAGAATAAACTCTACATCAGTTTTATATTTCTGAAAACTGAACCGGAAGAAATAATTAGTTGCCTGATAATACCCTCGCTGCAGAATATAATTTATTTTTCTCGGAACAGTTTTTAAAGTATCAAGATTGAACCTATCTTCATCATCCAAAGTAAATAAAAATGATCTTTCATCATCGTCCAGGTGAGGAATACTATAAAGAGAATCAATCTCTTCTTGAGTAAGAATTGAGAGGCGTGCCATTTTTTAGCCTTAAAATATTATGAGCAAGGTGAATTTTAGGTGTGACGAGTCAATAAAGTGCATATTCATTCATAAGTTCCTGTAGAATATCATTCAGACGCTATTGTAATATTAATTGGACGGCATTAAAATAACGTATTGTTATTTACCTATTATTACAAAGCAGGTTGATTTATGTTTCCTCGATACTCCGCCAATTATGTCACAGAGGCACTGGCTGATACCCCCGTTGTCTTTATTATGGGACCTCGACAAACAGGTAAAACAACTCTGGTCAAATCCCTGATAGACAAATCAGATAAAAATAGCTGGGAATACATTACCTTTGATGATCAAGCGCAGTTAGAAATTGCTCAATCCGATCCAGTTGGATTTATTCGTAATTTACCACAAAAGCGGATAGCACTGGATGAAGTGCAACGCATACCAGAAATATTTGTTTCTATTAAACAAGCCGTTGATGAAAACAGAGAACCAGGACGATTCCTTCTAACAGGCTCTGCCAATGCACTGTTGTTGCCAAAATTATCGGATTCTTTGGCTGGTCGGATGGAATCAGTGAGACTGGCGACACTGTCAGAATGCGAAATCCAAAATAAAGTCCCCACTTTTTTAAACAAACTATTATTACAGGAAGCACCTTCAAGTAATGATACTCGTATTCGAGAACATTTACTGAATCGCCTTGTCGTTGGTTGTTTTCCAGAACCCTTGCAACGATCCAGTGAACGACGTAGTGCCGTTTGGTATCAGCAATATGCCAGTACTCTGATACAGCGTGATATTCGTGATCTGACTCATATCGATCATCCTGACAGGATGCTTAAATTACTCAAGTTAACGGCTTTTTATGCAGGTAAACTGGTTAATTTAACCGAGTTGGGGAGCAAATTAGGGCTGGATCGCCTGACTATCAAGAAATATATGGCTTTACTGGAACAACTCTTCCTGGTGGAGCAGCTACCAGCATGGCACTCTAATGAATATAAACGGCTCATTAAAGCACCTAAATTACATTCTATCGATACGGGTATGATGTGTGCAGTTCGAGGGCTCAATCGAGAGTGTCTGATAAAACAACCAGAGGATTTTGGCTTATTACTGGAGTCTTTTGTCTATAATGAGTTACGCAAGCAATCCGTCTGGATTGATGAACCTCTGAGTTTTTATCATTACAGAGATAAGGATAAAGTTGAGGTTGATATTATTATTGAAAATGCTCAGGGTGATTGTTTTGCCATTGAAGTGAAAGCCGCAGCATCATTGAAAAACAAAGATTTTAATGGTTTAAAGCGGTTCCAGAATGTGGCAGGAAAACGATTTAAATTTGGAATTTTACTTTATGATGGCGATCATACCAGCTCGTTTGGTGATAATCTTTTTGCCGTACCTCTTGGTGCTCTTTGGGCATAGATGGCTATAGGGTCAATCAAATTTACTGCAAGTATTAGACGTCAACTACTTTGTCCGACCGGACAAGTTAATTGTCGCCTAATAGCAAGATAATAGGAATTAAGACTTTATCAAACTACAGAATATTCATCCAGTATTGATACGTTAAAAAGGCTCAAATGTACAAGTAGCGGTCATTTTAGCTTGTTGTAATGATGATCTATAATGACTTCTTTGAAGCTAAACAGTCATTTTTCTATATCATGAATTAGAGTATCATTTGAATAAATAATACTCTAGTTAGTGTCCATCCGTTTATTCCAAGTGATTGATACTATTAAAAAAACAGGAAGAAAAACTGAAATAAACGGCTGAATAAAATGCAAGAC